>NZ_JBLXIB010000001.1:0-633355 GCF_048269745.1 Zunongwangia sp. | reverse complement strand
TGCATCTCCAATTGGTGAGCTAAATGTCGGAAGTAAATATCTTGGTGAATTAATTTTTTTGGCCAGTTGCTTTACAACTTTTTCTATTTCAGTTATAGTTTTTGTCATATGTTGCACAACGGTTTGTATAAGAATAGTGCGGTTTTGTGTCCGAGGATTTTCCGTAGGAAAATCAGAGTGACCAAATACGCACTTACTTTTGGTTTTGTACTAAATTACGCATTATTTTTATACGGTGTTAGGCAAAGTATTTTATTATTCATTTGAGTTCAAATATTCATATTTAACTAAATCGCTTTTGTCCTTTATTTCAATTTTTTTAGAATCTTTTATAACAAAATTTTTATCTGTTATTTCAAGAACGTCATTATAATAATGGTCAGTCAAGATTATACCTTTTGATTTTTTAAGTTTGAGTAATAATCCTTTTATCACATCTTTATAAATAGGCTCAATCATTGAAAACGGTTCGTCCAACATTAAGAATGAATGATTTAGATTTCCAATAATCAATAGTTCAAGATAGCGTAATTGTCCTAATGATAGTTTTCCAACTTTTATTCTTTCAAAACTTGATACCTGTGGCGAGTAAAATATTTTGTCTTGGTCATCTCCATTTGGATAAAACAATGGAATTATATCTCGTACTTTCCGTTCTTTGGGCAAAAAAGTATCTTGGGGTAAATAACCTATTTTTTTAGATGAAATTATTGCTTTTTGACGAATAATTTCAGAATTTATATCTATTGAAATTGAATCAGCTTTGACTGTGCCAAATATTAGTTTTAATAAAGTCGATTTTCCAGTTCCATTTCGACCAAATATTCCAATTATTTCTCCTGTTTTACAATCAAGGTCAATATTCTTTAAAATTGTTTTATTTCCGTAAGATTTATTAAGGTCAGTTACTTTTAAAAAATCCATTTACCTAAATATTAAATAGATTAGAGATAATAAAATTGAAATAGAAGTATTAAGTAACCACACTCTTTTTAAAAGGTCAGTTTTTGTAAATCCGAGGTTATAAAATCCATAATATTCATTTTTTTTGAAAGTCTGATAGCCCAGATAGCCAATCAAAATCCCAAATGATGAAAAAATAACGACACTCCATAAAATGCCAGAAGTAAAGGCGAAAATCAATGAAAAAGGGACATTAAAAGTATTAATATCCAAAAAATATTTTGAGATAGCTTTACTGTGCATTTTTTGTAATAAATTTTATTTTAGAGACGGATTCTATATTTTTCCTAACGGTCTCGTATAACCGTCAGTTACGGGTTAAAGTACACAAATTTTTCGGTTTAGCACAGACGTTAGCAATTCCGAGTGGATTCGTACGTAGTCGAATCCGCCGTAATTGCGGTTATACATTGTTGTAACACGTTTTTATTCTATTTTAAATCTTGATAACACCTCAAATACTTCACTTGCTTTTTTCTGTGCGTGATAATTGAAGTGAATATGGTCAAACTCAACGAAACCTCTCATTCCGTGATAAGGATAATCAGGAAGGCAAATCAGCAACGGTTCTTTTGGGTTTTCTTGTGTCAAAACAGCTATTGGTTCATTAATGGCTACACTCCAAGTTGCTCTTCCTCCACTTATTTTCGGTAAATAATTAATATTGGAAATATATTTTAAAATTTCAGTTATTGTCCAGTTTGGTTCTATATTAATTTCCAAAAAATGTGGCGCATCAATATCATCTCCCATTGCAACGCTTTCACGTGTTAATTTAATTTTTTTCATATTTAGATTGCGAATTTGTTCAGATTTATGGTTGTTTTTCCGTTTCAAATGTGTAACAACGGCTTCGAGTATGGACAGTTGCGGGCTGGTTTGCCAGATTTTATCCGCTTAAAATAAATATAACTAAAAACATTGAATATCGGATAAATATTTAGCCGCAATTGGCTATACGCGTCTTAAGTTTAAATTCTCTTAATTTTGATAGTTAACCAGAAAGAACAAAAGAGAGGAGTAAGGTTATAATACGCGTGGGAACTTGAGATTCCGTCAACATTGATAATCCCCTCTCTTTTCTACTTTAATTTCGTTTAGTTCTATGAGACGTAGATCTCGTTTTTAAGTCGATGAAAACCAAAGTAGGTATCCTTTCTCAATAATTTTTCTATGAATAAAAATAATGAAATTTATGGAGTGGCCATCAGTAAAGGAGTATTTGATGTGGCCAACTCAAAAGGGAATCATTTTCAGTATAAAAATAATGGTTCTGGCTTTAAATGCTTTTTAAAGACTTTAAGTGAAGAAGACTTGGTGGTCATGGAAGCTACAGGGTATTATCACTATAGACTGTCACAGTTTCTTTATGAACAAGGAATAAAAGTTTCAGTAGTAAATCCCTTTATCAGTGAAGCGTTTTATCCAGATGAAGCTCTCCAAGGTGAAAACGGATAAGTCTGATGCCAAAGCTATCTGTGAGTATGCATGTATCAACGAGGTACCTTTGTATACCGCAAGAGACAAGAGCCAGGCGGAAGCCCTTCAGTTACTTCGTTTAATAGATATTTATACTAAGCAGAGTACAGCATTAAAGAATAAGCTTCACGGAGAAAAGGTACTAGGAAAACCATCAAAAGTCGTTTATCATTCCTTAAAAAGATCACTTAAAGTGCTACAAAAGGAGCTAATAACTCTTGAGAATCGATTAAGTGATATTGTTAAAGATGAGCAACAAAAGCAACTTACGCTTCTTAAAAGTATTCCAGGAATAGGTAACAAAACTGGTATTATGTTATTGATACTAACAAATGGTTTCGCCAATTTTGAAAGCGGTAATCAACTATGTAGTTATGCAGGAATTACCCCAATTATCCGTCAATCGGGATCTAGTGTTAGAGGGAAGAGTCGAATAAGTAAAATGGGAAATCCTAAACTCAGGAACCTGCTATTTATGTGTAGCTTTACAGCTTGTAAATATAACAAAGCTTGCAAGGGATATCTATGAACGAATAATAGCCAAAGGTAAAAGTAAGAAGCTTGCGTTAATTGCTGTTTGTAATAAACTACTAAGGCAGGCTTTTGCAGTAGCTACATCAGGTTTACCATACGATGAAAATTATGCATCAAAATTAGGATAAAATGCTTGGAATTTAGCTTAGTTATTTGTTGTGCATAGTGCTTTTTCCGTTCAGCTTGTTTTCCGATTATTGTTATTTAGTTCAAATGTGAGCGTTGGCAAGACATACTCTTTTGCAATTTTTGGCGTAGCGTTGGCTGATGCGAATTGCAAATGTGTATGGCTTTTAGCGTTGGCTAATACAATATTCCCGTGAAAATTGAAACATAATACAATCCAGTCAAAATAAAAACAACACCTGCAACTGTCCGCATTACTTTTTCGATTTTCGTAATTCTGTTGTAGAATATACCGACTTTTCCTGCTGTAAAAGCTAATAAATAAGTAAAAAGAATTACAGGTAATCCTGTTCCAAATGCGAATACAATGGGTAAATAAAGTCCGTCTACTGATGCAATTGAGATTGGAATCAACATCCCAAAAAACAATGCACCGCTATAAGGACAAAATGCTAAAGCAAAAACTGCACCTATCTAAAAAGAGCCTAAAATTCCTTTGTCCTTAAATTTTTCAGACAGTTTTTCTTGATAATTTAATTTTCCTAAAAAATTGAGCTTAATAATATTTAGCATAATCAATCCAATTATTATTAATAAAGATCCTAAATATTTCTCTCCATTCTGATTGAAAAATCGAGCAATATGGAATTTACTTGCTCCAAAATATAATATCAAGCCAATTGCAGTATAACTAAAACCTCTACCCAAAGAATAAAGCAATCCGCTTAAAAACACTTTTTGTTTACTTGAAATGTTTTTAGAAATAAAAGCTGTTGCGGTTATGTTGGTCGCCAAAGGACACGGACTAATGGCTCTCATTAGTCCGAGTATCAATGCCGATAAAATAGGAATATTATAATTCTCTAAAAGCGATTGCAGAAAATCCATTTAAAGCGTTTTTAATTCCGTATCTATTTTAGCTTTCAGCTCTTTAGAAAAAGCCTCTTGGTCATTTCCATTCATAAAAGCAAAATCCGTTAGATTTATTTGGGTTTCTTTTCCGTTTTTAATCACGTTTAAGATTAAAGAAGTTCCTGATGCCTCAAATTTTTCAGCAATCTTTTCATTTTCCTTTACATCTACATTGATAACATGAAACGTTATTTTATCTTCTTTAAGTTCCTTTGCAAAGTAAGTGTTCAAAGTGTATTTCGTATTTGCTTCAATTGCATTGCACGTCATACATCTGTGTGTATAATGAAAGTTCAAAACTTCAATTTTTGAAACGGATTTATCTAAAGAAGTTGTTTTGTTTTTACCTTGACCGTTGCAAGATGTAAGTAATAGTCCGATTGCTAAAACTGCAAAAAGAATTGATTGTCTTATTCATTTTTATTTTATTTGATTTTATGATTTATAATATGATGTTAAATAAATATCCTGAAATGATGATGCAAAGTGTAATGACTCCAAAAAAGATAGCAATTAGTTTTAAGGTCATTACTTTTTTTAATAGCATAGCTTCTGGCAATGAAAGTCCAACAACTCCCATCATAAAAGCAATTGCAGTTCCTAACGGAATTCCTTTAGCAACTAATACCTGAACTACAGGAAGTATGCCTGATGCGTTTGAATACATTGGTACAGCTAAAATCGTAGCAATAGGAACAGCAAAAAGATTGTCCTTGTCCATATATTTTTCAAAAAAACCTTCAGGAATATAGCCGTGCATTAGTCCGCCAATTGCAATTCCTATAATTACATAAGGAATGATACCTTTAAGAATTTTTATTACTTCTGCCCAAATAATTGGCAAGCGTTGTTTAAAGGTTTGTTTTTCTGCTTGAAAGATATCTTGTTCTCTTTGAGCGTTTTCTAAAACTTCTTTAACCCAAGGTGTTAAATAGGATTCCAATTTTAATTTTTGAAGTATTACACCAGAAATAGTTCCTAACAAAACACCGCTAACCACATAAATTATGGTTGTTTTAATTCCAAATAAGCCAACAAAAAGTCCGATTGCAACTTCATTAACCAACGGTGAAGTAATCAAAAATGAAAAGGTTACACCTAACGGAATTCCTTCTCTTACAAAACCAATAAATAACGGAACTGAAGAACAAGAGCAAAAAGGTGTTACCACACCAAAAAAACTTGCCATAAGGTATTCCAATCCGTATAATTTATTTCTTGACAGATAGTTTTTAACCTTGTCAATTGGAAAGTAGCTATTGACGATTCCCATAAAAAAGATGACTATAAAGAGAAGTATTAAAATCTTTGTGGTATCATAAATAAAGAAATTTAAGGCTTCTGCAAGATGTTGTCCTTGTTTCATATTTAAGACATCATAAACGAACCAATCTGCTATATTTTGTATCCAATCAAACATTTTCAATCGTGCTAATAGTGCCTGAAATTGAACAAGATAATTTTACAGTATTGTAGATAGTACCGAACTTTTCAATATTCTTTTTAAGTAAATCTAAATTCAATTTTTCATCGTTGCCGTATATAGTCAAACTGTATATGATGTTTTCCATTCGTGGCGGATTTTCAAGTCGTGTAGCATTAACTTCAATGCTAGCTTTTGAATAAGTGAATTTCATCATAGCCGAAAAACGTTCCACATTTTTCAATATGCAAGAAGCAAAAGAACTCAAGAATAATTCGGTAGGATTGGGCAACGTTTCGGCAGTTTTTGAAGTCGTTCCGAAATCTATATTCGATTGCTTTATATGAATAACTGCATCTTGATTTGAAATGGATGAAGCCTTGATATGATAATTCATAGTTGGGTTGAATTAGTTTAAAAGAGCCAAAACTTCATCTTTAGAAGGCACTCTACCTTTTATTGCAATCACGTCATCTATTACCAACGCAGGTGTTGTCATTACGTTGAATTTCATAATTTCCATAATGTCTTCAACTTTTTCAATGGTAGCGTCAATATTGTTTTCTGATACCACATCTTTAACTACACCAGTCATTGATTGGCATTTTGGACAACCTGTCCCTAAAATTTTAATTACTTTAGTCATAATATTTGTATTTGTTTATCGCCAATAGGCGATAGGTTTATTAAAAAAATATCAATCAAAAAATTGTTGGAATAAGTTTTTTGCTATCTTCCAATTTTCTTGATTGATACAGTATTTTATCTTTGGTGGTTTTAATTCGCCTTGAATTAAACCTGCATTTTTTAATTCCTTTAAATGTTGTGAAACCGTTGATTGGGAAACCGGTAATATATCGACCAAATCTCCAGTAAAACAGCAAGATTGACTTTCAAGATGCTTTAAAATAGCAATACGAGTAGGATGTCCTAAAGCTTTAGCAAATTTTGCCAATGCTTCGGTGTCTTCCTTATATTCTATATGCTCTAAACTTCTTTTCATATTGCTTATCGCAAATGTACGATAGATATTTAAAGTAAAATGTGATTATTATCATATTCTGTTTTTTTTGTGCGTTGGTAAAAAATAAATGTGCTGTTTGTGCGGTGGATTTTTTAGTTCAAATATTGATGTTCTGCTCGATTTTCTGCATTATGCACAACGAGTTTGTATATAAAAAGTAGCGGATTTTACTCACTAACTTTTCGGATTATAATTAATCTCTAATTTATTAATTTTCTTCTGTTTAAGCACTTAAACCGCTATTTTTTATATACGTCTTAAGTTTGATTCTCATTAATTTTATAGTATAAATCAGAAAGAACAAAGAGAGGATTAAGGTTAAGGTATACGTGGAAGCGTTAGACTTCGTCAACAATGATAATCCCCTCTCTTTAACTACTTCAAACACGTTCAGTTCTATGAGGCCAGACCTCGTTTTCAAGTTGTTGTGCAAAAGGTAGTATGCTCTTTCATAAATTATTTCTTATGAATAAATATAAAGAAACTTTTGGAGTTGACATCAGTAAGGATGTCTTTGATGTTTATGGTAGTGTGTGTGGTTATTCTCAATTTAAGAATGACACTTCCGGCTTTAATTTATTTCTAAAGTCATTATCTCAAGATAGCCTTGTAGTGATGGAAGCCACAGGTTATTACCACTATCGACTTGCACAGTTTCTTTACAAAAGCGGTATACCGGTATCGGTAGTAAACCCTTTGTCAGTCAAGCGTTTTCTCCAAATGAAACTGGCCAAAGTAAAGACAGATAAAAGCGATGCCAAAGCTATTTGTCATTATAGCCTGTCTAATGAAGTGCCGCTTTATAATGCACTTAATGAAGTACAGGCAGAATGCCTTCAGCTTTTTCGACTTCTGGATAGTTATCTAAAGAAGCGTACGGCCACTAAGAATAAACTTCACGGCGAGGAAGTTCTAGGTATTCCCTCTAAGTATGTTTATAGCTCTTTACAGCGTGATCTCAAGCATCTTGACAAAGAGGTCAAGGGAATTGAAGCCCGCTTACTGGAGCTTGTCAAACAAGAACAGCAACAGCAACTAACCTTGCTAACGAGTATCCCTGGTATTGGTATCAAAACGGCCTTGTTTTTAGTTGTCATTACAGATGGGTTTACCAAGTTTGAGAAGGCTTCGCAGCTGTGCAGTTATGTAGGAATTACCCCAACGATCCGTGAATCAGGGAGTAGTGTAAGAGGCAAAAGTAGGATTAGTAAAGTAGGTAACCAGAAGCTTCGGAACCTTCTATTTTTGTGTGCCTTCAATGCTTGCAAGTACAACAGAGCGTGTAAGGGCCTTTATGACCGTATTGTAGCCAAGGGCAAGAGCAAGAAACTTGCTTTGATCGCCGTGGCCAATAAGCTTTTAAAACAAGCCTTTGCTATCGCTAAATCTGGGTTGCCCTACGATGAAAACTATGTGTCTGTTTTAGCAAAAGGATAGCTTAAGAAAAAACAAAAAATGAAACAGTTAAGATCTGATTACAGGTTTTAGCATGGATCATTTATGTCTCAAATTTAATGTAAAAAAAAGTTGGTTTTTACCTCAGTTCTTTGTTGTAGTGCGTTTTACGTAAAATCTCTCGTATTAATATTGATTAGAACAATGTTCAGTTTCATTTTCTTGTAACTCGATAATATGATTTAATAATTCTTTTTCTGAAGTAAAGATTTTATAAAAAGCACCTTCTATCATTGCATTTAATTTTGAGTCTATAAAGGAGGCTCTCATATCTGTATGAAGACCAATTATTTTTTTATTTTGATTATAAGCAATTCCCAATTCAAAACAAGCACCTTCATCTGGAACTCTACCATCTAATATGAACAGGAAAATTTCACATTCTGATACTTCTTTTATATCGAGTTCAAAAATTTTATTATTTCTTTCATTCTGAGTCATGTTTATAAATGGAGGCTTATCTAACTCCGCACCATCTCTTTGAGGCAGAAATATTTCGAAATTAAATTTTTCAATTTTTTTAGTAAGTTCAATATTAAAATTTCTTTCTGCTTGACTAAAAAGTGGTCCGGCAAAATATATTTTCTTTTTCTTCATTATTATTCTTTCTTCAATTTTTTATAATGCACTACAACGGTCTGGTATAACCGTCAGTTACAGGATTAAAGTTAATGATTTTCGGTTAATAACTGACGTTAGCAATTCCGAGTGGATTCGGACGTAGTCGAATCCGCCGTAATTGCGGTTATACATTGTTGTAACACGTTTTTTTGTTTTCTTTTAAGGTGTTAGATTTTCTCTCTATTGATATTATTCGACCATTTTTAATTTCGGTTCTAATTCCAATATTTTTCTTGAATATCCCGAAATATTTATATTCCTTTTCACAAGTTATAATAGTGTCAAAGTCCTTATTATAATCTATAATCTCAACTACACTTAATCTCAATTTTATTTCATTCAGGTTATCGGCTTTTTTTAATTCAAAATTTGAGTAAGTCGTTTTAATGTATTCACTAATTTTAGTCAAGTGTCGATTCAAGTTTTCAATTAGTTCATTGTAAGCTTCTATTTGCTTTTCTGTAATGCCAATTCTATTTTTTGGAAAATACAAGTCAAAAAAACTACCTTCTTCGTCATAATTGATTTCTGAAAAGTAGAACGAATTAATTAATTGAAATTCTCTCTCAACTTTTCCACGATTCAGTTTTTCAGATATGTCAATTCTTTTTCTCAATTGTGCTTAAATGTGTTACAACGGTTTGGGTTATGATTATGTTGCGTTGAAAATCCGCTAGGATTTTCATTTGTGGAATTAAATTTAGCAAAAAAGCTTGAATTTTCGTTAGAAAATTACGCAAGCAATGAATTATAACCGTTGTTACTTGCTGTAATTTTTTCCTAATATCACCCTCATAGTTGTTCCATTTACAAAATATTCATAGTGGTAATCAGGAGAGTTGTTTTTGTAAGATTTGATTCTTCCTTTTTTATCTTTTTTCAAAGTATATGCTCGGTTAAAAACGCCAATAACTTTTCCGCTTTTATTTATTATTGGAGAGCCAATAAAATTCGAATCATTTAAATATTCCTTAGTTCTAATTCTTATTTCGGATTTAGCATATTTTGAATTATCATAAGTTTCTACAATACCTTCAATAAGTCGTAGATTATTTTCATTATCGTAACCAGAAATGTAGAAGATTTATTTTCTATTAGGCTTACATCAGGTATTAATGGTTGAATTGCATCAGTATTTTGTTCTATTGTAAAGGTTAAAAAAGGATATGAAAATGAGAGTATAAAAAATGTCTTTTCAATTCTTTTTTCGTTATAAATAGCTCTTACTGTGACATAATCGGATATAGAATTTAATATTGACATTTTCCAAGAAATTAATTCTTTAGGAAAATCTTTTAAACTCATTTCATCATTTGTATAATGTGTTCCAATAAAATCTCTTGCTGTACAAGCAATTATTGTTGTGTCTAATCTTATTAAAAATGAAGATCCATAATTTACATTTTCTCTATTCTTAAATTCGGCTTTATTTCGAAGAATAATTTTATCCCACTTAGTAGAATCAACTTCTTTAAAATCGCTGTTTTGAGCTTTAAGCATATTTATACTTAATACTATTAAAATAATTATAAAGTTTAATTTCATTTTATTATTGCAAGTAACGGTTTGTGTATGGCTCGTTGCGGTTTGGTTTGCCAGGTTTTGTCTCTTTAAATTAATATAGCTAAAAGCATTGAATATTGATTAAGTATTTAGCCGTAATTGGCTATACGCATTGTTGGCAATAGTTATTTTCTCTCATAAAAATAGCCTTCAAATAATGAGTTCAATTGTTTTTTAATTATTTCTGGATCAGTCGGACTTTTTTCTTGAGGTAAAACTCTTTTATAAAAAGCAACATTATGATTTTTGGAATCAAATATAAAACCGTGCAAAAATAGATTGGATTTTATTGGAGTTGGAACAGCCATTCCTAATGTTAATATTCCTATTGCAGCACCCTTAGCAACTTGCCCTCCATAATTTCCTTTTCTGCGTCTAAAACCAGCTGCTACTATAATTAAAGAAAATCGTTGATCATTATTCTGAATAATTGAGTCAATAGTCGGAGTTAGTTTTATATCATTAAGATTTTTTGTACGGTTAATTATTTGGGCTAAATAATTTATTTCACTTTCAATTTTAGCGTTTATAGTATCATTGTCGATCGTAATTTTATCGGATAATCTATATTGAGATTTGTTCTTAATTAATATAGAATCAATTTTATTTTGTGTGATATTCGATAAAGAATCATTGCGTTCTAATTTATTACCTTTTTTTATATATTGGATATATGATAAAGGCTTAAAATAATTCATATTTTCAACTTCTGTAGCCTGAACTGAAGACGTTAAATATTTATTTGTGCCACAGGAAAATAAAGTCAACAGCAAAAATATAATTAATAAATTTTTCATAGGTTTCATAATTATTGCTAACGGTTTTGTATAACAATCAGTTGCGGATTGGTTAAAAACTAAGATAGCTAAAATTACCGACTTTTATGCTTGCGCTATTGTGTCCGCAGGACGCAAAGCCGCAATTGTTGTTATACGGTGTTAACCACTGGCTTTTTTCGATTTATTCTGTTTCTTTTTCCTCTTGTTTTCTAATTATATTCTCCACATCAAAAATGAAAAAGTTGGTTTTATGACTTTCCATTTTAATTCCTAAATCATATTTAAGCAACTCATATTTTTCAATTATTCGTTCTGTTAAATATTGAATATCAGATTCAATTGATTCTCTGTCTTTTTTTCTTTTAGCTCTTTTCTTTTCAAAAGTTTTTACCTTGATAGACGAAAGATCATTTTTCAAATTTTCCAAAGTTTCTTTTTTCATAATATTTTATTTAGTTTTTAAAAATATAGCAGATTCACCATCTAGAAATTAAATTTTAAAATTTAATTTTTCGGCTTGCTTCAGGCAAAACCCGGAAAAGAAAGCAATCTTCTGGTAGTGGGCAAAAACGGGACTGTTTTTTCGTATATCGTAACCTATAGGAAAAAATTGGATCAGCTGAATTATTTTATACCAACGTCTCAAGGCATCGGTAATGAAAAGCCTACTGGTCTTGATTCAACTACTATTGTTAAACGTGAAGACACAATTGATAACAGGACCTATTATTACAATAAATTTTGTTCTTATCTAATTGACCGAAAGCAACACATTGGCCGGATAAAAAAACGAAACGATGGCATCATATTGAGTATTGAGAATATTGTTTTTGACAAGGAGGAACTTTATTTCGTGATTCAAATTAAAAATAAATCTTCGTTAGATTATGACCTCAACTTTCTGAAATTATCGATTGAGACCAGAAAAAAGGGTAAAAAGAAGTCTTTACAACGGCTTTATCAAGAACCGGTTTTTAAATATAATTTGCCGTCAAAGGTAAAAGAAAACGAAACAATGAGACTGATTTATATACTACCCAAGTTTTCATTATCGAATGATCGCAGAGCGATTGTCGATCTCAATGAGAAGAACAGGGAAAGGAATTTAAAATTAAAGGTCTCTCATCGGTTTATTAATCATCCAAATTAATATACAATCCCCAAGTTAGAAATATCAATCAATCCTAGCCATATCAATTTTCAAGTTATAAGGAGTTTCCCATAAAAGGATCTGTAAGGCTGGTTTTTCCATCCTCTATATGACCTGCAAATCGTTGTTCAAAATCCGGGTATCCCTCTAGAAGGATACTATAATCGTACCAGCCAAAAGAATCTTTAGCAGTTAATAACTGCTCATGAATTCCTTTTCTTAAGATAAGATTTACCGGCTCCCTGTTATAGGCATTATCCACAATTTTTACCTTAACTTTTTCTGTTCCCTTTTGCAAAATTGTATATTTTAACTCTTTAGATTCTTTTAAAAGTTCTAAAGCAATGATATATTTGGAAAAATTTTGTCCAGTCCCACGAAATTCCCTGTAAAAACCATTGGGTCCATAAGCTCTAATATGGAAACTACCCGAAGTAACGGGGAGCTTGTAGATGAGTTGTTTTCCTTCGTTGACCGCAAAATTATAACAGAATTTGTTAGAGTCCTGATAGAGCGACTTCATATCATAAATTTGAAAAGGGGCTGCGATTTGTTTTGTTTTAGATAGCCCAGTCCTACACGACATCCTTAATTCTAAACTATCCGTGGTACTATTACTAATATAGTTACAATCCATTGCCAGATCGTACGGCAAGGCACAGGCGGGTTTAGTACCTTGTTCTTGTTTAGGGATCAAATCACCAAGTCGACCTGTAGCCTTTAAATCTTTTAACTGTGAATTACTTAATAACTTATAGTCAGAAGGTAATTTTTTATCTTTAGCCGAATATATCTGTTTAATATAGGTATTTCTTTTGACGGATAGTTCTTCAGGTAAGGAACTATCTGCTTTACGAAATACAGAGGTAAGATTACCACATACTGCTCTTCTCCACGCTCCTATATTTTCTTCAATTACTTTTTCTCCTGTTTTTTTTTCTATAAAATGCTCCAAAAACTGTAAAGAAGAAGTATGATCAAAAACCTCACTATTTACAAAGCCTCCCCTACTCCATGGCGAAGCTACCACCATAGGTACCCGAAAGCCTAACCCTAAATTATGCTCACCCTCTACAAACTCTTCTGCTGTGGGAATACCGGTAGTGTCACCGCTACCAGCTTTGGGAGCCACAAATGGAGGAACATGATCGAAGTAACCGTCATTTTCATCATAAGTCACAATAAAAATAGTCTTTTTCCACTGTTCAGGATTTTTGGTAAGTATATCCAATACTTCTGAAACATACCAAGCTCCATACCACGGGGAGCCGGGATGGTCTGAAAATGCACAGGGAGCGACCAACCAGGACACCATAGGTAAATTTCCGTTATCAACATCTTGCCTGAATTGACCGAGTACGTCTCCCTTGGGGGCTTTAAGCGATTTACCTTCAAAATCGAGCGATTCCAATTCTCGATAATGCTGAAATTTTTTATTGGTAATAAAAGCCTTATGATGAATAGCTTTTTGATGATCACTTAACTTTTCGAAGTTAGCTGCACTATAAACCTCTAAATCTACTCTTAAACGATCTTTTCTTTTATTGAGTTCTTCCAGTTCTTTTTCCGAAAGATGATCATTTTTTGCTATTTCCTGCAATTTTATCAGTTCTTGCTGCATCCATTCTCTGTGCTCGGGATGAAAACGAACGTTGTACTGATCTATAAATTCTAAATCATTATCGGTAAAATTAGCCAGCCAAAATTCTTCATCACCAGCCATACCGGTTGGAATACTGAGCTCATTTTGATAGACACCCCAGGAAATCCCTGCTTTTTCAAGACGTTCTGGGTAGGTTTTCCAACCCACATTCTTAAAATCAATCATCCCATTATCTATATGTGCCTTTGATTTTGGATTGTGAGGATCTTCCCGGATCGTACCTGCCCAAAAATAGTTACGGTTTGGACTCGTTCCTGTAAGAGTCGAACAGAAACTCTGGTCGCAAATCGTAAAAGCATCAGCAAAAGAATAGTAAAATGGAAGATCATCCCGATTGTAATATCCCATTGTTAAAGGCATTTTAGCATAATCCGGGTTACCGGATTTTTTAGCTTCCAACCATTTATCCATTTTCCCGTAATTTCTCGCAGCGAGCATATCTTCCCAACCATGGGGAAGTGATCCCATCCAGGTAGATTTGGTATTCTTAATATCTAAGTGAAACGGTGTGGCTATGTTGCCACTGGCATCACGTTGATACCATACAGGTAAAGCAGAAGGTGTCTCCATCACACGTGGATCATTAAAACCGCGTACCCCACGCATACTACCAAAACAATGATCGAAGGACCTGTTTTCCTGCATTAGGAAAACAACATGCTCTGCATTTAAGTAAGTGGTTCCGGGATCAGGACTAATGGCCATTGCTCTGGCAATGGATTGTGGCATCGATCCAAAAAGTGCCGTCGATCCGGCCAACAACGAAGCTTTTTTTAAAAATGACCTTCTTGATTCCATATTTAATAGGATATTTTAAAGATTGAAAAACGGTAATCGATATTACCGTTCCCTATCTAGTTTGATTTTAAAGCATTGGGATAATCTTATTACTGTTTTGTTTTTGCGAGATTACCTTACCCGAGAATAGGTTCGCCACACTGGGTATTGGTACACTTTCAAGATTGTCAGTCTCAATTTCCTGAGTGGCATAACCGATTTTCTTTTCAGTCTTTGTTATTCCCAGTGCGGTGACCACCATCCGATCGGGTGATTCCGTGTTGACCTTTAAAGTGACTGTAAAAATTTTTTGATTATCGACAACTAACCGTTGGATTTTAAAACCAACATGGGAAAATATAAGGGTATCCTTTTGAGAAGCATTAATTTCGAAATTTCCATTAAAGTCTGTTACTGTCCCCACCCTGGATGAATTCAAACTTACGTTCACCCCTGCTAGGGGTAAACCATCCGGATCGGTGACAACATCAGAAATTTTCTGCTGACAAAAAGCATTCGCAGAAAATACAATCATTACAAAAAATAAAAGATAAAACTTTTTCATTGATGTCTTATTAATAATTTGACAGCAAACTTAGTTCAAGGTTTTAGCAAAGTCATTAATTATCTTTAAAGACATTATTAATCTAAGATTAAAAAAGATAATATCTAAAAACCAACAAAATACTGATTAAAAGCATATTATATAAAAAATTATCTGATCTTCTTTTTTATTATTTAACCATTTTGTAATTTATCCTTAACTATAAGTTGCTACAAATTCTAGGAAGTTAAATAGAGAGAGAAAGAAAATACGCCAGAATACATTATTTAAATATCGATCTTGCCTCCTCATAAATCCGCTCAAAATTAGTCTCCAGATCAGTTTGAGAAAACTGCTTTAAATTCTCTGGTAAACCCCTTTGAATTTTGGCTAATTTAAACTGTATTTTTTTATCCTTTCCATCTGCATAGGTAATAAACTCGCCCTGTTTCAAACGAAAGAAAACATCAGCCCTAATTTTAGGGATTTCTTTTTCCCCTGTGGTTATACGGGTATCAAAATCTAAATTATGTCCACGGCTCACACTTTTGGTCGGATCTTTGATGATTTCAAAAAAGCGTTCATAATATTTCGCGGTGTCTGGATCATTGACTTTTCCAAAGAACTGATAGGAAAGATTGCTCAATATCGCCTTGCTTGCCTTATCGCCATACATCATATCATTTTGGATCTTGTCCTGCATCACATAAACCGTTGAAATATTATAGCTCCGAAATGTTGCCGGTATACGGTGCATATTCAATAAGCGTATCGTTGGCGCTTCTTCCATAAGTAAAAAAGACGGTCTCTGACCGCGCAGTAATAGTATGGACAATAGTGGCAATCACCGGAGAATACGAGCTTTCAAATTTTGGATTGTTCACGATTGAAATTACCGCAGGATTTTCTTCATTATTAATATTGAGCGGTACTTCATCTGCGGACAACGCCATAAAAATCCGTTGCGTGCTGATACGCTTCAGAGCATTAGCCAGGGTACTTTTTACCCCAGCGGTCTGCCGTTCCGAATCTTTGCCGCTAATAAAGGCATCTGCCATTGCCCTTGAAGTGGTATTGGTTTCTGAAAACTGGATCAGGCTGTCGGTGTCCAGGTATTGGTAAATGGCAATTAAATGTGGCAGGGTACAGAATTGAGGATAGTTCCTTTTCAATTTCCAAATGAGCCCATCAATTAATCCTTCCGCAGCATCATTGAAAAATTTGGTGGTTCCCGTCGTTCCCGATTCCCGTTGTTCTAATAAGTTCTCGATAAGTACCCGTGAAACCTCATTCACGCTTTCCTCATTCTCTAAATAGCGTGGAGCAATGGGATTAACCCGATGGATGATTTTATCAAAGGAAATGACCTTAAATGGGATATCCCCATCTTTGAAAAGTGGATATGCCATTTCCGTCAGTTCAAAATCCTTATAATCGTGAATAATTCCACAAAAACCTTCTTTCCGGAAATGTTTCAGGAATCCATACACCACACTTTCGGTCTTTCCACTTCCCGCAGAACCGATGATGGATGCCCCACGTTTGATATTGTCCAGTTTGAAATTTCCTTTGGTAGTTTTAAAATCGACCCGATACCTATGGTCACTATTTTTTGAGTTTTCCCTTTTATGCAGAAATACATATAAAGCCGTATTAATCAACAATAGTGGACAGACCACATTCAACAATACCAAAACCAAATTATTGGTAGCTTGTAAAAAATAAGCCAATGCACACAATAACAGATTGTTTACCAGGAATGCATATCTGGAAAGTTGATACCCACCATAAAACAACGCACTGGTCAGCCCAATGATGAAAAGAACGGTAAAGAGATGATCTACATACATACTATTTGAATTAAATACCAATGGAACTTGATTTGATGGCTACTTCCACGCCACGGAGTAGACGGTTTAAAACTTTCATTGCCAATTGCGCTTGTGAAACCGGAATGCTGGGCAGCATTGGAACACCAATTTCTTTTATCATTCTAAAGGCAATCGCTTTTTCATTGGTTGGCAGTTTCATCAGCGATGCAAAATAGACTTTCGGGTTTTTGATAAAATCCTTTCGAGCTTTGTAGGTCTCAGCGAAGTTCCGTTGATAGCCAAAAGTTTTGTCAAAAGTCTTTTCCGCACGCTGGAAAAATTTATCACGGTCAAAGCCTCGTTTTACGTTCTTTCCGTGCATCTCCACTTCCGATGCCTTATGTTTGCTCCCCGGGGAAAGACTAAACGTATTAGAAGCATCTTTCCGGCTTACAATGATATGGATATGGCTTTGGTTTCCTGCTTTTGGCATTTCCTGAACGATCCGCTTCCCATCCTGTTGATGGGGCGCTTCCCTTTCCAATTTGGAGATCTTTCGTTGTAGGGATTTAATTTCCCCCTCCCTACCCTGTGTTTTCAAGTGCCGGATCTCATTTTTAAGCTTAAGGATTTGAGTAGCATAGGGCTGGTTTTCTTTAATCTGCCAATCGGTTCCTTTAAAACTACGTTGGTGTTCTATTTTTGCGTAATACTTAATATCTTCAATACGAATAGGTCGTCCGTTGATTTCACGGTTAAAGGAGGCTACATAATCCTTCATCAGCTCACGGGTGTATTTTTTTAAATCTTCACCACTGTTCTGTAACCGGTTTAGTTCATATTTAGAAGGGCTGACCGTAATGGAATAAAATTTAGGTTCGATTTTTTTGAGTTTAGCGGTGTTGTCATCAATTTCTTTGACCACTTCTTCAGCGGAAATTTCATCCTCATATTGATTGAAAAAGTTTTCCATTTCTGTAGGTTTCAAGCCTTCGTTTTCTTTCTCAAGATAACCGACAAAATCGCCTGAACTTTGTGAATAATTCCCTCCCAGTTTTTGAGGTGTAATGGTGATGTACATAGCTCAAAAATTTAGTGTTGGTTATGATGGTTTTGCTTTTCCTGAAATTTTACTTTAGATTGTTCTTCGGCATATTTCTTTTCCACAATCAAGCGTTTCTTTTTGGGTTCTTCGGTCTGAAAAAGCGATTGAATCATTGCCACAGTAGGTTTGGTTTGTGTCTTTTCCACGTCCCGCATTATGGCGATAACGGCATTGATCCTTTTTAAAAGTTTCGCTTCTATGGTTCTTCCGGTAGGCCCTAGTTTTTCTTTTGGGGAGATCTCGTTGTAGAAGAAAAAGTCGAGCATTGTTTCCAATGCTTCGGTGTGTGATTTGAAGTGGGTTCTTGAAAATTCCTGAAA
Organism: Zunongwangia sp.; assembly: GCF_048269745.1. NCBI lineage: Bacteria > Pseudomonadati > Bacteroidota > Flavobacteriia > Flavobacteriales > Flavobacteriaceae > Zunongwangia > Zunongwangia sp. Next base: position 615,106 of record NZ_JBLXIB010000001.1, on the reverse strand, counting down.
ACGCTTTGCTGTTTCCTTTTTGAACCTGATGCCAATAAATGAGTCCATAATTCGCCGATTTGTCGCAAATTATTCCCTAAAAATAGGCGCTTGCAGGGCATTTGTCGCAAATTGTAAGAGGTCGGGAATTTTATATTTTTACAAACCACTGAAAAACAGTTCTTTAAAAATATAAAGGAGTCCTTAACATCGCATCGCGTGTTACCCTCTTGCTACTCCTTTTCGTTCGCCCCAGGCGAACAAAATTCCGTACAATTTAGATCAAAATCCAATTGCCATTTTGAGGAAAATAATTTCCTGTTATGTAATTTTTCGATGGGCAGGGTTATCGGCGAAAGTCAAAAAATGGATAAGCCTACGTTAATATGAATGCTGAATTTCAGTGAAATAAAGATACGTTTTTTTATTGATTATTTACTAATCGCATACAAAAACACCTCTAAATTTTAGAGGTGCTTACTTTTAATTTTATAAAATTTATATGTTGAAAATGTATTTATACGAATACAAATTCCGAAGTGCTTCTTCATCAAGCATCTTATCCAAATTGGTATTGTGCTTTGTGGCATAATCCATTATATCCTTGCCGTACTTTTCCTTTACTTCTTCTTTGGAATTGACAATTAATCGCTCTTGTGTTTCGGCGTTCAAATCGGTAAAATTTAGATATATCATAACGTTCGATTTTTAATATTCGCTTGGTAACATCAGCGTATCATTTAAAAAAAATAACCGCAGTTCATCGAGAGGAAAATCGGTTGCCCTGTAACCGTGTTTTTCCAAAATATTGTCGTTGCCATCGCTGTAAATTATCTCGGCTTCATAACCTGAATAATCCTGTTTTTCTTTGGGCAATCTTTTAAAATCGATGGTTACAAATTCGCTTCGGTTCATCAGACTTTTTGCAATTACAGACGTGTCCATAATAAGCCAAAAGCATTCTGCTACTTCCGATAAATATTTCAATCCGTCGGTAAAATGGGTTCGTAATAATGGGATTCGATAGAACATTTCTGTTCCCGTAAAATATTGCAATCGCTCTTTTATTTCGTTAACTTGTACTTTCATTGTTTTACTTTTTTAAATTAGTGAATAATGAAAAAGAGAGCGAAACTTTCGAGAGGTGCGCCCTCTTTAATTTTGAAGATTACTTATCGCTTTTACTTCCAAGTAATAGGATTTCATCAGCTATAACTTCTGTTACATAGCGTTGTTCGTTATCATCAGTTGTATAGCTTCGGTTTTTAAGTTTTCCCGATATTCCAACTTCTTTACCTTTTTCGACAAATTTCTCAACGATTTCAGCAGTCTTGCCCCAAGCTACTACGGTATGCCAGTTGATGTCCGTTTGCTTTTCGCCTTTGCTGTCTTTGTAATACTCGTTTGTAGCAAGTGAGAAGCGGGCTACTTTCTTACCGCTTTCAAGGTTCGTAATGGTTGGCTCTTGTCCAACGTTTCCAATTAACTGTACGTGATTTCTAATAGTACTCATAATAAAAAGATTTGTGTCTGCTTTGTTACAGACTGGTTTATATTTCCCCTATTTGTTTTAAACTGAATTAAAATTTTAAGGGGTGTTTGTTCTTTTCTTCTGTGCACCGCACAATGGATAGAGTGGGTTTTGTCCAGACTTTTAGGGAATAAATCAGGTGTGTTTGCGACGTAGTAAATCCGCTTTTTTCGGCGGATTTCAAGGAAGTAGAAACCTTATTTTTCACTAAAACTTGTACAGTCTTGACAAGTTCCATAAGGGCATTAGCAATTCTTTTAAACGCAGTTGCGTTTGAGCGTACCGACAGTTAAGCGAAATAAGTAGCTGTGTTTACATTAGAATTGGTTATGTCGTGCCTGTTTTTCGACGCCCCGAAAAACAACAAAGGCTTTATATATTATAAACCCCTTAAAATATGTAAGACAGCGGTTTGGTTTTTAAGGATTTTCGATTGAGGGCTCAAGAAGACCGCGCCGAAAATCCTGTTAAGAAAACCGAAGTGATGACTTTCCGATGAAAAACGGACTTAATTCTCAATTTTGGCAAAGGAATGAAGTGTTCCTTCCCAGCATAGCGGGAAGGGTTAGCGGAATGGATAGCTAAAATTGGGGATTGTGTCCAAGACCTTTGTAATGAAGCTCTTTTCACGAAATGTAGCTTTTCGCGAAATGCAGGGGAATGTGCTGAACGGATTAAGAAAACTATTTATTCTCATTATGCAGGATTTAAAGTGGACTTGACTTTGAAGGTATAGGTTGGAATGCAGTTTGACCGCTTCCCGACTTTTCTCGGGAATGAACGGGCAAGTGGAATGGAAAACGGAAGCTTTGAAGTTGTGTCCAATATTATTATAGGAAAGCGCTTTTCCCGGAATGAAGCTTTTCGCGAAATGTAGGGGAATGTGCTGAACGGTATTGCTTTTAAACCTATAAATAGCAAGCACAAAAAAATCCAGTTTAAGGTAATGGATGAACCTTTTGGCTTTATGCCATTGCAAAGACTTCGTCGAACAGTTTTTTATCCAACTGTTCTTGTTGGCCAAAGCTTTTCTTCAAAACATTATGAAGTACTGAATTAAACGCATTGTAACCTAACCAAAGATTTGGTTCTTCATTGAGCAACAAGGCTTCATAGTTTAAGATTTCGATGACCTCACGAGATTTTTTCGACGGGTCGCTGTTCATGTCGCTACATTCATACCGAAACAGTTTCGTTCTGTCAAGAATCGATTTCACAAATTCTTGCGTATCGATGATTTTAAATTCTTTCATCTTGTCGAATTTCTTGGTAATGATATAGAATTCATTATCCAGAAACTTATCGAATAGATTGTTCAGCCTGAGCATAATCAAGTGCGTATTGTTCTTACTATGCTTTATGGAAAACTCGATTTCTGCTTGTGACACGTGCAGACCATTTGAGCACACTTCTCTATAAAAACCGAAGTGTCCAGATGTCTTTTCACTTCCGTCATACGAGTTTTTGAACCGAAGCATCGGCAATATCAAGTCCTTATGGTTCTTGACTGTAAACTGGCTTTTGTCGTCGATAATAAAGTCAGTAATGAACGACCTATCATTTTTGTTGATGGTGCGTTTGTGGAAATTCAGCTGTGCATCGGTCAGCATTTCTTCAGCTTTCTTGAAGAATAGTTGATTTGGAATGTGACCATAGCTGTTCGAGACCACATTGACGATTTTGCCATTAGAGATTATGGCATTTTCAAGCCCTCTTCGGGATTCCATCTGTGTCAGACTTTTTAAGGATTTCATTTCTGATGGAACAAAGATTTCATCCTGTTGCAAATTTTGTAAATACATAGCTTTTGAATTTAGATTAAACAATATTTGAGCAGTACCCAAACGGAAGCTAAAATCTCAGCTCAAAAGGAAACGGAATAAATGAGCAGTGGCGAAAGCTTTGGCTTTATGCCGTAGTCTTTTGATGGGTTGTATTTTACGAGTTTACCTTTGCGCTAACTATTGATTGATAATAACAACCTCTAAGGAAGAACTTAAGTTGAGATAACCGAAATTTATTAATTCTATAGGAATCAATAAAGTTTGTACCTAAAAAGAAGTAATTAGTAACAATTAGAATGTTAATATCTAAATGGATAAATGTTGTACCCAGTCCATAAAAAAAGGCCTCACATTTCTATGAAGCCTTGTCATTGCTAGTAGCGGGAACTGGACTCGAACCAGTGACCTTCGGGTTATGAGCTTGATACTTAGCATCACTAAAAAAACACAAAACCCTTTATAATCAATTGTTTTAAAGATATTTAATATTTTATAAATTAGAATAAAACCATCCAAAATTAAATTATTCTGTACCTATTCTGTACCCCTTTTTATTTTAATCGTATCTTTATATTATCTTTAAAGAAGGTATTATGGCAAGCATCAAAATTGTTCGACGAAGAAATAAACAAAGGAAAGACGGGACTGCTCCACTAGCACTAAGAATAAGCGAAAATTATAAAACAAATTATAAGTTTCTGGGACAGTATTTACTTGAAAAAGACTGGGACAAAGTTGCTGGAAAAGCCAAAAGATCCCACCCTAATCACAAAAAGCTAAATAACTTTTTGATGAAGAAGTTAACAGAAGCCAATGACCTATATTTTGATTCTAAAGATGATAGCATCACACCCAAACAAGCTAAACAAAAACTAAAAGGACCTGGAGGCTCTAAATCATTTTTTTTAATTGCTGCTGAACGCGTTAAAAGTAAATATGACCGTGGAACTTTCTCAGTAGCTAAATCTGAGCTTTCTATATTATATAACATTGAAGAGTTTTTAGCGCTTAAATCCTCATCACCCAAAAAGAAGGTGATTGCAGATATACAACAAAGAAGAAAGGATAGGGTTAGTAAGTCTCGTAAAGGTGAATATTCCTTTATGGACGGCATTAATCATTTTAAGAAAAGTAAAACCTTAAAATTCCGGGATATAGATCAAGCGTTTATAGAGAAATATAAAACTTTTTGTTCAGTTTATCTCAATCAGAAAACGCGCACTATTACAAATCAATTAATTTTTATAAGAACTCTTTTTAATATTGCCATTAAAGATGGAATTGTTGCTTCTAAATTTTATCCGTTTGCAGGAGAAAAAGAAAAAATACGGATTGGTTCTGGCAACAAAATCGGTCTTACGATTAAAGAAATTGAAAAAATAGAATCATTGGAATTTGAATCTCAATCATCAATCTGGCATACACACAATGTATGGTTAATTGCGTTTTACTTCGCTGGAATACGCATCTCTGATGTTGTAAAATTAAAATGGTCAGATTTTAATGATAATAGACTTTACTATATTATGAATAAAAATGAAAAGCCTTTAAGTCTTAAAATTCCGGATAAAGCCAATAACATTTTAAATTATTACAGAAAGAACCAAGCAGAAAATAACGGATATATTTTTCCTTTCTTAAAAGATGCAGATCCTAAAAATGAGGAAGATATTTTTCGAAAAACAAGAAATGCAACAAAGTTGTTTAATAAGTACTTGAAACGAATTGCCAGCCAATGTGGTATTAACAAGAATTTATCAAATCATATTGCCCGGCACAGTTTTGGAAATATTGCTGGAGATAAAATTCATCCATTAATGCTACAAAAATTGTATCGACACAGTGACCTAAAAACCACACTAAATTACCAAGCCAATTTTATTCATAAAGATGCTGATGATGCCTTGGATAGTGTAATAAATTTTTAGTTGATTTTTTTATTCTACATTAAGTCCATAAGTCGGCAGTATTCTGGAGAAGCACTAATTATCTCCACAATCTGGTCTGTTTTATTTTTATTTCTTTAAGTTCATTAGAACTTACAAGCTAAGATGTGTTTCTTATTTTTATCATAGTATTCAGCTTTCCAATAATGAGGGTCATTAATCTCTCTGTATTCAATAGATTCAATTTTGTGAGTCAGAATGAAGGGACCTTTTAGAAAAATAATTATTGAATTTTTATCTGGCCAACCATTCGAAGTCTCAACCACCTTATTTCCTTTTTCTAATTCCTTATCTAAAATAATCTTTAAGGAATCACTGAATTTCAATATGTCATTTTGGTCTATCATCGTAACAAATTACCGCCAACGCTTTGTGTAAGGTGCCTATCCCAAAGGGTATGCACTATACTCCGTGTGTGGTGTCGTATTTTTTATTTTTTAAATTAGTTCTTTTCCAAAATCGGAACTCAACTCATCTGTCCATCCAGAATAATGGCAGTAATATAATTTGCCTGTTTGCTCCCCTTCTTTAATCGCAATAATTCAAATTCTGCCAGATGGTAGTAGATTCCTTTGCTCTTTACGCCAGCGGTAAAGAACAGCAGGTAGAATATTCAGATCCTCACAAACCTGACCTACACTGCTTTTTGCTTAAACTCTAAGATGTAATGTTTTGCTTTACGTCTCATAATTGCTAAATTAATAACTAGCAATAATATTCATTCAACTTGGTGTCCAATCTAATGTAGTAATTCCAAGTCAACCGATTTTATTTGATGATTATTTGTTAAAGAGACTCTTTTACCCCTAAATCTTACTTAAAACAGTAATAATATATGTATTAAGATAGAGTATTGGGATTTTAAACATTACCTTCACTTACGCTTTTTGATGTTTTGGACTTTAAAACTGTAATATCCTTATAGTGAATAATTTTAATTCTTTAGTTATGGTTTTTTATATCAAATACATGGTAAGCTCAAGATGTAAGCTGATTGTTAAACAGACTCTTAAATCTTTAAATCTTCACTCTATTTTGGTAGAATTAGGTAAAATAGAAATTATTGAAAGCATAAATGCTTTTCAGCAGGAAGAATTAAAAAAAGCACTCAAAAAATTTGGATTAGAATTATTAGAGGATAAAAAAATAATCATAATTGAAAAGATTAAAAATCTAATCATAAATATGATTCATTACAAAGATGAATTACCAGAAGAAAATTATTCAGACTTTATAAGTAAGAATTTAAATTATGATTATACATATCTTTCCAACATGTTTTCAGAGGTAAAAGGCATTACTATCCAGCATTATATTATTCTTCATAAAATAGAAAGAGTTAAAGAATTACTTCTTTATAAGGAGCTTAATTTAACTGAAATAGCTTATAGACTTCATTACAGCAGTGTGGCTCATCTTTCCAATCAGTTTAAAAAAACAACTGGTATTTCACCTTCTTTTTACATGAAATTAAAGCTAAAAAGAACTCAGAATTTAGAAGATATTTAATCCTATACGCCATTCGATTATTTAGTTATAAGCATAAAACCTGTAAGTTTTGTAAGATTATTTTTAATATCTATAACAAACTGTTTTGTAATTGCAATACTTTCATTATCTCCGTAAGAGTAACTTCTATATGCATTTTCAGGTATAAGGCCTCTACACTGAAATAGCTGGTAATCTATAGAAAATAGTTTTTTTTATCGGAGGCTCATTTAATGAATTTAAATCTAATCTCAATATGCTATGAAAGTTTTAATACTTTACGATTATCCTCCTTCCCCCGGAGGTTTAGCCACTCAAGGAGATTTATTATATAGAGGACTGTTAGAATTGGGAATAGATGCACATGCTGTACATTTGGAATCTGAACAGGAAAAAGAGTGGTACTATCGATGGTTTAAACCAGATGTGGTCGTTGGGATAGGGTATTGGGGACACACACCGCAATTGATTTTACATCCTCAACGTTACGAATTTTTAGCGGTACCATGGTTAGTAGCTGATGGTTACATCGCTAATTATCAGGAAATATTAAATAAATTACCTCTTATTTTGGTTACTTCAAATTGGGTGAAAGAAATGTACGTGCGTGATGGAATAAACCCTGAAAATATAGAAGTACTCCCTGTGGGATGCGATACCGATATCTTTATTCCTTTTGAAAAAAATGATCCCAAAATTCTAGCGGTGAGAGCATCCTTAGGTATATCCCCAGAGCAGTTGATGATTCTTACTGTAGGAGGAGATGCCGCCTCTAAAGGTGCTCAGGAAGTAATGCAAGCCTTAGCTATTATCAATAAAGAAGCTCCTGATTGGAGATATATTTGTAAAGTATGGCCACAACCCAGAACAAAAGCTCAGAATTTGTTAGATATAGAAATGGCCATGCATTTAGGAATTGAAAAGCATATTACCTACGCCACCAATACTGTTTCAAGAAATTTTATGCCGTACTTAATTGGAGCTTGTGATATTTATGCTGCACCTTCTAGGTTAGAAGGTTTTGGCATGCCTCAAGTAGAAGCCGGCGCTTGTGAGAAACCTGTAATTGGAATTCGAGCCATGGGTATGTTGGACACATTAGTGCATAACGAGACAGCTTTTTTGGCTGAAGTCGCCCAGAAAATTGTTGTTAATGAAGTTATTTTAGGAGATGAATCCGGATTTGAACCTTTCCATAAAGTGCAATTCAAAACTCCTAGAACGGTAGACTATCGAGCCAATGTACAAGATATAGCTCAAGATTTATTAACCTTGATGAATGATGAAAATCTCCGTAAAGAAATGGGAGAAAAAGCGAGAAAAAGAGTTGTCGCTAAATTTGACTACCGAATTGTTGCAAAACGTTTTGTTCAACTTGTATCTGATAAATTAGGAATTATTTAGTTGTAATGAAAATAGAAGAAAACGCAATTCTTAACCACACTAAAAAGACTGCCCTGGAAATCCTACTGAATAATAGTAGAAAGTCAACAGAAGGATTGTCCCGTACTGCGGCTTGGGGATATCCAGAACCTTATACACGTGACTTGATGTTAGCTATACTTGGCGTAGCAGTTTCCAAAAACGAAGAGTTAATTGCAAATTATAAGCATATTTTAGAAGTCTTAGCAAGTAATCAAACCCGCAGAGGTCATATCCCTTCCTTAATCAATGATAAGGAAAATCGTGGAGCTAGTGATACTACACCTCTATTTCTTTTTGGAGTTTCTATTTTCAGAAAAATTAATAATCAACCTGCTTTTCAAAAGAAAGCAGTAAAGAAAGCACTAAAATGGATGAAATATCAAAGTCCAACAGATCGTTATCTAATCGCTCAACAACCTACCAGCGATTGGCGCGATGAACAATGGATCCTTGGCTATGGCCTTTTTGTTAATACCATTTTATATGCTGCATTGAAAGGCTTAGGTAAGAATAAAAGAGCCACTCATTTGGCTGGGGAAATTCAATATTTAGCCATTAATAATCAATTAACAGATGATATTTTAGATGAAGATGTGCTCATTACATTAAAGCCCTATTATAATAGTTGGTCTTACAAAATTTATCATAATGATAGATTTGATTTACTTGGTAATAGTATAGCTATTCTTACTGGACTTGCTTCCCCTAAACGAGCAAAAGCTATTATTAAATGGGTAGAGCAAGAATGCAATATAATGAAAGAAAAAAATATGCTTCGAGGAGATTTGCCTCCTAACTTTTTTCCTTTTATTCAACCCAATGATCGAGATTGGTTCGACAGATATGCACATTTTAATTTACCCGGAAATTATCATAACGGTGGTATTTGGCCTTTTATTACAGCTTTATACATAGCCGCTTTGGTAAATATTAAAGAATATGAATTGGCAGAAAATAAGTTAATAGCGTTAGCACATCTTTTGAAATTAGCAAAACAAAAAAATAGAGATTATGGTTTTAATGAGTGGTACAAAGCTCAAGATAATACGGCAATGGGGGAAGATTGGCAAACCTGGAGTGCAGCTTTATATTTGTATGCATCCCATTGTGTAGAACAAAGAGACACCCCTTTTTTCTAAAAATAATTTTATTTACATAATTAATATTCTTTCATACATAGGTTTAAAAAATTATTGTTTAAGCTTTTGTTTTTTTATCCAATTGTATCCCTCAATTGGTTTAGTGAACTTCCAGAAAGCTTCTTCTTTTGGCGTAGTCTTCGCCTCAAAACTGGTCTTCGCAAAACCATATACTTGGGTGATGATATCATATTTTGCATTCCACACTTTTATGGAAAGTGTCTCATGGTGTGTAGCAGATTTTATGGGTTTAGGAAAGTATTTTTTATTATTATCCTCATAAGCGAAAATCCATAATTCTTTAGTTGAAATTTTATGGTTTTCCCATAATTTTTGCACCGATATTCCAACTTCTTCATGCCGTCGGTGACGTGTATATTCTCCTAGAGGATTATGAGTTAGAATGATATCAAAATGAACGTTAGGTAAAATATTTAAAATTTCATTTTCAACAATTTTCTCTGGTAAAGGAATTTGATCCGGGTCATCATTTAAATTTCCCATTATTCCTTGTGCTTTGAGTTTAATAAGAACTTGCTGAAATTTTGGGGCTCTATCTATATCGTATCTTCTTGATAAGCAAGCAATAAACCAATGGTGCTGTGGATTTTTTAGAATGAGACCTCCACACCAAAGTGTTTCGTCATCAGGGTGTGCCACTACTACAGCTATATTTTTGGGTTTATTCTCTATTTTTTCTGGTGCCATTAGCATTGTATTATATTTTATTATTCAAAAATCGAATTTATCCTTTATAGCCTGTTGAGTAGGAAAACCAAATTGCTAACCGAAATTATATTTTTTTGATAGTAATTTTCAATTATTTTAAAATCTGAAACGCAATATAGGTTTGAGCTCATCTTAATTTGGGATTGGCGTAACGGTAAATATTATTAATTTGAATAGCTACTTTATTACATTAATCATAAGATTTTTTACATAGATAACAGATACGAATATGGATATGTAATATTTAATATTAAGGGCTTAATCGTACTGTAAAATATATAAGGTTTAGTAAAATAGATGTAATATTATATCTACTATAGTTATCCATCTTTGTAAGTCTAAAATATTACAAATGATAAGTAAAGGAAAATCTTGGATGTTAGTAAGTATGCTTGCTCTACTTCTATTAACTATAATATCCTGCACCAGGAAAATTGTTTTTCAACAATCTACTATTGTACCTGCGGCGGAAGGTTATGTGAAAATCCACACTGATGATAATAATAATTTTGTACTTGAAATAAAAATTGTGAATTTAGCCGAAGTTAGCAGATTACAACCTCCAAAAGAAAGTTACGTCTCCTGGATGATCACCGATAAAAATGAAACTGTTAAATTAGGACAGTTAAACAGCTCAACCGGTTTTATGTCAAAACAGATGAAAGCTTCCTTAGAAACTGTATCCTCCTATAATCCAACAAAAATATTTATTACAGCAGAGGATGACAGTAACGTCCTCTACCCCAACAAGCTTATTATATTAACAACTAATAAATTTTAGATCATTTATTATTTTCCTTTTAAATTATTTTTTAAGGAAACCAAAATCCATCTCTCCTGGTTGATTTTACTTAAAATCTAAAGACAACCTCTGCACTACTTTTCAGGAAATTTTTAAAATGTAGTATGGTAAGCAAATTACTCTTAGTCATTCTTGTTTTAAGATTCTGGCATAAGTCATTTTAAAATGATACCACTAAAGGTAATAATTTGCAGTTATTCTAGAGGTAACACAAAAATATATAAAACTAAAATACAGTTAATTACCTTATTCACACCTTATATACATGAGAGTTTCGATTGAGCGTAAACAGATTAATTTTTCACCAGACTCTAGTCGGGTGATCGCCCGTTATTTTATGAACGGCGAATCTCGCACCCAAAATTTAGTCAAGCGTATTCTTAAAATGAATACGATCGAAGTAAGCCAGGCATTAGAACAAACGTTAAGGGCATTCGCCAACAGACACCGTAATATTTCCCAGCTTTTTTTTAAGCATTGCGAAAACATTCGTGAGATTATTGAAAAAATGGATATTCCATTTAATACACTTTCTGAGGAGCAAAAAATGTTAATTGGATCGTACTGTACCATGGAATATTCCATCGAATCCGCAGCATTTTTTAATCCTTCGATAGTTGAAGATTTAGATCAATCCTATTTAGAAAAAGGTGAAAAACGAGTAATTATTTCCTTTAGAGCCACCGGAGAAGGCCATATTTCTTCCCTGGTTTTCAGAAGGGGAATCATTGACGCTAATAATGATCTATTCCTTACAAAACTTGGAGATTATATAGATATGGCTGCAATGTCACGTAAAACTTCCTTTTATAAAAGTCGGTTTATAAAAAGACTTAAAGAAATGCAGGTAGAAGAGCAATACTTTAAAATAATTATGGACAAGTTACCAGACCGATTTGAACATTCTGCCTTAAAAGAATTAGTTAATAGTTTCCTTCAAAAAGAAAATGTAAATAGCGAGGCACACCGGTCTTTTGAAGAAATTAAATGGTTATTGGAATCATTTTATGACTTGCATTTTCATAAAGATTCCGATATTACAGAACGTGTGATCTTTCCTATATCAGAATCTGAAAGTAAAGGCATTGAGGATGCACGCTTTGTGCGCTTTATAGAAGATGATCAATCTATTGTATTTTATGCTACTTATACAGCCTATAATGGGCATACTATTTTACCAAAATTAATAGCTACAAAAGATTTTTATACTTTTAGAATAATGCCATTAAGAGGTGATGGCGCAAAAGGAAAGAATCTTGCACTTTTTCCTAAAAAAATTAAAGGTCAATATGCTATGTTATCCAGGATTGATGGAGTTAATAATTATTTAATGTACTCTAAAAATACTAATTTTTGGAATAAACCAGAACGTATTCAAGAGCCTAAATTCGCATGGGAATTTACTCAAATAGGAAATTGTGGATCTCCTTTATGGACAGAAAAAGGTTGGCTAATTATTACTCATGGTGTAGGTCCAATGAGACGCTATTGTATAGGTGCATCACTTTTTGATCTTGAAGATCCTTCCATAGAAATTGGACGACTGGAAGAGCCTTTACTTATTCCTCTAGAAGAAGAGCGCAACGGATATGTCCCCAACGTGGTATATTCCTGTGGTTCTATAATTCATAATAATAGCTTAATTTTACCTTATGCAGTGTCTGATTACTCCTCTACTTATGCAGTGGTAGATATGACAGAATTGTTTACTGCATTAATCAACTAATTTTGAAAATTTAGAAGCACGTTTTTATAAGCTTCTTCATAAGAAGAAATCATATTTTCCATATTAAAATTGGTTTCTGCGTGCCATCTACACTGTATAGGAGATAGTAATTCTAGTTTTTTTACGGCGTCAACAGCTTCTTGTATGGTATGCACTAAAAATCCAGAAACACCATCAGCTATTAACTCGGGCATACTACCTCGACAAAATGCAATTACTGGTGTACCGCACATCATTGCTTCTAGAACACTAAGTCCAAAAGGCTCTTCAAAAGAAATAGGATGTAATAGGGCTTTGGCACTACCAAGAATAAGATCACGTTCATTTTTACCCAAATTCCCTAAATACTGAATGAAATTCCCATCGATATTAGGTTTTATTTTCGAATTAAAATAATCTTGATCCTGTATAAGGCCAGCGATTTTAAGAGGTAAATTTGCCTTTTTTGCAATGGCAATTGCTTTATCTAAGCCTTTTTCAGGATGGATTCTGCCAAAATAAAGCAAGTAGTTTTCTTTTATACTCTGAAAAGTAAAATGACTCGGATTTACCCCGTGATAAATGGTATCCAGGTAAGTTAGCTCTTCATGTCTGTTTGCATTCGAAATTGAAATGTAAGCTGCTGTAGCATTATATTTTTTATATACCGGAATAATTTTAGGCGAAGAGAAACCATGAATAGTGGTGATGATGGGAGTTGAGATAAGCCGGGAATAAGTAAGTGGAAGAAAATCGAAATGATTATGGATGATGTCAAAATTTCCTACTTTTTCCATCAGATTACTGATGTGTAAGCACTCCAAAACTTTAGGGTCGCTGGTTTTGTCGGTTTCGTATGGTAAAGCACAAACCGCATCTAATTTTGCTGAGGTTATAGAATTTCCACTGGCAAAAAGGCACACCTCATGACCTCGACTTACTAAAGCTTCTGTTAAAGTGGATGCAACCTGCTCCCATGGTCCGTAACTTTCGGGAGGTGTTCTCCATGCAATAGGTGCTAGTATGGCTATTTTCATGCTTTTTATAAAGCTTTGTCCTTTGTTATAGTTGTTAAATCATCATACTGGTAAAATTCTTCATAAGCTTTTAATACCGTTAAATGGGAAATAAGGTAGGCCAAAGAACTTTCTGCACCTTGATTCCGGTTAACTCCGTAATTTTCAAACCCATCGCAACAACCTTTCGTTTCAAAATCATATAGGCTCATCCGCAAATCGTTTTCTCCTAAGAACCACATAAATGAATCAAAAAGTTTAGTCAAGTATTCTTTATTCCCCGTAAGAATAAAGGCCTGATGAAACATTAAGACCATAGCCATTGCATCTATAGGTTGTTGTGCGAAAAAAGAACGTTCACCATCTTTGGTATACCACTTATCGTTACCTATAACAGATAGTGTACCGTCTTTTAAAGTATGTTCTTCTAAAAACTCCATAGTAATCATCGCTATATCAATAACTTTTTTATCTGGTATTATTTGTGCTGAATGCAATAAAGCCAATGGTAGTACTCCATTATCATAGGCAAGAAGCAACTCAAACCATTTCCAGTCTTCAGAATGACTTATCTCATATTGATGAACAAGCTTAGCACTAAGACTTTTGAGAATAGCGAGCATATTTTCGTCTGTACTATTCGTTTTTAAATAATAGCAGATACCAATAATAGTGTTGGCAATACTGCGTATCGATTGCAATTTTTCAAAATTCGGTACAGCATCAAAGAATACCAGTTTACCGGTTTGATAATATGCATCATTTGGGGCATTTCCTATAAGATAACCCAGCGCCCAAATTGTTCTACCAAAAGAATCTTCAGAACCGACTTCATCTAAAAAATTCCGATTAAAACTCAAGAAATTTCTAAAGGAACCATCCTTATTCTGCATGTAATGAATATAGCTTAGGTAAATAGGCATGAATTCTAAAGCCGTTTCATCTTTTTTCTGTTTATACGTCATCAAAACCATAAGTAATGCACGTGCATTATCATCTAAACAATAACCCTCTTTTAAATTAGGTATGCCAAATTTGGCATGTTGGATGATTCCAGTATCATCTGTTAGCCTTTTGATGTGGTTCAAGGAAAAAGGTGGTAATAAAAGTAAGTCGATGATAGTTTCCTTTTTATCTACTTTCTGTTTAGGAAACGAAAGTAAACTATTAGAAAGATGTAAGTACTTTTTACCAATTTTTGGCCAGGTAACATTTTTACCATAAGCATAAGCATTGGCCTGAATTTGTTTTAAAATTTTTGGTTGCCCCAGTAATTGATTTAATATTGCTGCTAGTTCTTCAGAATTGTTGAAATCGAACAGTTTGCCACGCTCTTCCGTTAGTAGTTCTGCAGCATGCCAGTAAGGTGTAGAAACAATTGCACATCCAGCGCCCATGGCATAAGAAAGCGTGCCACTGGTGATCTGAGCTTCATTAAGGTAAGGGGTTATATAAATATCGCAGGCACTTAGATATTTAAATAATTCTGTCTCATCAATAAATTCATTTAACATCAAAACATGACTCTGAAGGTTTAGGTTTTTAATCAGTAATTTTAAAAAATTTCTATACTCCTCGCCTTCATGACGGAAAACATTAGGATGCGTTTTTCCTAAAATAATATAAAGTGTTTCAGGGTGTTTTTCAATTATTTTTGGTAGTGCCCTAATTACGGTTTCAATACCCTTATTACGTCCTATAAAACCAAAAGTAAGTATTAGCTTTTTTTTAGTGAATTTAAATTCAGTTTTGGCGGCCAGGCGATTAAAATGAATATCGGGGACACCATGCTCTATTAATACAATTTTAGCTTGAGGAATATCATAAATAGTGGTTAGAAAAGAAATGGCTTTATGACTCATCACCACAATCTTATCCGCCATCTTGCAGATTTCTTTAAGAATAGCCTTCTCATTATAAGAAGGTGAATCAAGAATAGTGTGTAGCGTTACTATACACGGGATTTCCAAACGATGTAAAAGAGGAAGTATATAAATACCACCAAGTCCACCATAAATTCCAAATTCATGTTCAAGAATACAAATATCTGCCCCGCTTAGATTTATAAAATTTGCAGCTTCCAGATAATCGGTTTGTTGTTCTTGGCTAATTTGTAGCTTTACTTCTAGAGGATAGTCATATTTTTGATTACCATCATTCATCGCTACCACTAATATCTCATTACGATGCAAACCTTTGTCATCGATATCCAGCATCGATTTAGTTAAATTTTGAGTAAAAGTGCCAATGCCACATTCTCGTGGTGGATATGTTCCTATATAGGCTAATTTCATTTTATAAGGCTCTTCCGCGATTGTTTTTATTCTCTTCGCGCTTTGCTGCTTTTGCCTTGCGTTTTTCTTTTAAGCTTAATAGCGGTTTTGTCTTATCTGTTTTTCTAGTTGTATTTTTATTTTCTTTTGCCATAATAGGAATATTCATTATTAAAGCTAAAGGTATTGATAATAGCGATTTGTAGAATTACAAAAAGCTAGAAGAAACTTACATATTTCACGCTTTTTAATTTGTTTAAAGTACTACCCCTGTAATAATTATAGGAAATAAAAAGAGATTCTTTTAAATCGAACTCTGTTCCCAAAATCTGGATTTCCTGATTATTGGACTTACTATATTAGCCTGGACGGTAAGTTGAGTTAAAATTTGCTGGTTATTATCTTTACCAAGATGAAACGAAAACCAAAACATTACACCTTAGCATTTAAACAAAAAGCAGTAGAATTAAGCTACGCCAAAGGTAGTGTGGCACAGGTCTGTGAGGACTTGGATATATTACCCGCAGTACTTTACCGTTGGCGTAAAGAACAAAAGGACTATGGGAAGAACAGTTTTCCCGGTCGGGGGAATCCCAAGATGACCGATGAACAAAAGGAGATCGCCCTTTTGAAAAAACAGCTAAAGGATACTGAAATGGAACGGGATATCTTAAAAAAGGCGATTTGCATCCCAGCCTGCCGGCTGGCAGGTTCTCCAAGAGCGACAGCAAAAATACCGGTTCATAAAACAGCACCTTATGAAATTTCCTGTTGAGAAGATGTGCGCTATGTTAGCTGTGAGTAAAAGCGGTTATTACCACTGGTTGAAATCTGGCCCCAGCACCCTCTGGAAAGAAAATCAGAAGCTCTCTTCACTAATCAAAGATATATTTGAGGATAGTTACTAGAGCTATGGAGCTCCTAGAATAAAAGCGGAACTGGAAGCTTTAGGTTTTAAGGTGTCAAAGCCACGGATAGCTCGCATAATGAAGGCAAACTATTTATACGCAAAGAGGAAACGTAAGTTTAAGACGACCACTAATAGTAATCATAAATACCCCACAGCACCAAACTTGTTGAACCAATGCTTTAATGTAGCCAGAGCTAATCAAGTATGGGTAAGCGACATCACGTATGTTCAGACTAAAGAAGGCTGGAGCTACCTAACAGTGATCATTGATCTATTTAACAGAAAAGTTATAGGATGGGCTTTAAGTGATACCCTAAATACCGAAGATACTGTTATAAAAGCTTGGCAGATGGCTATTAAAAATACTACACTCACAACCTTTGATATTCCATTCAGACCAAGGTATTCAGTATGCCAGCCAAAGATTTACTAATCTACTTAAAAGCTATAATGGCCTGGTAAAACAATCTATGAGTCGGAAAGGAAACTGCAATGCCGTGGCGGAATCCTTTTTTAAATCTCTAAAAGTAGAGTGGGTATATTGGCATAAGTACAAGCTTAGATCACAGGCAGAGTTACCTATCTTTCAGTGGATAGAAACCTGGTACAATACCAGAAGAAGACATTCTTATTTAGGCAACAGAACCATTAAAGAATTTGAAATAGATATCTATAATCAAAAACTAGCAGCATAGTCACTCAACTTAAAGTCCTGTTTTTTATTGCAAGTCCACTTTACCGAAATTATGTGGTTTGGTCTTAGTAATTAGATAATGTTAAAGGAGCTATCGCCTCATGATATAAACAGCCCTTATTCGCTTTCTTTAAATCAATGGTTTTAGAAATCTAGAAATAGATCTTGATTTATAGTCACCCCATGGCATTAATCTATTTTTAGGATAGGTTACATATAAGAATCTCTTAGCTCTGGTGAAGGCAACGTAAGTATTATTTTTTTCTTGCTGTAATTCCTCCTTGCCTTTATTTATTGCTCTAAAATCAGGAAAGGTTCCATCATCCATACCAATTAAAAATACAATTTCACTTTCTTGACCTTTCATTGTGTGAACAGTACTAAGACAAACCCCGTTGTTATTATTATTGTTATTTTTGGTTAAACCTAATGCTATAGCTGATTTAAAACCTTCCAAAGTAGGCTTTAAATTTTGCTTTTTATATCGGATAAATTGGTTAGAAAATTCCTCTAATTCATCTAATGCAAGTTTTTTCTCATTATCCTCAATGTCTGAAACTCGGAATAGATTATTTAATTCATTAATCTTTAAATGAAGATTATCTATAGTGCTATCGTTAATTATTTGGGAGATTTGCCTTGATATAGGGAACTTTGAATTTTCAAGATTATCTATATCATAAATATTGCTAATACCTAATAACTTTTCTAATCTGTTTAAATGTAATTTATCTAAAGGATTAATTTTAATTCTAAAAAATAAATCGAAAATCTTCATTTCTCGTGAGCTAAACTTAATTCCAGCATTTCCAGATTTGAAATAATAAGGAATTCCCTCTTTTACAAGTTGCTCCTCTATATATTTAAATACGAATTTATTCCTAGCTAAAATTGAGATTTTCTCAAAAGTTATTTCTCCCTCAATATCTTCATGAGATTCTAAATTTATTAATTCTTTAATCTTATCTATTACATAATTAGCTTCTTCAAGCTCTGAATCTGTTGCTTTAATTTCAAAAATTCCATCTATTACATAGTTTATAGCTTCGACCTTTAAATCCATTAGAATATTTGAAGCTTCAATTATGGACTTAGAACTCCTATAATTTTCATAGAGTTTAATTTTTCGAGCGTGAAAATCATTTACGAAATCCTCTTGCATAAATGAGGATGCGGAGCCATTAAATCCATAAATAGATTGATTTGGATCTCCAACCATCATAACATTTTTAATTTTAGTACCACATAGGGCCTTAAGTAGAAAATATTGAAGCTTATTTAAATCCTGACATTCATCAATGCAAACATATGAATATGCTTTTCTGTAAAGGTTTGCAATCGGTTCGTTATTGGTAAAAAGTTCATATACAAGTCTAATAATGTCATCAAAATCAATAGCGTTATTTGATTTTAATATGTCTTGGTAAGTTTCAAACAGAAACTGATATTCCATATTGCCGGATTCTTCGGCTAATTCGTCAGCAGAATAAAGTTCTCTCTTTACAGTAGAAATAAATTGTAATGCATTGTAGGTATACTGATTCTTCTGTTTTGGTTCTAAATCATTGTAAATTTCTAAGAAAAATGGTACTGATTCTATCGCTTGTTTTATCAAATCAAGTCGGTCCGAATCATCTTCGAATATATGGGGCATTTTATTATAGCCTAAATGTTTAAATCGCAATTCGAGAATTGATTGGCAAAAACTATGAAAAGTTCCGACAAATACATTTTTCTTAATTTTTTCCGCTGCACCTAATCGTTCTTTTATTTCTGCACCAGCTTTATTTGTAAAAGTTATAGCCAAAATTTTTCCATCTTGAGATTCAGATAATCTCTTTATCCTCTCGGTTAGAACCCTTGTCTTACCACTACCGGCACTAGCCAAAATTAAATAGGAACCCTGATCTAATTTTACTACATCTTTTTGTATTGGCGATAATTTTATTCTATTCATCAGTAGATGGATTTAAAATATGGTCAACTTTATCAAATAACTCTATCATTTTTTCTGGTAAGCCCTTTTCGGACTTATTTAATTCGTACGCTATAATCGGTGCGAATTGCGTTTTTAAATTTACGATAAGGTCATAATAATCTTCATCTGGTATTTGAGCTAATTCAGCTCTTTTTGCATCCCTATGTTGATCATTATAACATTCCGACAATTTTAGAATGGAATATGCATTTTTCACTTCCTCGATATATCCGTTTTCACAAAGTTCTTTTTCAAAATCATTACCATCTTCTAAAAATACTACCTTGTTTAGATCTTGATGTTTTGATTTATCTATTTGTTTTTCGACTGAATCTCGCGCCTCAGCTTCATTGTCGCTCAAAATAAGATATGGAATATTAAAAGTTTCAAAAAACCTAATAAATGGCAGATAATTACCGGAACCACCAACTCCAATAAAATCAACTCCCAATTCTATTGAACTTTTTTGAAAATGCTTCTCAATAGTTATAGGTAATGCTTGTTCCTCAGTTTCTCCCTCAAATAGAATTACTAATTTCGAAAAGAATAATTCTCCCCTGGTATTAATTACCTGTCTGTTTATTTTTCGAATATCTTCAGCGGTATACGATGATTCTTCTAATTTTCCTATCGTCGTTTTCAGGTTGGTTTTATTTATACTTCTAATTTCCTTAAGCCGCGAACTACCTGCAATATAGCTTGAATGAGTGGCTACTATTTTCTGCCCAATAATATTATTAATTTGAGAATATAATTTTTTTTGAGCGTTTGGATGTAAATGTGATTCAGGTTCTTCAATTGCAATAATTGGATAATAGGCGACTTGACTCTCATTAGCTAATTTCATGTTTTGCAGAATGAACGCCTTTAAAATTAAAAGGGAGGACCAACTTCTTGTTCCCATCCCATGATATTCCATGGAAAATTGGGAATAATTAATTTTAACCCCCTTGTTTAAATCCCTAATTTTTTTCGTAAATGGCGTGATGTCAACTGAATTATTTGGATTGTCCATTGCTGTATCCAGTTCCTCCAAGACAGTATGAATATTCGTTAAAACGTCACTTCTTTCTATTGTTTCCTTATTTAAGTTTTTTATAAGATCCTCTATAAGTTTTTTATCTGCATCATTATAATTAATAGATGATAATATTTTACCAAGAAACGAATTTTTGGATTTTAAATCTTCTAGTATATCTCTGTTAGCATCTAAATAAAAAAATGGAATCTCATCGAAATAAAAATTCAATGAATTTTGATAATCTTGTTGGTACCAAAAACTATTTGGAGCGTCTTCAAAATCGGGCCACTCATCAATTAAATATTGTTTTTTAGTGTATGATTTTCTTATTAAATTTTCTTCAATTATAGTTCTGAAAGAAAGTATTTGATTACCACTTGAATCTATTGCAATTCTGTTTTCGGTAAACACTGATGACCATAGATCTTCAAATTCTGGAATTTGTTTTTTATCCTCATCTACGGGAATAAATAGAACATCAATAATTATTTTATCTCTATTAATTTCTTCTGAAAAGAAAAAATCGTCATCTGTTATTTGTAAAGAATTTGATAACGCAAGTTGGAGGGATTTTAAGAGAGTAGTTTTGCCGGCATTATTAGTTCCTACAAGAACGGTTGTGGGATCGAAATCAACCTCTAAATTATCTAATCCTCTAAAACCATGAACTCTTAATTGTTTTAATAATATACCCATCAATTTATTTTCAACTTTATTCAACCTAAAAGTAGTATATACCTGACAATTGTTAAAATAAAATGGCTTAAGTATTAAATTGAAAGGTCAAAATTCAAAAAAGGCTTGCTTGTAACTCGTTATATCCCGCCTAAAATATCCATTTGATAAAAAAGTATCCCGGCATAAACTCAATTTTATAAAGCTAACCATATTTATTCAAAGGAAATTACGGGAAACCGTAAATGCCAAAATAGTAAATATTATTTTATCCTCGTTTGAACTAGTTATAAAGGTAAATTGGGCAAAACAAATGGCTAAAAGATAATTCCCCCTATTTAAAAAACGTTATGACCCTCTACGAATTCAAATTATTACCAGAGCAAGAGCAATATCGCACCCTATTCAATCAGGGTGAATTTATAACTTATAGGCTCGAATCAAAAGCAAGATTTGCTTTATATGCTTTAGAAAAATTCTTTGTAGAAGTGGAATATGACCCTAAGAGCAATAAAATTGTAAATAAGGTAAGTTTTGTAAGTGGTAAAAAATTGGATTTATATTCTTATAAATAAGAATGAATTATAGTATCCTTAAGTAGTCTAATTTATTTTTCTTGTCTTTGGCATTCCATCTTTTTTGTTCATTCTCACTTAAAGGTTTAACAGAGAGAATATCAAATCTTTTCACAACATTTCCTGCATCATCTATTTCATGTTTTCTTTTTGTTTGTATTTTAAGCTTCAATCTAATTTTAACCAAATCGTTTGAAAGTAATTTTGGGGGAAACAACAAATCATAAGAATTTAAACCCAGAGCTTTGGAAACTCTATGAAGCATCCTGATATTATATTTTGACTGAATTTTTGGATTTTCGATTCGACCTATATAACCTTCTGAAACACCAATCCTTTGAGCTAGTGTTACCTGATCAAGGTAAGGTTTTGATTTTATTCGTAATTCCCTAACTTTTTCAATTAAGTAAAAATCCAATTCTGAAATAATAATTTCAATTTCCATAGATGTCCTAATAATATAGGAACTACGTTAAAATATAAATTTTATTCACATATCTATAAGTATGTATTAAATAATTATTATATTTGATTGATATTTATATATTTGCGAAACTTCTTTAAGTAAAAAATATTAGAAGCATTCGCTTTGAATCTCGAATAGAAAACTGGTAATTTTTTAAGGAACGAGATGATAGGTGAAATGCTCACGGCCCCGGGGGCGTGAGCTTATAACTTATTGTTCCAAGGTATACCAGTACCTCTATTCGGTAAGTTGAGCCACGCCCTTTTTTGTTTTCGCAAAATAGGTTATCTCTCTTCATAATCTTCAAAGTGATTTGCTACAATTTTTTAAGTTCCGCAAACCCAAAATAATTTGTTTTGGTGATCTAATCTTATGTCTAATGGTAAGCTTGTTGCGGGACAGGCTAAAATTTATATCATCCCGTGGGTGCTGTTACTCTATTTCTTACAGCGTGGGTTGGGAAAAGCCAAGGGCTTTGGGAACATTGTTACTCTTGCAATTTCGGCTATAGGGAGCCGTCATGCCCCCTGCTCCTTTATCAGGATAGGGATAATTTGAATTAAGCTCTAAGCTCTTCCCCGTGAGATTGGCGTCTGGCCGGGGAAGGCTTAAGCTTAAATAAAACATTGTTTCATTTAAATCACACGTAAAATTATGAAAAATAATTACTCGCGCCATATATTGGTGGCGCTAATAATTATAGGTGGGACACTCTTATGCCCGCCCAAAGCTGCACATGCGGCAGTCACTACTCCCCTGCTCTTGCAACAACAAGTAATTACCGGGACCGTAACAGATCAAAATGGCCTTCCCATCCAGGGCGTGAGCATTATTTTAGAAGATACCAAACGGGGTGTGGTCACGAACTTAGACGGGGAATATCGGATTACCGCTCCCGCCAACGCTACTTTGGTTTTTTCTTATATCGGCTATAAAACCCGGGAAGTACCCATAGACGGGCGAGAGGTAATCAACATCCAACTCGAAGAAAATATCGCCGCCCTGGGCGAAGTGCAAATCAATGCCGGCTATTATAATACCACCCGAAGGGAAAGCACAGGAAATATTGCAAGGGTTACGGCCGAGGAAATCGAAAACCAGCCGGTCATTAGTCCGCTACAAGCCTTGCAGGGCAGAATGGCCGGTGTAGAGATTACCCCCGGGGGTAGCCACCCGGGAATGGCTGCCACTATCCGAATTCGCGGAACAAACAGTTTACGGGAAGACGGGAATTACCCGTTATACATCATTGACGGTGTTCCGGTTAATCCTACTCCCATAGAAAGTAGTTCGTTAATGTCAAGCACCGGGATCGATCCCCTTAATAATCTTGACATTAACAATATTAAAAGTATAGAAATCTTAAAAGATGCCGATGCCACGGCCATTTACGGATCACGAGGGGCCAATGGGGTAATCCTTATCACCACAAAAATCGGGTATAACCAGGGCAGCGGTTTAGATGTGAGACTGTATCATGGTGTTACTACAGCACCCCAGCGGTATGATTTATTAAACACCCAGCAATACCTCGCCGTAAGAAAACAGGCTTTCGAAAATGATGGGGTTGAACCAACCGAACGTAATGCCTATGATTTGCTAGTCTGGGATCAGGACAGGTATACCGATTGGCAGGATTTTTTATTTGGTGGCACTGCTGAAACCACCAATGCCAACCTTAACTTTTCTGGCGGAAATAACACCACCTCTTTTAGGTTTGGTACCTCCTATTTCTCCCAGGGCACCATCTATCCGGGAGACTATAACTATCATAAGATCACAGGCAATCTAAACCTGAATCACCGATCAGAAAATCAAAAATTCAACCTGAATTTATCATTAAATTATGGGGTGGATACCAATAAAATGGTTGGGAATGTAGGTTTTAATTCCACAACGGCAATCTTGCCCCCTAATGCGCCAGAGATTTTTAATGAAGATGGCTCCTTAGCTTGGGAGCAATGGGAAAGGGCAAATTTAGATAATCCTCTTAAGGGGTATTTTAATGAAAGTAATACACAAACCAATAATTTGATTTCCAATATTAGCTTGTCCTACGAAGTGGTTCAGGGATTACAGTTAAAAGCCAATATGGGGTATACCTATTATGATGCCACTGAGTTACGAAAGCAGCCTAAACGTTCTTACAACCCTGCCGATGAAAACATTCATAGTTCATCACATTATAAAACCAATCGAACATCATGGATTATCGAACCGCAACTTATCTATAATACCAATATCAACCAATTAAATATCGAAGCTTTACTGGGAACTACTTTCCAGGAGAATAAAGATCATCTGGAGAACTTTCAGGGTAGAGGCTATGCATCTGAAGCCTTAATAGGAAATCTTGCCGCAGCAGAAAGTATTGTAAACGCAAGAACAGAAAATAACGATTATCGCTATAGTGCTATATTTTCAAGGCTTGGTGTTAATTGGGATAAAAAATACTTCCTTAATTTAACAGGAAGACGGGACGGATCTTCCAGATTTGGCCCGAGTAACCGGTTTGCCAATTTTGGAGCCATTGGTTTAGCCTGGATTTTTACTGAAGAACCGGTTATTAAAAACGGTCTTCCGCTTTTAAGCTTTGGAAAGTTAAGAGGGAGTTACGGAACTACTGGGAATGATCAAATAGGCGATTACGGATATTTAGATGCCTATGAAGCCACTACGGGACCGGGAGGACTTTATCCTACAGGGCTGGCCAATCCAAATTATTCCTGGGAAGTCAATAAAAAATTAGAAATAGGCTTAGAACTAGGCTTTATAGAAAACAAGCTACATACCAGCCTGAGCTATTATCAAAATCGATCATCTAACCAACTGGTAGGATACCCGCTACCGGCCATTACAGGATTTACCACCGTACAGGCAAATTTACCGGCGACCGTAGAAAACAGGGGCTGGGAAGTAGAACTTACAAGTCAAAATCTTGAAACTACCAATTTTAGATGGCAAACTTCCTTCAATATAAGCTTCCCTAAAAATGAACTGATAAGTTATCCAGATATTGAACAATCATCTTATGCCAATACGTATAGGATAGGCTATCCTTTGAATATTTCGCTTCTTTACGAATATACAGGCCTGGATCCAGAAACCGGATTTTATACCGTAAAAGATGTTAATGAGGATGGAAGTTTGGATTATCAAGACCGATTAATCATCAAGGATCAAAACCGGCAATTTTATGGAGGGATTAATAATAGCTTTTCATTTAAAAACTTTTCTCTCCAGTTCTTATGGCAATTTGTAAAACAAGAAGGAAGGCAAACCCTATTTTCCGCAGGAAGACCCAGTAATAGTTCTGTGGACGTATTATCTGCTTTGGAAGGAGATAGTAAATACCAGAAAATTTCTCAGTCTTCCCAGGCAAGCCAGGCCTATAATTATGTAATCAATACCGGTTTTCCTTTTGAGGATGCTTCTTTTCTTCGTTTAAAAACATTATCCCTTAGCTACAAGATCCCCAAAAATTTACTCAAACAAATTTCCATTAAAAATTGTCGCCTTTTTATGCATGGGCAAAACCTATGGACTTTAACTGATTTTACAGGTTTAGATCCTGAAATACCAAATTCGGGGATTGGAAATTTAAGATCGATCACTGGGGGGCTGGAAATTAACTTTTAAATAAAAATACAATGAAAATCAACACATATATCTTAAAGGGATTCCTAATAATAGGCCTGCTAAACCTTTGCGCCTGCGAAGAATTTGTAGAGGTAGCTCCTCCTAATAATAAACTTGTTAGCGAAGAGGTATTTAACAGTGATGCCACGGCAAGAAGCGCCATGACCGGTATATATAACCAATTATTCCTTGCGGAATTTTCTAGTGGATCCAGGAGCAGTATTACCGTTTTATCCGGATTATCGGCAGATAACATACAAAATATCAATCCGAATGTGCTTACGCGTATGCAGTTTGAAAATAATGAACTGTTAGCAGATAATGAAAGTAACCTTGCGATATGGTCCAGTGCCTATTCTATAATCTATATGACCAATGCCATGCTGGAGGGACTTGGAAACTCTTCCAATATTTCTGCTGAATTGAGTGATCAACTAGAGGGGGAAGCTCGATTTATAAGAGCTTTTACGTATTTCTATCTAGTAAATCTTTATGGAGACCTGCCATTAATACTTACTACAAATTATAAGGAGAACCAACTGGCTTCCCGTATGTCCAAAAATGATATCTACCTGCAAATCGTTAATGACCTTGAAGTCGCTATGGCTCTGCTACCATCTGAATATACCACTGGTGAGCGAACACAGGTTAACAAATATGCAGCAATAGCACTTTCCGCACGTGTTCATTTGTTCCTGCAAGATTGGGAAAAAGCCATAGACCTAAGCGCTATGGTTATTGATGCGTCATCAACTTACGAATTACTCAATAACATAAACGACGTTTTCCTAGCTAACAGTAGGGAAGCTATATGGCAAATATCACCTATTGGAGGCGGTGGAGGATTAACGCAGACCAACGAAGGAAGCTTATTTATTATTCATCCCGTATTTTCATTCCTGGCCAGTATAAAATTAAGACCATCTTTTGCAACAACTTTTGAAGGAGAGGATTTAAGGTTTCAAAACTGGATAGGTTATCATGAAGGTGAAGATGCTTTTTTTGCCTATAAATACAAAATATGGAACAGTAGTGAATTTCCGATTGAAGAATATTCAATGGTCTTACGTTTTGCAGAACAATACCTGATAAGAGCAGAAGCATATGCGCAAACAGGCAATTTAACTGAAGCCATTAAAGACATTGCTATGATCCAGCAAAGAGCAGGGCTTTCCCCTGTATCTGAAACCAAACCAAATATATCCCAGGAGGAGCTCTTGGACCTGATCATGGAAGAACGCAGGAAAGAACTTTTTGCAGAGTGGGGACACCGATGGTTTGACCTACAAAGAACCGATAACGCCGGTGTTACGTTGTCTGATATAAAACCGCTTTGGGAGACTACAGATTTCCTATATCCCATTCCTTCAGAAGAAAGAAGAAAAAATCCTAACCTAAGTCAAAATGAAGGGTATTAAATCAAACATTATGGATTTTACATTTAAAATGTCATACTCGACAATACTCCTATTTTTAATTTCATACGGATTGACAGGGCAAACAAAAACAACGTATCAAGATAACCAACTATCCCTGGATAGCCTTGTTCATTATGGTAAACTTGACAATGGCTTTACCTATTACATCAGGAAAAATGATACCGAAAAAAATCAGGTTGAAATGTACCTGGTCACCAAAGCAGGCATGTTTCATGAAGAGAATGATCAATTAGGCTATGCACATCTTATGGAGCACCTCGTATTTAAGGAGACTACACATTTCCCTAAGGTTAAGGAGTATTTTAGAAAAGTGGGGCGAAAAGCCCATGCGGGGACACGATATACGTATACCTATTACAATGTTGGATTAGCCTCTGATGATACCATAGCGCTTGCCAATGGATTGCAACTCTTACGGGATTGGGCTCAAGACCTGAAATTTGATCAAAACTCCCTAAAAACCGAGCAGGGAGCCGTATTAGGAGAAATGAGAGTAAACAATCCCTATCGAGAATGGAAGTCTGATAAAATTAAAAGTCTTATCACAGAAGGGACAGGCTATAAGGAACAGGATTTAGATAAAATAAAACAAAGTACTAAAAATCTCAATAAACAGGCTTTTATCCGCTTTCACAATGATTGGTACCAACCGGAATTAGAAGCTGCTATTATTGTGGGTGATATTGATCCGGAAAAAATAGAATCGAGGATAAAAGACCTGTTTTCCAACTTAAAACCTTCCAAAAAGACGAAAAACCCACAAGATTGGGTTAGAAGGCAAAAGGCTAGGCTTTCCGGTAAAAATCGCTTTGCTGCTACGATAGATACCATCTCCCCTGGCCTACAATTGGCAATCCTCTTTAACCAACCTAATTTTATTGATCAAATAACGAGCAAAGAGGATTATCAACTCATGATCCAACAGGAATTTTATTGGCGGCTCGTGCAGGCGAAGCAGGAAGCACTGAAAAATCAGTATGCGCTCCCGTATGCCGATCTTTCAGTAAATTATTTACGTAACCGTATTGCTGCAGGGCAGATCGCATCCTCAAAAATGATGATTGATTTTGAACAAGGTGACCAAAATACAATAGAGGAAAAAATCAAATCTTCATTACTATTTTGGAAACGGTTTAATACTGGTTTTTCAGAAAATGAATTCCAAAAGATCAAAGCGCAATTGCTGAAGAAATACACCAATAGGAGCGATAGATCCTCACAGGAATTGATCATGAAATATCTTAATCATTTTGTGAATGGCACACTCGCACCGAATTCTGTCATAGAATCTCAACTACTATCGCAGATGATAAAAAAAACAAGTCTTGAAGACATTCAAAAATTTGTAAGCACATATGCAAAGTTTACTGAAAATACCGATTTTCTATTTTTCAGGCATCCCAAGGCTCAAAAACCTAATTTTAATGTCCTGAAGCATCTGATCTCAACAATTGATACCATGAGTATCCCTATACTCCCCCCTGCTCCCGCAACAATAAATTCATTATCCAAATTTTATCCCTTAGATAGTGTTTCCAGCGATAGAAAGGTTCAGGTTAAAAAGGACATTCTGGGGGTTGCCAGAATGACGTTAAATAAGGGATTACATCTTATCTTAAAACCGACCAACCCCGCCTCAGCAGCATTTAAAGATCAAATTAATATCACAGCGTTTAAGATCAATGATGCTTCTTCCCTTCAGCGCAAAAATTATCTTTCTAATATGGCTTTTATTGATATGTTGAACTTTAGTGGTGCAGGTCCTTATTCCAGGTTTCAATTAGAAAAATTCAAGGATTCCAAAGGAATCAGTCTTCACTATAGGGCAGATAAAGACTGGCAAATTATTTCTGCCACAAGTAATTCTAAAAATTTTAGTGAATTATTAAGTTTGATAGTTCTTCAAAATACTCAGCCCAATTTTGTAGACTCAGATATAAAATCATGGAAGTCCTCAACGGCAAAAAACCTTAAAGGATTTGGGATAAGGGGATCAACATATTTTATAGACCAGGCTATTGAAACTAAATGGTTTCCCAACATCCCAAAAATGCAATTAAAAGATCTTACAGTAATTGATAAAAGCACCCTTATGGAAGCCGCTAATACCTGGACAAAAAACCTTACAGATTTTACTTTTATCATTACCGGGGATTTTAAGGTGGATACGATCACCCCCATACTTAATCAAAAATTATCCGTTATCCCGGCTAGCACTATAAATCAAAATAAAAAAAGAAAAGGTGCCGCTTTCCCATTCAAAAAAATGAAGGAAACCTTATACGAGAAGAATATAAATCAGGCTTATGTAAAATTATATTTCCCAGTGAAGATCAAAAATACTACAAAGAATAAAGCCTTGATCAACATAATATCTCAGGCATTATATGAGCGTATTTACGATCGACTTCGTGAAGGATGCTATGCACCCCTTGGCGGTGGGCAATGGTTAGATAAAGAGAATAATTTATATGCTTTTAAAATTCAATTTGACAGCGAACTGGGAAATGAAACTAAAATGATTAAGTATGCCCTAGAAGAATTTCAAAAATTAAAACAACAAGGTATTAATAAACAATGGTTAGAATTAGAAATGAAAACTGAGCTTAATCGCTATGAAAAATATTTTGACAGATTCGGATATGTTGATTTTTGGTCGGAATACCTTATGTTAAGCACTAAAGATAAAAAACAATATTTCAATAATATACTACGATATGGAACTTTAATGGAGCATTTTATTAATGTGGAAGATGTGAACACAGCTGCTAAAGAATATTTAACTCAGGAAAATTATCAGCAATTCATTATTCTTCCTGAAGCATATCATCAAATGAATTAAAATAAAAAAAGGCATACCTTAATTCAGGTATGCCCTATTCTTCTTTAATTAAAGACCTTTTACAGTTCTATAGGATTGGGGTCTGGCGATGCACTACTTTTTGGCTCGTCATCATTCATCTCGTCATAAACCTCGTAAGGCCCATTATCCCCATCCTGTACACGACAGGTAAACTCACCTTCTTCACAGGTCTGTTCGGGAATAGCAACCCAGGAGCCCCCTACCTGAATGTAATCATTTGCCTGAACATTTAGATCAGTCTTTGGACTAACAGTTGCAAAGGTCAATCCTATGGCAAAAATGATTGCCAAAATCGGTAAAATTACTTTTAACTTTTTCATGATTTTATAATTTATTAGGTTAATAAATAGTGCCGTTTAACCAGGTAATCGGCTTCAAACCTGGATTATCGCGCAATAATATTTTGGGAGTGTTACTGGGAATGAAGAAAAGCATATACCTTTTTGTTTCTCAACTTCATCCTTCAAAACTCCATATTTTTTTTTAATTCATTGACCATCAACAGTGTAAATATCATAAAAAATACATAGTCAAAAAGGAGGCAAACATGTCAAATCAGTATAAATTCATCCAAATTTTATGAATTGCGTGTGATTTTTTTATAAAACCTGGGAGTTACATGAGTTTCCTTTTTAAAACTCTTCGAAAAATGGGGATAAGAACTAAAGCCCATCTTAATGGAAATTTCCTTTAGGGAGAGACTTGTATTTTCAATGAGTATTTTGCATTGCCGGATACGCTGCCGATTATAATATTGCATTGGTGTGCATCCAAAAATCTCTTTAAAACCGGTTTTAATTTTATATTCATTGGTATTAAAAAGCATAGCTAATTGATCTAAAGTTTTAGGGGGTTCATCCAAATGCTGTACAATATAAATATGGATTTCGTGAAATAATTTTTGATCCCATTTTGAAAATGTTTTGATTTCGGAATCTCTTGGTAATTCTGAGAAAAAATCCTTCGAGGTATCCATAAGATAAGATGTTACGATATATTTTCCCTCCTTTACTCCGGTTAATCTCGAGACAACCGTATATAAATTTATTTGTAATAGTTCATCAAAATGATACTCCAGAAGCATGTGAAAAGATTGTTTTTTGGACACTATGAACTTCTTCATATTTTTCTGCCAGGTTGGCTGAAATTTCCTAACAAGTAGCTTAGAAAATGTGTTACCTAAAATAGTATTTGGATCTACTTTAACATGATCAAGATGTTTATAGCTAAAATCAATCACCTTTAAATTTTTATCCAGTAGAAAGTTCGCTGTACGAATAAGCATAGCTTCCGTATTTCTATTTAGCCATAAAAATTGATGCCGCTTTCTATAAAGTTCTTCTGAAGTTTGATTGGCATAAGCATGAAGACCTTCAAGCTCATCTTTGTGATCAGTGCGTTTAATTTGAAAGGCAAAATTACCTTTAGCGATTTCGGTAAGTATACGGTATATTCCACGTAAATTTACCCTATTAAATTCACGTTCCATAATAGTAGGTTTTAATTAATATTTTACTGGGTGTAGGGTTCTAAAAAGCGTAAAGCATTGTTTTTATATTGAAATAGCTGAGTTGGTATTTTGTGATTAAGAGTTTTGAGATAGAACTCGGTAAGACGAATAGCAATGGGAGATGTAGAATAAAGTGCGAGGGCTTTTATGAGCAGTGAACCTTCATGAACAAGGTAGTGCCGGGCTTCTGAATGCGACCCAATAATACCATCTAAATTACTAAAAATCGGATATTCCTTGTCCTGCTGAAATTCCATCCGGTCCCGCGTAATTCTTTTGGCTACTTTTAGGGTGACTATAAGATCAGGCTTATAATCTACGAATAGAATACCATCACTAATCCAATATGTGCCGTACTTACCTTCAAACATAATTTGGGGATATTTTTGTTAAGTAGGTATTTTTTTAAGGAATATCTGGCAGAACCAGTTTATCATATCTCAAATATAAAAGATAAAATTCACTAAACACTTATACATTCAGGAAGTAAACTTGTGAATTTTATTAATTTTTGGCATTTTTTACACTTATAACATCTAAAATCATAGAATTTAAGCTAATTTATTTCCAAATAAGAGTCCCTGGTATAATTTTCTTAAACAAAACCAAACTTGAAAAGAGCCCAACAACGGTTTTATATATTTTCATTTACTACCAGCATGTTCCAAAAGGCGATGTCTACATTCAGCGAAAGAGTCGATAGCTTAATTCAATCAGGAAAAACCGATTTGAATAAGGCGGAGAATGGCATTAGCTTATGCATTAAAACTTTATCAAAACTGCAAAAGCAAGTCGATCAGAAGGATTTCGACAACATACAATCGGAGATCGAATTTTTCAGAAATATTAAGCCGCTCCCAATGAGCTACCTTATTTATTTCACCGAGGTAAGATCTTGTGAATTGATGCTGCCAAAAGCGGGGAAATCTCATAAAATCCGATTCTTAGAAAAAGAGATCAAGAAAATAAATAAGTTCTTTTCGGCTAATAATAGTTTTGTGAATTATATGGAACAAAACCATAACTACCTGGACTACGAATTCTTTAGTCGGAAAGGCAGAAGGGATTTTTCCTTTAGCCCCACCATTAACTATTATCAAAATCCCGAATTTGCGACCAGTCACGATATGCTTTGGTCGAAAGTACAGGCACTTTACCGTTACATCCATTATATCCGGGAGAAGTTAGAGTTGATACAACCCGGAAGCAGTGGAGACTTCAGGGAACGACAACCCAATCTATTAGTTTGGTCCGGCTCAAAGATTTCTTTAGTAGAAATGATATACGCGCTTTATCATGCAGGAGACATTAATCATGGAACTACTGATCTTAAAACACTATGTTCTGCTTTTGAAGATATCTTTAACATTAAACTCGATAATTTTTACAAGACTTACGGTGAAATAAAAGCCAGAAAAGATCCTAGGGCCAAATACCTATATCAAATTGCAAGCAAACTAGAAGCCAAGATGCGAAAAGATGATGAAAAGTAACCTTCGAAGTAAACCGTTACTACGAAAAACCATTCCTGCATTAAATTTACCGAATATTTGTTCTCTCTATCTTCTATCCTACACACAAATTTCAACACTTCCTACCAATAATTATTAAATGTTAAATTTTCTCGTACTACGAAGAATATGGGGAACTATTTCCATAAAACAATTTCAACTTTATAGAACAATTATAAACCAGGTCAGGAACAGACAAATACAATGTTCCAAGCCATAAAATTTGTTCTATTATGCCAACAAGTATTATTACCACCGACGATCTTCGAGAATTCAAAATGGAATTGCTCGATGACATTAAAAATCTCCTAACCAAACAATCTTCCGGAAAAATCAAGAAGTATCTTAAATCTTCAGAGGTGATGGATTTACTTCAAATAAGCCCGGGAACACTTCAAAATTTACGGATTAATGGTACCCTTCCCTATACCAAGGTAGGTGGCATTATTTATTATGATGTGGAAGAGATCCAAAAGGTGATGGAAGAAAATCGTGTACAGCATGATTTAAGTTCTTAAGTGATGAACTACATTAAACTATTGAATTCGGCTTTTTCAGCGTTCTATTTTGATGACCGTCTAAATCCTACTCACATCAGTCTCTATATGGCACTGTTTCAGGAATGGAACAGTAGCCGTTTTGCTGATGAGTTTTTTGTGAACCGTAGAGATTTGATGCGCGCGGCCAAGATTGGTTCGAAATCTACTTATCATCGTTGCATAACTGACCTTGACTCGTGGAATTACCTCACCTATTTTCCATCGAATAATCCTTACAAAGGCAGTAAAATTAAAATGTCCATTATCGGTAAAAGTGATGAACCAGTTATGGGACACTACGATCCCAAATTAGAACAACTTGCGGAACAGTACCATCCCATACGTGAACCGGTAATGAACCAGTACCATCCCACCAGTGGACAAGCACTGGTATCTACTATAAACAATAACAAACAAGTAAACAATACTAAACAGCCAAAGGGCAGGCAGGCCGTTTTAGATTTTTTTATTGAAAAAGGTTTTAATGCTGATGAAGGAAAAAAATTCTTTGCACACTATGAAGCCAGCGATTGGAAAACAAGCGATGGGAAAGCAATTAGAGATTGGCAGGCTTTAGCCAAAAATTGGATGGATAGAACCGAATTGTTTGGCATAGAAAACAAGCCAAACAAAAAAGAAGCGTCTCAAAATCGGGACAACTTGCGAACCACTAAAAACAAAGACTATGGACAACCCCTCTAAAATAACCGAAGGTGGCGTGGAATATTCGCTTGGTGAATTTGACGGTAAAAACATAATATACGATTTTCCGAAAATCTTGATTTACCTGAATGCAAAGGGGAAACTACTTTTCGGAAAAAGATTCAAGATTTATGAAGAGGATAAAAAGATACTTTTGAAATTATGCTCTTATTTTATCAAAGACCGTGAGTATTGCGACAAATTTAATATCGATTTAGAAAAAGGAATTCTTCTCTCTGGACCAGTGGGTTGTGGCAAAACCAGTTTAATGAAGCTGCTTCGCCATTTAGTTCCTTTCCAACGCCCCTATGAGATGATCCCCTGCCGGAATGTAAGCTTTAGCTTTAATCATTTGGGTTTTAAAACTATTGAAGATTATGGGAATACTAAATTCTTTTGTTTTGACGATTTAGGCGTAGAACCCGCCGGTAGGTTTTACGGAAAAGATTTAAATGTTATGGGAGAAGTGCTTCTATCACGTTATGAGCTGTATTTACAAACCAAACATAAAATTAAGACTCACGCCACGACAAACCTAAACGCTGATGAACTTGAAGAACGATATGGAAACCGAGTTCGAAGTCGAATGCGTGAACTTTTTAATTTGATTGCTTTTGATGAAAGAGCTGAAGATAAGAGGAAGTAGAAGAGTTTTTATTACCTTGGATCTATCTTTAATTTCAAATATTGAATATTATGTCTGGTAGACTTCAAGAGATTGAAAATAGACTTCACCAAATAAATAGTTCAAGATTTCAAAATCTTTGCGATACATACTTAGTCCTAAGAGAGCGAGAATTTTCAAGTATTGAACGGACTGGCAGCCAATTTGGGAAAGAGAAAACTGTAAAAGGTACGCCCGATTCATTTATCCGTTTGTCTAATAATAAATTAGGGTATGTTGAACACACAACACAATCTTCATCGCTACCAGAAAAAATGAAAGAGGATATTGATAAGTGTTTGGACGAATCAATTACCAAAGTTACCCCTAAAAAAATAGACAGAATTATAATTTGTTTTAACGGAAGATTAAATACTGCTCAAGAGGTTAAAACACAGGAATATGCTCAATCCAAACATATAAAACTGGAATTGATTGGAATCGATACCCTAGCTCTTGAAATACTCTCCAAATACCTCCTACTCGCTAGAGAATTTTTAGACATAAAATTAGAAACAGGACAAATACAAACACTTTCAGGATTTATAGCAGAATACAATAACAAAGCGAATAATTTATCTACACCACTGGATAACATATTTCTGCATCGTGAAAATGAATTAAAACAGATAAATGATGCGATTAATGAATCAGACCTCGTAATTATTTCTGGAGCCCCAGGAGTTGGAAAAACAAAGATTGCTCTT
Organism: Zunongwangia sp.; assembly: GCF_048269745.1. Classification (NCBI taxonomy): domain Bacteria; kingdom Pseudomonadati; phylum Bacteroidota; class Flavobacteriia; order Flavobacteriales; family Flavobacteriaceae; genus Zunongwangia; species Zunongwangia sp. The sequence goes on along the minus strand of NZ_JBLXIB010000001.1, from coordinate 579,396 downwards.
AAATCAATTGATCAGTTTTTAGAGCAGAATACCTCATACACTCCCTATGTTATTGTTAAAAAGGATGTGGACATCTACGAAGATTTAAAAATCCAATTACAACAGGATAAAGACTACATTTTACTTGTAGATGATGCTAACAGACAACTTATAAACCTAAAACAACTTTTTGGTGTCTTTAAAGAAGTTAGAAAAGGGAAAATTAAATTGGTTTTAACTGTCAGAAATTATGCCCTAACAGACATTCTTAAAGAATCGTTTGTTTTTGATAATGAAACAGTTGACATTCCAAAATTTTCAGATGAAGAGATTGTTCAATTACTTGAAAGTGATTCGTTTGGTATACAGAATTCTAAATATCAGAAGAAAATTGTCGAATTATCCGATGGCAATGCAAGACTAGCAATAATGGGTGCTAAAATCGCACTCGATAAACAATATGAATTTTTAGCGGGAGATGTTACCGAGCTATATGATACATATTTTAAAAATGTAACTTCAGACTTAGATATATTTCAGAATAAGATTCAGATGCAAGTGTTGGCTTTGATTTCATTCTTTTTCACAATAAATAGAGAAGATAAAAAGGTAATTGAAACGATTTTAAAGAATTTTGAGATTGACTACTATAAATTTAATGAAGCTGTAGAGGAATTACATAAAAAAGAATTAATAGAAGTGCAATACAACCACATTAGGATATCTGAACAGGTAATGGCCACATACTTTTTCTACTTGGTTTTTATTAAAGATGGTCTCCTATCTTTTGAAAAATTACTTTTTAACTATTTTGATGATAACAAACATAGGTTTACTGATACAATAATTCCAGCCAATAATTCCTTTGGATATGATAAGGTTTTTTTAAAAATAAATCCTTCACTTGATAAATATTTGGCAAGCGTTCAAGATGATAAAAACAAAACTTTGAACTTCTTGGATCAATTTTGGTTTTATAAACCTGAAGATGTATTGAGTTATTTCAGTCAGAAAATAAATAGCCTACCGGAGCCAGATAATCCAAATTATCTTACAGAATATGAAACTAACGATTTTGTACATAGTAAAGACCAAACTCTTGATTTTCTAACCAGATTTTTCCGTCATCAAACTGAATCTTTTGAACCAGCAGTAATACTAGCATTTGAATATGTCAGAAAGAACCCTGAACATCTGCCCGAATTCATTCGAAGGATTCGGGAAACTCTTTTATTTGATGAACGTGATGAACGATATGGCTTTGCCCGCCAAAGTAAATTCATAGAACTTATGTGTTCAAGAATTGCCGAAGGAAAAGAGCATTTCTGTATAGCTTTTTTTGCTGTTTCCGAAACATTTCTTCAACATTCATTTCATATAGTACACGGTGGAAGAAAACACACAATTACCTTTTACGATTATCCTATACCTCAAACTAAAGAAATAGAATTACTAAGGGCTACAATTTGGAAAACGCTCTTCTCTTTATTTGACAACTACCGAAGCAAGGTTATAAAATCAATAAATAATTTTCGCCCTGGATATAGAAAAAGAACTCCCGGGCTATTGGAATATGACCTGTCGTTTCTTATACCTTTTGTTCTAGAAAATTTTTCCCCAAAATCATTTATTGAATCTCATTCGGCAAATGACTTATCAATATCATTAAAAAATGAAAATAGAATTGATGGAGAGATTTTTAATGAATTAGAATCTGCATTTAATACAAAAGCCTACAAAGATTTTAGAAAATTGGATTGGAATAGGTTCAGGGACAGAGAGGAATATGAATTTGAAGATTGGCGTGAATATGAGAGAGTAAAATCAGATGATTTAAAACAGAACTTCACTTTTCAATCAGATAATGATTTCCCTTCTTTTTTTGATTGTATAAATAATTCTCAGGCAGTAATTGATAAACATCATTCACAAATTGAAAGATCACTAGAGGTGATTTTTGAAGAAAATTTTTTGCAAAATGAGGATTTGGGATTGCAACTTTTAGAGGAATATTTAAACAATGATTATAAAATTAGATGCCTTTACCGAACTATTAATGTTATTGTAAAAAGCTCAAAACTAAATGCCAAGAAACTCTGGAACGTATTAAAAGATTGGAGTAGTGAGAATTCTATTTATTGGAAACTGACCTTCTTTGAACGACTTCCTTCTGATTTCGTCAATAATAATTATTACGATAATTTAAAATCTACTCTTAAGAGCATCGACTCCAACGCATATCTCTACATTCAAGAATATAAAAAGTTTAACTTAGTTAAAAAGGATGCTATTAAAGAAATTCTATATATTATATCGCAGAGAATTGAAAAAGGAATTAATATTCGAACCTCAGAATATCCATATACGGACGGCTTTGATCTGCTTAATGATGATTATGCTCTAATTAGTAAACTATATTTTCAACAATATGCATTAGGTAAGACAAGTTTTACTTTTGACTATGAAAGGAAAGGATTTAAAAACCTCTATGTATCCTATCCTGAATTCTTGTTTGATTTCTTTAACCTGTTCTATTTAAAATATGATTTTGGACGTAGGAATGATAATTTGAGAATTGGATTTATATGGGATAATTTAGATAGAGTTATAGAAATATCTGCTGTAATCGAACTTCTAATAGATTCAGAACCTTATTTTGGTTTGGGTGGTCATTCCGCATCTGTATTATTTAACGAATTGGATGTAAATCAGTCTAAAAATGCTTTAAATTTCTTGAAATCATATATTAAACATAATCAAGAAAATCGTAAAAAGATTGATGTAATATTTGATATAATTAGAAAGCAATTCAATCAAAATTTTGAAGAACTACTGCTATTCTTTCTTGATTTGAATAGCAATGTAGAATTTTTCAAGCTAATAGATTGGCCAGGAAATCCAGGAGTACAAATGGGTGAGGTTAATTGGGGTGAATTACACGCAAGAAGATGGGAAAGGATTCTGGACATAGTCGAAAAATCCAAAATGGTGATTGAGATTATTCCAATCAAATCATTTTTAAAAAAGAGAATTCAATCAGAGTATAATCACGCAGAACAAGAACGAATGCAAAAATTCATAAGGCCTTCTGACTTTTAAGATGCCATATTATTTCACTTACTATTTTACGAATACATTTTTTCACCTCAATACCCAATTCTCTAATAGCTATCAATTTTTTAATTAAATATTACTTTATTACTAGAGTCAAGACCTAATAAGTTTCTGACTTTTCGTTAAGACTTACTATTTCCTTTGCAATATCCAATACCACATCTTTTTCCTTAATTCCATTTATACCGATGGCACCGGAATCTTTTCCGCCGTGCCCAACATCGATCAAGATTCGTTTTTGAGCGTCAATTTCCTGCCTAAAAATGATCCACATATTCAGAAGCAAAATCGCAAAACTGACGTTTTTGAGTATCTTTTTCATTTCAACTTTTCGAGTTATTAACAACCTCCCTTTCAAATTCCATAGAATTTGATATCAAATAACACTATTGAAAATCAATTGATTATAAATAATATTTTATCAACAAATAACTGATTTACAGATATTTAAACAAGTAAATTATTACTTTTCTCATAACGAAAACGAATCAAAAATTTAAACCGTTCCGTTATGAAAAAATCAATTTACCTGACAAGCTTTCTTTCGCTGCTATCTACTTCTCTTTTCGCCCAAATTGGTGGTATTGAAGATTCCGTTGATGATGTATCCAATACCATTAGAACCATTTTCCCCATCATCCTGGGAGTCATTTTCTTAATCGGCTTTCTTTTTAATGCCGGTCATTTCTTTGGGGAGAATGCGGACCTTAAAAAAGGGATTACCCGTGTGTTGGTCTTTGTCCTCATTGCCGGTGCCGTAGTGGGCATTTTCACGTACCTCATTGGAATCGTAGTCTAAGTCGCCAAGCGACATTTGGCAATTAATAATTCTGTTATGAAGAAGTTCGAGATCTATAAGAATATTAGAAAAAGGGCAGTCATTTTTGGACTGCCCCTCTCCCTCTTTGCTGTGATGATGATATCCATCATAGCTTCTTTGCTCATTATTATTTTCTCGTTCAGTTTTGGAGTAATCATTGGCGTATTGTTTCTTAATGCAGTCTTATATATCGTCCTGACACGAATCACCAACAATTCTCAAGTTTTTCAGCTGGCGAAAACCTTTCCCAAAAGCATCAGTAACAAACGAAATTCCGGTCTCGATTATGAACACGATTAATCTTTCTACTTACCAGCCCATTGCGGATATCCGTGATAATATTCTATTTGCCAATAATGGCAATGTTGTGCTATGCTATAAAGGAAAACTACCTGAAATTTATTCCTTATCGGAAAAGGACTTTGAAGATATGCACGGTGCCTGGTTTCAAGCATTGAAATCTTTACCTGTCGGTACAGTGGTTCACAAGCAGGATGTCTATCTTAAAAAGCGCTATACAGCTGAACAGCTTTCCAATAGAACATTTTTGGAAAAAGCCACTAGCAATCATTTTAAAGGCCGCGAATATATTGATCATAACTGTTATCTCTTCTTTACGCTAACCAAAAATAAAGCGCTGAACAATCCTAAATATGTCAATCCTTTCCGCAAGGTCTCAAAAACTATAATACAGGAATTGGATGACAATGTTCAGCATTTTATAAGTGCTGTAAGTGATTCCGTTTCCTTTATCAATAACAGTCGAAAAATGAAATTTCTTCCGCTTGACTCAAAGGAAATTCAAGCGATAACCCAACAGTACTTCAATGGCTTTAATGAAGGTTTTGATACCGATATCATACTGGACAAGAAAAACCTCAACATCGGCGAAAATTATTTTGATGCCCTTGCCATCAACAGTGAACTGTGCTTTGGCGAAAGTGTACAGACTAGCAAAACCAATGATAAATTCACTTCTGACGATTTTGTATTTCATCAAGGGTTTATTGATGGTTTAGGGCTTACGCTAAACGAGAACCATATCGTTAACCAAATCTTGTATTTGGATGACAAACATAAATGGCGCAAGCTACTTGATAAAAAAGTGGAAGAGCTTAATAAAAGTTCCAATTTCGGCTCGCAAAACAAAGTGGTGCTTGGTAAAATCCAGCACATCCTGGATCAGATCAATGCCGATGATAATGCCCGGATTATTCGTGGACACCTAAACATCATTTTCTGGGGTAGGGATGCCCGTAGCCTTGATAGAATTGCTTCCAAAATAAAAACGGAATTTAAGGAACTGGATATTATTCCTTATTACCCAAGGGGCGAAGAGCGGAAGAATTATATTCTGAACAGCTACTACAGTTTTTCTTCTAATTTCTCCAATAACGATTTGTATGTAACAGATTTAAAACACGCACTTTGCCTGTTGATCAATAATAGCAATTACAAATCAGATCCTACCGGAATTATATTCAATGACCGAGAACATAACACTCCGGTGCTCAAAGATGTCTGGGACGAACGCAAAAAGCGCATCAAGGCACGTAACTTTGCCATATTTGCACCAACCGGTGAAGGGAAATCCTTTTTGGCCAATAACATTCTGCGCCAGTATTTTGAAAGCGGAGTTCGCCTGGTCATTATTGATTTGGGTGGTTCCTATACCAAATTTGCCAAGCTTTATCCTGAGCAATACACTGTACTCCGCTATGAAAGTGGAAAAAACTTGGGCATCAATCCATTTTATATCAGCGATACGAATGACCTGACACCGGAACGCCTTGAAGATTTATCAGTATTTCTATTTGAACTCTTTGCTTCAGATTTAAAAGTATCCAAGGCCCAATCGGTTGCCGTAAAAAAGATTCTGCGTCATTATTACCATAGTGTTTCTGAAAATCACTCGCTGAATGGTTTTTACAATTTTATTGAGAGTAATCAAAAAGATCTTTTAAAGCAACTTAAAATCCATCCCGACTACTTCAACATTACTAATTTTCTGCACGTAATGTCTGAATACGTCGGCGATGGTATATATAGTTTTCTTTTTGAAGTCAGCGAAGACCAGACTTACAAAATCGAGGATAAACGCCTTATTGTTTTTGAACTGGACGAAGTCAAGGACAATAAAGAAATCCTCTCGGTAATGCTCAAGCTGATTAAATCCGCAATACAGCGAACGATTTGGAAAAATCGAGCTGAAAAAGGCATCATCCTTTTTGATGAGTTCGCCAAGCAACTGAAGTTTGAAAACGTACTGGAAAGTGTGGAATTTTACTACCAAGCTATCCGAAAACAAAATGGTGCAATCGGCATCATTTTGCAATCCATTAATCAACTTCCCAACAATTCCACCTCTGCAAGCATATTGGAGAACACCCAGGTCATTTATAGCCTGAACAACGAGAAAGGCTACGACGAACTGGCAGAACGTCTCAACCTCTCTAGCCACGATCTCAATCAATTAAAATCCATTAAGAACAACCTTTCCGGCACAAGAAAGTATACCGAAATGTTCATCAAAATTGGAAAGGAAAGCAACATTTTCAGGTTGGAAGTTCCCAAAGAAGTATATGCCGCTTATCTCACCGATGGACAAGAAAATGAGGCCATAATGTCCCTTTATAAAAAGACCCAGGATATGGAAAAAGCTATCAAGGAATTCATCGCTAAAACATAATATTATGAAGACAAAAATTTTAATTGTTGCAATAGCCCTGACTTTTATAGTGCACGGCCGTGCTACTGCCCAGGGAATGCCCGTTTATGACAACACCAATTTTGTAAGTCTGGTAAAACAATTAGTAGAATCCGGAAAGCAGACTGCTCAACTTATCAAGTCCGTGAAATTCCTGAAAGATGCAAAAGACAGGATTGAGAAGGTTTCCAGTGTAGTACGGCAACTTAGGGCTGTACAAGAGATTGGGCAAAACAATCAACGGCTCATTAGCGTAATGCAAAATGATTTGCAGGATATCTTAAACTCCCCGTATATCAAGCCGGAAGAAATTTCCCGTATCACAACCTCGTTTGAAAACATTGTTCAAAATTCTTTGGAAACAATGGATTTTATTGATCAAATCTTATCCAGCAATTACCTAAAAATGAGCGATGCCGAACGTGCCACCATATTAAAGCAGAAAGAAATGGAATCGAAGGAAATGGTCTCCGGTATTAGGGTAAAAACTAAACGCTACCGTGACATTATTTCCTTTCGAAAAATGCAGGATAAAATCAATAACAGGGAAACAGAATATTGATGATGAATGCAGTAATTATTTTAAGTGTTGGTCTTGAATACGTGGACACTGTTTTTCAGACCATTCAAGACAGTGATTTTTCCCAGTATACCATTGGCGGAATGAAAACCCTTGCGGTGCTTTTCTTCCTAATTAATATTCTAAAAAAATATAATGAGGGAGTGGCTAATAAAGACGGATATACCTGGGGACTAAGTCCGGGTGAACTTGCCAAAAATTTTGCGGTGGTTATCCTCGTTATATTCTCCACACAGGTATTGGGCTTTTTTGACAGTATTCTGGTTTCCATTGAAAGTCAATATCGGGACACCGCTCCTGCTTTGCTTCCCTTGCAGATGCAGGATATTCCTATCGAAGAAGAAGTTAACCTTATAGATACTGCTAAAAATGCAATGACATTGCTTTATGAAGCTTTGGTTACTCCACTATATGGATTTAAGATACTTGCCTTTATCGGAGGGGTCATTTTGTGGATTCTTGATTTATTTATCTATCCATTGTTCTTAGCGGAACGTTTTTTCCTTCTCGGTATAATGCAAGCGTTTTTTCCGCTGGTGATTAGCCTGGCCGTATTTGAAAAGTTCCGTTCCCTGGCCTATACCTTTTTTAAACTGTATGCTGCCGTGTATATGTTGGTACCAGCCTTCTTTTTGGTCAATGTTTTTGTTAATGCACTTTATACAGAGATCAATACCAACTTTTGGACAAATCTTTTCGGTACCGATACTGGAAGCGGATTTTTTGCCCCGGTGGTACAGCTTGGAACCATAGGTTTTATTGTTTTTCTGAAGTTCAAACTGTACCGACGCGCCACCTCTTTCACTTTACGATTATTTACCGCCTAAAACAACTATGATGAAAACACCTTACAAGAATATTTACGCCGTCCTTAAAACAAACCGGTTCATTGTTTTGGCCGTTGTGATCAGCTGCTTACTCTCCAGCTGTTTTGCCATTTGGATGGTATTTAATATCAATAAAAAAGCCTTGAATAACGCTTTTGCCATCAACACCGATGGCAGTATCATCCCTTTAAAGCTCGTTAGTCAGAAAGAAAACTTTCAAGTGGAAGCTTTGGCGCATTTACAGTTGTTTCATAATTATTTCTACAATATTGATGCAAGCAACTATGAAAAGAACCTAGAAAAAGCACTGTGGCTGGGCAATAGCTCAGTCGATAATTTATATCGCCAAAAAAAGGCAGATGGTGTTTATAATCGACTGTTGCAATATTCTCTGGTTCAAAAAGTACGGAGCATCGATTCCCAAATCGAAGAACAAAATGGAACTTATACCTTCAGAACGGTTACTGTTTTTGAGATTAACCGGGGATCGATCATCGACACCTATCAATTAATTTCGACCGGAAACCTGATGACCGTCGAACGAAACTTTCCCAATAATCCACACGGATTGCTCATCACGAATTATTTCGAAAAATCCCTTAAAAAATTAAGTAATGAAAACCAATAACCTGCCCGATGGCAGTCGGGTGTGTATTTAAAAGACAATAAATATGAAGCTTGAAAAAAATAAAATAGTCTTTGCATCAGTACTCGCCGTAATGGTACTTTTCCTGATCTCCTATTCTATGATGGTAATGGGCGATGATGAAAATGAGGATACTAATTTAAAAGAAACATCGGTTCCCGCACTGGAAGAAAACCAAAAGGAATATGATTCTAAACTGGATGCCATCAACGATCTAAAAGAAGTACGTGAAACCAATGCGCCCAGCATCTATGACGAAAAACTGATCGATTCCCTTGGCTTTTATGATGAAGGTCTACAAGAACTTGAAAAAGAACGTCTCGTGGATAGTATCTACGCCTCAGGTAGGATTAAATATTCCCAAAGAGTTTATGAGCCTATTGGCCATAGCGAAGCTGATGCCAAAGTGGAAAGGATAATTGATTCTACCGAAACAAAAGCGGAACAAAAAATTGCTGCTAAAGAAATGGGACTGGAACATCAATTATTCTTTGCCTCAGATCCGAAAGAAAGTGATAGTTCAGTTTCCGGCACTACCGATGACCTGATTTATGCCGTGGTGGATGGTGATCAGGTAGTGAAAGCCAATTCACGCTTACGGATGCGCCTGATCAAATCGGCAATCATTAATAGTAAACAGATTCCAAAAAATACACCTATTTACGGTTTTATCAGTTTTCAGCCCAACCGGGTATTGATCGAAATCGAAAATATTCAGCATCATCCAACCAAATTAAAAGCCTTTGATCTTCAAGACGGAAGCGAAGGGGTTTATGTAGAAAACAACTTCCGGGCTCAACTTTCAACCGAGGTCATCGGAGATATGGTAGATGACATCAATATTACCGGAGTACCACAGGTCAGTGGCTTCAAAAAAATATTCCAGCGCAATAACCGAAACGTAAAGGTGACCGTGCTCAACAATTACAGGCTCATCCTTAGACCTAAACTGTAGACTCAAAACAACATTCAAATCTATTCTTATGAAACATTTAATTTTTATCTCATTATTGCTGTTTGTTCCTGTTCTCACCACAGCACAACCATCTTTTCGCTTGGATACCATTTATGCGAACGATCAAAAAAATGTAGCATTGTTCTTCCCAGAGCCGATCCGGCAAGGGATAACAGGATCTGAAAACTTTGTCTTTACCTATAATCGTGAGAAAGGACAATATTTCGGCTTGCTCCAAGCAAAACCCGGGAAAGAAAGCAATCTTTTGGTAGTAGGCAAAAACGGGACTGTTTTTTCGTATATCGTAACCTATAAGAAAAAGCTGAATCGACTGAATTATTTTATACCTACATCTAAAAGCATCGGTAATGAAAGGCCTATTGCTCTTGATTCAACGCCTCTTGCTAAGCGTGAAGACACAATAGATAACAAAACCTATTATTACAATAAATTTTGTTCTTATCTAATTGACCGGAAACAACGCATTGGCCGACTTAAAAAAAGAAACGAAGGGATCGTTTTGCGTGTGAAGAATATCGTTTTTGATAAAGAAGAACTCTATTTCGTGATTCAGATTGAAAACAAATCCTCGTTAGATTATGACCTTAACTTCCTAAAATTATCGATTGAGACAAGAAAAAAAGGCAAGAAGAAGTCTTTACAACGGCTTTATCAAGAACCGGTTTTCAACTATAATTTGCCGGCAAAAGTCAAAGAAAACGAAACTGTAAAACTGGTTTATGTAATACCCAAGTTTTCTATAAGCAATGACCGAAGGGCAGTTTTAGAGCTCAATGAGAAGAACGGGGAACGAAACTTAAAACTAAAGATTTCGCATAGATTTATCAATAACCCAAATTAGCATCATTATGAAAAAAATAGTAGTTTTTTCGTTAGTAGTATTATTTCTCTCTTGTGCCGGAAAACAAAATTTATCTCCTTCAGAAACCGCCAAACTCGTCGCTGAAAGTTTTTATCACGGTGATAAGGCAACATTAAAAGAATATACAACAGAATCTGGATATTCAAATCTTTCCAGTATACAAGAAATGTTTACTGAAGATAAAAATTCAGAATCCAACTTTAAGGTCGTGGATGAACAAAGAGAAGGTGAGGTAACTTGGGTTAAATATTCAACATCCTACGACCCTAAACCCGGTATTTTTAAATTAGTCAAGGAAGATGGCGTATGGAAGGTTACGCATAATGGGCCAAGGGATAAAGGCCCGTTTTAAATTAAACACGAATAGCTTAGCCGTCCATTTAGTTCTCCTTACTTCATCAAATTCTTTTAGGAATTAGTGTGATTTATTAAATTTGTTCACTATATTTGAATGTTCATTGTCACTGAACAAAATTAAATAATGAACATAAAGAACTATGTATCACAATAACGACTTCATCTATGAGGCTGCTTCTAAACTGGAAGAACTAACTCAAGTTTCTATTCAGGTAGATAGCAATAGAGCTGATTATGATGCGCTTTTGACTATAAATAACACACAATTTATAGTAGAGAGCAAATCTGCTGTTAGGACATCTAACCAAGGATTTATCTTATCTCAATTAGAAGAACTGAAAAATAATAGTAACAAACCTATTATTTTAATAGCTGAATATATTTCAAAAAAGGCAACCCAAGAACTTAAGGGACGTGGTATTAACTATATCGATGTTGCCGGCAATGCATTTATAAAGCATATAGATTTAACGATCTTCGTAGAAGGTCAAAAGAATACAAAGAAAGATAAGACAAATCAATCACGAGCTTTTCAAGAAACAGGGTTAAAAATTATTTTTCATTTATTAAATAAACCAGAAAATCTTCAAGATTCTTACAGAATAATTTCGGAGCGAGCTGATGTATCCGTAGGATCGGTAAGTAATGTAATGGCTGAACTTGAAGCCTTAAATTACTTATTAAAAACAAGTAATAAACGAGTTCTTAAAAATAAAAGAGAATTATTAGAGCGGTGGGTGGTCGATTTTAATGCAACGCTTAGACCTCGAATTCTCAGAAAACGAATGCGTTTTATAGATCAGGAACAACTAAAAAACTGGCGCGCTATAGATTTACATTCAGAAAATGGTTCTATCCTTTGGGGAGGTGAACCAGGAGGAGCGCTTTATACAGATAACTTAAGACCTGAGCAATTTACCCTATTTACAGATTTAGAACTTTCTCAAGTCGCAAAAACACTACGTTTAATCCCAAGTGAAACCGGTACTGTTGAGATCTTACAAAAATTTTGGAAAGATAACAGCACTAATAACCAAGCCGCACCCCCACTTTTAGTATATGCAGATTTAATAAACAGTGGCTATGGAAGAAATATCGAAACCGCAAAAAAAATACTAGAGAATGAACTACAGTATATCTAGCGAGAAATTTACGCATCCGCTATTAAAACCTATTCTGTTGGAACTTACAGAATACTTCAAAGAAGCTGGTATTTCTTTTTTTGTAATCGGCGCCACCGCACGGGATATCATTATGGAACTACACGATGCGCAGTCCGGTCGCTTAACCTACGATCTTGATATTGCAATTACGGTGAACGATTGGGAACAATGGTTAAGTGTTGAACAGGAGCTTGTAAAGCTTGAAAATTTCACCAAGGATAAAGATCAAAAACAACGCTTTATCTATAAAGGCAAATTTCAATTAGATATTGTGCCTTTTGGAGAAATAATGAAAAAAGAGCACAAAATATTTTGGCCTCCTAACGAAGAAATAGCAATGTCCGTTTTAGGTTTTACAGCTGCTGATGAAGCTGCACTACCAGTTCGTATAGACAATGAAACCGAAATCAAAATTGCGACTCTCAGCGGTATTTTCATTTTGAAAATAATCGCTTGGAAGGATCGCCACCAGCGCAACAATAAAGATGCGGATGATATAGGTTTTATTTTAGAAAACTACTTATCAATTCACGAAGAAAGAGCTGCGACCCATTATTATGATGCTGTATATGGCCAAGAACCATTCAAGAATACTACCGGAGGAGCAGTTCTTTTAGGAAAGGATAGTAAGGAATTATTAGAAAAACACACAGAAACAGTTGACTCTATTTTTAAAATCTTAAACGAAGAAATCGATAAAAAGGAAGAAAGTAAACTGATTAATCAAATTATAGAAACCCATAAATCCCTAAACTATGACGAAGTGCTACAATGCATTGAAAATATAGTTAATGGATTAAACGAAAAATAAATGACTCAAAATTCGCATTCTAAACTTATAGCTTTTATCTGGTCTATTGCGGACGATTGTTTACGCGATGTATATGTACGCGGAAAATATCGTGATGTTATCCTACCAATGGTTGTTTTGCGCCGACTGGATGCTCTACTCGAACCATCGAAGAAAGAAGTAATGGACGAAGTCCGGTTCCAAACGGTAGAAGCAGGCTTTACAGAGCTGGAATCTGAAGGACTGAAAACGGCAGCTGGTTATGAATTTTACAATACCAGCAAATGGACACTTCAATTACTAAAAGATACTGCTTCCAATAATCAGAGCATTCTCTTGGCTAATTTTGAAGATTATATTCTAGGATTTAGCGATAATGTTAAGGAAATCATTTCAAAATTTAATTTGGTTCGCCAAATTAAACATATGGCCACCAAGGATGTATTACTCGATGTGCTGGAAAAATTCACCTCACCACGAATTAACTTAACTCCATTTGAGAAAGAAGATCCCGATGGTTATAAACTTCCCGCATTATCCAATTTGGGGATGGGTTATGTATTTGAGGAACTCATACGAAAATTCAACGAAGAAAATAACGAAGAAGCCGGAGAGCACTTTACACCTCGTGAGGTAATTGAATTAATGACGCATTTGGTATTCGAACCTGTTAAGCATCAACTCCCACCCGTAATGACTATTTACGACCCCGCCTGTGGCAGTGGCGGAATGCTCACGGAAAGTCAGAATTTCATCAAAGATGAAGCTGGTGCCATTCAAGCTAAAGGAGATGTCTATTTATTTGGAAAGGAAATCAATGACGAGACCTATGCTATTTGTAAAAGTGATATGATGATTAAGGGAAATGACCCTCAAAATATCAGATTAGGATCTACGCTTTCTACCGATGAATTTTCCGGAAAGAATTTCGACTTTATGCTGTCAAATCCGCCTTACGGAAAAAGTTGGGCCAGTGAGCAGAAATACATCAAAGACGGAAAGGATATTATCGACCCACGTTTTACCATTCAACTTTCCAATTATTGGCAAGAAACAGACACCGAAAAAGCCATCCCGAGAAGCAGCGATGGGCAATTATTGTTCTTGATGGAAATGGTGTCCAAAATGAAAAATCTAAAACAAAGTCCATTAGGAAGCCGAATTGCCAGTGTTCACAACGGCAGTAGTCTTTTTACTGGTGATGCAGGCAGTGGGGAAAGCAACATTAGACGTTATTTAATTGAAAATGATTTACTGGAAGCCATTGTGCAACTACCCAATAACCTATTTTACAATACGGGTATTACCACTTATATATGGTTGCTTAGCAATAATAAAACCAAAGAACGTCAAGGCAAAGTACAACTCATCGATGCGCAGCCGCTTTACCAAAAACTAAGAAAAAACCTGGGACAAAAAAATTGTGAATTTACCTCGGAACATATTGCGGAAATCACGCAGACTTTTCTGAATTCAGAAGCAAGAGAACGAGAGGAAGACGACCAATTGGCAAGCAAAATTTTTAACAATACAGATTTTGGGTATTACAAAGTGACTATTGAACGTCCCAAGCGCTTGCGGTCTCAATTTACATTAGAAGCTATTGAAAGTTTACGCTACCACAGCCAATTGCAAGAACCAATGGAGTATGCTTTTAAAACCTTTGGTAAAAAGGTTTATACAGAATTGCCCAGTATTAAAACAGAAATCTTAAACTGGTGTGAGGCTAATGATATCAGTTTGAGTTCAAAAAAGAAAACACAGCTTACCGCAAAGAAAACGTGGGAAGATGCTAAATTCTTGGTAGATACTGCCACCAAATTATATGAAGCTATTGGAGACAAAGTGTTTATGGACTTTAACCACTTTTCAAAACAGGTCAACAAAGCACTCAAAAAGTTGGATATCAAATTAAGCAACGCGCAGAAAAAAGCCATTTTGGATGCGGTGAGTGTTTACGATCCTGAAGCCGAAAAAGTTATCAAAACCACCAAAATCTTAAAAGGTGAAAAACTGGAAAACCTTTGCGCCCATTTAGATTGCACGCCCACACAACTACACCATTTCGGCTATTTCCCGGGTGGAAACAAAGATACCTATACAATTTACGAAAGTGAAAGTGATTTACGGGATTATGAAAATGTTCCCTTAAACGAAACCATTTATGATTATTTTTTAAGAGAAGTTTCAACTCACGTGGAGGAAGCTTGGATAGATTTGGATAAGACCAAAATTGGGTATGAAATTAGTTTCAACAAGTATTTCTATCAGCACAAGCCCTTACGCCCGCTGGATGAAATTGATAAAGACATACGTGAACTGGAAACCGAAAGTGAAGGTTTGATTATGGATATCTTAAACAGCGTGAACCTATGAAAACATACCCGGCATATAAAGACAGCGGTGTAGATTGGTTAGGCGAAATTCCGGAGCATTGGGAAGTCGAAAAAGGAAAATGGTTGTTTATTAAAAATGAAAGACCAGTTAGAGAAAAAGATGAAGTCGTAACTTGTTTTCGCGATGGTGAAGTTACACTTCGATCTAATCGTAGAATAGACGGTTTTACAAATTCTATTAAAGAGCACGGGTATCAAGGAGTAAGAAAGGGAGATTTAGTTATTCATCAAATGGACGCCTTTGCAGGTTCTATTGGTATATCTGACTCTGATGGAAAATCGACTCCTGTTTACTCAGTATTAACACCTAGGGTCACAGAGGTAATGTCCGAATTTTATTCACGTTTACTTCGTAATATGGCAAAAACAGGTTTTATCGAGTCATTGGCTAAAGGTATACGCGAAAGAAGTACAGACTTTAGATTTAATGATTTTAGTAAATTAGTTTTACCCTTTCCCCCAAAACAAGAACAACAAGCTATCGCCAATTTTTTAGATGAAACCTGCGGAAAACTGGAAACCGTCGTAGCGCAAAAAGAAAAAATGATTGCGTTGCTTAAAGAGCGTAAACAAGCTTTAATTCAAAATGCAGTAACACGTGGTTTAAATGAAAATGTGCCACAGAAAGATTCAGGGGTAGATTGGATTGGAGACATTCCTGAAAATTGGGAAGTGAAGCGATTAGGAACGTTCGGTTATTTCTCTAAAGGAGGCGGTTTTTCTAAGTCTGATTTAACTGAACAAGGTGTTAAAGCAATTCTATATGGTGATATATATACTAAGTACAATTTTGAAGTAAAATCTGCGGTGCGTACTATTGGTATAAAAACGGCAAAAAAAGCAAGACTTCTTAAAAAAAATGAATTGCTTTTTACTGGTTCAGGTGAAACTAAAGAAGATATTGGAAAATGTGTGACTTTTCAATCGGATGAAATAACGGTAGCTGGTGGCGACGTAATTATATTTACCCCGGTTTCAAATAATTCAAAATATTTGAGCTACGTAATGAATTCCGAATTGGTGAAAGCAGAAAAGTCAAAAACTGCTAAAGGGGAAATTATAATCCACACCTATGCATCTAAATTAAAAGAT
This sequence comes from Zunongwangia sp., assembly GCF_048269745.1. Classification (NCBI taxonomy): domain Bacteria; kingdom Pseudomonadati; phylum Bacteroidota; class Flavobacteriia; order Flavobacteriales; family Flavobacteriaceae; genus Zunongwangia; species Zunongwangia sp. Next base: position 563,087 of record NZ_JBLXIB010000001.1, on the reverse strand, counting down.
ATTCATTTACCAATCCCACCTAAAGAAGAACAAGAAGAAATTGTCAATTACATTGACGTGCAATCACAAAAAATAGATCAAGCCATTACCCAACAAGAACAAGCTATTGTAAAATTAAAAGAATATAAGGCAAGCTTAATTGATAGTTGTGTATTGGGAAAAATAAAAGTGAGTTGAATATGAGGGAGCTGAAACTTTTTATAATGTCTTTTTGGATATTCTTTTTGTTGCTGATAGTTGTTACTATAGATTTCCCAATATGTATAGAAGATCAATGTAAATTCATTGGTTTTAAAAATCTTTTAACTATTAACAACATTATTGCATTTGGCTCATTTTTACTCATAGTTATGGGGATGATTTTTTATTATCAATTTTTAAATGGATTAAAAGGGGATCTAGATCTACCTGTTAAAATTGAAAAAATTGAAAATATAAACTATGAATACTTTGCCTTACTAATGACCATTATTTCATTAATAGCATTTGATTTCACTACTATAAGAGGTCTGGTATTGCTTATTGTTCTTTTGATAATTTTGGGTGCTATTTTTATGAAAACCAATTTATTTTATTCCAATCCCTCCTTTGCCCTATTGGGGTTTCATATATACAAAGCTGATACGAATAATGAATCCCTAGACAATAGCATTTTTATAACTAAAGATAAAATTCAGATTGGTGATAAAGTAAAGTATTTAAAAATATCGGAAAAAGTTTATTTCACTAAAAAAGTATAATATGGATATTGGACAAATAAAAGAAAAATTTAAATCGATAAATGAAATGGAAGGTATAGGCTTAAATGTCTATTTTCTTTTAAGCGTAGAAGGTGAAAACCAATTAAAAAGGGCAAATATTATTGAAGATGTCAAACAAGATTTAATTAATGCTTATAAAAATCAGTTAAAAAAAATTGTTGATAATGAAGATATAGCTTTATTGAACTTATCTGCTGCGGATGACAGAAAAAGTGTTTTGTATGAATATGACTTAGAAGATAAACCTAGTATTTTTGATTATTTTGACAATATTGCAGATCAAGCAAATCAACCAGATTACTTTAATTTTCAAAATGATTCATTAAAAAACCTAGAAGGCTATTACATTTACTTGGGTGACCACGCAAACAATATCCTACTTTACAGGAAGCAAATGCCTATTAATCTATTTAGACAAGGTAAAATATATTTAATCAAAGATCACCAAACACAATTTGATAAAATCAAAAAAGAATTTTTACGTATCGATACTAAAGTAGATGTCATAAAAATAGGTGAATCCGTTTACATCAATAATATTTCTATTCTAGAACGCCACTATGAGTTCAACGATATAATTGTTAAAGAAGCCACATCATCTTTAACAAGCATTGAAAATCTTGAAATATTGGAAAACATTGAAGTTTTAAGCGAACGTATAGACGATTTACCTTTTGCTAGGAAATTATCCAAAATATCCACTAGTTCACCTGTATTTAATTTACCTAAAGAGTCAATAATTCAATTTGTAAAAAATCACGATAAATTAGGAACTGAATTTAAGTATTCTACCGACAGTACACAGATTTTATTGGATACAAAAAAATCTCAAAACTTTTTCCTAAAGTTAATGAACGATGACTTTCTTCATTCACAACTAACCAAATTCAATTATGTAACACCTGCTAAAGATCAACTTTAAAAAATAGTTTATTTGACCTGAACTTCAGAAAACCATTTACAATGAATAACCAAACCAACGAACAAGCTTTAGAAGCTGCAATCCAAAAATGCTTAACAGGGGTTTCACTAGAAACACTTAAAGAAGAAGGCACTTCAGTTGCAGAAGCTAATGCAGTATATAGAACAAGAAACGGGTATTATAATGGAGACCGTTCTCATTTTGATTCAAAATATGCACTAGATACCGAGCGGTTTTGGAATTTTCTAGAAAGCACACAGGAAGAAGAACTCGATAAACTCAAACGTAGTAACGATTGGAAACTTAAAATCTTGCAACGTTTGGATCGCATTATCAAAAAACAAGGGGTGCTGCACGTACTCAAAAAAGGTTTGGGAGTTGATGATGCACATTTTACCTTATTGTTTCCATTACCTTTAGGAAGTAGCAGTGCAAGAGTTGCTAAAGATTTTGAAAGTAACCAATTTAGCGTAACCCGCCAAGTGCCGTATTCAGAAAGTAATCCGCGGGAAGAAATTGATATGGTAATTTTTGTCAATGGTTTACCGCTAATTACCCTTGAACTCAAAAATCAATGGACAGGTCAAAATGCACGCTTACACGGTCAAAACCAATACCGCAAACAGCGTGATCCCAAAGAAACTCTGCTCAATTTTGGACGCTGTCTTGTACATATGACCGCCGATACCGATGAAGTATTTATGACGACTAAACTGAACGGCACAGATACATTTTTCTTACCTTTTAATCAAGGCTATAAAAATGGTAAAGGCAATCCACCTAATCCATTTGGTCATAAAACAGCCTATTTATGGGAAGAGATATTTAAACCAAAAAGCATAGCTAATATTATTCAACACTTTGTGCGCTTAGACGGAAAGTCTAAAGACCCTATAAATAAACGTACTTTATTTTTCCCTAGATACCATCAAATGCGTGTGGTTCGAAAAATTATGGCACACGTGAGCGAAAATGGAACGGGCTTCCGTTACCTTATTCAACATTCTGCTGGTTCGGGAAAATCAAATTCTATTACCTGGGCAGCTTACCAGTTGATAGAAGCATATCCAGAAAATGAAGAGGTGGCCGGTAAAAAAGCAATCGACAAACCTATTTTTGATTCTGTTATTGTCGTAACCGATAGACGTTTATTGGATCGACAGATTCGTGAAAACATTCGCAGTTTTTCGGAAGTCAAAAATATTGTAGCCCCTGCTTATTCCAGTCGTGGTCTAAAAGAAAGCTTGGAACAAGGTAAAAAGATCATTATTACTACGATTCAAAAATTCCCTTTTATCGTGGAAGGCATTTCTGATTTAAGTGATAAACGTTTTGCAGTGATTATTGATGAAGCACACAGTTCACAATCGGGCACCACGGCAGACAACCTAAACCGGGCTATTGGACAAGAATCAATTGAAGTAGAAGCCGAAGATGTTCAAGATAAAATAGCGCAGGTGATGCAATCCCGAAAGATGCAAACCAATGCTTCTTATTTAGCCTTTACAGCAACACCCAAAAACAGTACGTTGGAAAAGTTTGGAATGCCACAAGACGATGGCAGTTTTGAACCTTTCGATTTGTATGCGATGAAACAAGCCATAGAAGAAAGCTTTATTTTAGACGTACTGAACAATTATACCACATTTAAAAGCTATTACCGTTTGACGAAATCGGCAGAAGAAAACCCGATATTCGACACCAAAAAAGCCCAAAAGAAATTAAAAGCATTTGTGGAAAAAGACCAGCAAACCATAGATACCAAAGCTGAAGTGATGCTGGATCATTTTATAAAGCACTTTGTGCAAAAGAAAAAACTAAAAGGAAAAGCTAAAGCGATGATCGTAACGCAGAGTATTGAGTCTGCTGTTCGGTATTTTAAAGCTATTCAACGTTTGCTGGAAGAGCGTGGCAACCCATTTGGAGCCATCTGCGCTTTCTCAGGAGAAAAAGAAGTAGACGGTATTTCTTTAACCGAAGAATCTGTCAACAATCTACCTGCGCATTTAGATACCGCCAAGTCATCTGATCCCGATTATATTCAGGACAAGATTGCACGTTATTTTGATATGGACGATTACCGTATTTTGGTAGTCGCCAATAAATACCTTACAGGATTTGACCAACCAAAACTCTGCGCTATGTATGTAGATAAAAAACTGCAAGGCGTACTGGCTGTGCAAGCCTTATCTCGGTTAAACCGTTCGGCTCCAAAACTAGGAAAAAAGACCGAAGATATTTTTGTGTTGGACTTTTTCAATGACAAAGAGGATATTAAAAAAGCTTTTGACCCTTATTATACAGTAACAACGTTAAGTAGTGCAACAGATATAAATGTGTTGCACGATGCCAAAATGATTTTGGATGAAGAAGGTGTTTACGAATGGTCTGAAGTGGAACTGTTTAACGACTTATTCTTTTCAAATGCAGATACGGAAACCTTGGGAGCCGCTCTAAGCAAACCCCAAGCCCGTTTTGATGTGGAATTGCAGTTAGACCAGAAGCAAAAGGCAGATTATAAAATCAAAGCACGGCAGTTTGTTAAAATTTACGGGCAAGTAGCAGCACTATTGGATTTCAATAATCCGGAATGGGAAATGCTATATTGGTTCTTAAAGTTTCTTATCCCTAAAATGATTGTGAAAGACCCCGATGAAGACGACTTGGACAAATTATTGGATGCCGTTGACTTGGCGACTTATGGATTGGAACAGCGTGATAAAATAGGAGTAAAAATAGGTTTGGACGAAAGTGACTCAGAACTCGATCCGCAGAACCCAAGTATTCGTGGCGCTCACGGAGAAAACGAAGAAGATGAACTGGAAGCCATCATCAAAACTTTTAACGAACGTTATTTTCAAGGCTGGGATGCTACCCCAGAGGAACAACGCGTTAAAATGCTGAGTTTGCAGAAATTTGTGGAAGCTCATCCAGACTTCGAAGAAAAGGTTAAACTAAACCCAGACGAACAAAACAGCGATATTGCTTTACGTCGCATTATTCAGGAAGTGTTGTCCAGACAAAGAAAAAATGAACTGGAACTCTATAAATTGCACACCCAAGATAGCGCCTTTCAACAAGCGTTTTTCGATACGCTGAAACGGATGGTTCAATTGGATGTACCGACAAATAAATGAAATCTAAAGTAATATCACATATTGGAAAGCGAGAAACCAATCAAGACCGAATATTGGCTGAGAAAATTGGTACTCATTCATATCTCTATATAGTTGCAGACGGAATGGGAGGATATGACGATGGTGATATCGCTGCGGAAATGGTTATTGACAGCTTGACTACTTTCCTATCCAATAGCGATCAATTTAACGTAAATGTCATTCATAAGGCCATAAACAAAGCAAACTTAGCTTTATGCCAATACCAAGAACAACATCAATCAAAACTTGGATCTACCCTTGGCGGAATACTAATCTCAAAAAAAACCGCTAAGACGTTTTGGGTGGGAGATGTGAAAATTCTTCATTATTCAAAAGGCAAACTTTGCTTTGAGAGCAAATCACATAATCTAAGGAATGAGCTTTATGAAACTGACAATTCAAATGGTAGGGTAAATTTATCTAAATATAACCATATTGTTACCCGTTCTATTCAAGGTGATGTTAAGAAATCTGTGCCTTCCTATCACGAACTCACCTTCAATAAAGGAGACAAATTGTTTATTTGTTCGGATGGTGTTCACAACATCATAGATCCAAACACGCTTCAATACTTACTCAATAAAGAGGAGTCAACCGATGCTCTCTTTGCAACTATTGACCAAAGAATTCAAAAAGAAGCGAGTGATAATGCTAGTTTGATTTTAATAGAAGGTTTTGATTGAGGTAAATTAAATCCTCGTAAATAAGTTAAAAATTTTCGGGACACAGTGCGTCCCGAATTCAAAAATCCCATAACAATAATTAAATTTACTACTCAAATATAGACCTCGCTTCTTCATAAATCCGCTCAAAATTAGTTTCCAGATCAGTCTGAGAAAACTGCTTTGATTCTTCAGGTAATCCCCTTTTAATCTTGGCTAATTTAAATTGTACTTTTTTGTCTTCTCCATCTGCGTAGGTAATAAATTCCCCTTGTTTTAAACGAAAGAAAACATCCGCCCTGATTTTTGGAATTTCTTTTTCACCAGTAGTAATCCGTGTATCAAAATCAAGGTTATGCCCACGGCTCACACTCTTTGTTGGGTCTTTTATAATCTCAAAAAAGCGTTCATAATATTTTGCGGTGTCCGGATCGTTGACCTTTCCAAAGAACTGATAGGAAAGATTGCTTAATATCGCTTTACTCGCTTTATCTCCATACATCATATCGTTTTGGATCTTGTCCTGCATCACATATACCGTAGAAATATTATAGCTCCGAAGTGTCGCCGGAATACGGTGCATATTGAGTAAACGTATCGTCGGTGCTTCTTCCATTAACAGAAATGAAGGTTTGGAATTCCGCACGCTCATTTGTTTGGTAATGGTATGGACAACGGTAGCAATCACTGGCGAATAGGATGTTTCAAATTTGGGATTATTGACGATTGAAATTACCTCAGGATTTTCTTCACTATTGATATTAAGCGGCACTTCATCTGCGGACAAGGCCATAAAAATCCGTTGCGTGCTGATGCGTTTCAGTGCATTGGCCAGAGTACTTTTTACCCCGGCAGTTTGCCGTTCCGAATCCTTGCCGCTAATAAAGGCATCTGCCATTGCCCTTGATGTGGTGTTAGTTTCCAGAAACTTTATCAGGCTGTCGGTGTCCAGGTATTGATAAATAGCAATTAAATGTGGAAGGGTGCAGAATTGGGGGTAGGTCGTTTTGAGTTTCCAGATTAATCCCCCAATCAAACCTTCCGCAGCATCATTGAAAAATTTAGTTGTACCGCTTGTTCCCGATTCCCGTTGCTCCAATAAATTCTCGATGAGTACCCGGGACACCTCATTCACACTTTCCTCATTCTCTAAATAGCGAGGTGCAATGGGATTGACCCGATGTATGATTTTATCTAAGGAAATCACCTTAAACGGAATATCCCCATCCTTAAAAAGTGGATACGCCATTTCCGTCAGTTCAAAATCCTTATAATCGTGGATGATACCACAAAAACCTTCTTTCCGGAAATGTTTTAGGAATCCATACACCACACTTTCGGTTTTTCCGCTTCCGGCAGAGCCGATGATGGATGCCCCACGTTTAATATTGTCCAGTTTGAAACTTCCGTTGGTTGTGGCAAAATCAACTTGGTACCTATGGTCACTTTTTTTTGAGTTTTCCCTTTTATGCAAGAAAACATACAATGCCGTGTGGATTAGCAAAAGCGGACAGGTCACATTCAACAATACTAAAATCAAATTATTGGAAGCTTGTAAAAAATAAGACAATGCAAACAATAACAGGTTGTTTACCCAAAATGCATAGTTGGAAAGTCGATACCCACCATAAAATAAAGCACTGGTCAGCCCTATGATGGAAAGAATGGTAAAGAGATGATCTACAAACATACTATTAGAATTAAATTAAATACCTATGGAACTTGATTTGATAGCTACTTCCACACCCCGGCGTAAGCGGTTCAAAACTTTCATTGCCAATTGCGCTTGAGAAACCGGAATACTGGGCAGCATCGGAACACCACTTTCTCTCATCATTCTAAAAGCAATCGCCTTTTCATTGGTGGGCAATTTCATCAGGGATGCAAAATAGACTTTCGGATTCTTGATGAAATCCTTTCGAGCTTTGTAGGTCTCAGCGAAGTTCCTTTGATAGCCAAAAGTTTTGTCAAAAGTCTTTTCTGCTCGCTGGAAAAACCTATCACGGTCAAAGCCCCGTTTTACTTTCTTCCCGTGCATCTCGACTTCCGATGCCTTATGCTTGCTTCCCGGGGAAAGGCTAAAGGTATTGGAGGCATCCTTTCGGCTTACGATGATATGAATATGACTTTGGTTTCCTGCTTTTGGCATTCCCTGAACGATTCGCTGCCCATACTGCTGATGGGGCGCTTCCCTTTCTAATTTGGAGATCTTTCGTTGTAGGGATTTAATTTCCCCTTCCCTGCTCTGTACTTTCAATTGTCGAATCTCATTTTTAAGCTCAAGGATTTGAGTGGCATAGGGCTGGTTTTCCTTGATCTGCCGATCCGTTCCCTTAAAGGTGCGTTGGTGTTCTATTTTTGCATAATACTTAATATCCTCAATACGAATAGGTCGTCCGTTGATTTCACGGTTAAAGGAGGCTACATAATCCTTCATCAGTTCCCGGGTATATTTTTTTAAATCTTCGCTGCTATTCTGCAATCGTTTCAGCTCATATCTGGAAGGGCTGACCGTAATGGAATAGAATTTAGGTTCGTTCTTTTTCAGTTTAGCAGTGTTGCCATCAATTTCTTTGACTACTTCTTCAGCGGAAATTTGATCATCATATTGATTAAAAAAATGCTCCATTTCAGAAGGCTCTAAGCCTTCGTTTTCCTTTTCCAGGTAACCGACAAAATCGCCTGAACCTGGTGAATAATGCCCTCCCAGTTTTTGAGGTGTGATCGTAATATACATAGCTCAAAAATTTAGTGTTCGTTATGATGATTTTTCTTTTCCTGAAATCCTGCCTCACCGGCAGGCAGGCTTACTTTAGGTGGTTCTTCGGCATATTTCTTTTCCACAATCAAGGGTTTCTTTTTGGGTTCTTCTATTTCAAACAGCGATTGAATCATTGCCGCAGTCGGTTTGGTTTGTGTTTTTTCCACATCCCGCATTATGGCGATTACCGCATTGATTCTTTTTAAAAGTTTCGCTTCGATGGTCCTTCCAGTAGGCCCTAATTTCTCTTTTGGGGAGATCTCGTTATAGAAGAAAAAGTCGAGCATTGTTTCCAATGCCTCGGTGTGTGATTTGAAGTGTGTTCTTGAAAATTCCTGAAAACGTTTCGCTGTTTCCTTTTTAAACCTGATACCGATAAATGAGTCCATAATTCGCCGATTTGTCGCAAATCATTCCCTAAAAATGGGCGTTTACAGGGCATTTGTCGCAAATTGTAGAAGGTCGGGAATTTAGCATTCTTTCAAATCACTAAAAATCAGTGATTTAAAAATAAAAAAGAGTCCTAAACATCGCATCGCGTGTTACCCTCTTGCTACTCCTTTTCGTTCGCCCCAGGCGAACAAAATTTCGTACAATTTGGATCAAAATCCAATTGCCATTTTGAGGAAAATAATTTCCTGTTATGTTATTTTTCGATGGGTACGGTTATCGGCGAAAGTCAAAAAAAAGGATAACCCTACGTAAAATTGAATGCTGAATTTCAGCAAACTAAAGATAATGATTTTTATGGAATTAGAACAAATCCAACAAAAAAACACCACTACAATATAGCGGTGTTTTCCTGATAAATTTTTAAAAATTAAATATTGAATACAAAAGTATAAGAATACAAATTCCGTATGGCTTCTTCTTCAATCATCGTTTCAAAACTGGTGTAATATTCCTTAACGTATTTACGGATTTCATTCCCAAATTTTCGTTCCACATCCTTCTTGGAATTTTCCAAAAGTCGGTTTTGAGCTTCCTTGCTCAAGTCTGTAAAATTTAGATAGATCATAGCTTTCAATTTATAGGATTCCGTTATCTGCAAAACTGTAGTAATCGCCATCGGGAGTCAGTATTAAATGGTCTAAAATTTTGATATGAAACAACTCTCCAGCCTTTTTAATTTTTTGGGTCAGGCGTTTATCGGCTTCACTTGGTTTTAAAGTTCCACTCGGATGGTTATGTAGTAAAATAACTGCCGTAGTAAGGCTCTTTAAAAGGACGGCAAACAGGATGCGGACATCTACTAAAGTGCCGGTAATCCCCCCATTGGAAACCTCATAAATCCCTTTGACTTTATTGGCATTATTAAGCAAAAGTATTTTAAAGGTTTCGTATAGTTCGATTGTTTCTTTGTTCCAATGATTATAGGCTAAATCTGCTGCACTCTGGGAACAGGTGATCTTGGGAAGTAAATTTGCTTTGGTGCTTCCGCTGTAACTTATGGCTATTTCATTAACTTTGCTTTTCATTGTTTTTCAATTATTTGTGAATGATGAATAAGAGGGCGCAACTTTCCAAGGGAACGTCCTCTTAAATTTTAAGGATTACTTATCGCTTTTGCTTCCAAGTAATAGAATTTCATTAGCTTCAACCTCGGTTACATAGCGTTGGTTGCCGTCATCCGTGGTATAACTTCGGGTTCGTAGTTTTCCCGTTAGGGCGATTTCCTTTCCTTTGCCTACATAATTTTCGATAATCTCGGCAGTCTTGCCCCAAGCTACAACGGTATGCCAGTCGGTGGACTGTATTTTTTCGCCTTTGTTGTTTTTGTAGACCTCGTTGGTGGCAACTGAAAAACGAGCTACTTTTTTTCCGCTTTCAAGGTTGGTGATGGTTGGCTCTTGTCCAACGTTTCCGATTAACTGTACGTGATTTTTTAAAGTACTCATAATAAAATATTTAAAGACCTGTCTGCCGACAGGCAGGTTAATATTACTATCTGAACCATTCAGAAAGTTTGCGTTTCTATTTTTTTGAAGTGATTTACTTATTATATCTTGAGCGTTTTCCTTTTTTGTTTTTTTTGGTGCCGCTTCCTTTTTGATGTTTTTGTACGATTTCATAAGATTCATTTTAGATTTACTTCCCATAGCGCCCTCGCTGTTACCTTTTTTTGTTGCTGATACATTTTCAATATTTGGAATTGATAAGGATTTATAAAAAGGAGGCACGACTGGCTTATGCAATCCGTTCAACTTCCAAATGTTGGTATTTTGCTGTCAAAAAAAGGGAGGGACAGTGAGGGTGCGGGAGTAGGTCTAAAGGCTTTTGTGAAGTACCAATACATAGGAAGCGACACCAAATGATTAAATGGAATTCCGATGGAGCGGACTCCGTTCCCGATTTCGGATTGGGAATGTAGTGTTCCTTCCCAGAGCATCGGGAAGGGTTAACGGAATGAAAAGGAGAAATTGGGGATGGTGTTCAAGACTTCTATAGGGAAGCTTTTTGCCCGGAATGTAGCTTTTTGCGAGATGAGGGGAATATGCTGAGTGAACTCAATAAAAGAATAATGCTTTATGGGCTAATTATACGCTATAGTGGAAAATATATGTAACAAATTCAATTGTCCTAAAAAAATACTTTTTTTGGCACAAAATTAAGCTCCTTTTATTATTTTTTTCAATAGCGTAAAATACTATTTACTTTTTTAGCTATTTTTGTAAAAAATATTTAACGTTATGCCTAGAAATAGCCTTATACTACTACCTAAAAACCAGAAGCTTTTACAAGCAGTGGGAGAAAATATCAAGTTGGCACGCTTACGCAGGAAACTAACGATGGATCAGGTTTCAGAGCGGGCAGGGATTTCCCGTCCTACACTTTCTTCCCTAGAAAAAGGAAGTCCTTCAATTTCTTTAGGTATTATTCTACAGGTTTTATTAGTATTAGGATTGGAGAAGGATATATTGCTTTTGGCCAAAGATGATACATTGGGTAGAAAAATACAGGATGCCGATCTAACCGTTAAAGAACGTGGTCCAAAAAATACCAAGAAATAATGACACAGGAACGAAAAGAAATATTGGTATATGCGCATTGGGATGGAATTGAAGCTCCATTCTTAATGGGGAGTTTATATGCTACGCCATCTAGAGGAAAAGAAATATTTTCCTTTGAATATGCTAAAGAATGGTTACAATCGGATTATGCCCAGATCATAGATCCAGATTTACAATTATTCGAAGGAGCCCAGTACCTGACTGATGAGAAATCCAATTTCGGTATTTTCTTGGATTCCTCACCTGATCGATGGGGTCGAGTTCTAATGATGCGTAAAGAGGCTGCTAAAGCTAGGAAAGAAGAACGCCGGCCTAACACTTTAATGGAATCGGATTACCTACTCGGAGTTTATGATAATAACAGAATGGGAGGACTTCGTTTTAAAACAACGTCCGATGGTGCATTTTTAGATGATGATGAAGCGATGGCCGCACCACCTTTTGCTGCACTTCGGGATCTTGAATTTGCCAGCTTACAACTAGAAAAAGAAGATGCCCCTGACAATCCAGAATACCTAAAATGGCTAAATATGCTAATGGCACCAGGATCTTCTTTGGGAGGTGCAAGACCCAAGGCAAACATTCGGGATACTGACGGAAGTTTATGGATTGCTAAATTCCCAAGTCAAAATGATCGTCAGGATATGGGCGCTTGGGAAATGCTTGCCTATCAGCTTGCCATTCAATCTGGTATTGAAATGGCACCGTCAAGGATACAAAAATTCTCACACCATCAACATACATTTCTAACACAACGATTTGATCGTAACAACGCTGGTACCCGTATTCACTTTGCTTCTGCAATGACCTTATTAGGATATACTGATGGAACGGACTATCAAGATGGGGTTAGTTATTTGGAGCTTGTGGAATTTTTGATGCAGCATGGAACTAACGTTGATAACGATCTCAAAAAATTATGGAGCCGCATTGTTTTTAATATAGCCATATCAAATACCGACGATCATCTTCGCAATCACGGATTCCTTTTGAGGGATTCGGGCTGGATACTTTCGCCGGCTTATGATATTAATCCAACCCCGAACGGTACTGGTTTAAAACTTAATATTTCAGAAACCGATAATGCGTTGGATTTTGACCTTGTACGAGAAGTAGCTCCATATTTTCGGTTAAAAGAAAAAGAGGCCGATGCTATTATCAATACAATTGGTCAGAATATAGCCCAATGGGAACAAATAGCGACGGATCTAGGTATTCCAAGAAACGAAATGGAATTAATGAAAAATGCATTTAAGTATTAAAATAGTTCATCAATCCTATTTCTTGCAATAAAATAATAGCATTTGAAATCAAGAGAAATGTCAAATCGAAAACGTTGTGATTCTGTACCTATTCTGTACCCCTTGTAAAAAAGAAAGGCCTCACATTTCTGTGAAGCCTTGTCATTGCTAGTAGCGGGAACTGGACTCGAACCAGTGACCTTCGGGTTATGAGCCCGACGAGCTACCTACTGCTCTATCCCGCGATATATATTTTTAATATCTCTATTTCAGTATGTCTTGATAGCCATTGTTTCGCTATCGGGATGCAAATATACAACTCTTTTTTACTTCTCCAAAGGAAAAATAAAAAAAACTGATTTTTTTATTGTTCTATATTTCGAGCTTCAAAAACTTGAAGATTGTTCTCTTCAAATTCTATATGAAACTCTATAGGATTACAGCAATTCTCACAATCTTCAATATAAGTCTGGCTAACAATGGAAGGGTCTAATAATATTGATATTTCTTGCCAACAATATGGACACTGAAAAAAATATTCTTCCATTTTATCGAATTTTAATTAAAGTTATATAAATTAAAATTTATTATTGCTCTAATTCTTCTATCTGAAGAAGTAAATCTTCCCACTCTGTAGTGAATTGCTTTAGTTGTTTCTTTTGAGCATTATAATTATCTAAAAAGTGAGGCTGAGCTATTGTTTTCTCATAATTTGTAGCAAGCTCATGATCTTTATTTTTAAGTTCTCGCTCAATTTTAGTGATTTTAGATTCTATTTTACTCAATTTATTATTAAGTGTTTTTAGTTGCTTTTGATCTCCGTACGATTGTTTTTCTTTCGTTATTCCTTTCTGAACACTAGCTTTAGGTTTCTTGTCGCGCTTTTCTACGGCACGCATATCTTCTAGCTTTCTCTGTTCTAAATAATAATCGATATCTCCTAAATATTCTTTTATCTTATGATCACGAAATTCGTACACTGTACTTGTTAAACCTTGTAGGAAATCTCGATCGTGAGAAACCAAAATAAGGGTTCCTTCAAAATTATTTAAGGCATCTTTTAATACGTTTTTAGATTTAATATCTAAGTGATTGGTAGGCTCATCCATCACTAATACATTAAAAGGCTGCAATAGCATTTTACAAAGTGCTAAACGGTTCCGTTCTCCTCCGGAAAGGACTTTTACTTTTTTATCAACTTCATCTCCTCTAAATAAAAAAGACCCCAACATATCTCTAACCTTAGATCGGTTAGTTTCGTTAGCAGCATCTACCATTGTATTGTAAATACTTTTCTCTCCGTCTAAATAATCAGCTTGATTTTGGGCGAAGTACCCTAACTGAACATTATGTCCTAGTTTTAACTCCCCGGTATGAGAAAGCTCATCTATAATTATTTTAGCTAAAGTGGTTTTACCTTGACCGTTTTGTCCTACAAATGCAATTTTACTTCCTCGCTCTATCAATAAATTTATATCACGAAGTACTTGATGGTCTCCATAAGCTTTACCTACATGATGAGCTTCTACAACAACTTTTCCCGGCTGTACGGAAACAGGAAAAGAAATATTCATTACTGCATTATCATCTTCATCTACTTCAATACGATCTATTTTATCTAACTTTTTGACTAAAGATTGAGCCATAGAAGCTTTTGTTGCTTTCGCACGAAATTTTTCAATCAACTTTTCAGTATGCTCAATTTCTTTTTGCTGATTTTTTTGAGCTGCTAATTGCTGATCTCGTAATTCTTTTCTTAAAACCAAATACTCAGAATACGGTTTTTTATAATCGTAAATTTTCCCAAGAGAAATCTCTATAGTTCGGTTAGTAACATTATCTAAAAACATTTTATCGTGGGATACTAATACTACACAACCCGAATAATTATTAAGGAACTGTTCTAACCAAATAATACTTTCGATATCTAAGTGGTTAGTTGGCTCATCTAATAAGAGTAAATCGTTATTTTGAAGTAGAAGTTTAGCTAACTCTATACGCATACGCCAACCACCGGAAAAAGTATCGGTCAGTTTATCGAAATCCTCTCGTTTAAAACCTAAACCTAATAATACTTTTTCAGTTTCACCTTGATAAGCATAGCCTCCAATTATTTCATATTGATGGGTGATATCGGTTAAACTTTGTATAAGTTCGGTATACGAATCACTTTCGTAATCAGTTCGTGTAGCTAACTGATGATTAATTTCATCCATTTGAAGCTCTAAACTTTTTATAGCTTCAAAAGCCTGGTAAGCTTCATCTAAAACAGTTCGGCCTTGAACAAAATCTATATCTTGTTTTAAAAAACCAATATTAAGCTCTTTATCCTTAGCTATCTGGCCAGTATCGTACTCTTGTTCTTCAGCAATAATCTTAAGCAAAGTAGATTTTCCGGCACCGTTTTTACCAACAAGGCCTATACGGTCTCCTGCTCCTAAGCGAAAACTAATTTCTTGAAATAAATATTCTCCTTGAAAGGAAACTGAAAGTTGATGTATATTAAGCATTATTGTATAAAAAGTATCTTAGATTTCCTGCAAAGATGCTTAAATTTGTACATCAAAAAAAATATATATTTATCATGCTTAAAGGAACTAAACTATACAGCATTTTTACAGGAGCTTGTCCTGTATGTCAAGAAGAAAGCATGTACAAAGAAAAGAACCCGTATAAATTAGGTAAAGTTTACGAAATGCACGACCATTGTTCGCATTGCGGAACAAAATACAAAATAGAACCATCCTTTTTTTATGGCGCCATGTATGTAAGCTATGCACTTGGGGTTGCTTTTTCTGTAGCTGCTTTTATTATTTCACATGTTTTTTTAGGAGGCGGTTTAGTTGCTTCTTTTTTAGCTATTGTGGGAACATTAATCTTTTTTATGCCAATAATTATGCGATTATCTAGAAATATTTGGATTAATTTCTTCTTGAATTATAATAAAAATGCAGCTAAAAAAAATTCAAATTAAGCATTTTGAAAATGCTTTTTTGTAAAGCGATCAATATCTATTTCAGGAGATAAAGGAATATCTTCCTCTATAAAATTTAAAAGTTGTTCTGAAATTAGTGGTGCAATAAGCACACCTCGGCTTCCAAAACCATTACAAACAAAAAGGCTATTATGCTTAGGGTGTTTTCCTAACATTGGCCTACGATCTTTAGTTGCCGGGCGTATACCTGCTACCTGATCTACAACTTCAAAATCACATTTTACTACCTCAGATAATTGCTTTTCTAATTTCTCTTTAGCATTTTGAGTAGGATTTTGAGTTTTATCCTGATGGTTATAGGTCGCTCCTATTTTATACAAATCGTTTCCTAATGGAATAATGAAAACAGAAGATTTTACGGCTTGTTTTAATTGAAGTTGAGGAGATTTAATTATAATATACTCCCCTTTATTTCCTCGTATTGGTAAATAATCAAAATAAGGATTTTTGGTTATATTAAAACCATCACAAAAAATAATGTTTTTTGCTTCGATACCTTTGTATATGACTGAATTTTCCAAGAGTTCTAATTGATTGTAATCGAAACTAGAATATTCTAACTGTTTTTTTTCTTGTAAGTAGCTAGCATAAGTATCTATTAGCTTCTCGGTAGCAAGAGCTCCGGTTTGCTGTACTTTACCAAAAGAAAATTCATTTTTTATATTTGAATTTAAATCTTTTACTAACTGCGGACTTAAAAACGGAGTTAATCGAGGCTTATCGGTTGCTTCGAACCATTGATTTTGTTCTTCTACAGAATGAAACCTACGATGTATAGAAAAAGATTGTAAAAAGGCTGTACTAAACTTTTCCTCTAATGCTTTATAAAAAGGAATGGCATATTTTAATTGCTTATCGGCTTCCCAAGCTAATGTAAAACGTTTTAAAATAACCGGATTATAAATTCCGCCAGCTACTTTAGAAGATGTTAAAGAATTATCTTCAAACACCAAGAAAGAACGTTCTTTTTTCTCTAATTGTTCAGCAATACATAAACCACTTAAACCAAAGCCAACTACAATATAATCGTACATTCTATTTTATTTTACTACAAAGTAAGCATAAAAAAAGCGCCTAAAAAAGGCGCTTTTACATTATATTATTTATGTAGATATTAATAATTCCACATGTCTTGCTCAAAATTTCGAATTTCTTCTTTAATTCTCTGAGATTCTAATAGCTGCATAAAACTATTATCTACTATATAATCATTTATTGAACGATCTCCTTGAACATTATCTTCTTTATAGATAATAGAATTAAAACGACGGGCATTTAATAACTGATCAAAAGAGATTGTATTATTATTACCCATGTAAGCTTTTGCATCAAATAAAACTTGTCTAGCATCTGGATACCATACCCAAAAAAGGTCTACTAGATCGTTCATATCACTATCTAAAAAGTTTACATCGGGAGCTCTTGGAGCTATTCCTAGAATTCGATATTTCAATTGTGCTTGTCGCTTATCAAAATACCAAATCCCTCGTATTTTATACTCTTTAATATCTGCTGAAGTAAGTTCTCTACGGTCTATAAACTGCTCATCAACTTCCTCTCCGGCATTATATTGCTCAATACCTAAATTAGTAGTGTCTACACGAGCAAGAGTTGCTTGGATATCTTTTAAAGTACGCTTTTCTGTAAAATAAGAATCTGCATAGATATTTTCTATTTTCCCGTTTTTAATTGCTCGAATTAAAACATCATATAAAGATCTTCTATTTGATGATATATTCAATGTATCGATTGGATAATACAACGGAAAATTAATACGCTCATCTAAATCTATAATTTCCCAAGTTCCTTTAGACCATAAAATATCTCGATTTCCAACATAACCATATTCTAAAGGTTTGGTTTCTTCTAAACCTTGATCTCCTAAAGGCTTACCTATATCTTCTGGCTTTTCAGCATTTAAGATGTTTACTGTTTGCGCAACACCTGACATTGTTATCAGACAGCATAAACTAAGCATTAATATTTTCCTTATCATAAAAACGTCTTTCATCACAAATTTAGTTTGTAAGCTCTATAAATACAGGAGCTACTTGTTTTAAACGATAACCACTGTTTGTTGATAGTGAAGCTTCAATATCATAAACTTGAACTGTTTCTCCACGAGAGGCTCTTCGAAGTACTGATTTTGCCTGACTATTTAAGCGATTCCCGTTAACTACTACAGTAGGCTGACCAGAAACTTTGAATTTAAATCCGGTTACTCTCAATCCTATATTGAAATCGAAATCCGGTAGATTTGCACCTATGTCTGAAGCTTCTAAACTGTTTCTAGGCATTTTAACTGCTCCAGATTCTCCACGAACTGTACCTACAGGACTTGGAATATCTTTAATTCTAAATGTTGAACTTGAAGGATAACTTTGACCATCTATTGTTCCTGTTACATTTATACTAACCTCTCTTGCCTTCAAGCTAGTAACATCCATTACGTAACTACTACCTGACACTCTAGATATTCCAGGTGCGCTTACGCTTATACTACTAGCTGGAACTCCTGCCATAGAAATAGTTAATGGATTTTTCACTCCTCTATATAAAACATTCATTTTATCTGCTGAGATAGTCGCTGAATTAGGCTTAGGAATTACCGCATATTCTTGACTTACAGGAACAGGAGTATCTTCTCCATTTTCAGTAAAAATCAACTGTCCTTCAATTTTATGACTTCCAGCATTTCCAGTTGGTACATTTAAAACAACTTTACCACCTTGAATAGAATAATCACTATTAGATAATTTCCTTCCATCTAAAGTTAATTCTACTTTATTCGGTTTTGTTGTTGCATCGGTTCTTCCTAATACAATAGAACCATTAAAAGTTTCACCTTGGTAATATGCCGATTTTGGAGTTTCTAATAAAGTTGAATAATTATTCATAGAAACCTCTTCTTGCAATTGGCCTGATAGCATTGCAGAAAGAATATCATTTTCTGTAGTTTTAACATCAGATTGAATTTGCGTCATCTGTGTGATAGACGCTACTAATGGATATCCTTCAAAATTATAGGTTAACCAAGGCTTTTTTATTCCTTCGCTATCAGTTTCATCAGCAGTACTAAATTTATTTTTAATCTCTGCTTTTAAACCCGCATAATCTTCTCCTAAAGTTTCGATTACTGATTTTCTATAATTACTGATTTTGTCAACAAATTCTTTACCTCTTGGAGATATTCTCCCTCCAGTAAAAAATTTCTCATCTAGGATAATATTTTTATCCATCGCTTGGTAATCTGTTTTATCATCAACTTCTTTCAGTAAGTTTTGTTTTACACCAGCTATATACTGGTCTAAGTTTTGTGATAATTGATGAATTTTTTCAGCTTTTTTAGCTAGATCAGCATATTTTTCAGCTTGTTCACTCGCTTTTGCTTGCAAACCTTGCATAGCTGATGAATTACGTTTTTCAGCAGTTGCATTAGAATCTTCTAACTTCTCATTCATCCGACCGAATGCAACTAAAACTTCTTTAGACATATTAAGTGCCATCATTGCGATAAACACTAAATACATCAGGTTAATCATCTTCTGCCTTGGGCTTTGTTTTCCTGATGCCATGTATTTTTCTTATAAGTGATTATAAAGTTTGTAGATTTTCAGTTAAGCTCGCTTCTGAATATTCATTGCTGAAAGCATACCGCCATAAACACCATTTAAAGATGCCATATTTGAGGTTAACGAATCCATCTCAGCTTGCAGTTTACCTGCATTTTCAGTAACAGCTTTATTGATTTCAGCTTGTTTAGAAGCTGATTCTACCTGTACTTTATAAATACTATTTAGAGTCTCTAATTGTGTAGCTGCAGTACTTAATTCTTGGCTATACTTTTTCTGTGAAGCCATTGCATCTACAGTTGGAGAAATATTTTTTGCTGCTCCTTCAAAATTACGAATACTATCACCTAGGCTAGTCATTAATGAAGAATCTATTTTCGCCTCTTTTAACATATCATCTAATTTTTTAGACAACATGCCTTCTGTTTCTTTCACTTGCTCTACATCACCTTCTTTTCGATTAACAGAAGTTGCAACTGCACTACCATCTACTAATTCAGGATAAACTAAAGACCAATCATATTCATCATCTACGGAATCAAACGCAGATACAGTAAACACTAAAGCTTCTGTTATAAGACCAGCGATCAACATCTCATTTCCAAGCGGCCAGTGCATAATTTTAAAAAGTGCCCCCAAGATAACTACAGCCGCACCTAGACCATATACCATATTCATTACCTTAGCTTTTGATTTCGATTTTGCCATTCTATTAAATTTTATAATTTTTTATAAGATTAATGTTTTTGTAAGAATTTGGAGATTCTGAATCGACTAACCTACTATTACTTCCGCTAAAGAGAAAGTTTTTATCGTCGAAATGTATTTTGTTGATTAAGAGGAACATCATTTCCTAAATAATCTTGTACTGTTCTAAACCCTATGTAACTTCTAGCTGAATCCGCATACTCATAATCCCTAGAACTAACTTGTAAGAAGTAAGCTACATCTTTCCAAGAACCGCCTCTAATAACCTTTTTGTTATTATCATAATTATTTACTGTAGGGTTCATTGAAGACATATATTCATAAGAAGATGGATCGTAAGAAGAATTAACCCATTCAGATACGTTACCTGCCATATTGTATAATCCAAATTCATTTGGATCATATGATTTTGCTTCAACAGTATAAAGAGCTTGATCGGCTGCATAATCCCCACGAAGTGGCTTAAAATTCGCCATAAAACAACCTCTATCATTTTTTGTATAAGGACCACCCCATGGATATGTCGCTCCTTCTAACCCTCCTCTAGCAGCATACTCCCATTCTGCTTCAGTTGGTAATCTATACGCAGGCACATTGCTCTCTTCTCGAGCTTTTTTATAATCGTTATTATATTTAGTACGCCATTGTGAAAATGCTCTTGCTTGTTTCCAAGTAACACCTACAACCGGATAATCATCAAATGCGCTATGCCAAAAATAATCGTTATGCATTGGCTCATTATATGAATAATTAAAATCTTTTATCCAAACGGTTGTATCTGGATAAACTTCAACAACTTCAGACTGAATATAATCGCTTCTATTATCATTTTTGCCTTTAGCCGCAGCCTGAACGTCAAACCAAGAATATTTATATTTTAGCTTATGAACATCTATGGTTCTTAATCCATTAAAAGCTTCGTCTTTTGGAATATATAATTGATCCATCACTCTAGAATAAGCAACATCTGGATAATCTTCAGTATCCCATATAATATCTATATCCTTATTCAGCTTTCTGTTTTCGTAATCATCCAACTCACTACCGGTACCATAAGTCTCCATCATATATTCTTGGTAAGGAGTAAGATCGCTCTCGTCATTATCTAAAAAAGCATATTCTCCGATGCCATCATCACCAGGAGTAGCTCCTTCTAATTCTGCTTCCATAGCTAGCATAACACGTGCAACAGAATCTTTTACATAATTAACAAATTGACGATATTCTGCATTGGTAATTTCAGTTTCATCCATATAAAATGAATTAACTGTTACAGTTTTTGGAGATGCATCTAAAGTTCCTGCTATATCATCATCCGACTTACCCATAATAAACGATCCTCCAGGAACTAAAACCATCCCAAAAGGTTCTTCAGGTATCCATTTTTTTCCTTCCGCACCTACTAACTGTCCTTTATCATTGCTTCCACAACTATATAGTAAAGCAAGGACAGATAACAGCGAAATAATTTTCTTCATAATCTTTATTAGGTTAAGACATCTCAAATTTAGGCAGTAAACCTATCTAAATATTTTTTAAAAAACAACAGTTTTAAGAAAAATACAACTACTGATTGGTTTACTAAGATTCAGTTAAACTTCATTTTTTCGTTTTGCTTTATACCACCGATCTGGCATTTCCTGATCGCAAGCTTTTAGATAATCATCCTCACTACATGGTAAAAGCGTTGTGTTTTCTAATCTAGATCCTTCTGTAGGTTGATAAGGTATTTCTATCCACCAACGAGTACTTCTGGGACTTTTGTAAAATACTAATACATCATTATCGATCGGAACTTGATACTTTATAAAAGTATCTATTGCTTTTTTTGTATTCTCATTAGTTCTATAATTTACACCTTCTATAAAATACCAAATAAGCTGAGCAACAAGTTTTGCCGATTTATTTTTGGGTAACTCACCTGCTTCATAAATACCAAAAGAAGATACTGCATCGCTCAAACCTGCATATCTAACTAATGCACAAATCTCTCTACCTGTAAACCCATTTGGGTTTCCTTGAGACTCGTCTCCTAAAGTTGCCGCTTCAATACTATTTACATCAACTCCTACAATATCTGCCATTCGTAAAACAGGTTCCATCTTAGATAAATCAGACGCTGCTTCTCCTAAACGAATTGCATCGAAGAAAAAATGATCCATTAATGCAATTTCTTCTTGAGAATTATAATAGGTTTGATATCCTATATTAGAATAGTTAAATAGATTAAAAGGCTTATTAACGATAATTTTACTAACATAAGATTTATTGGTGATTTCTTTTTCCGCATCTCCTAAATCTAATTGCGCATCAATATTCACCAAATTAACCATAGTTTTTAGATTATCGTAAGCTCTATATTGAGCGTACATCAAATCTTGAGAGCCTCCTAAAATAACAGGAATTATATTTTGCTGAAGTAAAAACTTCACCAAACTCTGTACTGCAAAATAAGTATCTTTAACGCTATCTCCCTTTTTAACAGTTCCTAAATCAGCCAGATTTACATCCCAGTTGCCAGGAAATAGAACATAAAATTCTCTTCGGATTTTATCGAAACTTAATTCTTTTTTTTCTTCTACAGATTGCCGATTCTCTTCTACACTAAAAATTGCAAGCTGTACATTACTTAAATCTAGTAAACTTTCAGGTAGGTTTAATTTTATTTTGGCGCCTAACGAATGCTTACTTATAGTTTTAATATACTTTACAGTATCTTCAGGTAAAGGACTTAAAAAATCCCAATTCATTTTTATTTATTTTTGGTCTTTTTCTTAGTCGTTGTTTTTTTTGCGGTAGATTTCTTTTTAGTTGTTTTCTTTTTGGGAGCATTTTTTTCTAAAATACCTTTCACCTCCTCTAAGGTAAGTTTAGTGGCATCTACTGTTTTAGGTAATTCAATTTTTGTTTTACCTTTTATAACATTCGATCTACCCCATCTGGCTTTTTCTACCCGTATTCCTTCTTCTTCCCAGTTATGAATAACTTTTTCAATTTCTTTTCGTTTCTTCTCTTCAATTAAAGTAACGATATCATCTTCGGAAAGATTGTCGAAATCATATTTTTTATTCACGTTAATGAATAAGCTATTCCATTTCAAATAAGGACCAAATCTACCCACTCCTTTTTGAACTGGTTTATCTTCGTATTCGTAAATAGGTGCATCTGCCTTTTCACGTTCAACAATTAACTCTTTTGCTCTATCGAAATCTACATCTAAAGGTTTCTCTCCTTTTTCTAGAGAGATATATTTTTTCCCAAATTTAACATAGGGTCCATATCGTCCGTTATTCACTTCTACTCTTTCTCCCTTGTACTCTCCTAATTCCTTCGGAAGTTCAAAAAGCTTCATAGCTTCTTCAAAAGTAATAGTATCTAATGTTTGATCTGTACCTAAACTTGCAAATTTTGGTTTTTCTTCATCTTCAACTGACCCTATTTGAACCATCGGTCCAAATTTTCCTAAACGTACACTTACCGGTTTACCTGAATCAGGATCTTCCCCTAAAATACGTTCTCCTACTTCTCTATCAGCATTTTTTGCTACATCCTGAACATGCGGATGGAAATCTTTATAGAATTCCTTCATCATGTGTGTCCACTCCTCATTTCCTTCAGCAATATCATCGAAACTCTGTTCTACTTTAGCCGTGAAATTATAGTCCAAAATATTCGAAAAATGATTCACCAAAAAGTCGTTTACTACTTTCCCTACTGCTGTTGGTATTAATTTTCCTTTGTCGCTTCCTACCATTTCGGTAAGATTCTTTTCGGAAATAGCCTCTTTTTTAAGAGTAAACTGTACATATTCTCTTTCTGTACCTTCTACCGTTCCTCGTTCAATATAATTTCTATTTTGAATGGTTGATATAGTAGGTGCATAAGTAGATGGTCTACCAATCCCTAACTCTTCCATTTTTTTCACTAAAGATGCTTCCGTATAACGGTATGGAGGTCTTGTAAAACGTTCGGTTGCGGTGATATAATTATTTTCTAAAGATTCACCCTCTTTCATATTAGGAAGCATTCCACTTTGCTCTTCAGCATCATCTTCATCATCACTTCCCTCTAGATATACTTTTAAAAATCCTTCGAATTTTAAAACTTCTCCGTTAGCTGTAAAATATTTATCGTGCGTATTTGCTTCAATTTTAACATTGGTTCTTTCCAATTCCGCTTCAGACATTTGTGAAGCAATTGCTCTTTTCCAGATCAACTCATACAAGCGTTGTTCGTCTCGCTCTGCTTTTACACTATGGCTTGCAAAGTTGGTGGGACGGATTGCCTCGTGAGCCTCTTGTGCTCCTTTTGTTTTTCCTTTAAACTGTCTGGTTTTTGCGTATTCTTCCCCGTAAGCTTTTAGAATTTCTCGATTTGCACCTTTTCTAGCATCTTCAGATAAGTTAACACTATCTGTTCTCATATAAGTAATATGCCCAGCTTCATACAAACGCTGTGCAAGTCGCATTGTTTTACTCACTGAAAAATACAATTTTCTAGAAGCTTCCTGCTGTAAAGTAGAAGTTGTAAAAGGAGGAGCTGGTGATTTTTTAGCGGGTTTTTTAGTAAGATCAGCTACTTTAAAATTGGCTCCTAAATTATCTTTTAAGAAAGCCTCAGCTTCTTCTTTACTATCAAAATTTTTAGGGAGCTTTGCTTTAAAACTTTTCCCTTCGCTGTTAGAAAATTCAGCATCGATTCGGTAAAACACCTTAGCATCAAAACCCTCTATTTCTCGTTCTCTCTCAACAATTAAACGAACGGCTACACTTTGAACTCTGCCTGCAGACAAACCGCCTTTCACTTTTCTCCAAAGCACTGGTGAAAGTTCGTAACCTACTAATCTATCCAATACACGTCTAGCTTGTTGTGCATTAACTAAATCGTAATTTATTTCTCTCGGGTTTTCTATAGCATTTAATATGGCCGATTTAGTAATCTCATGAAATACAATTCGCCTTGTTGTATCGCTTTTTAGCTTTAACTCTTCAGCTAAATGCCAAGCAATAGCTTCCCCTTCTCGGTCCTCATCACTAGCTAACCATACAATTTCTGCGGTTTTAGCCATTCCTTTAAGTTTTCTAACTAAATCTTTTTTGTCTTTAGAGACAATATATTTAGGAGAAAAACTTTCAGTATCTACACCTAACTCTTTCGTTGGTAAATCTGCAATATGTCCAAAACTAGAAGCCACCTTATAATCTTTCCCCAAAAACTTCTCTATCGTTTTTGCCTTGGCAGGAGACTCCACGATCACTAAATTTTTTGCCATAGTATCAATATTTGTAATTGCAAAAGTATAGGATTTTTTTTTTAAGCAAATAACTCTAACATTAAATGAATTAAAAAAATAAAGCAAGAACATCTATTTCTACTTATTATGAAAGTAAATAATGATGTAAAATTAAATACAGTAAGGTAATAACTAAAAAAGTAAAAAAATCAATTATTTAATGAACATAAACCAATTCAACAAACTGATTTTATTATATTTACAAATACAAAAACTCTTCCCCGATTACATTATATTGGTCTGAAAATAAAAATTTTTTCATAGGTGTTATCTTTAAAATTCAGGCTTATAATGAATAAATCGGGGATTTTTTAATAAAAATATTTTTTCTTTAAATTTTTAAAACGAAAAATTCAATTAGTTTTATTAAAAAAATCACTGCCACTTTGTCACAACACTCTTAAAGTGTATCTTTGCATCCTAATTACACTAAAGCTTAGTGCAGCATATGGAGAAGATTATTGACGAAAAACAACAGGGCAACACCCTTGTTATGGAGGCTAAAGCCGAAAATAAACGTAAACTTTTTATTGAAAGTTACGGTTGCCAAATGAATTTTAGCGATAGCGAAATTGTAGCTTCTATTTTAACTAAAGAAGGATATAATACCACACAAAATTTAGAAGAAGCCGATTTGGTTTTAGTAAATACTTGCTCAATTAGAGAAAAGGCTGAACAAACTGTTCGAAAACGTTTAGAAAAATACAATGCTGTAAAACGTATTAATCCAAACATGAAGGTTGGTGTGTTAGGATGTATGGCTGAACGATTAAAAGATAAATTCCTAGAAGAAGAAAAAATTGTAGATCTTGTTGTTGGCCCAGATGCTTACAAAGATTTACCAAACTTAATTAATGAAGTTAATGAGGGTAGAGATGCGGTAAATGTAATCTTATCGAAAGAAGAAACTTATGGCGATGTTTCTCCAGTTCGCTTGCAGAGTAACGGAGTATCTGCATTTGTTTCGATAACCAGAGGTTGCGACAATATGTGTACCTTTTGCGTAGTTCCTTTTACCAGAGGTAGAGAACGAAGCCGAGATCCGCAAAGCATTATAGAAGAAGTAAATGATCTTGCCGAAAAAGGTTATAAAGAAATTACATTACTAGGCCAAAATGTAGATAGTTATTTATGGTACGGTGGTGGCCTTAAAAAAGATTTTAAAAATGCTACAGCAATGCAAAAAGCTACGGCTACAAATTTTGCAACTCTTTTAAAATTAGTAGCTGAATCACAGCCAAAAATGAGAATTCGTTTTTCTACATCTAACCCTCAAGATATGACTTTAGATGTAATAGAAGTAATGGCTGCTCACCAAAATATTTGTAATTATATTCACCTTCCTGTTCAGAGTGGTAGCGACCGTATGCTGCAAAAAATGAACCGTCTACATACCAGAGAAGAATATTTTGCATTAATCGACAATATCAAAAAACTAATTCCAGAATGTGGAATTTCACATGATATTATTACCGGATTTCCTACCGAAACAGAGGAAGATCATCAAGATACACTTTCCTTAATGGAATATGTAAAATATGATTTCGGTTTTATGTTTGCTTATTCGGAACGTCCAGGGACAATGGCGGCTAGAAAATTTGAAGATGATGTTCCTCATGAAGTTAAAAAACGCAGACTATCAGAAATTGTTAGCCTTCAACAAAAACATAGTAAATACAATACCGAACAGTATTTAGGAAAAACAGTTGAAGTTCTTATCGAAAAAGAATCTAAAAAATCGGCTGCACATTGGAGTGGACGAAACTCTCAAAACACCGTAGTTGTTTTTGATAAAGATTGTTATAAAATAGGCGATTTTGTAAATGTAAAAGTTAACGATTGTACTAGTGCAACACTAATTGGAGAACCTATTGGCTATAGTAAAAACAACTAATTTTCTCTTATTAAAATTGTGTAAACCAACACGTAATACGTTTAAATGGAATCTGTACAAGCAATAAAACAACGATTTGGAATTATAGGAGACGATCCTAAATTAAACCGAGGTATAGAAAAAGCTACTCAAGTAGCACCAACAGATATTTCTGTATTAGTAACCGGAGAAAGTGGTGTTGGTAAAGAAAGTATTCCTAAAATTATACATTCTCTATCTCACCGTAAGCATGGCAAATACATTGCAGTAAACTGTGGAGCAATTCCGGAAGGAACTATAGATAGTGAATTATTTGGTCATGAGAAAGGTGCATTTACAGGTGCTAGCCAAACTCGTAGTGGCTATTTTGAAGTAGCCGATGAAGGAACCATTTTTTTAGATGAAGTTGGAGAACTTCCACTTGCTACCCAAGTACGTTTGTTAAGAGTGCTTGAAAATGGGGAATTTATGAAAGTAGGTTCTTCTAAAGTACAAAAAACAAACGTTAGAATTGTCGCAGCTACAAACGTAAATATGTTTGAAGCCATTAAAAAAGAAAAATTTAGAGAAGATCTTTATTATAGATTAAGTACAGTAGAAATTCAGCTTCCGCCATTACGCGAACGAAAAGCTGATATTCATTTATTATTTAGAAAATTTGCCTCCGATTTTGCTTTAAAATATAAAATGCCAACCATCCGTTTAGAAGACGATGCTGTAGAAATTCTTAAAAAATATAGATGGAGTGGTAACATTCGGCAACTTCGTAATATTGCTGAACAAATTTCAGTACTAGAACGTGAGCGCACTATTTCCGGCAAACGATTATTAGAATATCTTCCGGATATGGGAACTAACCTACCCGCAATAATTTCAGACAAACAAAAAGAAAGAAGCAGCGATGGAGATTTTAGCAACGAACGGGAAATTTTATATAAAGTCCTGTTCGATATGCGTAACGATTTGAACGACCTTAAAAAGCTAACGCTTAAATTAATGCAAGAAGGGAATTCAAAAGAAGTTCGAGATGAAAATGAAAGCTTAATTCAAAAAATTTACGGAAACGGTTCTGAAGAAGAAGATTTTAATGTAGAAGATTTAGACAGTGAAAATCTCGAAGTACTTCAAATTCCTGAAAATAATGCTTCCATTGACGATTCTGAAATAGATTCGATTGAAAAAGAAAGGGATAAATATCACTTTGCCGAAGAAATTGAAGAAGAAGAAACCTTAACCTTACAAGATAAAGAATTAGAGCTAATTAAAAAATCATTAGAAAGGCATAAAGGAAAACGCAAAGCAGCCGCTCAAGAATTAGGAATTAGCGAACGAACTTTATATCGAAAAATAAAACAATATAATTTATAATATCGGCTAATTTGCCGAAACGATCTCTATATGAAAAAAGTAGCTTTAATAATTGCAATTTTGGTTAGCTTCTCTGTCGCATCTTGTGGAATTTATTCGTTTACGGGAGCCAATACCGAAGGCTTAAATACTTTTCAGGTTAATTATTTCCCGAATAATGCCGATTTAATTGAGCCTGGTATAGAACGCCAATTCCGCTTAGATCTTCAAGATTTAATCCAAAATCAAACAAATTTAACGTTAACCGATAATAATGCCGACCTTATTTTTGAAGGAGAAATAACCGATTTCTATTTTGCTCCAATGACAGCTACTTCAAACAATACTGCTGCACAAACCCGTTTAACGATAACTGTTCAAGTTCAGTTTTACAATACAAAAGAACCAGAGAAAAATTTTGACAGACGCTTTTCTTTCTATTACGATTATGGAGCGCTTGAACAACTTACAGGATCCGATTTAGATGCTGCTGTAGCAGAAATTTATGAAAGGATAACTCAAGACATATTTAATGCCTCGCTTAACGATTGGTAATGGATGTAAAAAACCTTACATATTTGCTAGAAAACCCTGAAGAAATATCACTTCAGCAAACACAAGAACTTGAAAATATTTTGAGACAGACTCCCTATTTTCAAGCAGCCAGAGCAATTCGTTTAAAAGGTTTAAAAGACGCCAACAGCCCTTCGTACAATTCAGCATTAAAAAAAACAGCAGCCTATACGGCAGACCGAGAAATGCTTTTTGATTATATAAGCTCTGAGAGTTTTAATCAGAATAAATTAAACACATCAAAAATTCAAAAAGAAAACGAGCTTTTTAATGTGGAAGTTTACGATGCTATTCAGGTTTTAGGAAACAAAAGCATGGAAATTGGAGAAGCTATCCGAATGAAGTTAGATGAATCCAAAAGAGTATTTGATCCTGAATTGTTTAGAACCGCAACAACCAAAAAATCGGAATCTCCAAAAGAAGAAACTCCTCAAAAAATATTAAAATTAGGTACTCCTTTAGAATTTAACAATTCAGAATCGCATAGTTTTTCTGAATGGTTACGGTTAACAACTGCAAAACCTTTACCTAAAAAATCAGCAAAAACTCCTAAAAAAATACAAGAAAAATTCGATATTATCGATAAATTTATCGCGAAAAACCCAAAGATAAAACCCAGTAAACCAAAGACAAAAGCCAATTTAGCCGACGTAAACACCACTACTCCTGAAGCATTAATGACAGAGACTTTGGCGCGAGTGTATTTGGAACAAAAAAACTATAAAAAAGCAATTCAAGCCTATAAAATATTAATTTTGAAAAATCCCGAAAAAAGTGGTTTCTTTGCTGATCAAATTCGAGCAGTCGAAAAATTACAGGAAAATAATTTAGATAAAGAATGAGTACATTCACAATTTTTTTAGCATTAATAGTTATCGTAGCATTTCTACTAGTAGTAGTTATAATGGTACAGAATCCGAAAGGCGGAGGATTATCTTCATCTCTAGGCGGTGGAGGCCAACAAGTTGGTGGTGTCCAAAAAACTAACGACTTTTTAGACAAAAGCACTTGGACATTGGCTACCATTTTATTGGTCTTAATATTATTAAGCAACGTTACTATTATGGATGGTAAATCAGGTGTTACCGAATCTAAAGTTTTAAATGATGAAGATGTAGAAAACACCTTACCTGCTGCTCCTGCACAAATGGAGAACACAACTCCATCAACAGATACAGATACTGCTCAATAAGCATTATATAAACATATTTTTTAAAATGCCAGCTTCTGACAAGCTGGCATTTTTTTTGGGCAAGTGTCAGCTTTTTTTGGATGGCACAATTTTCGAAATACTCAGAATCGAGTATTTAAAATTAATTAATCAAAATAAATTCAAAGAAAATGGGACTAAACATTAAACCGCTTTCAGACAGAGTTCTTATCGAACCTGTTGCTGCTGAAACTAAAACAGCTTCAGGTATCTATATCCCTGAAACTGCTAAAGAAAAACCACAACGAGGAAAAGTTGTTGCAGTTGGTAAAGGAAGTAAAGATCATGATATGACTGTTAGTGTTGGTGACACAGTTCTTTATGGCAAATACGCCGGTACCGAACTTAAATTAGAAGGTACAGATTATCTTATCATGAGAGAAGACGATATTTTAGCAATCGTATAATTTCTTTCTCAAATACAATTAAATTAACCAATTTTTAGCTGATTTTTTCAGCTACTAAAATTTATAATAAAATGGCAAAAGATATAAAATTTGACATTGAAGCACGCGATGGAATTAAACGCGGTGTAGATGCTTTAGCAAACGCAGTAAAAGTAACATTAGGACCAAAAGGTCGTAATGTAATTATTAGTAAATCTTTTGGTGCTCCAACTGTAACTAAAGATGGTGTTTCTGTAGCAAAAGAAATCGAGCTTGAAGATGAGCTTGAAAATATGGGAGCACAAATGGTAAAAGAAGTAGCTTCTAAAACTAACGATCTTGCCGGTGATGGTACTACTACTGCTACCGTATTAGCACAATCTATCGTTAAAGAAGGGCTTAAAAATGTTGCTGCCGGAGCTAACCCAATGGATCTTAAAAGAGGAATCGATAAAGCGGTAGAAGCTTTAACTAAAAACTTATCTGAGCAAACTCAAGAGGTTGGTGATTCTTCAGAAAAAATTAAGCAAGTTGCTTCTATTTCAGCAAATAACGATGAGCTTATTGGTGAATTGATTGCTGAAGCTTTCGGAAAAGTTGGTAAAGAAGGTGTAATTACTGTCGAAGAAGCTAAAGGTACCGATACTTACGTAGACGTAGTAGAAGGTATGCAATTCGACAGAGGATACCTTTCTCCTTACTTTGTGACGAACAGCGAAAAAATGACTGCTGATTTAGAGAATCCTTATATTCTTCTTTTCGATAAGAAAATCTCTACAATGAAGGATTTGATGCCAGTTCTAGAACCTGTAGCACAATCTGGAAAACCACTTTTAATTATTGCTGAAGATGTAGATGGCGAAGCACTTGCTACTTTAGTGGTAAACAAATTAAGAGGTTCTTTAAAAATTGCTGCTGTAAAAGCTCCAGGATTTGGAGATCGTAGAAAAGCAATGTTAGAAGATATCGCTATTCTTACCGGTGGTACTGTTATTTCTGAAGAAAGAGGTTTCTCTTTAGAAAATGCAACTATCGACATGTTAGGTACTGCTGAAAAAGTAGCTATTGATAAAGATAACACTACTGTAGTTAATGGTTCTGGTGACGATAACGCTATTAAAGAGCGTGTAAACCAAATCAAAGCACAAATCGAAACTACCACTTCAGATTACGATAAAGAAAAACTACAAGAACGTCTTGCTAAATTAGCTGGTGGTGTTGCAGTACTTTACGTAGGTGCAGCTTCAGAAGTTGAAATGAAAGAAAAGAAAGACCGTGTAGATGATGCGCTTCATGCAACTCGTGCGGCTGTAGAAGAAGGTATCGTAGCCGGTGGTGGTGTAGCTTTAGTAAGAGCAAAAGCTGTTCTAGATGCTATCGCTACAGAAAATGCTGATGAGGCTACAGGAATCCAAATTGTAGCTCGTGCTATCGAATCTCCACTTAGAACAATTGTTGAAAATGCAGGTGGTGAAGGATCTGTTGTGATCAATAAAGTTCTTGAAGGCGATAAGGATTACGGATACGATGCTAAAACAGACACTTACGTAGACATGATGAAAGCAGGTATTATAGATCCTAAGAAAGTAACTCGTGTAGCATTGGAAAATGCTGCTTCAGTTTCTGGAATGATCTTAACTACAGAATGTGCTTTAATCGATATTAAAGATGATAATGCTGGCGGCGGAATGCCTCCACAAGGAATGGGTGGCGGAATGCCAGGAATGATGTAATTATCACCCACATATAAAATTGAAAACCCGCTTTTTAAAGCGGGTTTTTTTATGTGAAAAAAGATATAACAATCCCTTAATTATTCGGTAACACCAAAAACGTAATTATAGCCGTATTTTTGTAATACGTATTTCTTAATGCATTAATGCACTTAAAATACCGGTTTTAAAATTACTCCAATCCATAATTATCTGGAATACTACTATAGCTAAGATAATTAATACGGTAATTCGTAAATTTTCCTCCGGTTTTCTTTTCTTCTTACTTTTCATCATAAAAACGTTTGGATTAGCTAAATTATAAAAAAATATTAAAATTCACCAACTATTCGCCGACCATGATAGGCATTTGCACCGACAGAAATATGTATCTGGTCTAAATTGGCTCTAGTTATCTTCCCGGCAGGCATGATTTCCAACAAATTAGCTGCAATATTTATCATGCATTCTAAATTGGCTCTACCTTCTTCTGCAGTTGTTTTACCTCCTGAAGTTAAAATCGTTGAAATTCCATCAATTTTAACTAAATCTTCAGTTGCTTTTAATATATCCGGAGTTTCATCGATCGCTTTATGTATTACTACTTTTAATGGTTTAGAAAGCGCTACCAAAGTCGAAATTCGGTCTAAATCCAAAGTGTTATCTGTATTCAAAATTCCAAAAACTACTCCCTCTACTCCAACTTGCTTGCAAAATTCAATATCCTTCTTCATTCTTAAAAATTCATCTTCAGAATACACAAAATCTCCTGCGCGAGGGCGAATCATAACTCGAATTGGAATATGTAACTGCTCTTTTACCTGCTGGATTGTATTTCTATCAGGAGTAATTCCATCTAAAGCTGAGTTTGCGCATAACTCCACTCGATCTGCACCACACGCTTCAGCTTTTAAGGCTTCTTCTAAAGATTCTACACAGGCTTCTTTTATAAAATTCGTCATTTATCACAAAATTAATTCTGGGTCAACTTAAAAAATTTAAAGCGTAAACTTTATAGTTGCCATTACCTGAGACGGGCGCAAACGATAACTACTTTGTACGTAATAATACTGGTTGTTACTGGCGTTTATAAATTGATCGGTATTCAGGATATTTCGCCAACTAATATTTAAATCCATTTTTGGTTTTTCAAAAGTAAACTGATAACCCAGGTTCAAAAAATAATTATCGCCATTTTCAGATAAAGAATTGCCATAATATTCACCGCTAATACTTAAGTATTGATTGTCTTTTGGATAAAAATAAAGATCTGCAGTATGCTGATGCGTTTCTATTTGCTGAAAATCGTTGCCTCCAAAACCCGAAGTAAACATTGAGAAATTACCCGAATAATTTGCAATTAACCAACTGGAAACCTCAGCATCTACACTTCCTCGTAAAACAAAACTTTGCGTATTTACCTCGGCTAGCGTATTATTTAAAAGTTGTTGACGTGTCGACAAATTATAAGAAGCATTCAGTTTTACTGTTGTTTTTATTTTTCTGAAATATTTACTCCCGCCGGCACTAAAACTATGAGCATCAAACGTATTTTCGCTTTCTATTGCTTCTAAAATTGTAGCTCCATTTTCACCAATAGTAGAACTATACAATAAATTATTTTCAGTAAAATTATACGAATACGACGCGTTTAAAAACAATTGCTTTAACGGATTTCGATAAGCCAGCCCTGCACTATAATCTTGTCGTGTTTTTTCTGAAATTGGCGCGTCATACCGATTCAAATTTCGATAGCCATTCAGCAAAAATCCGTAGTATAATTGTTGAATTTCACCAAAATCATAACGCAATCCTGCTGAAGCATCTACTTCCCAAAAAGTTGAAAGTTTTTTATCTACAGAAAACCTGGGTTCGAAAACCAATCGATCTAAATTTCTTTTTTCTTCAAAGTTATCATCTTCAAGATCTAAAGTTTTAAATGCTAACGGCGTACTTAAACTCAAATTCCAGGTTTCATCTTTATTTTTAAATCTGAAATAGTTTTTGAAATATATTGAAGACTGTACAAATTTGGTTCGGTTTTTAAAATCGGTATCTAAAACCTCTTCCCCATCTTCCAGAAAAATATCGGTCTTTAATTGTTGATTTTGAATAGAAAATCCAAATTTGGGCGATATTGTAAATTTGCCAAGCGCTTTGGTAAAACCAGCTGAATTATTGGTATACCAATTTCTTGCGGATACCAGTTGCTGAATTTCACCATAAGAATCGCCATCATTAAAAATAGTCTCAAATTGCCCCGGTTGCACCAGCAGATCTTGATTGGTTTCCGTAAAGCCGGTGTTTGAAGTAAAAGTAATTAATTGTTTACCGACAGTTCTAAGCAGGCGCAGATCATTTTTTATTCCGAAGAAAGGATTATCTAACTGCTGTTTTATTTGTGTATTAGAACGATCTATTAATCCACGATTAGCATTCCAAGAACCATTAAATTCCAATTGATTTTTCAGATAATTTTTATCATCATTATTCTCAAAGGTAAGTTCTCCTTCTAACTTGCTTACAAAAATATCGTTGCTGGTGTTTTCAATCAAATCAATCGTATCGGTAGGCGTAAAATACCGAGTTTGCGTACGTCCATCCTGCTGTTGGTAATCATTAAGATAAGAAATATTTAGTTTTAGATCCCTATCTTTTTTTAAACGCTGTAAGATGTTTACTGAACCTAAGTGAACATTATTATCAAGCCAGCGCTGTGATGAGAATGGTGGCTCAGATACATTTTGTATCGAAAGCCAATCGGTTTTATCAATATCAAACTCTGCTCCAACAAAACGAATAGAAAAATTGCGAATCTCGCCAGATACATCGTTCCCGGTATTATTGCTTTGATAAGTAAGGATGGCCTGCTGCTTTTTAGTAAATATCATTGGCGTTATTTTAGTTTGCCAAAGCAAAGGCGCAGCGCCAATTCCGGCAGTCGCCGTTCCGCTAACCGTAACCTCTTTTTTAAGCTTGATATTTATGGATGCCCGCTCTGAAAATTCTAAACTATCCAAAACTTTTACGGGCTGATGATTTTCCAGAATTTCAACTTTAGAAACTGCATTCGCTGAAAGATTATTATTGGCCAGATTATAACGCCCTTCTAAAAGATCTAATCCTTCAATATAATATTTTTGGATAGGCTCGTCTTTATAAAAAATCTGTCCGTTTGGCCGAATATCGATTCCCGGTAATTTCTTTAAGATATCAGCTATTACGCGATCATTTTTATCTTTAAAAGCAGCTACCGAAAAACTAAGTGTATCGCCGCGTTGCTGTAAAATTTCAGATTTCACGATAACTTCTTGTAAAGCTTCTGAAGAAGGCGAAAGTTTGACTTCTAATTGCTGTGATTTATTCTGAACAGTTTTTTCAAAAGTCCCAAAACCAATATAGGAAACTTTTAAAAACAAAGATTCTGATTCGGTTTTAACGCTAACTTGAAATTTTCCATCGGAATCTGAAATGGCATAGGCTAAAATTGAAGAAACCGAATCTTTACTGATTATCACCGCTGCACCGCTGAGATTTTCATTTTTATCGTCGAAAATCTGCCCCGTTATTTCTGTTTGAGAATAACCTGTAAAAACAACGAATATTGATATCAGAAAAAAGAATATCTTCCTAGAATTATTCAATGATTATATTTTTTGATTGATGATGATTTTTTACTTCTGAAGCTCGATGGGATTATTTCGTCGCTTATACTTTTTAGTGAGTTCCTTTTTTTGTTTAGCTTCATCTTTTTCACTCCAACCAAAAACAACTCCTGCCTTTTCCATTGTTCCAATTGGATCGCGGTTATAATCGTCTCGAACCTGATCAAGTTCTTCCTGAGAAACAGTTTTATAGTTGTCAAGATTCAATAGTATAGCTACCGGTTTTTCTAATTCCTGAAATCCGGTAAGAATAAAATGATAATGATTTTTTTGGTCTGAAATCTCTACAATAAGTCCAGGCAACCCATTAAACTTATAAGGGCCATCAGAAAATGGTAATTCTGGAGTAAACCAGGCTATATATTTTCTACCAGCAAAAGAGCCGGTTGCCTTCTGAACGCTAAAGCCTAAAATTTCTTTATTCTCTGGCTCAATTTCCCAATCGATTTGTTTAAGATCCTGTTGATATTTCAAATCATATTGAAAAACTTTTTCGGCTAAAACAAGTTTGTTATTCTGGTAATTTTTAAAAATTTTATATTTAAAATCGGTCATTTTATTGTACTCATCCATCCTCATCCTTTTAGGATTAGGCATATTCTCTAAAGAATCTTTAACCGCTTTACCTAAACTTGAATATCGAGATATTCCTTCTCCTAAATAAAGCACACCGGTTTCAGTTTTTATTGAATTTTGATCAGTAGAATCTTCCTGATATTCGAGTTGATAAGTTGCTTTATAGGAATATGAATTTTGCGCCACCACATTTTCTAAGCAAAGTATAAACACAAGGATAAAAAGACTTCTCATTTTTCTAATTCTATAGGATTATTTTTTTTAGCCAGTTCTGCTCGATGTTTTCTAAGATAATCTTTTTTTTCCTCACCTTCAAGACCTATTCGAATCACCTTGCCACCTTCACCTACATAATTATTTACATAACTAATAGGATCGTTTTCATAGGTTGACAATAAATCCAAAAGTTCCTTTTTCTTAACTTCTTTATATTTTTCAGGAAAGATCTCGTACTCTAGAGGATTTGCAAGCTCTTCAAATCCACCAAAATCAAAAACATATTCAGCTTCGATATCTTGCAATTCTAGAATTAATCCAGGTAAACCTGCAAATTTATACGGCCCATCTGAAAGTGGTATTTCTGGAGTAAACCATGCAATAAAATCTCTACCACCAAAACTTGTGGTTGCTTTCTGCACTTCATAGCCTGACACCTCTTTGACCTCCGACTGTATTTCCCATTTAATTTGATCTAAAGTCTCTGGATAATAGAGTTTATCACTTAAAAGCTTAATCCCGTAGCCTACTTTATTATCTGGTTTATTTTTAAAAATTCGATAATTAAATTCAGTTTTGGTGCTTTTAATCTTTCGTTTCCAGCTTTCTGTACCTATCATACTTTTATCTATATTTTTAGTTACAGAATCTTTTAAGGCTACACCTCTACTTAAAAAAAGAGAAGAATTTTTATTAGCAAAAAGCCACATAATTTCAGATTTACTGGATTCCAGATCGGTAGAATCTAACTTGTACGTCAGTTTATAAGTTACGCGATAGTTTAGCTTATTTTGTGCTTGAAGTTGAATACTACTCCATATAAAAAAGCTTAAAATGAAGATGATTTTATTATTCATAATGATAGTTGATTGATTTCTATCACAAGATCTATTATAAAATCGAAACACACAAGAAAAATAACTACTTTTATAGTTATTAAACTACTTTTTACGTTATTTAGAAAAATTTGGAGCTATTCAAAAAATAATTATCTTTCAAAAGATAAAAAATTACAAATGAACAAGTTATTACGTAATTGCATTCTAATTTTAGGGCCTTTAATTTTCGTAATCTTTCAAAATACAACACCTCCTTCTGGAATGTCGGAAGCGGCCTTTACCGTTTTAAGTGTTACGATATGGATGGCACTTTGGTGGGTTACTGAAGTAATCCCTATTGCAGCAACTGCATTAATACCAATAATTCTTTTTCCGATAACCAATTCGCTCGACATTAATGCGACTACGGCTTCTTACGGTCATAAATATGTTTTTCTGTATATGGGTGGATTTTTTGTAGCGGTGGCTATAGAGCGATGGAATTTACACAAACGAATTGCGTTAAATATTATTCATCTAATCGGAACAAATGTAAAGATGATTATTCTTGGCTTTATGGTGGCTACTGCTTTCTTATCAATGTGGATTTCGAATACAGCTACTTCGGTAATGATGTTACCTATTGGAACAGCCATAATTATGCAACTTCAAGATAACCCGAAAACCGATAAAAATGAAAACAAAATATTTGGAAAAGCACTAATGTTGGCTATTGCCTACAGTGCTTCAATAGGTGGTATAGGTACTTTAATTGGTACTCCGCCAAACTTAGTTTTTGCTGGTATTGTTGAAGAATTATATCATATTGAAATAAGCTTTTTAAAATGGGCTATGCTTGGTATTCCTATTAGTATTATTATGCTGGTAGTATGTTGGAAATACTTTACCGACATAGCTTTTCGATTTAAACAAAACGAATTTCCTGGTGGAAAAACAGAAATAAAAAAACAGTTAACGGAATTAGGAAAAATGAGTATTCCGGAAAAAAGAGTCCTTATAGTTTTTGTGGCCACTGCTTTCTGCTGGATTACCCGATCTTTTTTTATTCAAAAATTCCTACCTTTTATAGACGATACCATTATTGCAATTTGTGCCGGAATTATGTTATTTGTAATTCCTGCCGGAGTTAAAAAAGAAAAAAAATTGAAATTGCTAAACTGGGAAGAAGCAGTGAAAATACCTTGGGGAATTATTTTACTTTTTGGTGGCGGAATGGCTCTTGCAAAAGCGTTTAGCGATACAGGTTTGGCTGTTTGGATAGGCGAACAACTAAGTAATCTTGAAAACTTGCCTTTATTTTTATTATTATTAATATTAGTAAGTGCTATGAACTTTTTAACAGAAGTTACTTCTAATACCGCTACCACAGCAATGTTATTACCTATTTTAGCGCCAATGGCTTTAGCCTTAAATTTACACCCTTACCTATTAATGGTCGGAGCAACCTTAGCTGCTTCTTGTGCATTTATGCTTCCGGTAGCGACCCCTCCTAATGCTGTTGTATTTGGTTCTGGTCATTTACGTATTGCTGATATGATGAAAACCGGTTTTTGGCTTAATATTTTTTCAATCCTAATCATCACTTTAATCGTTTATTTTTTCTTACCAAAATTATGGGACTTTGATCCTTATACGATACCGGATATCTTTAAAAATCTATAATTTTTTCAATTCAAAATATTTAATTTTCTTTCTATTGTATGTATAAGTGATATGAATATGACCATTCTTAGACTGAATGATAGCTGGATAGCTGTACTCCCCTTTTTCTTTATTTTCCATTTGCAGCAAATTCTGCCAATGCTCGGCATCTCGAGTATAAGCCAAGTTCAGCTTACTTCTACCGTCCCACCAGTCTTCTCCACTGGTCATAGGATTATAAACCATTAAAAAACCTTGAAATGGTATTCTCCTTAAAAAGATATGATCTTAATATTAGTAAATTAAGTGTTAGTCATCATTAGACATTTTTGCTTTTTTTAAAAAATATTTGGGACTAACTCCATATTTTTCTTTGAATATTTTCGAGAAATAACTTCGATTATTCAAACCAATGGCAGCAACTATTTCTGATATATTTTTTTCAGAATCCATTAACATTTCTTTTGAAGCTTCTAATTTTTTAAATTGAATAAATTTATTAACAGTTAAATCATACATATACTTAAACCCGTCTTGTAATTTATTAACATTGGTTCCGGTTGCTTTAGCTAACTCTTCTACTGTAAATATTTTTGAGATATCAACTTCAATAAGTTTTACTGCATGCTGTACTTTTTCAATATCGGATTTCCGTAATAACTGCGGTAATTTCTCTGTATCAGCATCATATTCGTACTGTTCTATTTGAGCCGCTAACATTTCTAATGTTTTTCCTTCTAAAAAAATAGATCGCAAAAATCCACTAAGATTATCCGACTCCATATCATTCATTAAATCTGCCGATTTAATGCTATAATTACCATGATAATAAAATTCTTCTTCCGAAATCTCATCTTTGAAAACATTTTTAAGTCTTTTCTCTAAATCTTTAAAATTATAATTATTACGATACGAAAATATAGAACGGATAACCTCTAAACTTGAAATATGCGTATGCACTCCTTTCTTAAACTTTAGAACATGGCCAGTATACCCACTACTAGAAACAATAATATTTTGAAATGTATGTACTGTTTTTGAGTTATCGCTTCCTTCAAATCGATGCTCAAAATCTCCTTTAGAACAAAAAATAAATTTTAGAGGATGAATAGTATCCAGTGTAAAATGGATATCTAAATCTTCTTTAAACTCGCAGTTGTAAGTTATAATTCCAATACCGGAATCAAAATTAGTACCTTTTATTTCCCCTTTCCCTAAATGTTCAGGGATTTTTAAAATCATTTCTCCGGATTCTTCAACTACATGTTCTTGTAAAGAAGTTGCAATGTCCTGTATTATTTCTCGTACAGGTAAAGTTTTTACGTCTATCTTCATCTAATAACTAAACAATTAAACTAGAATAAGTAGTTTAAATAAAATTTAAACAGTTTGTTAATGCTCCAATAATAGAGCCCAACAAAAATAACTATACATTTTAAAAAAAGGAGTATCAATTGCTTTTCTCCTTGAAAATAATGAGAAAAGTGTTAATAACTATTTAAAAAACAGTAAAGCTAAAATATATTAAAATTTTCTTAAAACCAATTTCTAAAAGCCAATTCATCTTATCTTTTAATAATTATATATTTACTGAAAAAAAAGCAATGTCTAAAAATTATTACGACCCAGCCGATTTAAGAAAATTTGGAGAAATCACTGAATGGAGCAAAGAACTTGGTGAAAAATTTTTTGATTATTACGGAAAAGTTTTTGAAGAAGGAGCCCTTTCTGCTCGAGAAAAATCTTTGATAGCATTAGCTGTTTCTCATGTAGTAAAATGCCCATATTGTATCGATGCTTACACAAAAGACGGATTAGAACGCGGTATTACCAAAGAAGAAATGATGGAAGCAGTACATGCCGGAGCGGCTATAGAAAGTGGCGCAACTCTTGTACATGGAGTACAGATGATGAATAAATACAAAAAGCTTAGTATGTAAGGCATAGGGTATTTATTCAAATTCGAAAACATTAAAACAAGTTTATGCCTATAAAATCCCTAAAAGCAAGGAAAGAAAATTTAGCCAATCCGTCACGCCAGCTGGAAATTTTAAATGGGGGTATTTTTGAAGAAGGAAAAACCCTAACCTTTAAGGATAAAATTTCGAAAACCAATAATTACCCTTTGCGGCCTAAAATAATAGAGATCCTACAGCTTAATTTAGGATATATGTGCAATCAAGTTTGTGCGCATTGCCATGTAGATGCTGGCCCTGATCGTAAAGAAATAATGACTAAAGAAACCTTACAACAGTGCTTAGACGTTATTAAAAATACTAGTGCTCATACTTTAGATCTAACTGGAGGTGCTCCTGAAATGAATCCTAATTTTAAATGGTTTGTAGAAGAAGCATCTAAAATAGGTATTAACGATATTATTGTTCGCTCTAACCTAACTATTATTTTAGCTAATCCAAAGTATAAAGATTTACCCGATTTTTTTAAAAAGCATAACATCCATGTAGTTTCTTCGCTTCCATTTTACAAACGCGAAAAAACCGACAAACAAAGGGGAAATGGTGTTTTCGATAAATCGATAAAAGCCTTAAAAATGTTGAATACAGTTGGCTACGGGCAAGAAAACAGTAAACTAAAATTAGATTTAGTTTACAATCCATCAGGTGCATTTTTACCAACCAATCAGGCAGCAATGGAAAATGACTTTAAAAAAGCACTAAAAGAAGATTTTGATATTGATTTTAATAACCTTTTTGCAATTACAAATCTTCCTATTAGTCGATTTTTAGAATATTTAATTGCTTCAGAAAATTACGAGGATTATATGTATTCCTTAGTAGATGCGTACAATCCGGCTGCGGTAGAAAATGTAATGTGTACCAATACAATTTCGATTAGCTGGGATGGTTGGCTTTACGATTGTGATTTTAACCAGATGCTCGATCTTAAGGTCAATTCTAAAGTAAAACATATTAGTGAATACAATGAAGACCTTCTCAATGATCGAAATATTATTATTTCACAGCATTGTTATGGTTGTACCGCAGGTGCCGGCAGTAGCTGCCAAGGTTCTACTATATAATCTTAATCCGAAATCACAAAAAACAGGATTATATTTTTCAGTCTCATAATTTTGCGAGTTTCCTAAAAAGGAAGCTGAAATTAGCTATTTATGCTATAGAAATTTCACACAAATTTAGTGGCGATTTCGATATAATCATAGTATCTTGCTAGGAATGAAAAAACCTTCAGCTTTTAAGGTATAAAACATTATTTTTTTGAGAGAAACTAATACTTCAAAAAACTTACTTTTAATATTTACCCGCAATCCAGAGTTTGGAAAAGTAAAAACAAGACTTGCCAAAGATATTGGAAATCAAGCTGCATTAGATATTTATAATTTTTTACTGGCGCATACGGCGAAAATTTGCTCTCCACTCTCTACTGACAAAGCAGTATATTATTCCGAAGAAATAAGTAAAAACGATATTTGGAATACTGCGATTTTCCAGAAGAAAATACAAATAGGTGAAGATCTTGGCGAACGAATGAAAAATGCTTTTACTGAAGGTTTTGCACAAGGGTATAACCAAATAATAATTATAGGAACCGATCTTTACGATATTAAAACTTCAGATATTGAAAAAGCTTTTGCTGAATTAGAAAAACATGAAGTTGTAATCGGCCCAGCTGAAGATGGTGGTTATTATTTATTAGGATTAACTAATTTAAGACCAGAATTATTTGAAAATAAAACATGGGGAACCTCAACGGTACTACAGGAAACAATAAACGAACTTAACAAATCAAATTATAAATTATTGGAAAAGCGGAATGATGTTGACGTCTATTCAGATATAAAAGATCAACCTGTTTTTTTCCATTTTTTTAAAGCATGACAATGATAGATGCAATTCAGGAATCCACCGATTATTTAAAATCTAAAGGATTTGAAAATCCTGAAATAGGAATTATTTTAGGAACAGGGCTTGGTAAGCTAATAGATGATATTAAAATCGAACACGAAGTAAGTTATAATCATATACCATATTTCCCAACAGCTACAGTAGAATTTCATAAAGGAAAATTAATCTACGGCAGTATGGAGGGGAAAAAAGTGGTGGTAATGCAGGGACGTTTTCACCTTTACGAAGGTTACACCCTACAAGATGTCACTTACCCCGTTAGAGTAATGAAACGATTAGGAATTCATAAATTATTAGTTTCTAACGCCGCAGGTTCGATTAACATGGATTATAAAAAAGGAGAATTAATGTTAATTGAAGATCACCTGAACTTCCAGGGAGGATCGCCATTAGCCTTTAGAGGAGTAGAAAAGCTGGGAGAGCGTTTTGTAGATATGGCTCAACCTTATGATCCAAAAATGAATG
Organism: Zunongwangia sp.; assembly: GCF_048269745.1. Taxonomy (NCBI): domain Bacteria; kingdom Pseudomonadati; phylum Bacteroidota; class Flavobacteriia; order Flavobacteriales; family Flavobacteriaceae; genus Zunongwangia; species Zunongwangia sp. The sequence continues at coordinate 519,616 of NZ_JBLXIB010000001.1, read as the reverse complement.
CTACGATAGAAAAGATTGCAAAAAGTAACAATATCAATTTACATAAAGGGGTATACGCTTCTGTTTTAGGTCCACAATTAGAAACCAGAGCTGAGTATCGATTTCTAAAAATCGCAGGAGCCGACGCCGTGGGAATGAGTACCGTTCCAGAAATTATTGTTGCAAATCATTTAAATATTCCGGTTTCCGCAGTTTCTGTTATTACAGATGAAGGAAATCCAGACGATCTAAAACCAGTAGATATTAGCGAAATCATCGCAATGGCCGAAAAAGCCGAACCACAAATGATTGTTCTTTTTAGAGAACTTATCAAAACGCTTTAATACAAATGAGCAGTTATTTAGAAACCACAAAAAACGTTTATAAAGATGCAGCGCTTACACCAGATGTTGGACTTTGCTGCACCACCAATCCTATTTGGGAATTACCGGGATTAAAAATCCCGAAGATCATGCAGGAAATGAATTATGGTTGTGGTAGTACAGTGCATGCGCGTGATCTTTCTAATAATCCACGTATTCTTTATGTTGGCGTTGGTGGCGGTATGGAATTATTACAATTCGCTTATTTTTCAAGGCAACCACATGGAGTTATTGGCGTAGATGCCGTCGATGAAATGTTGGAAGCTTCTAGAAAAAATTTCAAAATTGCTGAAGAACAAAACACCTGGTTTAGCTCAGATTTTGTGGATTTAAAGAAAGGTGATGCGCTAAACCTTCCACTAAAAGACAATTCGGTTGATGTTGCCGCACAAAACTGCTTATTTAATATTTTTAAAGCTGAAGATCTTAAAAAAGCGATCGAAGAAATGTATCGAGTTTTGAAGCCACATGGCAAACTGGTAATGAGCGATCCTACCTGTGAGCAGCAAATGAATGATGAGCTAAGAAACGACGAGCGATTAAGAGCATTATGTCTTAGCGGAAGCTTACCAATTAAAGATTATGTAAAGGCGTTGACAGATGTTGGTTTTGGAACTATAGAGATTAGAGCAAGAAAACCATACCGAATTCTGGATCCTAAACACTATCCCACTAAACAATTAATTTATATTGAATCTATAGAGGTTGCCGCTATAAAAGATCCAATACCAGAAGATGGCCCCTGCATCTTTACAGGTAAAGCAGCAATTTATTATGGCGAAGACGACCATTTTGATGATAAAAAAGGTCATATCCTTTTAAAGAATCAGCCTTTGTCAATTTGCGATAAAACAGCCAAAGCTTTAAAAGGTTTGGGACGAGACGACATTTTTATTAGCGAATCTACTTTTCATTACGATGGAGGAGGTTGTTGCTAAACACAAAATTTAAACTGAAAATTGCGCAGCATGAAAAATTTTAATCTACTTAAACGAATATTGATAATGGCCATTTTCCCTATTGGTTTAAGCAGTTGCGCGTTATTTTCAGCGGCCGGATTTTCCAGTAAGGGTTTACCACATTCCAACGTAAAAGGTGAATTGATTTCAACAATTTCTAACACTTCAACGAATATTGATCATTCTACCTGGCATAATTTGCTACAAAAATACGTAGATGAAAAAGGACTGGTAAATTATGAAGGCTTCAAGAAAGATCGAAAAGCATTTGATAAATACATCAAAATGCTTTCAGAAAACAAGCCAAATCAAACCTGGTCTGTCCAAGAGCAACTATCCTATTATATCAACGCATACAACGCCAATACGGTAAAACTTGTTTTGGACAATTATCCCCTTAAATCTGTACAGAGTATCGATGGTGCTACCACCAAAGAATTTGTAAGTATGGGAACTAAACAAATTTCACTGGGTGCTTTAGAAAATAGTATTCTAAGAAGAATGAACGAGCCACGGGTTAATTTTGCCATTTGCAAAGCTGCCATATCCAGCCCACGACTGCTAAATGAAGCTTACACCGCTGATGCTATTAATGAACAACTAGAATATGCTACCCGGTCTTTTATAAATTCGCCTAAAAATAGTATTAAACCAGAATCGGCTCAGCTTTCCAGACTTTTCGATTGGTACAGTGGTGATTTTACGGGTGGAAGTATTACCATTGGTGAATATATTAATCGCTACAGCGATGTGAAAATGAAAAATTGGAACAATATTTCTTTTAAAGAATATAACTGGAGTTTAAACAAGCAGCCTTAAAAACGACTATATTTTTCATAATTCGACTTTACGATTTCTTCAGCCATTTTATTTTGTGGGGTAAATTGGTCGTTTTGCTTTCCTCCTGCACGTTCATGATCGTGATGCCATTTCCAAAGAAGACCACCGGCAAACCATTTTTCCGGCCAAAACTCATCGTAAATCACCTGTAATGCCTTTGCCTGTAATTCTTCATTTAAATTTTCAGGAACCTCATCTCCTCTTCTTCTCGTAGAAGCCTTCCACGGCTCCTTTGTGGCAAAATCAACATTTCTATAACCATATTCTGTAAACAACACCTGCTTTTTAGTTACTGAAGATAAATTTTGCAGCATTTTTTTATGTGATTCCCACCCCTTACTTAACTCAGCTTCTGTAGGATTTTCTTCTTCACTCACCGGAAAATAAGCATCGACACCAATAAAATCGAGTTGATCCCACAACTGAAATTGTTCAACTTTATCCCAGTTTTCAGCATAAGTGATCTTTCCTGAATACACTTTGCGCACTTCAGTAATCATCTTTTGCCAAAATTCGGGTCTTTTCTCTGTAAAATTATAAAGCTCGGTTCCTATACAAAAAAGTGCTATTTGCTCTTTTTCGGCCAATTCAGCATACAATAAAATATATTCCAGATAGCTATTTTCAAAAGTTTGCCAATCTATTTCAGAAGTCATATTAAGATCACCGGTAAACTCGCCATGCCAAATCCAAATTTGAGGTTTTAGCATGATCTTTATCCCATTTTCCTGAAGTAAATGAATACTTTGTTGTACACCATCTACCCGTTCTCCCCACCACTGTCGCTTATTATTAAAATGTAACTCTGGACTTTCTAAATCTTCAAGAAAAGCAAAAGGCATCAAGGCTACAGTATTAGCATTTACATTTTTTAAAGGAAGAATATGCTCGGTTTTTAATGAATCTCGGGAGGCTACTAAACTTAATCCGTTATACTTTAGCTTCGGAAAATCTGGCTGATGACTGCAAAAAGTGAAAAGCAAAGAAACAATAGCTAACCAAAGTTTAGATTCCATTCAATTCTTTTTAATATTCGAGTTATAATATAAAGTATCTCAGTACTAATATCTATAATCGACAAAAATCTGGTTCGTTTTTAAATCGGTTTTATACAATTTTAAGTTAAGATACTTCTTTACTTGCGACTAAATTTAAATATTATCGCAAATTTGAAAACACTTAAGATCTAAATCTATAGCACTTCATGGAGCATATCGTTATTTTAGGTAACGGAATTTCTGGAATTACCACGGCTCGCCACGTTCGAAAGCGATCGGATAAAAAGATCACCGTAATTTCTGCGGAAAGTGATTACTTTTTTTCTCGTACTGCACTAATGTACGTGTTCATGGGACACATGAAGTGGAATCACCTTAAACCATATGAAGATTGGTTTTGGGAGAAAAACCGAATCAATCTTAAAAAAGGCTGGGTAAATCAAATCGATTTTAAGCAGAAAACACTTCATTTTAAAAATGGTGAAACGCTTGATTATGACAAACTGGTTTTAGCAACCGGTTCTATACCGAACAAATTTGGTTGGGAAGGTGAAAATCTAGAAGGTGTACAAGGATTAGTGTCTAAACAAGATCTAGAGTTACTGGAAAAAAATACTCAAAATTGCAAAAAAGCAGTTGTTGTAGGTGGCGGACTTATAGGTAATGAACTTGCTGAGATGCTTCGCACTCGTAATATTGAAGTTACGATGTTGGTTCGTGAAAAAGCTTTCTGGCATTCGGTATTACCTTTTGAAGATGCCAAAATGATTTCTGAGCATATCAAATCTCATGGAGTGGATTTACGAACAGAAACAGAACTCGATAAAATAATTCCGGATGAAAACGGAAAAGTAAAAGCCATCATGACCAAAAGTGGTGAACAAATCGATTGCCAGCTAGTAGGTTTATGCGCCGGTGTTCGACCAAATATCGATTTTTTAAAAGATTCCGGGTTAGCGATCGATAAAGGGATTTTAGTGAATTCTTATTTAGAAACCAATATTCCCGATGTTTATGCAATTGGTGATTGTGCCGAGCAACAGGAAGCCATTGGACTGCGAAAATCTGTTGAAGCGGTTTGGTATACCGGAAGGATGATGGGCGAAACTTTAGCACTTACACTTACCGGAGAAAAATCTCGATATAATCCGGGAAATTGGTTTAATTCGGCTAAATTCTTCGATATAGAATATCAAACCTACGGATGGGTTTGGGCAAAACCTAAAGAAAATGAACAGCATTTTCATTGGCAGAACGAAGATAATACCAAAGCAATCACGATTAGTTTCGATAAAAAAACGAATTATTTTTTAGGAATAAATACCTTCGGAATTAGAATGCGACACGAAGTTTTAGATCGTTGGCTTACTGGAAAGCGAGAGATTAATTACGTACTCGCCAATCTAAAACAAGCTAATTTTGATCCTGAATTTTATTCTCGGAATGAGGCAGCAATATTTTCTGGGTTTAAGAAAAATCTCCAAAACGCATAAACCAAATGAGCAACATCGAACATAATATGTCTATTACCGGGGATGCTCCAAAAAGTATTTCCACTACTCAAAAAATAGCAAGCGCTATTGGCCTTACCGGTTTATTGATCTTGGTTCTTGCCATTGCAAATTTCAATTTCCCGAATAAAAGCCTATTTCTGACTTTATCTTTGGGAATGATTACTTTAGGAACAGTTATTTTTTCTGTCGATACCTATTGGGGAAAACATGCCGGAATCAAAAACGACGGCGTTTGGTTTAAATCGTTAAGCGGCAAAGGTTTTTGGGCCTGGCTGCTTGGGATTGGTCTGACTTTATTTTATGTGGTGTTATATTGGTTTCCGCAGTATTTAGGTCTAAACAGCGAAAGCGCAAATAACGGAATCATCGCCTTGTTCGATCCACTAAGTAAATTTATTAATGGTGGTCCGGCCAGCCAATGGTTTGTTTACGGAACTTTGTATACGGTAGCGATCTGGATATTCGGATTTAAATTTATACTGAAATATCGACATAATCGCTATGAAATTATAAGAACCTGCTCGGTCATGTTTTTTCAGTTAGGTTTTGCGTTTTTAATTCCTGAAATTCTTGCGCGGCTCAATAAACCTTATTTTGCGCCGACAACAATCTGGCCACTGAATTACGATCTTTTTGCCGGCTATCGCCTAGATTCATTTTTATCTGCCGGAAATTTAGGTATTGCCATGTTAATTTTTGGTATCGTTTCGATCTTTGTCATTACCCCTATTCTCACCTATAAATACGGAAAACGCTGGTATTGCAGTTGGGTTTGTGGTTGCGGTGGTCTCGCTGAAACCGCAGGAGATCCCTTTAGGCAACTATCAGATAAATCACAAAAAGCCTGGAAAATCGAGCGCTGGGTAATTCATAGCGTTTTAGTTTTTGTTACCGTAATGACCATCGCCGTTATCTACTCCTATCTTGGTGAAAATGCCGATCGATTTTGGTTAACTAAAGATGTTTTTCTTTGGGGGAGCGCCGGTTTCCTTACGCTGCTTTTTGCGCTCATCATAATTTTTAAAAGAGATCAATTACAAAAAGATGCAAAGTACGGAGCCATTGGATATTTAGTGGTGATCTTAGCGATTATTGGCATTAATTATTTCAACGGAAATTCAAATATTTTCTTTTTCCCAGGTTATAAACTCCGCGAATGGTATGGATTTTTAATTGGCGCGGCATTTTCTGGAGTAATTGGTGTTGGTTTTTATCCCATTTTTGGTAGTCGGGTTTGGTGTCGTTTTGGTTGCCCTATGGCGGCAATTCTTGGGATGCAACAAAAATTGTTTTCAAAATTTAGAATTACAACCAACGGTGGCCAATGCATTAGCTGCGGAAATTGCTCTACCTATTGCGAAATGGGAATCGATGTTAGAGCTTACGCCCAAAAAGGACAAAACATTGTGCGCTCTAGTTGTGTAGGATGCGGAATCTGTTCAGCGGTTTGCCCTCGAGGTGTATTAAAATTAGAAAACGGAAAAACGGAAGGCCGAATTAACGAAAATGAAGTATTGTTAGGGAACGATGTAGATCTATTGGATCTTCTGAATCAAAAATCTTAATAAAATTCGCGGTAAACCTTACAGGTTTCAAAAACCTGTGAGGTTTCGAAATTGATTAAAAAGCCTAAAGAATTTGAAGAAAAACCCAATTATAAAAGTTATTATCCCTGCGTATAACGAAGCCGATTCGATTGCAAAAGTTATTGGAGAAATTCCCAATATCGTCGATGAAGTTATTGTGGTAAGCAACAATTCGACCGATGATACCGAGAAAAATGCTTCAGCTGCTGGAGCAACAGTACTTCAGGAAAACCGAAAGGGTTATGGCTATGCTTGTTTAAAAGGCATGGACTATATCGCTAATCAAAATTTAACTCCAGATATCATTGTTTTTCTAGATGGTGACTATAGCGATTATCCTTCAGAATTAACTGATATTATTGCGCCTATTCAGCAAAAAAACATCGACATGGTAATTGGTGCCCGCGTTAAAAAGTGGCGGGAAGCAGGATCGATGACTTTTCCTCAGATCTTCGGAAACTGGCTCGCTACCACTTTAATGCGTTTATTTTTTGGAGCAAAATTTAGCGATCTTGGTCCATTTAGAGCGATCAAATACAAGAAACTGCTTCAGCTAAATATGGAAGATAAAACCTATGGCTGGACTGTAGAAATGCAACTTAAAGCCATAAAACAAGATTTTACGTATGTAGAAATACCGGTGCATTACAAAAACAGGATTGGTGTCTCTAAAGTTTCTGGAACGCTAAAAGGGGCTATCTTTGCAGGCGTAAAGATTTTAGGTTGGATATTTAAATATAGCTTTAAATAGATTAAAAAAACAGATTGGATTTAGCGATTATCATATTATACACATTAGCCTTGTTGGTGATTTTCTTTTATAGTATTTCAGAATTGCAATTATTGCTGAACTACTTTAAAGCGAAAAAAAGTATTGATAACGCTGAAAAGTTTGATCTAAGTAATCCTACTGAAATCCCTAAAGTGACCATCCAGTTGCCGCTTTACAACGAAATGTATGTGGTAGAACGATTACTACGGAATATCGCAAAAATCGATTATCCAAAAGACAAACTGGAAATTCAGGTACTAGATGATTCTACCGACGAATCTGTTCTAAAAACCACTGAAATTATTGCGGAAATGCGAAAAAGCGGAATTGAGATTCAGCATATCCAACGGGAAAAACGCAGCGGATTTAAAGCTGGTGCACTAAAAGAAGGATTGGAAATTGCCAAAGGAGAGTTTATAGCCATTTTTGATTCCGATTTTATGCCGAATCCAGATTGGTTGCAACAAACGGTTCCATATTTTAAAAATCCTGAAATTGGCGTAGTGCAAACTCGCTGGGCACATCTAAACCGGGATTATTCGTTGCTTACAAAAATCCAGGCTTTTGCTTTAGATTTTCATTTCATACTAGAACAAACCGGCAGAAATTTTGGTCGGCATTTTATCAATTTTAATGGTACCGCAGGTATTTGGCGCAAAGAATGTATTCTTGACGCCGGTAATTGGAGTGGAGATACGCTTACCGAAGATTTAGATCTAAGTTATCGTGCACAGCTTAAAAAATGGAAATTTAAATACCTGGAAGATGTTGAAACTCCGGCTGAACTTCCGGTAGTGATCAGCGCTGCACGCTCACAGCAATTTCGTTGGAATAAAGGTGCTGCTGAAAATTTCAGGAAAAACTATCGAAAATTGGTTAAAGACCCCAGTGTTTCTTTCGGAACCAAATTTCATGGTTTTTTCCATTTACTGAATTCTAGTATGTTTTTAATTGTGCTATTACTGGGGATTCTAAGTGTTCCGGTTTTATACATCAAAAACAACAATCCTGCGTTTAGCTGGTATTTTAATGTGCTGGCAGGATTTGGCATTAGCACGATCATTTTCTTTTGCTGCTATTTTGTTCCGTATGCCAAAATTCATGGAAAAGGAGTAAAATCTTTCTTCAGTTTTATTGGGATGTTTATCACCTTTTTTGCGGTGGCAATGGGATTTTCTGTGCATAATTCGTTGGCAGTTTTAGAAGGTCATTTTGGGAAACGATCTGAATTTATACGAACTCCAAAATTCAACGTGAATACGCTTAAAGATTCATGGAAAGGCAACAAATATTTATCGAATAAATTTTCAGCAAATATTCTTATCGAGGCCTTGCTTTGCCTATACTTCGCATTCGCGTTATACAGCGCTTTTGCTCTAAATGACTTCGGATTAATTCTTTTCCATCTAATGCTTTTCGGAGGCTTTGGTTTTGTGGCTTTTAAAAGTATTTTTTCTAAAGGATAGCCTTTAAAACCGCTTGGCTATTAATAGTTAGAATAGAGACAAGTAAAATCCAAAAAAATAGTGACGTTCTTCTCAACTAATTTTCAATATTTATTTTCACTATTTTCGTAATCTCACTTAAAATTTTGAGCTGCTTTGCTGCAATCCCTGAAACTCTATAAAATTCCGTTGCTTTTATTTTTTACAGCAGCTGCTTTTTACTGGAGTTTTGCTTACGATCTTGATCGAGCAGATTTCCCAAAATTAATCACCCTTTACGCTGGTTTGTTTTTTCTTAGTTTTAAAATAATTCAGCTTTTAAAAACAAGGTTTTGGTTATTGGCGGGTGCGGCTATAATTTTTAGGTTGATTTTAATCGTAGCCTTACCAAATCTTTCGCAGGACTTTTACCGATTTATTTGGGATGGGCGATTACTGGCCAACGGCATTAATCCTTACTTATCAACACCCAATCGATTAATGGAATCGGCTCATTTTGGTGGTATTTCTCAGGCCCAAGAGCTGGTAAATGGCATGGGTTCTTTAAGTGCTTCCAACTACACTAATTATCCACCACTAAACCAATTGATCTTTGCCGTTGCTGGATGGATATCTGGAAATAGTATTCTTTTGTCAGTCCTTATTTTTCGGGTTTTTATTGTTTTGTCTGAATTCGGTATTCTCTTCTTCGGAAGAAAACTTTTAAAGAAACTTGAATTACCAGAACACTATATTTTCTGGTTTATTTTGAATCCTTTTGTAATTATTGAATGCTTCGGAAATTTACATTTTGAAAGCGTTATGGGATTTTTCATCATTCTTGCTTTCTATCTATTGCAGAAGCAAAAATGGATATTTGGAGCTTTTGTTTTAGGATTCTCGATTTCCGTAAAATTGCTTCCGCTTATGTTCCTGCCGCTTTTTCTAAAGTTTTTCAGCAGTAAAAAAAATGATTCTAAAATTATCGAAAATCGAAATTTAGAGACTCAGTTTTCAGAAAAAATAACCGATCTAAAATCGATAAAATGGGCTAAACTTCTTGGCTTTTATTTTATCGTTATGCTTACGGTCGTTTTAAGCTTCCTTCCGTTCTATAATTCGGCTTTTCTGAATAATTTTTTTGAAAGTGTTGGGCTTTGGTTTCAAAAATTCGAATTCAACGCCAGTTTCTATTATATCATTCGATGGATTGGGTTTCAAATAAAAGGTTATAACATTATTGCTGATGCAGGAAAAGTACTTCCTGTGATCACTTTTCTGATTATTGCAAGTATTAGCTTATTCAGAAAAAATAATAGCTTAAAATCGCTAATTTCGGGATGCCTTTTTGCAATTTTCTTTTATTTCTTACTATCTACTACGGTTCATCCCTGGTATATTGTAACTCCGCTTCTGCTTTCGATATTCACAAAATATCGATTCCCGATCGTCTGGTCTTTAATGGTAATACTGAGTTATTATGCCTATGGAAACACCGAATTTCATGAGAATTTATGGCTAATCACATTAGAATATGTTATTGTAGTTGGCTTTGCGATTACTGAAGTTTTCTTTCCGAAGAAATTAAGCTTTAGCCTTTTTTCGTGATTTATGAATAATAAAAAGATTACGAATATATACAATACCCCCAAAAAAATGGGCCGATAAAAGTACTGGATCTGTTCTGAAACAGGCATACGTAAAAATAATGACAGACCCTGTTAAACTCATTATCCAGAAACCCCAGGGCAAGCTACTCTCATCATGCTGCTCTGAATACCACCATTGATAAACGAATCTACCAGTATAAATGATTTGGCCTATGGTTCCTAAAATTACCAACCATATCGCAATATTATCCCCGGTAAATAACCTTGACCAATTGAGATCGCTATAAAACACCAGATATGCAGTGATAAGAATTGGTGAAAGAATTACTGCGATTTTAAAGAAAATATTGGAAGGTTTCCACTGACCCTGAAGCTGCAAATTTCGAAAATAAATATAGTAAATAAGCGCCTGACCAATCATAATCGATAAATCCTTACGCAGATAACCGTATACAAAAAACAAAATTGCTCCTAAAAGACTAAGCTGCCAAAAAAGCGTTGGCGTTTGTACTTTATTTTTTTTCTCTGAAAGTATCCATTGATTCACGAGTCGGGCAGAAAAGCACAGTTGCGCTAAAAATCCGATACCATAAACGATCCACATATTCATACGCTCAGCATTAAAATAAAAAAGCTGTCCAAAATAAGCCAAAATTGACTTAAGGACAGCTTTATCCTATTGTAAATCTTTGTTAATACTTTTTACCCAAAAAGCTAAACAAACTACATATCTAACAGATATGCAAATATGAGTGGCGCTACGATAGTAGCATCACTTTCTATAATATGTTTTGGAGTATCAATGTCTAATTTACCCCAAGTAATTTTCTCATTAGGAACAGCTCCTGAATATGAACCATAACTTGTAGTGGAATCTGAAATTTGACAGAAATAACTCCAAAATGGTGTATCGGTTCGCTCTAAATCCTGGTATAACATTGGCACTACACAAATAGGGAAGTCTCCAGCAATACCGCCACCAATTTGGAAGAAACCAATTCCGTTTTTAGAATTCTCAGTATACCAATCGGCCAAAAAGGTCATATACTCGATTCCAGATTTCATCGTACTGGCTTTTAATTCTCCCTTAATAACATAAGACGCAAAAATATTCCCCAGTGTACTATCTTCCCATCCTGGCACCACTATTGGCAGGTTTTTCTCTGCAGCGGCATACATCCAAGAATCTTTAAGGTCGATCTCGTAGTACTCTTCTAAAACCCCGCTTAATAATAATTTATATAAATATTCATGAGGCAGATAACGCTCTCCCTTATCATCTGCTTCTTTCCAAATTTTATAAATATGTTCCTGAATTCTTCTAAAAGCCTCTTCTTCGGGAATACAGGTGTCGGTTACTCGGTTTAAACCACCTTCTAACAATTCCCATTCTTCTTTTGGAGTAAGGTCACGATAATTAGGAACACGCTTGTAATGTGAATGCGCCACAAGGTTCATCACATCTTCTTCCAGGTTAGCACCAGTACAGGAAACAATCTGTACTTTATCTTGTCTAATCATTTCAGCAAAGATCTTTCCAAGTTCGGCAGTACTCATTGCTCCTGCAAGAGAAACTAACATTTTGCTACCTCCTTCTAATTGCTTTTCGTAATCTTTAGCGGCATCGACAAGCGCTGCTGCATTAAAGTGTAAATAATATTTTTCTATAAATTGCGAAATCGCTCCTTTATTCATCTTCGTCGTCTTCATTAGAATCTTGATATTTAAATTTGTAGCTAAGCATTTTATAATAAAGTTTTGCTGCTAAAAAGTCGGAAGATTTTTCATCTTTATTTGGGCAAAGCTCAACAATATCAAAACCTACTACGTTTTTCTTTTTGAACATTAATTTTAAAAACTCCAAGGTTTCGTACCAAAATAAGCCTCCTGGTTCCGGTGTACCTGTAGATGGTAAAATTGAAGGATCAAAAGCATCTAAATCTATAGTGATAAAAACGTTTGGCGTCATTTGCCCGATAGCATCATCCATCCAGTCTTCATATAAATCGTGTCCAAAATAAACTTGATTCTCGTCCATATGATCGGTTTCTGAAATATCCATAGAACGAATACCAACCTGTACCAAGTTTGTATTTTTACTAGCTTCATGCATTGCGCAGGCATGATTGCATTTAGAGCCTTCGTATTCTGATCTCAAATCGGCATGAGCATCAAGTTGAACAACTGTTAAATCTGCAAAATTCTCATTAAAAGCTTTAATACTACCAATAGATATACTATGCTCACCTCCGAAAAGGGTCACAAATTTATCTTGAGAAATATAGTTTTTTGTGGTTTTATAAACTGCTTCTACCATTTTTTCAGGTGAAGAATCTTCGGTAACGGCTGGTGCTAAATATACACCTTTTTTATACACTTCAGATTTGGTTTCTATATCATATAGTTCCATATTTTCTGAAGCTTCTAAAAATGCATCCGGTCCTTTGTCTGCACCTTTTTGCCAAGTACTAGTGCCATCATACGGAACTGGAATCAAAACTACTTTTGCTTCGTCTATTCTGGAGTATTTGTCAGGTATCCCGGCATAATTTTTTTTACTCATTGTAATCTAATTGGTTTAGTAAGAAATAGTTATTTGTATTAAAGATAAAAAATTTAATTATCATGTTCAGTCATATCCCAAAATATCCAACATATCTTCAGCTTTTTGCTGTTCTCTGAATAATTTGGTGATAATATTTCCGTTTTCGTCTTTATCTATCAATAAATGTTTAGGTTGTGGAATTAAACAATGTTGTAAGCCTCCAAAACCTCCAATTGTTTGCTGATAGGCTCCTGTATTAAAAAACCCGATATAAAGTGGTTTTTCTTTTTTAAATTTCGGTAAATAAATAGCATTAGTATGCTGTTCGCTATTATAATAATCGTCGCTATCACAAGTTAGCCCTCCTAAAAGCACACGCTCGTATTCATCATCCCAACGATTAACAGATAACATGACAAACTTTTTGCTAATTGCCCAAGTATCGGGTAATGTTGTTATGAAAGAGGAATTAATCATATTCCATTTTTCACGATCATTTTGTTGTTTCTGGTATAGAATTTCATAAATAGCTCCGCCACTTTCTCCTACGGTAAAACTACCAAATTCTGTAAAAATATGAGGAACAGCTACTCCTGCTTCTTCACAAGTAGATTTTATTTGGTTGATAATTTCTTCAACCATATATTGATAATCATAGTCAAAAGCTAATGAATTTTTAATTGGAAAACCTCCTCCAATATTAAGACTGTCTAGCGTAGGACAAATACGTTTCAGGTTAATATAAACCTTTAAACACTTATTTAATTCATTCCAATAATAAGCAGTATCTCGAATACCTGTATTAATAAAAAAGTGAAGCATTTTTAAATTAACTTTATCATTATCCTTAATAGATTGATTGTAAAACGGAACAATATTTTTATATCCAATTCCCAACCTTGAGGTGTAAAATTCGAATTTTGGTTCTTCTTCAGAAGCAATTCGGATTCCCACTTCAAAATCATCGTTTATATGATCTTCTAGTAAATTTAATTCTTCATAATTATCTATAATCGGAATACAGTTTCTGTGTCCATTATTAATTAATCTTCCGATATTAACTATATACTGGTCGCGTTTAAAACCATTGCAAATTACATAAGCGTTGTTATTTAATTTACCCGCAGCTTTTAATTTTTCTACAATATGAATATCGAAAGCTGAAGAGGTTTCAATATGAATATCGTTTTTAAGCGCCTCATTCATTACATACTGAAAATGAGAACTTTTAGTACAGTAACAGTAATTATAAGATCCTTTATAATCGAGATTTTGCATCGCGGTTTTAAACCAGCCTTTTGCTCGATTAATATTTTCTGAAATTTTTGGCAGATATGTAAATTTTAATGGTGCTCCGTACTGTTTTACTAGATCCATTAAATTGATATCATGAAATTGAAGCTCACTACCTTCTAACTTAAATTCTTCTTGAGGAAAGTAGTAAGTCTGGTTGATTAAATCCCTGTATTTGGTATTCAAATTTTTAAAATAAGTGGTTAAAAATCAAAAATTAGTTATTACACAACTATTCTGAAAATTCAGATAGGTAAAATATTGTTAATACGTTATAAAAACAAACTATTAATAATTTAGCATTTTGGCTAAACCTTTTTAGCACCAGAATTGGCGAATATTTGAAAGAGAAAATGTTTTTCAATCTAAAAACACTAAAAGATATTTATTAGTTTTTTTGATTTGCCGGCAGAAAATTAATCATAAAAAATCCCCGACATGAATCGGGGATAAATTTAAATAAAAAATGATTTAAAAATCAATAATTTGGATTACAAATTACCAAGATTTATAATTTCTTGTTTTGTTAATGTTCTAAAGCGTCCTCGAGGTAAATCTTTTTTCGTTAAACCACCAAATACAACTCGGTCTAGGTTTACTATTTCGTAACCTAAACTTTTAAAGATTTTTTGAACAATATGGGCTTTTGTACTAACAAGCTCCATTCCTACTTCAGATTTTGGACGATCTTTAACATAACTAACTTCAGTTACGTTTACCTTTTTACCTTCTAAATGAACGCCTCCATCTCTAATTTTTTCTAAATCACTTTGAGATAGGGTCCTGTTTAACTTTATGTGATAAATTTGACGTATCCCATTTTTAGGGTTAGCTAACTTTTTAGCCAAACCTCCATCATTAGTAAAAACTAATAATCCGGTAGTTTGCGTATCTAATTTACCAACAGGATCTAATTTAGATTTAGATGCCTTGGCCATAATATCCATTACTGTTAAGCCTCCTTTATTAATACTTCCAGTTACAAAAACACCTTTTGGCTTATTAAGTACAAAATATTCCGGCTTATCTGGAGTAATATTACGTCCGTCAAACTTAACCTCATCCGTTAATTTTACTTTATAACCCATTTCGGTTATTATTTCCCCGTTAACCGTTACGTTACCTGAAGCTATATAAATATCGGCATCTCTACGTGAACAAATACCTGCATTTGCAATGTATTTATTTAAACGCATTCCATCTTCTTGTTTTTCTAAAGCAGTTGTTTTACGTTGTTTTACAGGAGCATTACCTCGAGCATACGATTTTTTTCGACTTCCACCCTGTCTCCCACTTTGTTTTCTTTCTGGAGAATTATCATTTCTGCTCATAGCGTTAATTTTGTGCAAAGATACTGGTTACCTTCGATGTTAAAAAATGTATTTTTAAAAGATTTTGTTTTTCTTCTTTCTAATTCACTTATATAAAGAAACTTGAGAAATGTATCCTAGCTAGTCATTTCCTTTTGCAGTTTTTAAAAAACTCGATTTAATATAGCTCTCGGATCTATTAGTAGAATACTAAAAACTCCGGCTACAATTATAAATTTTAAAATATTATGTAACAGTAAGTATTGCCATTTTGCCTTGCTAAAATACAAAATGAACATAAAGAGAATTAAAAGTGCAAAACTAGCATAAAAGTAGTAATGCATATACCCCACATTAAATTTTTGTGTAAGTAATAAGGTTGGAATAATTGAAATTAGGAAAAGAATACCTAAAAACAATTTACTTGACCGCTCTCCGTAAACCACAGGAATAGTATGATAATTTAATGCCAGATCTCCTTTAATATTCTCTAAATCTTTTACTAACTCTCGCATTACAATCATTAAATACAAAAATGTAGCATGTATAAAAATAACTGTTTCAGTATTTTTATAGTATACAAAAACGGCAAAGAAAGGAATAATTGCCATTATAGAAGCAACTAAATTTCCTACAAATAGAATTTTTTTTAATCGATGGGAATAAAACCAAATTGCGAAAATATACAATGAGAAAAAAACTACCGTTTTAAACGAAACATAACTTGCAAAAAAAACCGCAACCATATTCAGAATAAAGTATACTGAGAGCTTTGTTCGCTGACCAACAATACGGTCTAACATCGTTTTTTTAGGACGATTGATAAGATCTTTTTCGCTGTCGTAAAAATTATTAATGATATAACCTGAAGCGATTACGGTAGCCGTACTCAAAATCAGAAAAAATAAATTATCATCAAAAATCACTTCTCGTAACGGAAGCTCTGGCGCTAAAATAAATGCTGAAGTTAAGTACTGAGCTATAACAATCATTAAGATGTTATATCCTCGTACTACAGAAAAAAGACTAAGCATTTTAAGCAAAAACCGCTTATTTATTAGCGACGCCATATGCTATAAGATTTGAAAGATTTTTTTTAGAAGTTATAAACAACTTCTAGATTATAGCCTTTTAAAGATTTTCTCGCTTTCTCTATATTTTCGGTGAAGCCTAGTATATAGCCACCACCTCCAGAGCCGCAAAGTTTAAGGTAATAATCGTTAGTATCGATACCATGTTTCCACAATTTGTGAAATTTAGCTGGAATCATAGGTTTAAAATTATCTAACACCACATGGGAAAGACTTTTTACATTTTTAAATAGTGATTTCACATCTCCTTTCAGAAAATCGTCCACACAAGCATCTGTATGTTTTACAAATTTGGTTTTCAACATTTTCCGGAAAGGTTCCTGCTTCATATTCTCCATAAAAATACTCACCATTGGTGCCGTATCTCCTGTTGAACCACTATCTAGAAGAAAAACTGCTCCAGTACCATTTTGTGTTTGAGAAGGAATTCCTGCAGGTTCTATATTATCTTTAGAGTTTATTAAAATGGGAATGCTTAAATAACTATTTAAAGGATCTAAACCAGAAGATTTACCGTGAAAAAACGATTCCATTTCTCCAAAAATCTTCTTCAATTTTAATAATTTTTCTCTAGTGAGATTTTCTAATACCGTAATTTTATCGGTAGCATATTTATCATAAATAGCAGCCACTAATGCTCCACTACTACCAACACCATAGCCCTGAGGAATACTAGAGTCAAAATACATTCCTTTTTTAATATCAGCATTTAAAGTATCAATATCGAAATGTACTAAATCCGGATTCTTATTTTGTAGCTCATTTAAATAAGCTGCATAACGAGCTAAGTGTCCGTTAGATTCTTTTGCTTTTGCTGAAGACTCTTCAGAAACCTTTAAAGCGCCATTGTAAAAATTGTAAGGGATTGATAAGCCTTTAGAATCTTTAATGATTCCGTACTCCCCAAACAATAAAATTTTCGAATAAAATAAAGGTCCTTTCATAGTAATTACCCTAAGCAGTTTAACTGAATTGGCATCTGGCTTTCAGTATTATATATAAATTTACAATAATTTTGAGCCTTCTCCAACTTCATCGCAAATATAGTGTCCATTTTCACAATAGCCAACTAACTCATTCTTAATGAATTCTAAAATTTCGGTTTTATTTTGGCTGGGGTATAACATATGCACATTTGCTCCAGCATCTAACGTAAAACAAACCGGTATTTTTGATACTGCTCTTTTTTCCCAAATTTTATTGATAATTGCTAATGTATTAGGCTTCATCAACATAAAATAAGGGCTGCTACTCATCATCATCCCATGTAAAGTTAACGCTTCTCGTTCTACAATTTCAATAAATTTATCTAAATCGCCATTCTCGAAAACCGGAATTAAATTTTTTAAATTATCGTGAGCTTGGCTAAAACGAGCTTCTGCAAACGGATGTCCTTTCATTAAATTATGTCCAACCGTACTACTTACTTGTTTTTGGCCTTTATCTACTAACAAAATAGTATCTTGAAAATCGGTAAAAACAGGATGAATTTGATATGGATATGCGATTCCGTATTCATTACTACTTCTTTCAATTTCGGCATGCTGCCCCCAAACTACTAAATTACCTTGTACACTTCTACAAGCGCTACCACTCCCTAAACGAGCTAAAAAAGAAGATTTTTTATAAAAATAATCATCATCCATTTCAGGATTTAACTCTTTTTCAAGACTCATAATCCCTAAGGCTAATGCACTCATTCCGCTAGCCGAAGAAGCTATTCCGCTACTATGAGGAAAGGAATTCTCTGAATGAATTTCAAATTCATAACTATCTAAATAAGGACAATATTTATAAATACGCTCAAAAAAATCGGCTATTTTCGGTTTAAAGCTATCTTTTTGCTGACCTTCAAAATAAACATCGAATTTAACCTGATTAAATAAGGAATATTCCGAAGCTTTTACAAACTTAAGAGTTGTAGTAGTTTTGCAATTAGAAAGCGTAAAACTAACAGAGGGATTTGCCGGAATCTGGTTTTCTAATTTCCCCCAATATTTTACTAATGCTATATTACTAGGTGCTTCCCAAGTAAATTCTCCTTTTTCTACAGAAGCGTTTTTTGAAGAAGCTACAAAACTATCGTTAGACATGCGGCGTAAATTTTTGCAAATATATACTTTTAAATTTTTCTATATCGTTTGTTAAAAACTCATTTTTTTTATATTTTTAGATAATATCTAACAAACCATTTATGAATATTAAGCTGCTTTTACGCAGTGCAACTACCACAGGTATCTGTATGATATTTGGTCTATTAGGAGTTATAGCTCTACAAAATGGAGTTAAAGATTGGTACCCAGCATTGCAAAAACCTTGGTTTACCGCACCCGATTTTATTTACGGGCCAATTTGGATTGTAATGTATTGTATGGTTGGGCTTTCTGCGGGTTTAGTTTGGAGCAAAGGCTTTTACCATAGATGGGTAAAAACAGCTCTTTATCACTTTGGTTTTATAATGATGCTAAATGCTTTTTGGTTTCTTTTATTTTTCGGACTTCACGAAACCTTCTTAGCTTTATTAGCTATACTTGGTACTTTAACGATCACTTTCTTTACAATTAAGTGGTTTAAAATAGTAACACCTTTGTCTGCCTATTTATTAATACCTTATGCCGTTTGGATGCTTTACCTAACTTGTTTTACTTTTGAATTTTGGCGAATAAATTAATGCTCGGCTATAGCTTTTGCTGCTAAGTAAGCACCCGTCCAAGCATTCTGAAAATTAAAACCTCCCGTAACAGCATCGATATTTAAAACTTCACCTGCTAAATATAAATTTTCATATTTTTTACTTCTGAAATTTTTAAAATCTATTTCTTTTAAACTTACCCCTCCAGCCGTTACAAACTCGTCTTTAAACGTACTTTTCCCATTAACCTTAAATTTTGCTTTTGTTAGTTGTAGGGAAAAATTATCTAACTGTAAATTCGAAATATTAGCCCAAGCTAAATCTTCTTGAATTCCGGCTGCTTTTGCTAATTGAATCCACAAACGTTTTGGAATTTTAAACTGAGAATATTTCATAACTCTTTGTTTCGGAGAATTTTGCTTACAATTTTGAAGTTCTTCCCGTATGCTTTCTGTAGTAAAACCAGGCACCCAATTTACGAAAATCGAAAATTGATAATCTAATTGGTTTAACTCGCGCGCAGCCCATGCTGAAAGTTTTAAAATTCCCGGCCCGCTCATTCCCCAATGGGTAATTAATAATGGTCCTTCGCTTTCTAAGTTTAGGTTTTCAATTTTCACCTCAGAATAATTAGAAAGTCCTGCTAAATTTTTAATACGAGTATCGGTAATATTAAAGGTAAAAAGTGAAGGCACAGCGTCTATTAAATTATGCCCTAGCTTTTGTAGAATATCCCACATTTTAGGATTACTCCCAGTAGTTATTACAAGTTGATTACAGGTAAAAGTTTGTTTGGTGCTTTGTACCGACCATTGATTATCTAGCTTTTCAATATTTTTCACAGGTTGACCTGTTAAAATTTGTATTCCTAAATGTTTAGCTTCATTCAAAAAACAATCAATAATTGTTTGCGAATCATTAGTAACGGGAAACATTCTTCCGTCTTCTTCCGTTTTCAACTCTATTCCTCGATCGGCAAACCAACCTATGGTATCTCCCGTCATAAAACTATGAAAAGGACCTAACAACTCTTTATGCCCTCTTGGGTAATTTCGAACTAATTCCTTAGGAATAAATTCTGCATGAGTAACATTGCACCTGCCTCCACCTGAAACCTTAACCTTAGACAATACTCCTTTTCCACGCTCTAAAATTCCAATACTTAGCGCAGGATTAAAAGTGGCTGCATTTATGGCTGTAAAAAAACCTGCTGCTCCGCCTCCAACAATTAGCACATCAAAATGAGCCATAAATCTTAAATTGATAATTGAGTAAAAGTGTAATCTATATTCTTATTGTTTAATTAATAATTAAGCTATACGATCTGGATAATCGGAAATAATTCCATCTACCCCTAACTGTTTCATTTTTTCGATGCTCTGTTTTTTATTAACTGTCCAAACATTCACTTTAAAATTATTACGATGGGCATCTCTAATAAAATCCGGCCCAACTAATTTATGGTATGGATGAACAGCTGCTGCCTTTAAATGCCGCGCTTGTAAAAAAGCCATGCTTAAATCGTCCTCAGTTAAAACAGCAAGAGGCACATCTATCGATAAACCACGCATTGTCATTAACTCATCAAAGATAAAACTAGACACTAAAACTTTAGATTTTGAGTACTTTTTTAAATAAGGCATTAAAGCTTCTGCTGTTCCAACTGCTTTTAATTCGATATTTAGAATCGCTTGATTTTCTACTAATAAAAAAACTTCATCTAAAGTCGGAATTTCATATCCTCCTTCTGTTTTATACGATTTTAATTGTTTTAGTGTTTTTGCTGCCACATATCCTGTTCCATTGGTTGTGCTTTCTAATTCTTCATCATGAATAACAATAAGCTCTCCCGTTTTGCAAAGGTGTACATCTAACTCAATCATATCTACTTTAAGATTAAGTGCTCTTTTTATACTAGCTAGAGTATTTTCAGGAATATGACCTTTTGCACCTCTATGGCCTATTTTTAATGGTTTTGTCATATATTTTTGTTTTTATTTGGTTATTTGTTAGTTTTTTTAATTTAATATAGAAACACTTATCAGTACTTAACATTTAATTAGCGGTATAACTAACTATATTGAAGTGTTTTATAATTTACTAAAATGCAAATTTTATTAGGTGAACCAAAAGAATTTAAGCGCAAGTTAAAAATCAAAACACTGACTAACATAAAATATTACTATAAATGTTCCTCTAAATACAAAACTGATAGTAGAAAATTTAAAAGCTATATATTAAATACAAATTAGATTAATTGATGACAATTTACAATTTCATTAAAAAGAAGCATTTTTTTTGAAAAAAGAATACTCTAGTCTGTTAGATTAAAGAAATACAACCAATAAACTACAGAATATGGAAAAATGGTTTGAAGCATCACCAACAAGTTTACTAGCAATTATAATTAGTGCAATAGGTATTTACTGCTTGGTTATTATTTACACCCGAATTGCCGGTAAACGAAGCTTTTCTAAAATGTCGAGTTTCGATTTTGCCATGACAATTGCTAGCGGAAGTATTTTAGCTTCGACTATTTTATTAAAAAATGTTAGTTTACTTCAGGGGGCTATTGGACTATTAATTGTGTATGTTTTACAAATTAGCACTGCTTATTTAAGAAGATTCCACCTATTTCAGAAATTAACCGATAATAAACCGCTATTACTAATGAAAGATGGTGAAATTTTTCACGATAACTTAAAAAAAGCTCGAGTAACTGAATCTGACTTACGTGGGAAACTACGGGAAGCTAATGTTATCCAATTATCCGAAGTTAGAGCCGTAGTTTTTGAGACTACCGGAGATGTTTCAGTATTGCATTGTAATCCAAAAAAAGAATTAGAAGAATGGCTAATTAAAGATGTTAACCATAAATAGTAATTTTAGCAGCTAATTTTAAGCGATTTCTATGTATCAGCCTACACAATACTGTAAAAACAATCGGAATTTTATTTTCAACTTTATTAAAAATAACCCGTTTGCCACCATGGTTAGCCAAGAACAACATTTAGTGGCTACTCATATTCCGGTTTTAGTTGAAGGAAATGCTGAAAACTTTAGGTTATACGCTCATATCGCCAATCATAACGTACAATTAAACACACTAACAAATTCTGCTGAGGTTTTATTTATATTTCAGGGTGCTCACGGCTATGTAAGTTCATCTTGGTATACAGAAAAAGATATTAGTACTTGGGATTATTCTGCAGTACATATAAATGCAAAAATTAAATTACAAACTACTCAAGAATTAGAGCAATCGCTACAAAAGCTTGTCAATTTATTCGAAAACAAACAACAATTCCCTTTATTTTATAAAGATATCCCACAACAAATGCTTCACGAGCATCTTCATTTAATTACCGGATTCTGGGCAAAACCTTTTAAAATTCAAGGAATTGCAAAATTACATCAGGGATATTCAGAAGAAAACATTCAATCTTCTGTTACCCATTTAGAAAATGGCACACTAACCGAACAGCAATTAGCAAAAGATATTAAAATAGAAAACGAACGATATAAAAATTAGATTACTATTTAAAAAAAATCAAGAATTAGTTAAACTTCCTTTTCATAACGGATATTTAGTATTTCGATAATAAACACCAAAAATAACCCCCAAAATCGTTGAGTTTTTTATTGATTTTGGGGCAATTTCCCCGTAAATAAAGCTATAAAAATGCCATTTTCTATACTTATGAGAACCTTTACAAAGTAAGTGTTGATTAAATCTCTATTCTCAAAAAAACTTCATCTCCTAAAACCAAAAACAATCTAAAAATCAAATACTTAAATTATTCAAAATTGATAATAAAGAATTCAAAATTAAATAAAATGAACCTCAAAAATTATGGTATTTATTAGTTACCTCTTTTTAAAACATGATAATTATCATGTTTTAAAAGAAATAGGAAATTAACCTTTGCTGATTAAATTTTTAATATATGAATTCAAAATCTCCACATACGTTTCACATACCGGTGATGGGAATTTCATTTACTATTGATACTCCAGTAAAAGTTGCGTGTTATGGGATAAACTCTTCAATTTCGATAATTGAAGATCATCTCATCGAAAAAATGCGAGCGTATTATTATGGTAAAAATAACGAAGAATATCATCCCATAACTAAAAACGAAGATAATTATCGAGCTAAACGAATAACCGATTATTTAAACTTGGTCAATAAAGAAATCAAGAAAAAAATAG
The DNA here is from genome assembly GCF_048269745.1 of Zunongwangia sp. Lineage (NCBI taxonomy): Bacteria > Pseudomonadati > Bacteroidota > Flavobacteriia > Flavobacteriales > Flavobacteriaceae > Zunongwangia > Zunongwangia sp. Next base: position 496,468 of record NZ_JBLXIB010000001.1, on the reverse strand, counting down.
ATCAGGTTAAAGAAGCTGCTTTTGAAGCAAATTCTGAAATCACTAAGTATTTTGAAATGCTTCCTGACACTGCTTCTATTAAAAAAAAGTATCTTGAATTTTTGAATATCGATAATCCTGAAGCTCAAAAAGAAATAGAGCAAGAACTTCGAAACAACGTAAAGCCTGGCGCTATTGAGGTTAATATAATGACCAAAGTAGACAAAGAAAATGTTGATAAAAATGGAGCAACTATCGAAAACGGTTCTGATGCTTTACAAGCTTTAAAAGGCTATGCTGAAAGTAATTTAGAAAATTCTACCATAGTATTCTCTGCCGGCATGAACCCAAGATTATTTAATTATATGAATAATTTTGATGCTTTTAAGATGAATACAAAAGGGAATTTTCCTAAAGCAGTTGCTATTAAAGTAAGCGATTATCGTTCGGCATTAATTCAAGGAAAATACTTAGCAAAACGTGGTATTTGGGTTAGTGAATTTAGAATAGAATCAGGATTAAATTGCGGCGGACATGCTTTTGCTACACAAGGTTTCTTACTAGGGCCTATTTTAGAAGAATTTAAACAAAACAGAGAATCGCTAGAAGCTGAATTAAACGATTTATATTTGAAGTCTTTCGAAAATTCTGAAGAAAAACCATTAACCGATCTTCCGAAAATAAAATTAACAGTACAAGGCGGAATTGGTACTCACGAAGAAGATGTTTTTCTAAAAGAATATTATAATGTAGATGCTACCGGTTGGGGTTCTCCATTTTTACTTTGTCCGGAAGCAACTAATGTAGATGAACATACACAACAACAGTTACAAAAAGCAAAAGAGAAAGATATTGTTTTAAGCCATAGTTCTCCATTAGGGGTTCGTTTTAATTATTTAAAAGGCACAACCGCTGAGACCGAACGTTTACAACGAAATGAAGACGGTAAACCAGGTAGCTCGTGCCCGGAAAAGTTATTGGTATCAAATACAGAATTTACAGATAAACCTATCTGTACAGCTTCTACAAAATACCAAAAATTAAAGTTAGCTCAAATTAAAAATTCAGATTTACTACCTGAAAAAAAGACAAAAGCCATTAACGAATTGCAACAAAAAGAATGCTTGTGTACCGGTTTGTGCAATAGTGTAGCAAAAACTAACAACTTTAATTTTGTAAAAAATCTTAATACAGTTACAGTTTGCCCTGGTCCTAACTTGGCATATTTCTCAAAATCATATTCTTTAAAAACACTATGTGATCATATTTACGGTAAAATTTCTTTAGAAGAAGGAAAACGTCCACATATGTTTATTAAAGAATTACAATTATATGTTTCGCATTTTACAGAGCTGTTAGAAGATACTAACTTTTCAGATCGTAAAGCTACTCGAAATCTAAATAAATTTTTCGGGAATTTAACTGAAGGAATTTCATATTACAAAAGCCTTTTTAATGAAGAGCGTATTAAATGCCAAAAATTTATTCAGGATTTACAAGAATTTGAATTGGAAGTAACCAATTTAAATCCAAAAACAATTGCCTAAATAAGCAAAAAACATAGTTAATTTAAAGCGGTTTTGAAATTTCGAAACCGCTTTTTTTGTGTTTTAAAAATGATTTTTATCAGTTTTTTTACACAGTCTTCTTAATACATTTGTTCCGTTTAAAAAAAAGGTAAAAATGAAAAAATTAGTTTTAAGTACACTATTATTTATTTTAGGGAGCTGTTTTCTTCAAGCTCAAGAAACATTAGATAATCCATGGCAATTTAGATTACGAGGGGTTGTAGTTAGCCCAGATGAAAGTGCAAATATTGAAGCCATTGGAGGCGATGTAGATATTTCTACTACACTAATTCCGGAGCTAGACATTAGTTACTTTTTTACTAAAAATTGGGCATTAGAACTTATTTTGGGAACCACTAAACACGATGTGAAAGCTGAAGGTACTGATGTAGGAGACCTCGATCTTGGACATGCTTGGTTATTGCCTCCTACTTTAACTTTACAATACCATGTAACTGAATTAGGGAATTTTAAACCTTATATAGGTGCTGGTTTAAACTACACCATTTTCTACGGAGTAGATGAAGGACCTAAAGCTGATGATATTGATTATGACAACAGCCTTAGTTTTGCTGCACAAATTGGTATCGACTATATGATAACCGATAAATGGTTTGTAAACCTTGATGTTAAAAAACTATTCTTACAAACCGATGCTACTGTAAATGCCACTACTGCTTTAGGTGCTACTGTAAATGCCGATGTAGATATTAATCCTTGGCTTATTGGATTTGGGGTAGGTATCAAATTATAATATTATCAACCAACTTAACCTAGTTGAGAAAGTCTCCTTCCATGGGGGCTTTCTTTTTTTTAGCCGAAATCGAAATTTTAGCATAATCTTTCTTTAATGCTAAATATCCCATTCCCTGCAACAAATCTTCTCTATCTTCTTGATTATGAATATCTAATGAGTTTGTTATTTTATATAAAGAATCACAAACTAAAAATGACTTTTCGATTAACATTGGCAAGTAAAAACGTGTAGAATGTTTCAGCTTAGCTGTATTAATTTTAATCCCTTCTTTTGTAATCCGAATAATCTTTTTCGAAAAAGGTTGCCAGTATCCAGTTACTTCGATTATGGCTTTTTCATCTTCCCAACGATTGGTAAATTCTTTAGTTTCTTTATCTGAGTAATGCTGAGAAAGAAAATTTTGTAGTTCTTTTCGATAAAAACCACTACTTAAAACTTCATTAGTACGTAATACTAATCGATATGCTTTTAGGTGAGCTCCACGGTAAATTAATCTCATATTTCATGGTTTAGTTAGTTAGCTACATCGAAATTAATCAATAATTCAACTAAATACTAGCTATTCACTACAAGATTAAATGAACTTTATGTTATTTTTTATGCTTTACCAAATTTTTTGCAGAATAATTTTCAACTTCCTTTAGAGAGTCTTCTGTATTGGCTTTATCTAATTTATCGGCCGCCATGTGCTTTTTTTCCTTCAAATCGCTGATTCTATTTTTAGTAAGATACAGCATATCTTTGGCTAAATAATTGGAATCTTTTCCATTATATTTATTCCAAAAAGCTTGATAATAATTTATTCGGGTATCGATATCTTTAAAATAATTATCGGCCGCTACCGCACGCTCATAAAGAGCTCGTATATGATCTGGATTTTCTTTTAAGATTTCCTGAAACCAATCGAAGGCCTTTTTATACTTCTCTTGATTTTTATAGGTTAATGCTAAGGAAAAATATTCGGCATCCATAGGCTGATCTTTGATTTCGATAGCCATTAAGAAATGTTCTTCGGAATTCTGATAATCTTTTTTTAATGCGTACATTTTTCCTAATAAAAAATGTGTAGAAGAATTTCCTGGCTCATATAACAAGGCTTTTTTGTAATTTTCAATAGCCTTATCAAAATTACCATCTTTATAATAGGCATAAGCCAATTTGGAATGAACAAACTCGTTTCGCAGACCTAGCTCAATGATTTTTTCATAATGTGGAATTGCTTTGTAAAAAACGGCCATTGCTGAATAAGTTTGGGCTGTTATTGAACGCAAAGAAACATTCTTTTCATTTTTCGATAGGCCCATCGCCGTGTAAGCCAATGTCTGCTGATATTCCTCATTTCTAAGACTCTCCTTAGATAATTTATACAGGGCATTTTGGTGATACTGGTCGAATTTATGTGTTTTTTTATATAAATCTAAAGCAATGCTATCATTCCCCATTCGCTCGTTTGCCAAACCTCTGGAATAATAGAATTGCGCATTCTCAGGAAAACGAAGACTTATTTTTTCATATAAACTGTCAGCTTCCTTTAATTGATTTAGACTTAAAAGTGTTTCCCCATAATTTAGTGCCGTAATTACTCGACTCGAATCAAAATCCAGGATTTTTTTATAGGTTTTTAAAGCTTTTTTATTTTCACTATTGGCTTTGTAATATTTAGCCAGATCTTTTAAAATTTTTACTGAAGAAGTATCTTCTTTCTCCATTAACGAAATCGCTTCCTCATATTTCCCAACTACATATAAACTATCGGCAATTTTTGTGTTGGACTGTGAAAAATTCTTAGTAGAAAAAGTTAGCAGAAAAGTAATAATACCAAGCTTTATCAAATTCATAATTCTAAAGTATTTTAAAAAGCATAACCTATTTACAAATATTCAAGCAGAATTTACTTTCTGCATATCTAGAGAAACAAAGCTTAAAGCAAACTCAAAAAGTCTTATATTCAGATAAGCTGCCCTATAAAAAGAACAGCTTTATACTAAATTATTATTTTGAAGCCGGTGCTGGCGGCGGTGGCGGTGGCACAGAACCATCTGATTTTCCGGCTACTCCGGAAGTACCTCCTCCATTTTGGAAAGCAATTGGCAGCGAATAAATAACACTTGCCGCTTTTCCTCTTTGCTTACCTGGCGTCATTTGTGGAATGGAATTTACTACTCTTTTGGCTTCTTCTTCTAATTCTGGCACCGGACCTCTGGCTTTTATATCACGAATATTTCCAGTTTCATCTATTCTAAACTGTACGATTACTCGCCCAATCGCTCCTTCTTCTAGCACTCCTTTACCAATATCCGTATTAAACTCTTCTGCAACAAATTCCATTAATTTTTGAGACATACATTCCTTGCGGGCCTCATTACTTTTTAGATCTTCACATCCAGGAAAAACAGGAACTTCTTCTATAACCGCGAATGGAACATCATTGGTATCTGCCCACCCTCTAACTTCATATACTTTATTTTCCTCTTTGAAACTAGTCCCTTCCATTTTTTCTTCGACTGCTTGTAACACCTTTACTAGTTCGATCTTTTCATCTTCAGAAAGATTATCCTTATTTTGAATTTTTGAAATAAGATTATCGATATCTCCTGTTGGATCATCTGAGGATACATCACGTTCATCTGAACAGGATACGTAAATCAACATCATAGCAAGTACCGGTACTACCAGTAAAAACTTGAATTTTGCGATTGTTGAAGATTTATTTTTTTGTAACATAACTATTCGTTTTTTGATTAATGATTTATTAAAAAATTGATTGGTGAATGAGAGATTTTGAGTATCAAAAGCGCTATTAAGCAACTGATTGAAATAATGCTTTTTAGAAGTTTTTTTTACCACCGCTTCATCGGCTATAAATTCGTGAAGTGCGGCTATTCGATTCTGAAAAATATAAACTAGCGGATTGAACCAAAACAGCACTTTTAAAATCTCGAAAAATAGCAGATCTAAGCTATGTTTTTGCGAAACATGAATTAATTCGTGTTCTAAAATCTGCTCACGTTCTTCAGCTGAAATGTCGCTACCCAGAAAAACAGTTTTCAAAAAGGTAAAAGCCACTCTGGAATTGGGAATTTCAACAATTTTGAAGTCTTTTTTATCTTCAGCTTTAAATTGAAATAACTTCCCTATAACTCGCCACCTTTTTAAGAATAAAACCAAGCTCATAAAACTACCCAAAGCATAGACGACCAACCACCAATTTACTGCCGCTGTCTTTTCAGCTTTAATATGTACCGTAGGTAATTGTTGAACTTGCGGCTGGTTACCTCCTATAAACACCTCGGGTAATTTAATCGTATTATTAATTGCCGTGACGGCAGATGCAGGTAAAACTTCAGATAACGCAGTAAAACTTACAAATGGCAATATTAAGGATAGCACAGGTGTTAGCAAGAGATACCAACGGTTAGCTGTAAAGAAAGTTTCCTTTTTCAGAAACAATTCATATACCAGTAGAAATGCCAGTTGAAAAATTACAATCTGAATAATGTACTGCATCATAATCTAATAATTTTAAGCCTGAACCTGAAAAGTTATCGGTAAAGAATAAATAATATCTTCTTTGGAGCCATTTGCTACTGGCTTAAATTGAAGCTTATTGATCACTCTTCTGGCTTCCTTCTCTAATTCTGGATAATCTGTTCTAATTTTTAAATCTATAATTTCACCTTCTGGATTTACTTTAAACTGACTTAGAATTCTGGTTAGGCCTTCTATACCTAATTCTTCTCCTAGATTGGTATTAAAATTAGCTGCTACAAACTGCATAACTTTCTGGGAAGTACAATCTTTTCTTTCTTCAGGGCTGCTTAGAGCTGCGCAATCTCCCATTACTGGCGGATTTTTAGCTTCACTCCAGGAAACACCATCTTTAAATAAAATTTCATCTAATGCCACATATTCTGGCTCTCTTGACTTACCAGACAAATCATCTGTTCTAGAGCCTAATTCAAAGTTCGCATACATGGTGAAAGCTGGTTCTCCATTTATTGAAACCGGATGCTTAGAAAAACCTTCTGGCACTTTTTCTGTTTCAGAATGAACAGTGTATGTTGCATCTCCTGTAGCACGATCAAAAGATACCCAAAGCACATACCCTTCATTTTCTTTTAAAAATGCAGAAGATTTTAAATGAATTTGAAAATTTTCTTCTGTTGTCTTTTTCGAGTCGTCTTTTTTACTCACATAAGTGTATTGCTCTAAATTTGGATCTGCCTCTTTATTTGCTCCATTTTCATTCGAACATGATACATAAAAAAGCATCATTACGATCGCGGGAATGAGCAATAAAAATTTAAGTTTCGATAATTGACCTGATTTTCTTTTCTGTAACATAACTATTCGTTTTTTGATTAATGATTTATTAAAAAATTGATTGGTGAATGAGAGATTTTGAGTTTCAAAAGCACTATTAAGCAACTGATTGAAATAATGCTTTTTAGAAGTTCTTTTCACGACAGCCTCATCGGCGATAAACTCATGAAGCAAGGCTATTCTATTCTGAAAAATATAAACTAAAGGATTAAACCAGAACACTACTTTTAAAATCTCGAAAAAAAGTAAATCTAGGCTATGTTTTTGGGATACATGAATAAGTTCATGTGCCAGGATATGCTCTCGCTCTTCTGCTGAAATATCGCTACCCATAAAAACAGTTTTCAAAAAGGTAAAAGCCACTCTGGAATTAGGAATTTCAACAATTCTGAAGTGTTTTTTATCTTCAATTTTAAACTGAAAAAATAGTTTTAAAGCACTCCATCTATTGAACAATAGTAACAAGTTTACCATACAACCAGAAATATAAGCTACCATCCACCAATTTATATTTAAAGCTTTTTCTTGCTGAATTTGAGCTTTTGGTAACTGTTCTACTATTGATTGATTAGTACCTATAAAAACTTCAGGCAAAACAAAATTTTGACTTTCAACCGGCAACATTTCTTGCGGGAAGAACTCAGCTAAATAAGGAATTGGCAAAAAAGGCAAAATCACAGCTAAGACAGGCGTCACTATTAAATACAAACGGTTAGCTGTGAAAAAGGTCTCTTTTTTCAGAAACAATTCATACACTAGTAAAAATACCAGCTGAAAAATGATAACCTGGAGTAAATACTGAAAAATCATTTCTTATCGTCTTTATTAATCTCTTTTAAAATGGCCTCTAAATCTTTAGTGTCCATTTCATTCTTTTTCATAAAAAAGGAAACCATGCTTTTAAAAGACCCATTAAAATAATTATTCATAAGCTTAGTCATGCTCTGATTGCTATAGGTTTCTTTCTCTACAAGTGGAAAGTAGATGTATCCTTTTCCCTTTTTACGATGATCTACAAACGCTTTGTTCTCTAAAATTCTTACAATCGTAGAAACCGTATTATAAGCCGGTTTTGGCTCTGGCATCTCCTCGATAATTGTGGCAACATTTGCTTCTTTTAATTGCCAAAGAATTTGCATAATCTCTTCTTCTGCTTTCGTTAATTGCTTCATCTTTTTTATTTTTTAAAAAGCTCTTTTTTATAATTTTTGGTTAAACTAACTTATCATTTGATACAAGCTAATTTAAACTAAATAATTAGTTTTAACTAATAAAATAGTTTTAAAATTTAAACTTTAACATTTATAAATACTCAATATCTAATAGGCTATCAGAATTTTGCAAACCGGACAAGTATTTCTATTTAAAATTATCGGAATATTCCTTTCTAGATTACTTAACTATTTAACATCAATAAATAAACATTTTAAATCATAACTTTAATAGAAAACTAACATAAATAGCAAACAAAAATTGGTATCTTGACTATGCAAAACAGTTACAACCTATGGTGTTGTAATTATTATAAAAAATGATTTAGTTATACGATAGCTATCAAGATTACTATTCTAAAACCTCGAGTATTAAATAAAATTTTAGCACTTACAACTACAAATTATGAAACATTCGCAAGATCCGAAGCAACTTGCTTCAGCGATAGAAAACCTAGAAGATTTAAAAGCAAAATTCGACCAAAGAAAGCCTCTTATTTTTTTAGATTTTGATGGCACTTTAGCTCCTATTGTAGAAAATCATGAAGATGCTAAAATGGACGATGAAACTCGAGAAATTGTTCAGCAATTATCTCAAAAATATGCTATCGCCGTAGTTAGTGGTCGTGGTTTAAGCGATGTACGCGAAAAAGTAGGTCTTACTGATATTTTTTATGCTGGCAGCCATGGTTTTGAAATTGCCGGGCCTAATAATTTTAAAAAAGATAATGAAGAAGCAGAAAAAATGCTGCCGGTTTTTGATGAAATTGAAGAAATTCTTCAGAAAAAATTATCTAAAATTAATGGGGTTCGGTTCGAGCGTAAAAAATTCACCCTTGCCATCCATTATCGGCAAGTAGCTGAAAGTGAAATTTCAGACTTTCACTCAATTATTGAAAAAGAAGTGAGCAACTATCCTAAACTACATAAAGGAGACGGAAAAAAAGTAGTTGAAATAAAACCCAATATCGATTGGCACAAAGGAAAAGCTGTTAATTTTCTTAGGAAGGAACTCAGTGAACAAGAAAATCCATTTTCAATATATTTAGGTGACGACACTACGGATGAAGATGCTTTTCGAGAAATGGAAAACGGCCTTGGTATTTTAGTGGGAGAACATGGACACAATTCATACGCTGATTATCGCGTAGAAAATATAACTGAAGTAAAGAAATTTTTAAAAGAACTATTATAGTTATGAATTCTTGGAATGTATGTTACGCAGAATTCGATTTAGAAAATGAACGCCTACGCGAAGCTCTTTGCACCTTAGGGAATGGCTATTTTGCCACCCGTGGTGCTTTAGAATGGTGCGATGCTCAAAAAAACCATTATCCCGGAACATATTTAGCTGGTGGTTACAATCGGTTAACCACAAAAGTTTCAGGTAAAAAAATTGAAAATGAAGATTTAGTAAACTGGCCAAACTGGCTAGTCCTGAAAATGAAGATTGAAGATGATGATTGGATTTCCCCATCCAATATTAAAATTGAAGACTATCAGGAAAAACTAGATTTACAACGAGCTACCTTACGCCGTTATATCTTATTTACCGACCAGAAAAACAGAAAAACAGAATTTATAAGCGAACGAGTTATCTCGATGGCTAATAAACATAGAGCGGCAATAAAATGGGAAGTAAAAGCTATAAATTGGGAAGGTACGGTTACCATACATTCAGCCTTAGATGCTTCAGTAATTAACGCAGGAGTAGATCGGTATAAAGATTTAAGCAGTAAACACCTAAATATTCTTTCCATTGGGAAACATCAAAATGGAGCCATTTTTGTAAAATCTGCAACTACCCAATCGGATATTAGAATGGCGCAAGCTACGAAAACGTTATTTTACAAAAAAAATAAAGAAAATCTAGTTCCCAAAAGTTCGCTTATAGAAAATGAAGAATATATTGGAGAAGACTTCAGTGTAAAACTTTCTAAACAACAACCAATCTTCATTGAAAAACACCTGGCTCTTTATACTTCGAAAGATGAAGCTACCACAGAATCTTTACTAGAAGCTGTTAATGCATTAAGCGAAGTAACACCTTTTGAAAAATTAACTAGTGAGAATACACTGGTTTGGCAATCCCTTTGGACGGAGAATGATATTGAAATAGAATCTGATGATTTTGAAGACCAGCTAATTCTGCGTTTGCATGTTTTCCATTTACTACAAACGTATTCAGCCCATACCACTAATCTTGATGCTGGCATACCTGCACGTGGTTGGCATGGCGAGGCTTATCGAGGCCATATTTTTTGGGATGAAATGTTTACCTTTCCACTTTACAATATCAGCTCTCCCGAAATTTCTCGCAACTTACTGTTATACCGATATCGAAGGCTCCCAGAAGCCAGAAAAGCAGCCCAAAAAGCAGGTTTTAATGGCGCGATGTTCCCTTGGCAAAGTGGTAGCAATGGTCGAGAAGAAAATCAGATATTACATTTAAATCCAGAATCCGGAAAATGGAATCCGGACAACACCTATTTACAGCGCCATGTAAATGCAGCAATTGCATATAATGTATGGACGTATTTTGAAACAACCGGAGACATTGAATTTTTATCGTTTTACGGAGCTGAAATGATACTGGATATTGCCCATTTTTGGAGTAGTAAGTGTAGTTATTCCGAAGAAAAAAAACGTTTCGAAATTCATAAAATTGTAGGACCCGACGAATACCACACTAAATATCCCGATAGTAATCAAAGTGGATTAAAAAATAATGCCTACACCAATGTGATGGCCGTTTGGGTATTAGAACATGCGCTAAAAACGATACAACATTTAGATCCGGCTTATGCTAAAAATCTTTTGAAACGATTAGCGATTTCTGATAAAGAATTAGAACGATGGCAAGCCATTACAAAGCAAATGTATATTCCGTTTTTTGAAAATAGTAATGTAATTGCTCAATTTGAAGGCTTTGATAAGTTGAAAGATCTAGATTGGGAAAAATATCGATCTAAACATGGAGAAAACATGCGATTAGATCGAATTTTGGGTGCAGAAAACGATGATATAAATAAGTATAAAGCCGTAAAACAAGCCGATGTTTTAATGCTTTTCTATCTTTTCTCTATAAAAGAATTACAATCGATTTTCCGTAAATTAGGTTACGATTTTGAACCCAACAAACACCTTATCGATACGGTTAATTATTATAAAAAAATTACCTCGCATGGTTCCACACTTAGCCAATTAGTACACAGTTGGGTATATGCAAGGCAAAACCGAAAAAAAAGCTGGCATAATTTTGAAAAAGCGCTTATGAGCGATTTTAAAGATGTACAAGGAGGCACTACTTCAGAAGGAATCCACCTAGGAGCCATGGCAGGGACTATAAATTTGATTCAGGAATGTTATACTGGTATGCGTTTCGAAAATAATATTTTACACCTACAACCTAGATTACCTGAAAATCTTGCTAAAATTAAATTCCGCCTTCGCTACCTTCAACATTGGGTAGAATTGGAGTTAACGCATGATTACCTAACATTAAGAAATAACGGAAAATGGCATCAAAAAATTAAAATTATTGTTAAAACCAAATCTTTTTATTTTGAGCCTGGCGAAGAAAAACAAATAAACTATCATCAACTCTAATTAAAAACTAATGGGGCTATTTTTTATAATTTTAGCTGGTTTATTATTACTAATCGGAATTACGGGTAGTATTTTACCTGTAATTCCAGGTGTTCCGGTAAGTTGGTTAGGATTATTAATTTTGTATTTGCATCCTAATTTATCAATTAACTATTGGTTTTTAGGAATTACATTAGTAATAGCCATTCTCATTTATGCATTACAAATTGCCATTCCCGCAATGGGAACAAAAAAATATGGCGGTAGTAAATTAGGAATAATTGGTACTACGGTGGGATTAATTGTAGGAATTTTTATTCCAATCCCCTTAGGTATTATTATTTGTCCATTTATCGGTGCTTTTTTGGGAGAAATAATCAATAAAAATGATTCTAAAAATGCACTACGAGCTGCATACGGATCGTTTATTGGATTTTTAGCTTCAACTTTTATAGAATGCCTAACAGCAATAGTTTTTCTAGGCTTATTTATCTACCGATTATGGAAATATCAAGATATTTTATTTTAATAGCTTATGCTTATAAGTCGCATGTTAACTTTAAACTATAAAAATTACCATTATTTTTTTCAGAAGTAATAGTAAATCCGCCTTTAACCTTTTTCACTAAATGATTTACAAGCTTTAAGCCTAAACCAAAACCTTGGCGGCTAATTGTATCTATCGAAACTTGAGTTAATTCAGATTCTAGAATTGCTGATATATTCTCCTCAGGCAAGGCTTCTCCGATATCCTTAACTTCAACTATTAAATATACTTGGTCTGAAACCTCACTATTCTTCAAAGATAAAAAAACATTTACTTTGCTTTTTTTAGGACTTGAGCGTATAGAATAGGAAATGATATTACCTACAATCTGAAATACATAGCGATTAAAAAATTTGATTTCGTTATTACCAGGAATTAATAATATATCTAAATCTACTTGTTCAGCTTTGGCCTGTACCGAAAATAAATTCAGTAATTTTTCCTTCAAAATAACCAAACTAGTTTTGCCTTTGCTCTTATAAAATAAATTATTTTCTTGTTTATTTAGAATAACAGAAAGTAAATCAAGCATCTCTGAACTAGTTTGTCCACATAATTGTAAATAGTTTTTTAAGTTCTCTACTTCTTTCTCATCTTCAGACAACTTACTTAAACCTAAAATATTGGTTGCAGGTCCTCTTAAATCGTAAGCAAGTTCTCGCTGACTTGATAAAAGTTTGTGAAAACTAGAATTAATTTTTGCGTTTTTTTTAAGCAATTCTAACTTTTCAACAATCTCTTTTGCTAAAATTTTTAAGAGCTCTTTATCCCCTGTTGACATTTCATGTTCAACTTCATCTAATACACATAATGCTCCTATTGACTCTCCATTATCTGTAATTAGTGGCACTCCAAAATAATAATGAATGGCTTCTTCTAAAGGAACATCATATTTATCGTCTTCTCTAAAGTTTTTAACCTCATAAGATTCATGATGAATGGTGTATTGGCAAATAGACTGCTCTCGTTTCATAACGCCAACAGGAAGTCCTTTTGCTGCAATGGACCATTGCCAATAAGAATCTAAAATATTAACAAGAGAAATTTGCGCTCCCGTAATCATAGAAGCTAGATTAGTAATATTCTGAAAATATTGATCTGAACTTGAATAATCTATTGCAAACTCAGCAACAGCTTCAATTCGCTTGAACTCTGCCTCTAATGATTCTTTGGAAATTTTCATTATTTATAATTAACTAACAAAAATATTATAATTCACTTTGTTAATATACTAATTAAATACGAAGATTCTTATTAACAAAGGTTTATAATGTATTATTTCATTAAAATAACCAACCAGTCGTATATTTATATTAGAAATAAACTAATCCATTACTATGAAAAAAAAGAGCGCTATAAAATTTACGGCTTTAATTTTTGCAAGTGCAGGAGTGCTTGCTTTTACATCTTGTAAAAATGAAAAAAATAATGATGCAGGATTAGATAAATTAGAGCAATACGAACCAAAAGAAAATACAGACAATCAATATCCAACAAATGCTACCGCAGAATACTTAACGTATATCGAAAGGGATATGGATATGGACAATGAGCAAACGGAAAAAATTAATTCTAAAGATGCGCTACATAAATTAATAGCAGCTGTTCAGGAAAAATCTGAAGATTTAAAAACCATACCTAATGAGGAATTAGACAGTTTAGCTGAAAATACGTCCAAAGGTTCTGAAATTAAAATTGATAATTTTAAGCATCAAGCCGGGCTTTTAACAAATCAGTTAGAGCTACTACAAAAAGATAATTTTGAAAATTTAGCGGGATCCATTGCAGATCTTAAAGAGGATTTAGCTGAAGTATCAAAATCTAAAGAAATTAATTATGAGAATGAAGATATCCAAAATTTCTTTGAAGATGCTGCCGATATTTTGGAAGATATGATTACCGATACTCCAAATGGGAATGTTGAAGCTAGCTATATAAGTGATGATTCTTTACAATATAGCCAAAAACCTGATACTATAGAAGTAAAAGAGTAATCACATTTTTTATAAAGCTTAAAAAAAGCCACTTATAAGTGGCTTTTTATTATGGTAACAACCACATTAAAACATACGGTGCTAACATAGCTGTAATAACTCCATTTATACACATTGCTAAGCCACTATATGCACCCGAAATATGGCTTACTTCAAAAGCTCTTGCAGTACCTATGCCATGGGCAGAAACTCCTAAAGCTGTACCTATAGCCTTCTTATCGTGTATGCCCAGTAAATTCAAAAAATACACTCCTACAGCATTCCCTAAAACTCCGGTTATCATAACAATACCTGCTGTAATTTCTGGAATTCCTTTTGTGATTTTTGCTATTTCTATAGCAATAGGAGTTGTAACCGATTTTGCAATTAAAGAACGTGTAATAACTTCAGGAACGGAAAAAAGGATTAATATAACAGTTACTGATAGCATACCAACAATAGCTCCAGAAAAAACAGCTATTAGAAATACTTTTAAATGCTGTTTCATCTCTTCAAACTTTTCATAAAAGAAGACTCCTAATGCAACAACTGAAGGCCCTAAAAAGAAACTTATATAATTAGCTCCTTTATTATAATCTTCAAAATCGATATTTAATAGTACTAATATTCCTATGATAATTACTGAAGAAACAATAACTCTATTAAATATTATATAGTCAAAACGTTTCTTTATCTGACCTGAAAAAAAGTACGCTAAAAGAGTTACTGTTACCCCAAATATGGGTAATGAAAAAAGTTCTTTCATTTTTTACTGAATTTTTGCATCACAAATCCCGTTACATATAAACACAGAAGTAAACTAAAAATAGTGGCCACAGTTATTGGAAGCCAGATTTCCTTAATCATATCTACATATACCATTAACCCTACTCCATACGGAATAAAAAAGACAACCATATATTTGATTAAAACATCAGATGCAGGTTTTACATCTTTCAATTTTATAATTTTAAAATATAGCGAGAAAAAGATAAGCAACATCCCTATTATATTACCTGCAAGTGGGACAGAAAACAGATAATGAATAGATTCTCCAATAAACAAAAACGTAAATATTATTAATAAGGATTTTAACATTACTCGTATAAATCTTCTATAGCTGTATTATGTAATTCAGTTAAAAATTCAGCAATTCTATCGGATACCGCTTCGGTATATACCTTTCCTTTAGCTGCACTAGCTTGCTTTGGATTTCCTATTCCGGTATCTTGGGTTACTTTAGTCCATTGCCGTTGTGCAGTTACCCAGCCTTCTTTTAGGCCTTTTAATTTAAATTGTTTTGCTATTCCATCTCCTGCTTCAGATAATGGTAGAACAAGTTCAGGACGATAATGTAAAACCATCGAAGTTTCTAATTCTCCAGCATGCCCTCCAGGATCATCAAAATAATCGTTCGGGTTTACACTGGTAAACCAATTAATACAACAGGTAAACACCTCTGGGAAATCAATACTTAATTCTCTAATATGAGATTTAAAATTATTCCCTCCGTGAGCATTAAGGATTACAAATTTTTTAATGCCATGGTTTTGAAGTACGGTTACAGTATCTTTTAGAATAGCATATTGTGTACTTGGATTAATATTCATGCAAAATTTAATATCCATTTGCCCGGTATTAATACCAAATGGAATGGTGGGTAATAGAAGCGCTTTTGCTCCTTTTTGCCATGTTTTTTCACACGAATCTATTCCTATACCATCCCCGATTATATTATCGGTTCCGTAAGGCAGATGGTAATTATGTGCTTCTGTTGCGCCCCAAGGCAATACTGCAATTTCAAAATCTTGTTGTTTTATATTTTTCCAAGTGGTCTCTGCTAGTACAAAAGGCCTACAATCCGTAGCCATATTTTACGATTTTGGATTTTTCTGTAATTCTTCTGCTTTTTTTAAATCAATATCGGTTGGCAGATTTTTCGAATAATTTAAACTTAAATTATCAAATCTTGCTTCTAACGAAGGCAATCTTTTTAAGAAATTGAACCAGTCCTTTTTGTTTTTTGGCGTCCAAACAACCTCGGCAAGCGCACTCATTCTTGGTAACACCATATACTCAACTTTTTCTGGACTATCAATATATTCTGTCCAAACATTTGCTTGTGCTCCTAAAATATAATTGCTTTCTTCTTGGTTTAAGCTTTCTGGAATTGGATTGTAATTATAAACATCAAAAACAGAAGTATGTCCACCAATAGCTAAAGGCTCTGTATTAGGATTTCCTTGATAATGATCAAAATATAATACTTGGTTAGGCGTCATTATAACATCATGCTTTTGCTTGGCAGCCTCAATCCCCCCTTTAGTTCCTCTCCAAGACATAATAGTTGCATTTGGAGCAATACCTCCTTCTAAAATTTCATCCCAACCAATAATTTGTTTCCCCCTTCCATTCAAGAATTTCTCTATGCGCTGTACAAAATAACTTTGGAGTGCATTTGCATCTTTAAGGTTGTGCTCTTTCATAAACTGCTGTGCCTGTTTGCTTTCTTTCCATTCTTTTTTAGGAACCTCATCGCCTCCTATATGAATGTATTTTCCCGGAAATAATTCAGCTACCTCGCTTAGCACATTTTCTAAAAATGTAAACGTCGCTTCCTTTGGTGCGTAAATTTGTTCAAAAACACCCCATTTTGTAGCTACAGTATAAGGCCCTGTTCTATTTCCCAATTCCGGATAAGCTGCTAAAGCTGCGCGAGAATGTCCGGGAAGTTCTATTTCCGGAATTATCGTAACATGCTTAGTTTTAGCATAGGCTACAATTTCTTTAATTTGTTCTTGTGTGTAAAAACCGCCATACTCTTTTTCATCTCCTTTATAGGGATCAAAATTTTTACCTACTATTGTTTCTTTACGCTTTGCTCCTACTTCTGTAAGTTTTGGGTATTTTTTTATTTCAATTCTCCAGCCCTGATCATCCGTTAAGTGCCAATGAAAAGTATTCATTTTATGAAGCGCTATCATATCGATATACCTTTTTATAAATGAAACTGGAAACATATGTCTAGCAACATCTAAATGCATACCTCTATACGAGAATCTTGGATAATCTGAAATTTCTACAGCAGGAATTAAAATTTCTGCTTCACTAAATTTATTAGTGGTAAGTGCTAATTCTTTATTAACGATTTCAGCTTTTTTTGCTCTATTCTTTTTCAAAGGCACCAATTGGCGTAAGCTTTGTATTCCGTAAAAAACAGCTTCAGCCGATTTCCCTTCAATTTTAATATTATTGGTTTGTATGCTTAAATGGTAAGCATCTTCATGTTGTAAAGAATCGTTTATTTTAAGAATTATCCCATATTTTAATGCTTCAGGATTTTCAGGAATAGCAGTTATTTTGGGCAAACCTCCTAAATATTCTTTGGCTAACTTAGCTTCGTTTTGTAAGCTATCGTATGCATAAATTTGTGTGCTATCATTAACTAAAAATCGCCCTTTATATTTATCTAATTGGACTGGCTTAGGAATTATGCTATACGTTTCTGCTTTATTATCAATGCGGCTTAATTGATTAATACGCGGATTATCATAATCTTTTTTACAGGCTAAAAACGATAAGAAAAGAAATAAAAAAAAGTAGTTCTTCATGATTCGAATTGGTTAGTAGTCGTTTAGCAATAATGCCGTTCGGAAATCAAAATTACTAATAATGTTTAGTTATTATTCTAAATAAACGGCTAAAGTTTACAACCTATTGCATGTATATTTATTGGTTAATTTTATTTTTGTAAAAAACAGACTATGAAGGATTTTGTTATTGTTGGAGGTGCTCAGGCAGGTTTATCTATGGGATACTATCTTAAAAAACTAGGATATAATTTCATTATTATCGATAAAGAGAAAGAAATTGGTGCTTCTTGGTTAAACCGCTGGGACTCTTTACGATTATTTACCCCTTCTGAATTTAATAACTTACCCGGTTTTGAATTTCCCTCAAAAAAAGGGCATTACCCTTCTAAAACTGAAGTGGCCGATTATTTTAAAAAGTATGCTAAAAAGTTTGATTTCCCCTTACAATTAGAAACACTCGTTATAAAAATTGCAAAGGAAAAAAATATTTTTACTATTGAAACCAAGAAAGGTACTTTACAGGCTAAAAATGTAATTGTTGCCACCGGACCTTTTCATGTTCCATATACGCCACCGTTTTATAAAAAAGTGAATTCTGAAATCCTTCAAATTCATAGTAATTTTTATAAAAACCCTTCCCAACTTCAAGAAGGGCCTACTTTGGTTGTAGGAGCGGGAGATTCTGGTTTTCAAATTCTAGATGAAATTTCAGAAACCAACTGTACTACTTACTTTTCCGGAACTACTGATGTAAAAGTACTACCTCAGGAAATTTTAGGAAAAACATTATGGTGGTGGTTTACTAAAACAGGATTCTTAAGTTTTAGTAGAGATTCTTGGATTGGATGCAAAATTAGTAACTCTAAACAACCAATTATTGGCACCGATGTAAAAGGTATTTTGAAGCGAAAAAATGTGATTCCGGTAGGAAAATCACTTGATGCTGAAAAAGATGTTATAATTACTGAAAAAGAGACCTTAAAAGATGTCCGGAATATTGTTTGGGCAACCGGCTACCTACCTAATTTTGATTGGATTGAAGGTTTACAAACTACCAAAGACGGTTACCCAAAACATAAACGAGGCATTAGTACCATTAAAGGACTTTATTTTATTGGCCTGCCTTGGTTATATACTCGAGGATCTGCAACCTTAGGCGGACTAAAAAAAGATGCCGAATTTTTAGCAAAAGCTATTCATCCTGATCCTGATTATTAACTATATAATTTTCAGAAGGTAATACCAAAAATGGCTCTTTTACATAATATGCTACTTCATGAACTAACGAGCTAAACAATAATTTTTCAATAAATGTGTGTTTATTTTTTACCATTACTAATAACTGGCTTGCATTTTTAGTACGGTAATCTTGCAAAGCATCCATAACGCTTCCTTTACTCTCTTGAATAAAATTACTTCCGTTTTCCTCAAAAAATTGTAATAAACTATCTTTAGAAGCTGTTTGTTCTTGAGTTAACTCGCTTCCTAAATTCACATTTAAAAGATGTACTTTAGATTGAAAATGGTCGACAATTTCTTTTAGAAAATCTAGATTATATTCTGAAAAATTTAATTTTAAATCACTTGGAAATAAAATCTCACTTGGCTTTTCAAAGGTAGATCCTGAAGGGATAGCTAATAATGGGCATTTAGCTACTTTAATAGCATGCACAGTGTGTGTTCCAAAAAGTAACTCACTTCCTCCTTGAGCTCCCTCTGTCCCCATAACGATAAGATCTATAGATTTTTCGGCTACGCGATCTTTAATTTCTTCATGAAGCATTTTAAAAGAAGATACTAATTCAAACTCATGCTTATCATTAGGATATTCCTTTTTAATTCGTTCTAAAAATCTAGAAAGATTCTTAATTGAATTGTCTTTATACACACCATATAAGCTACTGTAAATAATAAAATCAGCATTATAAAGTGTGTTTAATAAAATAAACTTAGTCTTCGATTTTTCAAAAAGCTGTACTGCATAACTTATAGCATTAAAACTATTTTCAGAAAAATCAGTTGGTAAAAGTACGGTTTTCATATCTTCAAATTTTCTATAAAAATACAAACGTTATAACTAGAAAAAAAGTTTCTATTGATTCGTTTTTTTAATATTAACAAGCTTTTTGTATAGATTTTTAGCTATTTACAGTAAATTTTCACATTATTTACCAGCTATTTTTTATGATTCGAGAAGATATTGATACTAAGACGATTCAACAACCTTTTGAGCTCAATCCAAAAGAATGGTTTGAAGTTATAAAACAGGTGAAAAATGAAATTGGAGCTGATAAAGTAAGTATTGTTTCTGCCGGTGTTGCTTTTTATGCCTTTTTAGCAATTTTCCCAACTATAATGGTTATCATTTCTATTTATGGATGGACTACAGACGCTCAAGAAGTAGAAAAGCAACTACAAGAACTTGCTTCTATGATGCCAAAACAAGCTTTTCAAGTTCTTCAAGAACGTATTCAAATTTTTCTAGAAGCCAATAATAATAAATTTAGCTTCGGTGCCATTTTTGGAGTTTTAATAAGTATCTGGAGTGCAAATAAAGGGACCAACGGATTGTTAATTGGAGTAGATATTGCTTATGACACTGAGAAAGACCATAACATATTTAAGCAATATGCTATGGCTATTGCTTTTACAATTGGTGGTTTTGCAATGTTAATTTTAAGTATGGTTTTAATAGTAGGCTTTCCTGCTATTGTGCACAATATTGGATTACCCGATGTTTTAGCCGATTTAATTAGTTGGCTACGTTGGGTAATTTTAGCTATTTTAGTTAGCTTTTTTTTATGTTTAGTTTATAAATTTGCTCCCGCTAGAGAAAAGCCTAAAACTCGATGGGTTATCCCAGGTGCTATATTTTCAACAATTGTATGGTTAATAGCTTCTATAGGTTTTTCCTATTATGTTAGCAACTTCGGAAATTATGGCGAAGTGTATGGATCTATATCTGCAGTTGTTGTGTTATTACTTTGGCTATATATTACCTGCTTTATAATTTTATTAGGTGCTGAAATTAATACTGAAATTGTAGATTATTTAATAATTAAAAAAGGAAAAAAGAATAATAATTAAAAAGTAGTGTTCCAACTTTTAGCACAAAACCAGTTATTTTATTAATTACATTATACTACTTTTGTATTTGTCTATATATTTAAATTTGATTTTTTAAGATTTAAATACATTACTAAAACACAACTACTGAATATGATTTCTTTAGATATTATTTTAAGTAATCCTAAATTAAAAATAAAACGAGAATCCACAACTCAAAAGCTTCATCCACTTCAAAGTTGCGATATTCATAGTTGCCATACCGACGAGTTAAAAAAAATAAATCGTCGCCAACAAGAAGTTAAAGCCTTACAATCCTTGGCAAAAAAACACGAATGGGATGTCTCTATAGAATCTATTTTACAAAACGATTACGAGACCTTAATTCTTACCGAAAAAAATCAAAAAATATGTTGGGCTAATAAAGCTTTTACTAAAATGACCGGATATCCTGTTAGCTATGCTTTAGGGAAAAAACCTAGCTTTTTACAAGGTGAACACACATCAGCTGCCGATAAAAAGCTAATCCGCCAAAATATCTCAAAAAACAAACTATTTTCCGGAATATTACTCAATTACCGTAAAAACAAAGAAGCCTATTTATGCAAAATCGATATTTTTCCGCTTAAAAATAAATCCGGAAATATCGCTCATTTTTTAGCACTAGAAAAAGAAGTTTATGAACCTAGAAGAAAGAATTAAAAATTCGAAAACTAGCTTATTTAAAGCTGTTTTTCCAAATACCACCAACCATTACGATACGCTTTTTGGAGGCACCGCCATGCAAATGATGGATGAAGTCGCATTTATAACTGCAACTCGCTTCAGCCGGCAATGTATGGTAACTGTTAGCAGTGATCGTATCGATTTCCATAAACCTATTGCTTCCGGTACTTTTATAGAATTAAAAGGAACTGTCACTAAAGTAGGAAGAACCAGTCTCAAAGTTCAAGTTGAAATCTATGTAGAGCAAATGTATTCTCAAAATAGGGAAAAAGCGGTAAAAGGAGAGTTCACTTTTGTTGCATTAGATGAAAACAAAAAACCAGTTCCGTTAGCGATATAATTACATCTAGAAATAAAGATTTTCGATTGAAATTTATAGGGTTTCGAAACTATTAAATATTGATTTTATTTTGGGATCTGTACGCCTTAAAATTCGGCATTTACTTCCCACCGACAAAAACCGCCTTTTTGAAATCTATTCTTATAAAGAAGTGATAAAATTTCGCGGCTCAGCTCCGATGTAAAAAATTGAAGATACCTCCTTAATGATTGTAGAATAAAAAAACGAAACAAACTTAGTTTATAAACATAGATTAGCAATTATTCAAAAATCGGATAAAAAATTAATTGGCACTTTGCTAATTAAAGGTTTCAAAAACCAATCCTACCGCTTCGAAATTAGTTCTTCATTCGATAAATTATATTGAAATAAAGGTTATGCTAGCGAAACTGTAAAACTACTAATTAACTACTTTTAAAATACAAAAAAGCAACAGAGCTTATTGCCTACTGTGCTAAAGAAAATTTAGCCTCTGCCAAAGTATTAGAAAAAAATGGTTTTCAAAAAATAAGCAATTTTGGTACAATTCATCTCCAACACCTAATAAAACTGTAACGTTCGCTAATTCTCAGCTATAGTACTATACGGATAGTTATTTGTTTCAACTTCTACTTTTCCCATAAAGAAACTGCTTTTTATACTAAAAGTACATTACTATTTATCTTCTTTCTATTCACTATCCAGAATATTATTTATAATAACAAAAACATATAAAAAACTTATCATCAAAATATTACAAAACATAAAAATATTGTTTAACGAAGTATTATTAAAAGATTAAGAGCCTATTGGCGTAAAATTTAAGTGTATTTTATTTACTTATCTTTTTAAGAATTAACGACACACTATGAATATAAATAATCGAGTGGCTTTTATTACCGGTGCCAGTAGCGGTATAGGAAAAGCTATCGCTAAAAAACTTTCTGAAACTGGATGCAAAGTCATCCTTGCAAGCAGGGATCTTAAAAAATTGAATGCATTAAAAAATGAACTTGTTGGAGAAAGCATTGTTGTGGAAGTGGATGTTAGCCAAACTGAAAGTGTAGCAAAAGCCTTTAAAAAAGCACGAGTTGCATTTGGAAAAATAGATATTTTAATAAACTCAGCTGGTGTAATGCCACTTACCTATTTAAAAAATAGACATCTAGATGAATGGCTACAAACCATAGAAGTTAATGTGAAAGGTTGCTTACGTTGTATTCATGCTGCTTTACCGAGTATGATAAGCAATAAACAAGGACATATAATTAATATTTCCTCTGTAGATGGGAAAGAGTTCTATAAAGGTGGAGCAATTTATGGCGCTTCTAAATCTGCAATTATTGCCTTATCAAAAGCTATGCGAATGGAACTTTCTCCAGATTATAATATTAGAGTGACTTGTATTGAACCGGGAACAGTAGATACTAATTTAAGAGATAGTATAACCGATGAGGAATTGTTAAACGATAAAGATTACGATAACGAAGACGAGCCAAAATTAAATGCAAATAACATTGCAGATGCAGTTCTATACGCTCTTAATCAACCTGAAAATGTAAACGTGAACGAATTATTAATAAAACCAACAAATAAACAATAAAAAACACTTAAAATTTAAATTTATGAATAATAAAATAGAATCCACAGCAAAATGGATTGCAGGCTTATTAGCCGCAAAAGCAGGAAAAAAAATAATAGCTAAAGGAGGAATTATAGGTTTAGGAGTAGGAGTTGCTGCAGGAGGCGCATATTTAGGTTATAAACTTTTAAAGCGCTTAAAAAGTCAGGAGGATATTAGTAACAATCACCACGAAATTGAAGGGGAAAAGAAAATTGTAGTATAATTTCTTATTTTATTTATAAAATTTAAAAGCTGGATAAACTCCGGCTTTTTTTATGCTTACTTTTTAAACAATGATTAGTATATTTATCTTAAATTTTAATCGTAATGAAAAAAATAATTATCTTTTTAGCAGCATTAGCATTAGCATCCTGCAAAAATAACCCTCAGAATGTTTCTTCTTCAGCGACAAATCTAGTTGTAAAAACTGAAAATGGAGCTATAATGGGAGTGACTAATAAAGATCATTCAATAAAAAAATATCTTGGAATTCCTTTTGCACAGCCACCCGTTGGCGATTTACGCTGGAAAGCTCCTCAAGATGTAAAAAATTGGAGTGACACCTTACAAACTAATGAATTTAAAAGTAAACCTGTACAAGCCAATGTGTTTGGCGATATGAGATCTCGTTCTAACGGAATGAGCGAAGATTGCCTATACTTAAACGTATGGACACCTAAAACCACATCTGAAGAGAAACTTCCTGTACTTGTTTATTTTTACGGTGGTGGTTTTGTAGCTGGAGATGCTTCAGAACCTCGATATGATGGTGAAACTATGGCTAAAAAAGGCATTGTTTCGGTTACTGTAAATTATCGGCTAAATGTGTTTGGATTCATGGCGCATCCAGAGTTAAGCAAAGAAGCTCCATACGAAGCATCCGGAAATTACGGCTTATTAGATCAGCAAAAGGCTTTAGAATGGGTACAAAATAACATCGCTGCCTTTGGTGGCGATCCTAATAAAGTTACTATTGCCGGAGAATCTGCTGGCTCCATCTCAGTTAGTGCACAAATGGCATCTCCACTTTCAAAAGATTTAATTAATGGTGCCATTGGTGAAAGTGGCGCTTCTATTAATCCTACGCTTTCACCGGTTTCATTAAAAGAAGCTGAACAAAACGGACTTGATTTTGCTGAAAAAGTTGGTGCTAAATCACTTGCTGAACTAAGAGCTATGAGCACCGACTCTATTTTTAAACTATATCAAAATAAAGGAAAATTAAATTTTCCTACGGTTATCGATAATTACTTTTTACCAAAATCTCTTCCTGAAATATTTGAAGCTAAAGAACAAGCACAAGTTCCTTTATTAGTAGGATGGAATTCTGCTGAAATTCCAGGAATGGCAATCATGCAAGGTTTAGAATACTCTAAAGAAAACTTCATTAAAAAGGTAAAAGAAATCTACCCTAAAAACTATAAAGAAGTTTTAAATCTATACCCCCACTCTAATAAAGACGAAGCAAAATTATCGGCAACAAAATTAGCTTCCGATCGTTTTATAGTGTATAGTACTTGGAAATGGTTCGACCTTCATCGAAAAAATTCAGACCAACCTGTATATCGATATTTATTCAGTAAAATTAGACCAGAATTAAAAGACAAATCGAAACAACCTGGGCTTGCCGGTGGAACTAAAGAAAAGGATGAAAATGCCCCTGAAACTCCAAAACCAATTGGAGCTTCGCATGCTTCAGAAATAGAATACTTTTTAGGAAATCTAGATCGAAACAAAGAATATTCTTGGACAAAGGATGATTATAAAACTTCAGAAACTATTCAACAATACTTAGCCAACTTTATTAAAACCGGAAACCCGAATACGGAAGGTTTGCCAGAATGGCCAAAAGTAAAGGCAGATGATAATACTCCATCTGTAATGATTTTAAATACTACATCTAAAACTGAAAATGCTAAGAACGATGAGCGCTTTTTGTTTTTAGATAAACAGTTTTCTAATAAATAAAACCTGTTTCTGCCTCAAACAAAAAATCCTCTAACAAAGAGGATTTTTTGTTTACTTACATTAGTGTTTTCAATCTATTTTATGGATACTTTACATGAACACTTATCACACAAACCTTTTACTACCAAATTGGCATCCGTTGCTTTAAAGCCTTTTGGCAAATTTATGTTTGGAATGGTTTGATTGGTTAGACACTGTGTTTCCCCACAACAAGAACAATGAAAATGTAAATGCAATTTATCACTCACACTATCTTTTCCGTCGGTTTGTAATGCAAATTTTGCAACACCGGTTCCATCTTCAATTTTATGGACTAATCCTTTTTCTTCAAACAATTTTAAACTTCTAAAAAGCGTAGTACGCTCAGTTTTATCGAAAGCGGATTCAATATCACTTAAACTCATCGCTAAAGATTCTTCTGCCATAAATTTATAGACCAACAAACGTACAGCGGTTGGTCGAATTTCTTTATTCTTTAAAATAGCTTCAATTTCTTTCATAGCGATTAGTGATGATGCCCTCCTTCTCCTTTATTCATTTCAGCTTGTAAATAATAAGCATTATTTAAAGCAAATTTCGTGTCTTTTTCTGGTTGGTCCATAAAGGTAACATTTATCCACTTACCATCCTCTATTCCGCTCTTCACTTCCCACGGAATAAAATGCCAATCATCCTTATTTTTTTGTGCTTTAAAAACAAAAGTTCGGCCATTTTCGCTAAAAACACTTTCTTTAGGAAATGCCTGTATTTCATTATTTTTGGTAATGATCTTACCGGTAAGATACATTCCTGGAATTAAATTTTTAGGTTTATCATCAATTTCTGCGTGAATGTGTATTGCTTTTGGATCTTCTTCAAATACCTGACCTACTGAAATTATGGTTGCTTTCATTTCTAAATCGGGTCTCGATTTTAAACTTAGCAATACAGTTTGCCTGTTTTCTACATTTTCAATGTCTTTTTCAAAAACCATTAAATCAGCATGAACATCTTTAGTATTAATAATTTCAAAAAGTTTAGTTTGCGCTTCAACATACTGACCTGTTTTAATATTTACTTTCTCAACTGCCCCATTAATTGGACTCAGAATAGGAACTTGCTGATAAATATTTCCTTTTACTATTCGATTTGGATTAATACTAAGCAAGCGTAATTGTGCTTTTAAACCATTCATTGTTTCTTTCGAATTCTGAAATTCAGTTTCTGTTAACTGAAATTTTTCTCCGGAAGCAACACCGGCATCATACAATTTCTTCTGGCGAGCATATTCTTTTTCTTTTAACTTATATTGATTAAAAGCATTTATAAAACGAGTCTGAATATCAACAATATCAGGATGAGAGATATAGGCTAAAATTTGTCCTTTTTTTACTTGATGGCCTTCAATTACTTCGATGCTATTTATAGTTGCTCCATACACTGTGGTTACCGAAGCTTCATTTTGTGGCGGCACTTCTAATTGGCCGTTAGCTTTTACAGTTCCAGACATATTTCGCATTTCCGGATTTCCTATTTTTATAGCTAAAGCCTTAAATTGGCATTCGGTAATTTCTACTCCTTTTTGTTCTGCTGAATGACCATGATGATTTTCCTCGGTGTCTGCATCTTGATGATTTTCTTTTTTAGATTGCTGATTAGCACAAGCTGCTAAAAAACCAAAAAACAGCATAATTAGTATTGAATATATTTTCATTGTAATTCTTTTAATTTCGATTTATTAAATTGACTTTAAGAAACTTGGATCTCATTTAATATAAACTCCATCCTACACATTCTAAAGCTCACCTCCTAAGTAATATTTCATTTCAGCGTAAGCCAGTAAATACTTTCTTGCTGCCGATATTGCATCGAGCTCGGTTTGTAAAGCTCCCTCCAGATTTTGTATAAAAGCCACATAATCTAACGCTCCTTCATTGTAAGCCAATAGAGCTCCCTTTCGCTGCTCTTTTGCTACTTGTAATGCTCCTTTTTTATAATATTTCCAATTAGACTTCCAACTTCTATAATTCTGTAGCGCTTGTTCATGCTTCATTAAAAATTGTTTTTTAGCAAAATCAGCTTCTCGATTGGCAATTTCAGTTTCGATTTTTGCAGCTTTAACATTTCCGTAGTTTTTCCCATTTAAAAAGGGAATAGAAACTCCTGCTTGATAGCTATAGTAACCACTCTCTCCCTGAACCTCCTGTTTACCATACTGTACATTCAATTTGGGTAAAAATTCAGCTTTTTTAGATTTAAAATTAGCAGTTGCTACTTGTTCACGTTGTTGTACAACATTTAAAAATGGATGATTTTCGTTTACATTTTCTGCTGCTGAAGTTTGAGAAGTCTTTATAAATAAAGTTGAAGTAACCGTTATAATTTGTTTAGTTCCCAACCACAAATTCAATCTACTCAATGCATTTACATAATCTGTTTTAGCTTGCTGTGCTTTAACCTGAATTTGATTGGCTTTATTTTGAGCATTTAATTTTTCTAATCGAGAAATAGCTTCCACTTCATACCGTAATTCCACTGCTTTGTTGAACTTGGTATATATTGAATCTAATTCTTGATAAAGTTCAAATTTTCGTTTTGTAGCATACGCTTCAGTCCAGAGTTTTCGAAGCTGTTTAGCTACTTCTATTTTAGATAAATTCAATTGATTTTTGGCTAATTTCAATTTTTCCTTCTGAAGTTTTAATGAAGAAGCAATTCCGAAAACATCGATATTTTGTTGTATCACACCAATTTTTGTATATATCCCATTACCATCTTTTAACTCTTCTCCCCCAGTAAAAATGGTAGTTTTCCCTAAATCCCAGGCGTTCTTTTTTAAAGCTTGTTGTTTTTCTACAGCTAACTCTTTATTTTTTAAAAGTGGATAATTCTCTACCCCAATCGATACCGCTTGTTGTAAAGTAATTTCTGGTAAAACTTCAGTTTCTTGCGCATTTATGAAATTTGGGATTAGCAATAAAATAATCACGCTGACACCAGCTATTTTTTTAGTGTTTATTCTAAAATTAAAACTACCCTCTTCTACCCATTTATACAAAATAGGTAATACAAAAAGCGTCAATAAAGTTGACGTTATTAACCCTCCAATTACTACTGTAGCTAAAGGACGCTGAACCTCGGCCCCGGCTAAACTTGAAATTGCCATTGGCAGAAAACCAAGCACATCGGTAAGTGCTGTTAATAAAATTGGTCGTATTCTTCGTTTTGTACCCAGCGCAATACGATGTTGTAAATTGGTTTCTCCTTCTTCTTTTAATTCATTCAAACTACTTATTAAAACAAGTCCGTTTAACACCGCTACTCCAAAAAGCACAATAAAACCTACTCCGGCTGAAATACTAAACGGCATGCCGCGCAACCAAAGCGAAATAATTCCTCCAATAGCAGCAAGAGGTATAGCTATATAAATCATAAACGTTTGTCGGAAAGATTTTAATGCAAAATAAATAAGGATAAAAATGAGCAATAGGGCTATAGGAACTACAATTTGTAATCGTTGACTTGCCCTCTCTAAATTCTCGAAAGCACCGCCATATCGTATAAAATAACCTGGTGGCAAATCGAATTCTGCATCTAATTTATCCTGAATATCGTGGACTACAGATTTCACATCACGATCTCGAATATTAATTCCTACATAGGTTCTACGGTTAGTGTTATCTCGACTAATTTGCATGGGTCCCGACTGATAGCTAATTGTTGCGAGTTCGCTTAAAGGTACACTACTCTCATCTGGTAGATTAATGTACAATTGTTCGATATTCGATATATTTTGACGGTTTTCTTCTTCAAGCCGAACTACCAAATCAAATTTGCGTTCTCCTTCAAAAACCACTCCGGCTTTAGATCCTGCAAATGCAGTTTCTATCATTTGGTTTACGCTTTTGATAGTTACACCATAGCGCGCCATCTGCGATCTGTCGTAATCTACGGTAATCTGCGGCAATCCTGCGGTAGCTTCAACCTTCATATCGGCTACGCCTTCGATTCCTGAAATAAGCTTCCCTATTTCTTGGGCTTTTTTAGCAAGAATATTTAAATCTTCACCATATAATTTTACGGCAACATCTTCTCTAATTCCGGTTAGTAATTCATTAAAACGCATTTCTACTGGTTGGGTAAACTCGTAGCTTACTCCGGGAATTTCGCTTATAGTTTGCTTCATTTTTTTAATTAGCTCATCCTTTGTTTCCGCCGAAGTCCATTGCGATTTTGGTTTTAAAATCACAAAACTGTCCCCAATATCCATCGGCATTGGGTCGGTCGGCACTTCAGCAACACCAAATCGGGTTACCACCTGTTCTACTTCCGGGAAATCATTTAACAATAATTTTTCAATTTTAGTGGAAGTTGCTATTCCTTCAGAAAGTGAACTTCCCGGTTTTAAAATGACGTGAAAGGCAATATCTCCTTCGTCCAACTGTGGAATAAATTCACCTCCCATTTTACTAAAAAGATAACCGGCAAAAACTAATAAAATTACTGCGCAGCCTAAAATCCATTTTGAAGCTTGTAATGATTTTTGAAGTAACTGTTCGTATTTTTTCTGAAGCCATACTATAAAGCGATCTCCCCATCCCAGTTTATTAGACTTTTTGTTTTTCAGAAATAAAGCTGAAATCATGGGCACATAGGTTAAACAAAGAATCATAGCACCAAGCATGGCAAAAATAAATGTAAGCGCCATGGGTTTAAACATTTTGCCTTCTACACCTTCTAAAGCCAAAATCGGTAAAAAGACAATCAAAATTATTGCCTGACCAAAAAAAGCAGAATTCATCATCTTTTTAGATGATTTGCTTACTAATTGATCTTTATCGGATTGATTTAGTTTATTTTGAAGGGATTTTCGACTAAATATAAAAACGGTACTTTCTACAATAATTACTGCGCCATCTACAATAATTCCAAAATCGATAGCACCAAGGCTCATTAAATTGGCCCAAACATCAAAAACATTCATTAGAATGAAAGCAAAAAACAAAGAAAGTGGTATTATACTGGCAACAATTAATCCACCTCGAAAATTCCCGAGTAAAAGCACCAAAACAAATATTACAATAAGTCCACCTTCGAGTAAATTACTTTTTACGGTAGATGTTGTATTTGCAATGAGTTCACTACGATCCAAAAATGGTTTTATAGACACTCCTTCCGGCAGTGACTTTTGAATTTGAGCAATTCTTTGTTTTACATGTTCAACCACTTCATTAGAATTTGCTCCTTTTAGCATTAAAACGCTACCTCCAACTGCTTCTCCAGTTCCGTTTTTAGTTAAAGCTCCATAGCGAACCGCATTTCCTAAATGAATCTTAGCGATATCCGCAATGGTAATAGGAAATCGTTCATTTTTAACCACAATATTTTTAATATCCGAAATAGATTTAGTGAGGCCTTCTCCTCGAATAAAATTGGCTTGGTGGTTCTTCTCGATATAAGCACCACCTGTATTTTGATTATTATTGTGTAAAGCTTCAAAAACTTCGGTTATCGAAACATCCATAGAGCGTAAATCATCCGGATTAACAGCAACTTCATATTGCTTAATCTTGCCTCCAATACTATTCACTTCTACCACACCCGGAACCATTGCAAATTGGCGTTTTACAATCCAGTCTTGAATACTACGAAGATCGGTTGCAGTATATTGATCTTTAAATTCAGGATCAACTTCTAGCGTATACTGATAAATTTCTCCCAATCCTGTTGAAATTGGTCCCATAAAAGGTTCTCCAAAACCTTCAGGAATATCTTTTTTCACTTTTGCAAGCTGTTCAGCAACTAATTGGCGTGGTAAATACGTTCCCACTTCGTCATTGAAAACGATAGTCACTACAGATAATCCAAATCTGGAAACCGATCGGATTTCTTTCACCTCAGGAAGATTTCCCATAGAAACCTCTACAGGATACGTAACAAACTGTTCGATATCCTCGGTACCTAAATTAGGTGCCTGTGTAATTATTTGAATTTGATTGTTAGTAATATCGGGTTGTGCATCTACAGGAACCTGTTGCATACTCCAAAATCCGGCTGCAATAAGCACTATTGTGAATAACCCGACGATAAATTTGTTATTGACCGAAAAGTCAATGATCTTATTAATCATCAGAAAATTGATTTAAAATTCAGAAATAGGAAATGAGAAGAATCATTACACTGAAAAAAATCAGTCTAAATTCTTCTAAAATGAATACATATGTAGGCTTCTGAATTAAACCTGAGGGGGTGGTATAAACCGATCTGAAAATTCTAAAGTGTTTTTTTCTAAGTATTTAAAATTTGTAGTAAAATAACAGGAATTAGCTATATCAAAAACTTGTAAATCCTGAACTACTACATGACTATGGCAACAATGGCACTGACAAAAAGGCGAGCATAAATCAGAATCGTTATTTTGGTGAGCATAACTTTGCACGATATGCTCTTCACTTTCTGAAGCATTAGCAACATCGTCACAGGGTATAAAACTGAGCGACAAAAAGAGTATCGATAATATAGTTGCTATAAATCTCACTTTACAAATATAACACAGCGTTTCTGCAATACTATTGCAATTTTTAGAAATTTCATGAAGACTACATATTGAAACTCCCAAAATCAACTTAAAGTTTTTATAAAATCATTGTCCCTGTAAATCCTTATTAAGTTTAAGATTTTTAATTTCCATATCTTTAAAAGAAAAGCTTACTAATGAAATTCTTTATTAATAAACCTGATAATGTAGTAAACGAATCTATCGAAGGTTTACTTACCGATCCTAAATTAACAAAACTAGATACATTTCCTGAAGTTCGAGTAGTTACCCGAAAAGATATTGATAAATCGAAAGTTGCAATTATTTCGGGGGGTGGTTCCGGTCACGAGCCTATGCATGCTGGGTTTGTAGCTAAAGGAATGCTTACAGCTGCCGTTTGCGGAGATATTTTTGCTTCCCCTTCTGTAGATGCAGTCCTTGCGGCAATTTTAGCAGTTAGCGGAGAGAAAGGTTGCTTACTAGTAATAAAAAATTATACCGGAGATCGCTTAAATTTTGGACTCGCTGCGGAACAAGCTAGAGCAATGGGCCACAAAGTAGAAACCGTTATTATAGGAGACGATATTGCATTAGGAACAGATACTCAGCAACGTGGATTGGCCGGAACACTCTTAGTGCATAAAGTGGCTGGCCAATTAGCTGAAGAAGGAAAATCTTTAAATGAAGTGGTTAAAGCTGCTCAAAAAGTAGCCAAAAGTGCCATTTCAATCGGATTATCCTTAACAGAAGGGCAAAAATTCAATAATCCTGAAGAATCAAGGTTAGATAAATCTGAAGCCGAATTAGGTCTAGGAATACACGGAGAACCAGGCGTAGATGTTATTAAAATGAATAACGCCGATGTACTGGTTAGAAAAGCTTTAGATGAATTGAAAGAATATCTATCTGATGATGATGAAAAGTATGTATTGCTTTTTAATAACCTAGGCAGCGTAACACCTCTTGAAATGAATTTGTTGGTGCACAGTTTCGATAAAACCGATCTTGCTTCTAAAATAAAATATTTAGTGGGTCCTACCGCAATGACAACCTCGCTAAATATGAATGGGTTTTCTATCACCCTACTAAAGTTAGACGAAGAAATTGAAAACGCATTATTAGAAAATACGGAAACTCCAGAATGGCGTATCAGAGAATATGCAAAACCAAGCAGTATTAAAAGTCCTGAATTGCCTAAAACAATACAATTTGAAGCTTCTAAAAACGAACATAATGAAAAAATAGTTCAAGAAATTTCAGAATACTTGATTAGTATAGAAAAAGAAATGAACAACCTAGATGAAAAAGTAGGTGATGGAGATGCAGGATCAACTTTTGCAGGAGCCGGTAAAAAATTCAAAAGTATTAACGATAAATTACCTTATGCTTCTTTACCTGAATTATTTACTACTATTGGACGAGTATTAGCTAGAGAAACCGGTGGTTCTAGCGGTGTTTTATTATCGATGCTTTTTACCAAAGCCGGAAGTAGTTTAGAAAAAGAAGAAAATGTTGGTAAAGCACTATTAAGCGGTCTAGAAAAAATGAAATCTTATGGTGGTGCTGAAAAAGGCGACCGTACCATGATTGATGCTATGCAACCTGCTTTTGAAGTATTAAGTGAAAAAAAATCTATAAAACAGGCAGCTGAGGCGGCCCGAAAAGGAGCTGATGAAACGGCAAATATCACCAATACAAAATCAGGTAGAAGTTCTTATTTATCAGAATCTAGTTTAGAAGGAGTTCCAGATCCTGGTGCTGAAATGGTGGCTAGAGTCTTTGAAAAATTAGTTGATTTATTATAACCTTATTAATACAAATCCATTAGCTTAAATTTTTTTAGGCTAATGGATATAATATATAATGCCATAAAATAAAAAAGCCTCTTTCCGAATATCCGGAAAAAAGCTTCTCACTGGTTTACTTAAAACTGAGAATCTCAGTTTAAAAGATTACCTACTGTTCCGAATTCTCGGAACAAACAACACAACTAAATTATTATCTCAAAAACACATTCAAATTGATTTTTGAGTGATTGCGATATCAAATCGCTATATTTCATTATTATGATCAATCTTCTTTTCAAAAAAGATCGGCCTGCAAATTTACAATCAAATTTACTTTTACACAAAAAAATAAATCAAATTTTATATAAGACTGATTAATTCTGAATTAAAATTGATTAGCTAGTAAACAAAATTTATATTCTTTATTAAATTTTCTCTACCTGTACAGCTCTAGCACCTTTTGGTGATTTCTTCTTAAAAAATGATACTTTATCAGTCTCTTTGATAGAATCTACAAGATCTTTTTTGTGAACAAAAATATTATTTCCTGTACTATTCTCTTTAATGAATCCGTAGCCTTTTTCAGTAAAAAATGATAAAACTACGCCTTCTTTTCTTTCCTCCTCTTCTTCATCTCTAGCTGCTCCTAATTGAACATCTTCAAGATTAACACTTTTTCTTTCTTCGCCTGGAGGGGTATCCGTTAAATTTCCGTTATGATCTACGTAAACCATCATATCTTCAAGAGTTTTACCTTTATCGTTACTAGTTTTACGCTCTTCTCTACGTTGTTCTTTTAATTTTCTTTTACGAATTTTCTTTTTGTTGGTTTCCTTTTTATTAAATGAGTCACCCATACACGTTATTTATAGTTTAAAATTTATTTATATTGAATCTTTAATCAGAAAAAATTAAGACATTTTGGTAAGATTGGATAATTACCTATTCAGTTTTTAAAGTGCTGAAAACTTTATTTTTAATTACTGGTTGGTAGCTGAAAAGGCAAAGCTGAGTGAAGTTATCTATATCAGAAATAGCAGAACCAGGAACCGAATTCAATTATTTGATAAAAATACAATTTATAATTTAGCTTGGTAGTCTATTTATCAAATTTATTTTCTAAAGTAAAGTTTAAGAGCAATTTACTATTCATTCATTATAAAGCATTACAAATAAAACAGTGTTTTTAATGTAGTATGAATTCAAAAAAAGCAATTCAACGAAAGATTTTTAAATTTTATAGCTTTTTTAATATAAAATTGTACATTTACACCTCAACTCAAATGTTGAGTATTTATATGATAATTTTAATAAGCACTATTGCTATTATTTGTTTAATTTTTAGTTTGTTGCTTTTGGTTTCTGGAGGGTTTCCCTTTTTGTACAACAAATACTAACACCAAGTATTAATAACCTATAAAAGCTTCTTAAGATATTCTCTTAAGAAGTTTCTTTTTTTATAGCAATTCCTAAAACAGATAGTTAACGCCCTAAAAATTTCAGCATCTTTATATGATCTGAAAGAGCTGCTACAAATGTAGATTTTTCGTTATACGGAATTCCATAATCCAAAGCCGTCTGTTTTACAATAGGACTTATAGCTTTATAATGTACATGGCAAATATTAGGAAATAAATGGTGCTCTACCTGATAATTTAAACCTCCTATTAACCACGAAAAAATTGAACTTTTCGGAGAAAAATTTGAGGTTGTTAATAGTTGATGAACTGTCCAATTACTATTGATTTCACCATCTATATTAGCTTGCGGATAATCTATCCCCGGCATAATATGTGCTACCTGAAACACACAACTAATTACTAAACCAGTAACCATGTGCATACTTATAAAAGCTAAAATTGTAATCCAAGGTGCAAATGGTAAAATAATAATTGGCAAAACAATTACATAAGCATAGTACACTAACTTCCAAAGTGTTAAATATAAAAGATCTTTTTGAAATTCTATTCTAGTATCTATTAACCCCATTTTTTGATATCGGGTTAATCGAATAAAATCTTTAGCTGTTATCCAAGAAATTGTAGATATGCTGTAAAAAAACCAAACATATAAAAATTGAAACTTATGAATTTTATATTTTTTAGTATGTGGAGAAAACCGAAGGAAGAAAGGCATATTTATATCATCATCAGCATCGTGAATATTAGTATACGTATGATGCAATACATTATGCTGCAACTTCCAAACTGTTGCATTTGCACCGATAATATTCATCGAGTAGCCTAAAAACCGATTCAGAGTTTGACTTTTAGAGTATGATCCATGAATTGCATCGTGCATTATCCCCATACCTATACCTGCCATTCCAAATCCACTAATAATATACAGCAGAAACAAGCTCCATATAGAACTAATATCAGCTATTGATAAGCAAATAATAGGCACAATAAATAACAATAACATTACTATGGTTTTAATAACCATACTGTTATTGGCATGTGTAGAAATATTGTTTTGTTTAAAATATTCGCGCACTCTTTTTTGAAGAAGTTTAACGAATTTACGATCTAAAGACCTGGAAAATTTTGGTGGATACAAATGTCATGTTTTAGAATTAAGGAAGTATAACCGATAGTTTATTAGAAGTTTACCTAATATTCCCGGTAAGTTATAGTCGTATCTTGCACTAACTAAAAAGTTAGTAAAATATTACTCTAAGCTATCGATATAAAATTCTTAAAACACTGACTAAGTTAATATATGCATAATTAATTATTGGCACATATTAAAAAAAGAAAAGCTGTCTCAACAACTTCATTCTTGTAAGTATATACTACTATGTTCAAGAACAAATTACTGTTAATTGAGACAGCTTTTTTAATTATTCGATTACTTCTACGTTAGTAGCGTTTAATCCTTTTTTTCCTTGCTCAGTTTCAAATTGAACTTTGTCACCTTCAAAGATTTCATCTCTTAGTCCACTGTGGTGTACAAAGATATCTTCTGATGAATCTTCCATAGTAATAAATCCAAATCCTTTGTCTTTATTAAAAAATTTTACTGTTCCTGTTTTCATGTTATTAACTATTAAATCTATTTATAATTCGTTTTTATATAAGTTATTCTCTTTAGTTTCAATTAACTATTTAAAATATAGTTATTGAATCGTTTTCTATTTCTAAATTATTTGAAAATACTGTGGAAGTTATTCCTGATGCGAACATCCGGAAATTTATCTATAACAAGTCTTTTTTAACTGTAGAACTAGGCGTTATCGTGTTGAAACTGGTGAGAATAATCGTAATTGTATAATTTTTATTAATATTTAAAATTTATTATGGTACTATATGTAAGTTGAAAAACAGAGGATTGATAAAGGATTCGAAACTTATTCTTTTTGAAGAAAATATAATTCAGAAAACTGCCAAGCATAAATTTGCTAACGAACTTCGTAACATAACTACGGCAAAGATACAGCAATTTATATTGCAACAATACATAATTGCAAAAAATTATTACTTTTCTTTTTATATCTCAAAAGGTTAGACCTTTCACCTCAGTTATAGCAATACCTAACAGATAAATATTTTTTTAAAAATATTTAAAAAATATTAATATTTATTTGATATAAAGGCAAATATGCATGAGTTTTAAATTTAAAAACTTTTTTAAATGCATAATTTTGACTTCTGCAATTAGCCTTATAAACAATCCCAACTAAACTTCTTGATAAAAAATGCATTCTGGTTAATTACCTTTTACTAAGTTTAGAGGGTGATAAACCAAATATTATGAGATACAATTCTTAATTATTTTTATAAATTGATTAGTTTGGTTGATAATTTTTAACCCATTCTAATAACAACTGCTTTTGTTCTTCCGTAATCCGGGCATCGTTATGCAACCAGATATAAGAATTTAAAGGCATTTTCTCATTTTCAATTTCCTCCCCTATTTCTTTTACTTTATGCGTTTTCCTTTCGGAAGATAATTTTGCCCATTCTGAAAAATTCAAATGCTTTTTCCCATCATTAACATGATTGGCTAAAAAGTAATTTACCGGTGTAATTTCACTGTACCAAGGATACTTTGTTGTATTAGAATGGCAATCGTAGCAAGACCTTACCAATATTCTAGAAATATCTCTTGGCAATTTTTCAGCTTTTAAAATATCGCTATTCAATATTTCTTCGGAAGTATTTTTTGTCGGCTTAAAAAACTGAAGCACCACTAAAACCAATAAAACACAGATTAATATGTTTTTTAATATTTTATTTTTACTCAACATTTTTTAAGCTTAGATTACAATCAACGATCATTGAAAAAATTCTACTATAATTAAATACTAAGGAATTATAAAATTGATTCCCAATGAAACCAATCCAGAGTTAAAGCCTGAATTTCGCTCGTAATAGAGGTATCTAAGATCGATACTTTTTAAATGTAAACTCCAAATATTGAATTTGGTAAATATATCAGTGTAATTCACACCAAAACCAAATTGATTTGCATTAAAATCTGATAGATCGTAATCTGAAGTATAAAAATCTGAAGTTGATTGATGTACCTCGTAGCCTGCAAAATAATCAGCAGCCGTTTGGGTATAATATCGATACGAAGGATAGAGTGTAAACTTACTTCCCAATTTTATAGGCACTTCTAAACTTGCAGTATGCGATTGTATTCCCCAATCATCATTATAAAAGCGATAATATCCGCGCAACACAAAAGTTTCGTTTAAATAATAATTTAAACGTCCACCAACGGCAACTTTAAGCCGCGTATCGGGTAATTGTTCTATCGCATCAGCTAACTGAAAGTTCTCGATAAATGAATTATCTACATCAGCAAAGTAAACCCTCTGAAAAGGTGTTGATAAAAGTCCATTTTGGCTTACTACATCGACAGCAATAGACCCTTGCATTCGTTCACTAAGAATTTGTGAAAAATTTAAACCTAATGAATATGAATTCCGACCTTTATCGGTAAACTCACTAAATCGCGGATTATAATCTGGATTTCCTGTAATTGTATTTCGTTGAAATAAGCCATCATTTAAACCCGATCCATTTTCTCCAAAAGGCCTCAACTCAATAGGGTAAATTGGCTTCCAGGTATCCAGATAGATCTTGGTGTGTAGGGTAAGTTCCGTATTCTTTTCATTGAATAACTTTGTGAAACTTCCACCAAAACCTACTGAAAAATAATCATATTCACTAGCCACAGAAGCATTTGCTGTCCAGATCGTATTACGATCGTCTGAACTATGACTGTAAACTCCATTAATATTAGCCCAAGTATCGCCACGTGATGCTCCAGAAGAAGCCGTAAAAGGATCGGCCTGGCCAGAACCATCAAAAGGATCTATATTACTGGAAGATGCTGATGTATAAGCTGAAACACCTGAATCTATAGTTAAAACATCATCTTCATTTAACGGAATAGATACGACAATAGTTGGCGTAAAATCGGTAAGTTCTTCGGTTCCTGTACCACCAGAAACCGCTGCATTATTCCCATCCTGAGAATAATAACTGCTTAGAAAATCGATTTCCGTATTTTCTAAAACTCTTTTTTTGTAGCCTTCAGTACCCTCAGTACTTTGTTCGTTTTGCGCCAATAAAAAATTTGAACTCAAAATCGATAAAATTGCTACAAGACTATAGGTATGGTTTAGTTGCATCCGCATCCTCCTCCTGTTTTTCCTCCATTCGCACCAGAAGCTGCTTCTCTGTATGAATGAAAATTAGTTTGAAAACGATCTACCTTTTTTGTCCCCAAAACCATATCAGGATCGTTGATATACACTTTTTGGTATTCTTTTATTACGGAACAGGAGACAGTACAACTAAGTAGAACTCCAAGAATTATTATTTTTTTTATCATTTAGCCGCTATTTCTATATGATTTGAAGTATATATATTTCCTTCAACATCAATAATTATACATTCTATTTTTGGCAGTTGGTTTATCCGGTTTAGTCCTACCTCTTTTCCCATTACAAATACTGATGTAGCCAAAGCATCAGCCAATTCGGCCTTCGGAGCAAATACCGTTACACTAATTATTCCGGTTGCCGGATAACCCGTTCTTGGATCGATTATATGGGCATAACGTGTTCCGTTAAACTGTACAAATTTTTCGTAATCACCGGAAGTCACTACCGCTTCATTTTTAATTGGAAGCAAAGCAAATGCCTTGTTTTTATCCATAGG
Source organism: Zunongwangia sp. (assembly GCF_048269745.1). Lineage (NCBI taxonomy): Bacteria > Pseudomonadati > Bacteroidota > Flavobacteriia > Flavobacteriales > Flavobacteriaceae > Zunongwangia > Zunongwangia sp. The sequence continues at coordinate 456,746 of NZ_JBLXIB010000001.1, read as the reverse complement.
ATTAGTAATAGCCACCTTCCAATCTTCACCGGTAACCTGTTTTCCCCATGTATTCATATCACCAGAAGCATTAATAATTCCCGCCACTACTCCTTTACTTTTCAAAAGTGCCTTCGCTTTATCAGCAGCATAACCTTTTCCTATAGCGCCAAATCCAATCTTCATTCCCGGTAATTTTAGAAATACCGAATTATCTTTCTCATTAAGAATAATATTGTGGTAACCAACTTTAGCTACAGAATTTTTAATTTCTTCTTCTGAAGGCATTTTCGACATACTCCCATCAAACTTCCAAATTTTATCCATCGAAGCATAACTAATATCGAAAGCACCATCGGTAAGATTAGAAATTCCTATTGCTCTTTTTATAAGCCAAAATAATTCCGGACTAACCTCAACAGGCTTTATTCCCGCATTTGCGTTAATTAATGATGTTTCTGAATTAGGATCCCAAGATGAAATTAGCTTCTCTATTCTGCGAATTTCAGCAACTGCCATATCAATATACTCATTAGCTTCAGAAGCATTTGCAGCAACCACCGTAATATCGAAACGACTCCCCATTAGTTTTAAGGTTCGCTTAATTGTTTCTTGCGCATTTACATGAACTGAAAATAATACCACTAAAACCAGTAGACTTACTTTCTTCATTATTTCACAAACTTATCGAGTGTTGCTATATAATCTTTAACTGTAGTTTTTCGGTAGCCCGTTTCTCCCAAAACCTTTCCCGATTTGTCTAAAACTACAACAAATGGAAAATATCCCTTTGTATTATATTTTTCAGCTAGCTTATTATTTTTTTCTTGTTGAGCTGTGGGTAATTCATTCTTCTTCCTTCTCGGAAAATCTGCTTTCAGCATTACATAATGCTCTTTTGCATATGCTTTAAATTCATCTGTACTCCAAATTTCTCGGTCTAATTTAATACAAGGCGCACACCAATCTGAACCTTGAAAAACCAAAATAATGGGTCTATTTTTTTGAGTTGCTTCTTGTTTAGCTTCAGTAAAATCGGTTTTCCAATTTTGCGACACCATAATTTGGAAGGAAAGCAAACACAATAGTATAAATATATTTCTTTTCATTTTTATTATCAATTTAAGATAAATTAGTTTCTTTTTTTATTGAATTCAACTTTTTAATTTGAATTTGCATTAATTTTTTCTTTAAATATTTTAGATTTTCGGCTTTTCCTTGCTCTAACACAGCCTTTCCATATCGCGTAAAAAAATGCTGTTTACTTAAAAAATCTATATTTAGCTGAAGCCAACTTTCTTCACAATATTGCTTTTGAAGTTTTTCTTCCCACTCTTTTCGCAATAGGCAATTTCTGTTTATAAATTTAGAAGTCCCTAAATGAAATATGTCTGCATCACATAGTATTTTTTGCTCGATTGTTTCGGGTTGTTGTGGTAAATGTGTTGCTGCTATACAATCCATCACAATAGCTATCTTTTCTTGGGGGCAAGCTTTTTTAGATAAAAACTGATTAGCTAAGCACATACTATCTGCTTCATGCTCTTGATAAGATTTTAAAAAGCCCGTATCATGAAACCAACCAGCTATAAGTACAGGCTCCAAAAATCCTGAAGACAACCCCATGTTGGAACCTATAATTTCTATACTTGATACAACCTCCCGGGTATGCTCCAAATTATGAAAAGACAATTCCTTGCAATATTGCAAAGAGAGTAAGTCTTCACAATACAATTTTACTTCATCCAACAACATATATCTCAAATTCAATTTAAAGTAATTCTCCCCTATAGCCTTATTATTTTAGTATGCTAAAAGTAAATAGGCTATCTAAAGATCGTCTGAGTGATTTCTTAAGATTTGCTTAAAAATGAATAATGAAGGTGGTTCCTTTATTTTTTACGCTCCTAACTTCAATTTTCGCATCTATCGCATCAGCAGCTTTCTGAACTATAGAAAGTCCTAAACCGGAACCTTTAATATGTTTATGAGCTAAACCTTCTGAACGAAAAAACGGATTGAAAATTTTATTTAAATCTTCTTCTTTAATCCCAATACCATTGTCGGATATTTTAAAAACAGGGCTATTTTTTTCTTTATACAAATCGATTACCAAATTAGAATCTTGATAGGCATATTTCACAGCATTTCCAATTACATTACTTAAAATTGCATACGTATAATAGTAATGAACCTGAAGTCCGGCTACCGTAGTTGCATTAAATACAACTTGTATATTTTTATCATTAATTTTTTTAGAATATTCTGCAATAACCGTTTCAGTTAACGAAGTAAGATCTACCTTTTCAATACGCTCCTGACTCTTCGTTTTGTCGTAACGGGCTAAAAATAGTAATTGCTCTATAATTAAGCTCATCCGATCAATTTCTCCAAGGCTATAGCGTATTCTATCTTCATAATCTTCTACGCTTCTTTCTTTTCGAATTAAAACTTCTAAAGTACCTCTAAGTGCAGCTATAGGTGTACGGAGTTCGTGTGAGGCATCACTGGTAAATTGTCGTTCTCGTTCTATAGCAAATTCAATCCTTTCTAAAAGACCATTAATAGACTGAGAAAGCTCATAGAGTTCATCTCTGTTTTCGGGAAGCTGCACACGCTCATTAAGATGCTCTTTACTGATAAGGTTTGTAGTCTGTGTTATCTCTTTAATCGGTTTTATACTTCGCCCTGCCAGCAATCTTGAAATAAAAAATAAAGCTATTAAAATAAGTGGAAAACATAGCAAAAGTACCCAAGCAAGCCTGGTAATTACATCTTGAGGAGCTTCAAAAGACATAGCGGTAATAATGTAACCGTATTTTTTTCCGTCCTTTTTAAAGGGAACTTGTACTTGGCGCACAAGTTGATCTTTTAAATAGGTATTATAATGTTCATAATCTTCTTTTTCTTTTGAAAAAGGCAAAACATCATCTTTTAAATTGGGAGCTTTATCGGTAACTACTGTACCGGTACTATCCATAATCTGAACAAAAACAGGGTTTACCTGAGCTTCACGATGCTCTCGCTCCTCCCATTCTTCCTTATCCCAAAAAACGGGTTTTCCGTTTTCCAAGGAGGTTTCCCGAAGATGCATACTAACTTCATAATTTAGATCATCATCCAGATTTTGATACACGGTTTGTTTGACGAGAATAAAAACAAACAAAAAAGCAAAAGCTACAATAAGCGCAGTAGCCATCATATAATAAAAGGCAATACGATCTTTAAAGGTTAACTTCATATTTCTTTTGCGATATAACCAACTCCTCTTACGGTTTGAATGTAGTTTTCTTTCTGCCCTAACTCTAATTTCTTACGTAAGGCATTAATATAAACATCGATTACCCCGGTATTATAGCTAAAATTAATATCCCAAACTTTTTCTATAATTTTAGTACGTGTACACACTCGTTCTTTATTACGGATTAAGTATTCTAGTAAAGTAAACTCCTTGAGAGTAAGACTCACTTCTTCTCCATTTTTAAAAGCTTGGTGAGTAGCTGTATTAAGTATTATAGAGCCTAAAGAAAAAATAGTATGATCTCCCGATTTTGGGCGTAGTTGTACCTTTATTCTTTCTAACAATTCTTCAAAATGAAACGGTTTTTTTATATAATCGTTTGCCCCACTTTGTAAACCAAAAATAGTTTCGTCTAGAGTGTCTTTGGCGGTTAAAAAAATCACAGGTGTGTCTTTATCTTCTTTTCGAAACTGTCTACATATTTCTATACCACTTACACCGGGCAGCATCCAATCTAATAGCAACAGATCATACTTTCCAATTAATGCTTTTTGCAATCCTGATCTTCCTTCACTTGCTACATCTACTTGATAGCCTTCTTCTTCGAGACCTTGTTTTAAAAATCCTACAATTCCATCTTCGTCTTCGACTATCAGAATATTCATTAGCATTTATTTTTTGTACTCATATTTCTGCTTAAAGAAAGTACCCATTGATAATAAATTACAAATTCTCTTTGAAAATTATTCTTTAAAGAGAGTAAACAAAAATAATAGTAAGCTTTCTTGATCTATCTAAATTAAACTATAAAAAACAGATATCAAATATGAAAGTAGCGATATATTTAAATTTAGGAAACATATACTTTAATAAACTTACATAGCTTAGCAATTATCTATATAAAGTTTTGATTTTTTTATAAATGAGCTAAACAAAGTTAGCTTTATTCTTTATTTTTGAAATGAGTCAAACGGCTACTATATCGATCTCAACGAAAATAATTCAGTTTATTTTATTCAGAATAAATATTAAATAGAGCCTTCAATTTAATTTAATATTAATTTTGAATTAAAAACTTATATTCAAAATTTTAAAAACATACATATATCTTGAACAATGCATTTTTTTTATATAAACTTGATTTAAAAAATATTTTTATAGGTGTTTTTTTTACTCTATTTCTAGTATCCTGTAATACATCTGAATCTAGAGAAGAAGTTTATAAAATTGGCTTTGCTCAGGCAATGACTACTGATAATTGGCGTAGGGATATGAATAAATCTATGCAGGTAGAAGCCTCTATGCATCCTGAGCTAAGTTTAAAAATTAAAGATGCTAATAATGATGTACAACGGCAAATAAAACAGATTGAAGGATTTATTAATGACGGAGTTGATGTTTTAATAGTTTCCCCTATTCAATCCGTTCCCATAACTCCTGCTATAGAAAAAGCGATGAATACCGGAATACCTGTAATTGTAATTGACCGGAAAATCCAGAATAGTAATTATACGGCCTATCTTGGAGCAGATAATTTTGATATAGGGAATCAAGCTGCAAAATATATAATTACTAGTAAATCTTCAGAAATAGTCCATATTGTAGAAATTACTGGGGATCCAGGATCTTCTCCTGCTCAAGAACGCACCCATGGTTTTAATAATGGTATAAACAGTAAATCAAATTTTACTGTAACACAGCAGATAAATGGAAATTGGGAAAAAAAATCTGTTATTACAAAACTGACTAATTTATTGGACACTATTGCTCCACCAGATTTTATTTTTGCTCATAACGACAGAATGGCTTTAGGTGCTTGGGAGGTAGCGAAAAAGAAAAAAATTAATAGCCAAATAAAGATAATTGGAGTTGATGGATTATTTGGGCCTAATGGAGGCATACAGCTTGTAAAAGAAGGAATTTTATCTGCTACCATTTTATATCCAACTGGCGGAGCTGAAGCTATGAAATTATCAAAACGAATACTGGACGGTGAAAGTGTAAGTAAAAATAACATTCTTAAATCGGTAGTTATTGACTCTGTGAATGTAGATATTATGCAGAATCAATTTGATAAAATTAACCAGCAACAAAATGATATCGCCTTACAACAAGGAGTTATAAACCAGCAAATTGACACTTATAATTCACAAAATAATTTAATAAAAATTATGCTGTGTTTGCTTTGTATACTTCTAATTTTAGTAATTGGAACAATTTATTTAGTATATCGACTTAAAAAAAGTAAACACCATTTGGAAAGAAATAATCAGCAGATTATTTCACAACGTAACCAAATAGAAAATTTTGCTAAGAAATTAGAAAAATATAATGAAGAGAAAATTAATTTCTTCACTTCTCTTTCACACGAGTTTAAAACCCCACTAACATTAATTACAAGCTCTATAGAAAGTATAGCTACAAAAACAGGAACAGGCTTACAAGGCTACGAATATGAAAGAAAACTAATTTTAAACAATTCCAAGCGCTTATTGAGACTTATTAATGAACTACTTGACTTTAGAAAGCTAGATGCTAACTCTTTCTCTCCAAAACCTGTTAAAACGAATCTAAAGCAATTCCTTGAAGTTATTTATGAAGATTTCAATAATGAAGCATTACGAAAACCAATTAATTTTGAATTTACAACTAATGTAAAAAAACCGATAGTATATATTGATAGGCTAATGATGGATAAAGTGTTTTTCAATATTTTATCTAATGCATTTAAATTTACACCTCAAAATGGCAATATTCGAATTACAATTACTGAAACTGATGAGACGTATGAGGTTTCTGTAAAGGATTCCGGAATAGGGATTCCTAAGGAAGAATACGAGAAAATATTTAATCCATTTACCCAAGCTAAAAACAATACCAAAAATAGCTCTGGCTTAGGATTATACATTACGCGAAAATTTGTTGAACTACATAAGGGACAAATAAGTGTTAATTCTCATAAGGGCACAGAGTTTAAAATAACTTTACTAAAAGGGAAGAAACACTTAGAAGAATTTGAACTTTCAGAATTTTCAGAAATAACAGATTGCGATCATCAAGTTTTAGAATTTACTTCAGATTTTGAGATTATTGATTCTCCTATCCCTGTAGATGAACAAGCCGAACACATTCTCATTATCGAAGATAACACAGACCTTTCACAATTATTAATTCGAAAATTAGGCCAAGATTATTTTGTTCATCTTTCAGATGGAACTCAAGCACTTCAAAAAGCCTTTCAAATTATACCAGATATTATTATTTGCGATATAAATTTACCAGAAAGAAGTGGTTTTGAATTATGTAAAAATCTAAAAACAGACTTAAGAACATCACATATACCTATTTTAATCCTTACTGCTTTGAGCGATCAAGCTTCTAGAATAAAAGCATTACAAGCAGGTGCAGATATTTATCTCACCAAACCTTTTATCTTTGACGTTTTAGAAAAGTCTATAAGCTCTCTGTTATATAACCGTGAAAAATTACGCTACTACTATACTCATAAGCTAGGTGAAGTTAAAGATGAAAAATTTGATAGTTCAGAACAACATTTTCTAAAAGACCTCAACACCTATATTGAGGCTAACCTCAACAACCCTTCTTTTTCGGTTGAAGATCTTGCAAAACAACTTCATATTTCAAGAGTGCAACTTTATCGAAAAGTGAAAGCTCTTTTAGGTATTAGTGTTAGTGAATACATTAATACACAACGCCTAGAAAAAGCAAAATATCTTTTACAAACTTCTACACTTAATATCTCTGAAATTGCCTATCAATTAGGATATTCTTCACCTGGATATTTCTCCACCACCTTCAAAAATAAATATGGGGTTTCACCAAGAATATTTAAAAAATAAATTAAGCTTCAAAATAAGTAACCAAACCTGAAAAGCTGTATCATTTTCAAAACTACAACGTTATCGTTATTAAAAATAATCAAATATAAATAATTGATTTACAGTTTTTTGTATTCATTTTAGCATTTAAATAACAAATTTGCAATTTTTTGAGTAAATCTCAAAATACATCTCTTCTTTTTACATATACATTAGCAAATACCAAAACAAAATATGAAATGAATAAAATATTCACCTGGTCAATAAGTGCTGCTTTAGCAGGATTTCTTTTTGGCTTTGATACAGTGGTTATTTCAGGAGCTGATAAACAACTTCAGGAACTTTGGGGGACCTCAGATGCTTTTCACGGTTCGGTAGTTATGGCAATGGCACTTTGGGGTACTGTAGTAGGAGCTATATTTGGCGGTATTCCTACTAATAAAATTGGAAGAAAAAATACTTTATTACTAATTGGAGCCCTTTATTTTATTTCAGCGGTCGGCTCTGCTTTAGTTAACGATCCTATATCGTTTGCTATATTCCGATTTATTGGAGGGCTTGGCGTAGGAGCTTCAACTATTGCAGCCCCTACTTATGTTTCTGAGATAGCTCCACAAGATAAAAGAGGTCGGTTAGTTGCTCTTTATCAGTTCAATATAGTACTCGGTATTTTAATCGCTTATCTTTCTAATTATTTATTGAGTAATGTAGATGGCGAATCTTGGCGTTGGATGGTTGGTGTAGAAGCAATTCCTGCTGTAATTTACATTCTTTTTGTTATCATTATTCCCAAAAGTCCACGATGGCTGATTTCTAAATCAAGACTTGAAGAAGCTGGGGAGGTTCTTCAAAAAGTTAATCCAGAAACCGATTTAGAAACAAAAATGCAAGAAATCAGAAAACAATCGAAAAAGGAAAAAATTGGAGAAAATATTTTAATGAAAAAATATAGATTTCCACTAATATTAGCATTTTTAATTGCATTCTTCAATCAACTTTCCGGAATAAATGCCTTTCTATATTACGCACCTAGAATATTCGAAGAGGCAGGATTAGGAGTTGATACCGCTCTTTTAAGTAGTATTGGAATTGGTATAATCAACTTAATTTTCACTCTTATCGGAGTATCATTAATTGATAAGCTAGGTAGAAAACAATTAATGTATATTGGTTCTGTAGGTTATATAATTTCATTGAGTTTAGTTGCTATGTCTTTTTTTCTTGACTGGGGAGGATTATCGGTTCCTATATTTCTATTTTTATTTATTGCTTCCCATGCTATCGGACAAGGAGCGGTTATTTGGGTCTTTATTTCAGAAATATTCCCAAATCATTTACGTGCCTCTGGGCAAGCATTTGGTTCTTCAACACATTGGGTGTTAGCAGCCATTATCCCCTCATTAATTCCTTTTTTATTTTCTACAATTGGTACAGGCTACGTTTTTGCATTCTTTGCTTTTATGATGGTCTTACAACTTCTATTTGTGATTTTTATGATGCCCGAAACCAAAGGAAAATCTTTAGAGGAACTGAGTGAAGAACTCACTTTAAAAGATGCTAGTAATTAATCAAAAGTATAATAATTAAAATTCATCAAAAATTATGAAATATATTTTAAAACCTTTTATTTTTTTGGTTTTGAGTGGATTGGCATTTACTTCATGTAAAAATCATAAGGGAAAAGAGGCCATATCAAAACAAGATACAGTAGCCCAATCTAATCAAGACTTCAGACCTAATTTTCACTTTACGCCGAAAAAGAATTGGATGAATGATCCTAATGGCATGTTTTATCTTAACGGCACCTATCATTTATTCTTTCAGTATTACCCAGAAGGCAATACCTGGGGACCAATGCACTGGGGGCATGCTACTAGCCCAGATTTAATAAATTGGGTAGAACAACCTATTGCACTAAAACCAGATGAAAAAGGATATATATTTTCAGGAAGTGCTGTAGTTGACACAAAAAACACTTCAGGTTTTGGAGATGGAAGCACTCCCCCTATAATTGCGATGTTTACCTATCACGACCCTAAGGCTGAAAAAGAAGGTAAAGAAATTTATCAAACTCAGGCCATTGCGTATAGTACTGATAAAGGTAAAACTTGGACTAAATACGAAGGTAATCCGGTAATCGAAAATCCAGGAATTCGGGATTTTAGAGATCCAAAAGTAAATTGGGACGAGGAACATCAACAATGGATAATGGTACTCTCTGCTGGTGATCAAACAAAATTCTATACTTCTAAAAATTTAAAAGAATGGAAATTAGCATCTGAATTTGGCCATGGCATTGGTGCTCATGGAGGAGTTTGGGAATGCCCCGATTTTATTCAAATGAAAGTTCAGAATAGCAAAGAAAAGAAATGGGTACTCATACAAAGTTTAAATCCTGGTGGCTATAATGGTGGTTCTGGAACACAATACTTTGTAGGAGATTTTAACGGTGAAAAATTCACCCTAGACCCATCTATGCAAGAGCTAGGTGAAGACCACAACTATTGGATAGACTTTGGAAAAGATAATTATGCTGGTGTTACTTGGACTAATATTCCGGAAAAAGATGGTCGGAATTTATTTATAGGATGGATGTCTAATTGGGAGTATGCTAATGAGGTTCCTACTGAAATCTGGAGAAGTACAATGACAATTCCTAGAGAATTACAATTGCATAAAAAAGATAATAAATATTTCATTAGTTCTACACCAGTACGAGAACTTGATAAGTTCAGGAAAAATGTACTTTCTAAAAATCATTTAGAAATTTCTGAAAGAAAGAACCTAGTTGAAAATACTAAAATAGATCTCAGCAAAGCTGAAATAAGTTTTGAAATACCAGACTTCAAGGATGATTCATATGAATTTGTATTTAGTAATGATTGGGGAGATAAATTAAAATTTGGTTATGATCATACCACAAACAAATTTTTTTTAGACCGAAGCAAATCTGGCCTAATTGATTTTAATGAAATTTTTGGCTCTAAACCATCTGTAGCACCTAATATTTCCAATAAAAATAATCTTAAAGTTCATCTATTAATCGATAAAACTTCTATTGAAATATTCTTCAATGATGGAGAAACTGTAATAACAGAGATATTTTTCCCCCATCAACCTTACAACCAATTCTGGGTAAATGGAAAGGAAAGCTTCCGTATAAATTCTTTAAAAATTAATCAACTAAACACTAATTAATATGAAATTAAAATTTTTACTTTCTCTACTCCTCTTACCTGGTATACTTATATCACAAGAGGTAGATATATCTGGAGTAGTCACTTCTGCTACTGATGGTATGCAGTTAGCAGGCGTTAATATAATGATAAAAGGAACTACTAACGGAACTACAACCGATTTTGATGGAAATTATAAAATAGAAAATGTTACCTTAAAAGACTCCTTAACTTTTAGTTACCTTGGTTTTATTACAAAGGTTGTTCCTATAAATGGGCGTAAAACTATAAACATTGCCTTATCTACAGATGCACAACAGCTTAGTGATGTTGTTTTGGTAGGCTATACTTCTCAAAAAAGAACTGATATAACCGGCGCTGTATCTGTAGTAGATATGAAGGAAATAAATAAACAACCACAAGCAAATCCTATTCAGGCATTGCAAGGAAGATTACCAGGGGTCCAAATAACTACAGATGGTTCTCCTAGCGGAGGGAATACTTCGATTAGTATTCGTGGAATTGGTACTTTAAACAATACTGATCCTTTGTATGTTATAGACGGTATTCCAACAAAATCTGGAATGCATGAGCTAAATCCTAACGACATAAAATCAATACAAGTTTTAAAAGATGCAGCTTCGGCAAGTATCTATGGATCTAGAGCATCTAATGGAGTAATTATAATAACCACTAAAAAAGGTACTTCTGGAAAAATGCGTATTAACTTAGATAGTTATATTTCGACTTCTACCTATACAGACAGACAAGAAGTTCTTAATGCTAAGGAATTTGGGGAGGTTCTATGGCAAGCAAATATTAATGACGGTTTAGATCCTAATAACAATAATCTTAGGTATCAGTTTGGTTGGGGTGTAAATGAAAATGGAGAACCGGTTTTAAATAATGTTCTTGTACCTGAGTTTTTAGACTCAGACCAGACTTTGAAATCTAGTGATACAGACTGGTATGATGAAATTTCCCAAAATGGATTTGTTCAATCTTATAATCTTTCTGTAACTAACGGTTCTGAAAAAGGAAATTATCTTTTTTCGTTGGGCTACTATGATAATGAAGGGATTGTAAAGACAACATATTTTAACCGCATTTCAGCACGAATGAATAGTAATTATAATTTCTTTGATGGTAGATTAGTTATTGGAGAAAATTTTTCAATCAATAAAACCGAAGAAGTTCAAGATCCTGGTGTATTAGATCCTGCACTAAGAGCTTTACCAATAATTCCTGTACATACTGTAGATGGAGAAGGTTGGGGAGGACCTGTTGGAGGTATGAACGATCGACAGAACCCTGCTCGTTTGTTAGATGCTAATAAAAACAACGGCTATGATTATCATCGACTTTTTGGAAATGCTTTTATAGACCTAGAAATAATTGAAGATCTTAATTTGAAAAGTAATTTTGGAGTAGATTACAGCAATTATTACCAACGTGCTTTCCAGTTAAGCTATGTATCAGGATACCTTAAAAATGAAGAAAATGCAGTAATTATAAATGAAAACAGGGATATGAAATATACCTGGAGTAACACTTTAACTTATAACTTGAGTTTTAAGGAAAATAAACTTGATTTTCTTGCAGGTACAGAAATGTTTGAAGCTAACTACGAAAACCTTTACGTAAGAAAAGAAGGATTCATTATAGAAAATTCAGACTATATGTACCCTGATGCTGGTACAGGAAAAGCTTTTAATGGAGGTGGGGCAAATTCTTACAAGCTATTATCTTTTTTTGGAAAACTAGACTATACTTTTAAAAATAGATACTTATTTTCAGCTACAATCAGACGAGATGGCTCTTCTCGATTTGGGGAAAACAATCGGTTTGGTACTTTCCCAGCATTTTCTGCTGGCTGGAGACTAAGTAAAGAAAGCTTTATAAAAGATAGATATCCATTTATTACCGATTTAAAATTGCGTACAAGTTGGGGACAGACTGGTAATCAAGAAATCGATAATAGTGCAGCATATTCTTTATATGTAGCAGATTATGCAGGAGGAGATCCTACATGGGAAACCTCTCATGGAACCGCATATGATTTCACAGGATCAGGTAGCGGTTTATTACCATCTGGTTATAAAGGAATACAAATAGGAAATAAAGACCTTAAATGGGAAACGACTACACAAACCAATATTGGTCTTGATTTTGGATTTTTAAAGAATAAGTTGTTCGGAAGTCTAGACTATTATTTTAAAAAGACTAAGGACATACTTGTACTCCCTCCTTACTTAGGAGCTATAGGAGAAGGAGGAAATCGATGGGTTAACGGTGCCTCTATGGAAAATAAAGGTTGGGAATTCGCGCTTACTTATCGCAATGAAACCGACGGGGGTTTTACATATGAAGTTTCTGGAAACATATCTGCAAACAGAAATAAAATCACCTTTTTGCCTAAAGAAGTACAAAATAGCTATGGAGGAGATGGAGAAGATGACAATATACTAGGAAGACCCATTAACTCAATATATGGGTACGTTACAGATGGCTTATTTACTACACAAGAAGAGCTAGAAAATTCTGCAGATCAACCTGGAAAAGACTTAGGAAGGTTAAAATATGTAGATTTAGATGGAGATGGACAGATAACTGACGATGATCAAACTTGGATTGGCAATCCCCATCCTGATTTTAATTATTCTCTTAATATTAGCTTAGGCTACAAAAATTTTGACTTTACAACCTACTGGCAAGGTATTGGTAAAGCAGATATTATAAATAATCGTAAATTTCAAACTGATTTTTGGAGTGTAGATGATGTAGGTTCAAATAAAGGAACTCGCCTACTTAATGCATGGTCTCCAAATAATAAAAACTCAACAATTCCTGCATTAACAACTATAGATGCTAATGCCGAGTCTAGACTTTCTACTTATTATGTAGAGAACGGTAGCTATCTAAAGCTTAGGAATATCCAGTTAGGCTACACCTTCTCTAAAAGTTTAATAGAAAAATATAGCTTCGAAAATTTACGCTTTTATGTAAGTGGGCAGAATCTTCTTACGCTAACCTCATCAGGCTTTACAGGGCAAGATCCTGAAAACCCCGGATTCGGATATCCGCAACCGTTAACACTAACTGCGGGTTTAAACATTTCCTTATAATATAATTTAAAAAAATGAAAAATATAATTTATATAACAAGTGCTATTCTTTTAATCAGTTTGACATTTTCCTGTTCTGATTATTTAGATAATACACCTAGTGGAGTTTTAAGCGAAGATCAAATTATCACTCCTAAAAATGTAGATGGATTTGTAACCGCAGCCTACTCGGCTCTCGGTAACGATCATTATGACATTCCTTTTAGCCTTTGGCCATATGGAAATGTTAGGTCTGATGATGCATACAAAGGTGGAAGTGGACCAAATGACATACAAGTATTCCACTTTATGGAAGTATCTGAAAATATAAGAACAGATTTTGGAGAATTGGATAAATTTTGGTTTAACAGTTATAGCGCTATTTCAAGAGTAAATAAAGCCTTAGATGCTCTAAACCGAGTAAATGAAGATGATTTTCCGCTTAAAAAACAGCGTATAGCTGAAATGAGATTTTTAAGAGGACATTTTTATTTCATGCTTAAAATTATGTTCAAATATGTTCCTTATATAACTGAAGATATCCCAGTGGAAGATTATGGATCAGTTTCTAATCGAGCATTAAATAATGATGAGCTATGGGAGGCCATTTCTCAAGATTTTGAAGCTGCTGCAAAAAACCTACCTGAAAATCAAGAACAAAAAGGAAGAGTTAATAATACTGCAGCCTACGCTTATCTTGCTAAAACAAGATTGTACCAAGCATACGAACAAGATGAAAATCATAACGTAATTAATATTAATCAAGAAAAATTACAAATGGTTTTAGAGGCTACTCAACATGTAATCGGAAAATATAGTTTAGAAAAAGACTTCGGATATAACTTCCTATCTGGCAGCTACCAGAATGGTCCTGAATCTATCTTTGCAATACAATTTTCAGATAATGATGGAACGCTTCATGGAAGGCTTAATTTTTCAGATGTACTATCAACTCCTCAAGGAATTGGATGTTGCGATTTCCATAAGCCAAGCCAGAATTTAGTAAATGCTTATAAAGCTACTGAAGAAGGTTTACCTATGTTCGATAACTACAATACTGTAAATGTAGATTATCAAAATTTAGATAGCTTTAAATTAGATCCAAGATTATTTCATACTGTAGCTATTCCAGGCCTGCCTTTCAAATATAATGAAGACTATATTTATAAAGAAAATTGGAATCGTTCTCCTGGCACATACGGTTACTTTGCTTCCTTAAAAGAAAATGTATCGCCAGACTGCTCTTGCTTTGTAAATATTGATCCATTTTATGGAAATTCTAAAAATAGAATAGAAATTCGATATGCAGATGTACTTTTATTTAGAGCTGAAGCTCTAATAGAACTTGGGCGACAAAATGAGGCACTCCCTCTAATCAATCAAATTAGAGAGAGAGCAGCGCAAAGCACTACCTTAATTTCTGATTATGAAAAAAATTCAGTAATAAAACCATATATAGATGGGGAGAACATTAATTGGACCCAAGAAAATGCAAGACAAGCACTTAGATGGGAACGACGCTTAGAATTTGCTATGGAAGGAAACCGTTTTTTTGATTTAGTAAGATGGGGTATTGCTGCAGAAACGCTAAACCGGTATTACAGCAAAGAACAAGAACGTATAAAATATTATCAAAATGCACATTTTGATAAAAATAAAGAAGAATATCTTCCGATTCCGCAAGCACAGATTAATTTTAGTCGAGGCGAGTATAAACAAAATACAGGTTACTAAGTTTTAAAAAAGCGCTGTTGAGGCGTGAACATATAATTTTAAAATCATGAAAATAACTATAAAAGCCAAAAAAAATATATTCCTTTT
This sequence comes from Zunongwangia sp., assembly GCF_048269745.1. Lineage (NCBI taxonomy): Bacteria > Pseudomonadati > Bacteroidota > Flavobacteriia > Flavobacteriales > Flavobacteriaceae > Zunongwangia > Zunongwangia sp. Next base: position 441,587 of record NZ_JBLXIB010000001.1, on the reverse strand, counting down.
ATTCTTAATAGGATTTATATCGATAAACTTTTCTTGTGAAGATGACAATAATGAAAGCTTGATCTTAAATAAATCAGTTAATATTGAATCATTCATGATTAATGATTTGGAGGGTAACATCAATAACCAAACAGGAAACATAAACCTTACTCTGCCTTATGGAACTGACATCAGTTCTGTATCTCCTCAGGTTATTTTGCCAAAACAAGCTAAGATAAATCCATTTATTGATGGTCCTATCAATCTAAATAATACTATAGAGTATCGAGTTATTAATGGTAACTTATATAAAGATTATGTTGTTACTGCGCAAGTGTTAAAACCTATTACTAATTTTTCCATAAATGGAATAGATGCTACTATAAATAATAATAGTAAAGTAATAAGTTTGGTTCTTGCAAATGATGAAATTGATATTACCAATTTGCAACCAAACATTCAATTATCAGAAGGTGTCTCGATTTCTCCTAACCCAAATACTGGTTTAGATTTTTCAAATCCGGTTATTTTTACTGTTAATGGTAACGGAAAAACAGAAAAATATGAGGCTGTGATAACTATGCCTAACTCAGGCATAAAAGTAGCTTATCTTGGTGTTTCCAACTCTATGGATGATATAAGTAATCCCGATGAAATAGCTGCTGCTAATTGGCTTACTTCCAATTTTCAGGATGTAACTTATATATCCTTTAATGATATAATCGATGGTGCTAACTTGGATTACTCTGTTATATGGTGGCATTTCGACTCCAGTATGGATTTACCAGAAATAGCTTTTAATGAAATAGTTATCAATAAAATAAGAGCATTTTATTCGCAAGGAGGAGGTCTACTATTAAGTACATTTGCTGCAAAATATGTAGAAGCATTAAAATTAGTACCCGAAGGAAAAGGGCCTAATAATGTTTTCGGTGATTTCTTACCTAATGGATTTGTAGAGAAAAATAATTCCTGGGGTATATCTTTTAAAACACATACAGAACACCCTATATTTAAAGAGCTAAATACTTTTGAAAATGGTAAAGCCTACTTTCTGGAGAAAGGCATTTTTAGACTAAACCATACTGCTTGGTGGTTTCTTCCTGAATGGGGTGGCTATGAAAATGGGAAAGGATGGCGAGATCAAACCGGCGGAATTAATTTAGCAAGCGAGTCTTGGGATGATAATCTAGATGGACGTGTAGCCATAGCTGAATTTCCTAATAATAATCAGGGTAATACTATAGTTATTGGCTTTGGAGCATACGATTGGTACAATGAAAATGATCCTGATGGTAGCACAAGTGAAACAAATGCATTTCTGTTAAATATCCAAACACTTACCAAAAATGCAATTGAATATTTAAGTAAAAAATAATCAAAAAATAAAGAAAAGTGACCAATATTTCAAATAAAAGTTATCTAATTCTTTGGGTAGTAATCTTCTTTTTCTCTTGTAGTAAAGAAGACGATGATACTACCCAAATTCCTCCCACAAATCAACATAACGAAAAACTTCAACTTTACCCAAATCCCCCATCAGGATGGAAAGGCGAAACTAATCCTTATGAAACGACTGGTTGGGTTGGAGATGTTATGCCATATTTTGAAGATGGGAAATTTCACATTTTCTTTCTTCATGATGCTCAAACTAAACCTGTGGGCAAGGGCTTTCATGATATTCATAAATTTGTTAGTAAAAATCTTACAGATTTTGATTATCAAGGTAGAATGATTAATTACGGAAAAACTGCTGATCCTGATTTTGCTATAGGTACAGGTTCTGTTATTAACATTAATGGAACATATTATTTTTACTACACCGGCCACAACGGAAATACCGAGTATATTCAAGATCATCCAAGAGAAAGCATTCTACTTGCTAAAAGTAATGATCTTAAAAACTGGAAAAAAACAAACGATTTTTTATTGACAGCACCAGAAGGATATTATGATTTCGAGTTTCGCGATCCATATGTTTTTTATAATTCAGAGGAGCAAGAATATTGGATGTTGGTAAGCGCACAAACAGATCAACGCAAAGCCGCAATCTTACTTTTTACTTCTACAGATCCAGTGAATAAAGAATGGGAAGTAAAAGACCCTTTATATACTTCTTCTCTAGCAGAAAATTACCTGATGATGGAATGTGCTGATATTTTCAAGATGGGAAATTACTGGTACCTATTATTTTCAGAAAATTGGAATAAAAAAGTTACTCATTATAGAATTGCTTCAACTTCCAAAGGACCATGGGTGACACCAAAAAACGACTTACTTGATGGAGAATTTTTTTATGCTGGTAAAACAGCCGCTAATGAAAATGGACGTTTTCTATTTGGTTGGACTGCTCGAAGATTTCCAGAAAATAATACAGGAAATAAAGAATGGGCGGGAAATTTAGTCACCCATGAACTTATTCAAAAAGATGATGGAGGTTTAGGTGTAAAACCTCCATCATCAATCCTGAATATATTCAAAAATAACCAAACACTACAAGCAATTAATACTGTAGGTAATATCAGTCAAAATGAAAATAACTTTGAGTTAGATGCTACAAAAAATCCTGCCTATATAACTTATCCTTTTTCTCAACTACCGGCCAGAATAACTACCAACATTACTATTAAAGGGGATAATGGCAAAACAGGTTTTATATTTAACATAGAAAATGATATAGAAAATTCAAGTAAGATTGTTTTTGACTCATCTAAAAATCGTATCGTTTGCGTTGTAAATGGAGAAGAAAAAAATAGTATTCCTTTCCATCTGGAAACAGGAAAAGACTATTCTATTGAAATAATTTTAGAAGAATCTATTTGTATCGTTTACATCAATAATGAAAAAGCTTTTTCCAATCGGATTTATGGATTGGGTAAAGAAAATTGGGGAATTTTTGCAGATGAGATAAATACTAATTTCAAAAATCTAAAACTCAATACTAATTAATACTTCTTTTTACTAAAAAAATTAATAATGAATAAATATACGGCAATCTGTTATGGTGAAGTTTTATTTGATGTTTTTCCTAGTGGAAAACGCATTGGCGGAGCTCCACTTAATGTAGCTTCACGTCTTGCTAGTCTTGAAATTCCAACTGGAATGATAAGTTGCGTTGGGAACGATGAAAATGGAAAAAAAATTAAAACTTACCTTCAAGATAGAGGTGTTTCAACAGAATATATTAATATCCAAAATAACTATTCTACAGGTGTAGTTAATGTAAAACTTTCTTCAGAAGGATCAGCTAGTTATGAAATCGTTCATCCTGCAGCCTGGGACAAAATTGAAATTAATAATGATACAAAATTGGCTGTTTCAAAAAGCGAAGTTTTTATTTTTGGCAGCTTAGCATGCCGAGATCATACCTCTCAAAACAGTTTATTAAAGTTGTTAGATGTGGCCCCTTATAAAGTCTTCGACATTAATTTACGCCCTCCATTCTATAACAAAGATTTACTTATCAAACTGATGAAAAAAGCTGACTTTATTAAATTTAATGATGATGAGCTTTTTGAAATTGCTGAGTTACTTGGTTCTAAACATAATTCATTGGAACAAAACCTGCATTTTATAGCGGAAAAAACTAATACTCCTACAATATGTGTAACTAAAGGTCGGCATGGAGCGGTACTATTAAAAAATGAAAATCGCTACTATAATAGCGGTTTTAAAACTAAAGTGAAAGATACTGTAGGCGCAGGAGATTCTTTTTTAGCGAGTATTATTGCAGGGCTATTAAAAAATAAAAATCCACAAAGTAGCCTAGATTTTGCTTGTGCAGTAGGGGCTCTTGTTGCAGCTGAAGAAGGGGCTAATCCGATATTAGAAACTAGACAAATACAAAAATTTATGTTTCCTCAATAATGCATTGAACTATTAAATTCTTGATTTTTATCAATAAAGCCAATACTCCGTATTGGCTTTATGCATTTTTAATTAAAAATAGACGAGAAAAAGTCTCTGTGCTAATTAAAAGAAAAGCTATAAAGCAAAAAAGCCACTTTCCGGACTAATGAAAAAAGCTTTTAACTGCTTACTTGTTTTCCTTAAAATAGATCCAGATTTTTTAAACTTTTGAGGCTACCCTAAAATTAATTTTAGACCAATAAAAAAAGCCTTTCGTTTCTGAAAGGCTTTTTGCAATCTTGCGGTCTGGACGAGACTCGAACCAAACATTTATATTTTTGATTATCAATATTTTAAATAAATTAATATTTAGACATACACCGAATTCAGCACCTTTTAACAAACTTTAACATTTATTCATATAAATTTTAGCTCATAATGTACACTTCGTCCACCTCCTCGTGGTTTCAAAATTCCTTTAGAAGCCATATCCTGTAAGTCTCGTGTGGCCGTGGCTTTTGAAGTTTTGGTTAGTGATGTATATTTCTTCGCCGTCATTCCTCCTTCAAAACCTTCAACACCTTTATCAAACATTTTTAAAATCACTTTTAACTGACGATCATTTAAATTCTCCCGATGTTGATCCAGAAATTTTGCTTTTTTTAGAATAAATCGAATAACTGCTTTAGCATTTTTCTGGGCGGTTAAGATAGTCTTACAGAAATAAACAATCCAATCCGTGATATTCAGAGAGCGCTGAGCCATTTTTAAGGCTTGGTAATACGCTGCTTTATTTTGTTCGATTGCAGTGGATATACTTAATACTAATACTCTACCTAAAGATTCCGAAAGACATTTATCAGCTATGGCTCTACCTATACGTCCATTTCCATCTTCAAAAGGATGTATCGTTTCAAAATATAAATGAGCGATAGCTGTTTTGATCAATGAACTTCGAATATCATTATTTTCAATATCAAATTCCTTGTACCACTGTATGAACTGTTTCATCTCCATAGGAACTCGATGAGATGGAGGAGCTTCGTAATGAATTTCTTCTCTCCCGTATCTCCCTGATACTATAAGCATGGGTTCCTCTCCAGATCGATAAGTCCCTGCCTGAATATACCGGGATTGGCTAAATAACATCGCATGCCATCCCTTAATTAATCGCTCGCTTAGAGGTTCGGAAAAGTTTTCTCTTACCTCCACCATTAATTCTGCAATTCCTCTGGCACTGATATCTCTAATAGTAGCACCATCTCCAATATCCAATCGATTTTTGATCGATGACATTACATCCTGACGACTGTAATATTCCCCTTCAATCGCTGAAGTTTTAATGGCCTCATCGATCATAAATTGTATAATCGCATCTTGTCTAAAGTCAGAAGGCAGGCTATCTATAATCCCTTTAACTTCACCTGTCTCTGAAGCGAATTCAATCACAATATCATCGATAGCTTTCGACTTATAGTCAAAAGAAGGCCAATTTTCAAGTTGCCAGTTATACATATGAGCCAGATAAATACGTTATTCAAATCAAATATACGTAATTTATGAGCCGAATAAAATTATTATTCGGCTCATTCGTGATTACAGTAACGGATTCTAATTAAGTTAACACGGAATATATTTTTTATTCTATTCTATTTTCAGCATTTGTTATCTGTATAGTTATTAACAATTGACCGATTTCGATATTTCAAAACATTAAACCTAATCAATTCAGTTCAAATAAAATTTGAGTCGGAATATAATATGATCTCACTTAAATCTAATTGAATGTATTTAAGTGTAATTAATTAAATCACAGAGACCTGTGAATAACTACAGACGTATCAGTCGCTATATATTTGCGTTTAGTACTACTTTTATCGATAGAATTCTACTATAGATTACAAGACGTCTTGTTCATTATCAATTTTTAAATCTAATACCAATGGACAAGTTTAAATTAGAAGAAAAACTCGACAGGATTGAAAACCTCCTTTTGGGTGTAAAGAAAGTACTGACCTTCGATGAGGCCTGTGATTATACAGGAATCTCTAAAAACTACCTGTATAAACTTACCGCTTCAGGCACTATTCCTCATAGTAAACCTAATGGAAAGCGGATCTTTTTTGATATCCATAAGCTTAATTCCTGGCTTCTTCAAAATGAACGGGTGACCAAAGAAGATCTTAATACTCCCGTAGTAGACCAGCTGCTGGATCAGTAAGCACATTCTTTTCATTTTTTAACCTGCTGTATTCTCAGCACAAATTCATCTATTATGAAAAGTATACCATATTTAAGGGTAGGGACGTCGTATTATAAAAAAGTCAAAGCTCCTACCATTGCTGGACATTTCAATGAGCTATTGCTGCCCTGGAGTGTAGAAACCATTCGACAGGATCATGGCAAATCGTACCTGAGTAAAATTGCAAAATATGATGGTTTTACCTGTATCCCGGATCACCTGAATTTTAAACCGGTCTATCATAATTTTTATAATATATATTCTCCCTTAAGTAATATCCCATTGCAGGGCGAATTAGGTTTTAGCCTGAATTTCGTCCAACATATTTTTGGGGAGCATTTTGAATTAGGATTGGACTATCTGCAACTTTTATATACCAAACCGGTGCAAACCTTACCGATCCTGTGTTTGGTTTCGAAAGAACGATCGACCGGGAAAAGTACCTTTTTGAAATGGCTGAAAAGCATCTTTGAAAATAACATGACCTATCTGACCAATGATAGTTTTAGTAGTCAGTTTAATGCGGATTGGGCGAATAAGCTACTGATCTGTATTGATGAAGTGCTTTTCAATAAAGAAGAACTGACCGAGCGCATCAAATACCTTAGTACCACTAACATTAATAAGTTAGAGGCGAAAGGGAAGGATAAACGGGAAGTGGAGTTCTTTGGAAAGTTTATCCTATGCAGTAATAATGAGGATAACTTTATCAAGATTGATGGTAATGAAACCCGGTTCTGGGTGCTTAAAGTTCCTAAAATTACGGCTGAAGAAACGGATTATCTATACCATCTCAACCGGGAAGTTCCGGCCTTTCTGCATTTTTTAAAGCATCGTCAATTGCATTCCAAACATCTCACCAGAATGTGGTTTCATCCTTCCCAGTTAAAAACGCCAGCCTTAAAAAAATTGCTTGCCAATAATCGAAACCGGGTAGAAAAGGAACTGGCTACCATTTTACTTATGGGTATGGATCATTTTAATATCGATGACATTCAACTCTGCCCGATTGATGCATTACAACTACTGAACCGGACCCGGGTTAAAACGGATCTTACCCAGCTGAGAAGACTGCTGAAGAATTCCTGGAAATTAGAGAATCAAAAGAATACACTTTGCTATCAAAGATTGGTCTGGTGGGGAGATGGATCGATAGAGCAGCGGGAAGCGAAAGGCCGCTATTTTAACATTTCAAGGTCGTTTTTGACCGAGAATTTTGATGAATTGATGAACGCTGAAGGCTAAGCCCTGTATTTATAGGGGGTTAGTGGCTCATCATTTATTCATCAAATGTTCATCAAAAATAAAAGTGATGAATAAAAGCCTGCTGTCGAAAATAAAAATGATGAATTGATGAATTTTTGATGACAGCTTCAGCTCAATGTCTACAAGGGCTTAGAAGGGGTTCTCATCAATTCATCAAAAAAATCCAGAAAATAGAACGCTTATGAAAATAAAGAAAATATGCTGTGACCATGCCCGTAATTTAGACATCGTACATGTACTCGCTAAATTAGGTCATTATCCCAGCAAAACAACGGTGAAAGAAGCCTGGTTTCTGAGTCCCCTGCGGTCAGAAACACAGGCCTCTTTCCATGTCTCTTATCATAACAACAGATGGTACGACTTCGGATTAGGAAAAGGAGGAAATTGCCTGGATCTGATTATTACATTAAAACAATGTTCCATTGCTGAAGCTTTACAATTTCTGGCCAATGATCAGCAACTATCAAATACAGATTTTAAAAACCCTTCTTTGTCTTTTCATAAGCAGATTTCTAAAAAGGAAAAGGAGGGGATTAATATACTTTGTGTTCAGGAACTCTCAAATTTTCAATTACTCCGGTATGCTAAAAAACGGGGTATTCCTAAAGAACTGATTCGGGAATTGACTAATGAAGTTCATTTTAAATTATATGGAAAACAGTATTATGCGATTGGTCTACAAAATAGACGGGGAGGTTATGAGCTTCGGAATGCTTTTTATAAAGCTTCAAGTTCTCCGAAATCCTATAGCTATTTTCAACAGGATGGAAATGGTTTGATCATAACCGAAGGATTATTTGATTACCTGTCTTTAGCGCTATTAGATCCCGAGCTATTCTTTACCCATGATCATATCATACTCAACTCCCTATCCTTTATTCAGGAAATCGTCAAAGGCTTTAATGCTTATCCCAATCCTATTTTATTATTCCTGGATCATGATGCTGCCGGAGATCGTATGACTTCCTATTTACTAGAAAATTTTGCTCAGGCGATTGACCTGAGATATCGCTTTTATCCACATAAAGATCTTAACGAAAAACTTTGCCATGTTCGACGAGAAAACACCCTTTGAAAATGAAAAGAAATCATCCTATTCCTTAAGCTTTGAAAAGCTAAAAAAAAGGGAGGGCAAAACGAGGATTTCTAATGATGGGGACACGGGTTCCCATCAAACGGAAAATTCTAATATAGATCCTAATTCAAGATGTGTGTCTGTGGACACAATCTTGATTGCTCCCCATGGTCGCAATGAAAAAAAAGAGAGGTTTAAGGGGAAGACCTCCTTAATCAAATTCAGGTGTACGCTGTACCAGAAAAAACTACTGAACATTAAGGCTAAAAGATCGGGACTGAGCCTTAGTGAATTTTGTCGAAAATCAGCCATGGATCTATCTATCAATGAGCGGATGAGCGATGATCATATTGCTATCTATAAAGACCTGGTGAAATTTCATAACAACTTTAAATCTATAGGAAACATGTTTCGAAAACGGGATCCGAGATTATCTACTGAAGTTTATAAGCTGGCCGAGGCCATGAAGCAACATCTTAAAAAACTGGATCTATGATTGGTAAAGGAAAATCCATTAGTCATACCCAGGCTTCCATGAAGTATGGATGGAACCAGGAGAAGCAGGCAGAGATTGTGTACGCTCAAAATATTGTTGGAGATTCCCCGCAGGAAATTAGCCGTGAGTTTGAACAGATTCAAAAGCTGAATGAGCATTGCGAGCGTAATACCCTGTCGTTTGTCCTGAGTCCTACCATTGAAGATGGACGGACATTGGATCAACGAAAACTTGGAGAATTGACCAAAGACTTTATGCGGGAGATGAAACTGGGCGAACGACAGGCGATTGCTTTTGTGCATCAGGATAAAGAGCATAAGCATGTACATCTGTATGTCAACCGAATTGATTTTGATGGGCGTGCCTACAAGGATAATTTTATAGGTAAACGTAGTCAGCATGCTGCCGAGCGGGTAGCCCATGAACATCAACTGACCACCGTTCGTGAGGTACAGCTCATACGGGAGATCAATCTTACCGATATCCGTTTGGAACTCAAACGCCGGCATGAGCTGACCATGAAACAGTTTAAACCGGAAACCTATAAAGCTTATATGCGCGGGATGGAAACTAACGGTGTCAAGGCGATTCCTTTTATCAATAAGCAACAAAAATTGCAGGGCTTTCGGTTTGAATTTGATGGGCATAGTCTTAAAGGTAGCGCGGTTCACCGCTCCATGAGTATGTCCAATATCGGAAAACAAATGGCACGGGAACATGGCATCGAGAAATTTAAAGCACTCAATAAAGCGATCAGTTTAGCTAAAAGCCCGGAACCGGTGCAAATCAGCTTAAAACTATTGAAAGAAATTGCACAAAAAGTTATTAAAAAGTCCATATCCAAAGGCATGGATATCGGATATTAAACCTCTGTAATTATGGCAAAAATTGATGAACTATCGGAATTGTTATGCTCCGAGCTGGCAAGCTTTGAGCAGCATATGAAACGATTGGAAGAAATTTACTCACAAGGGATTCACCTGGATACTGAAGACCTGATACGACGACTTTCAAGCCTGGAAGACACTCTGGATTTTGAAAAGAAGGAATATGAGCGAATTTCTAACGAATTATCTAACACGATTAAAGAGGCGAAGATCTATCCGAAGTGGGCGCTCATTGTGTTTTTTGTGTCCTTGAGTTTGAATATTATAGGAGTTGTGATGTTGTTCCTTGAGCTGCGGAAATAAAAAAAGCGAAAGATTTGATCTTTCGCTTTCATAAGTTTTTAGTATAGGTTTTTAAAACTTGTAACCTATACCAATATTTAGAGTATTAATACGAGCTTTTAGGTCATCGTAATAATTATCTCCAGAATATCGGTTTGTAAGTTCAAAAGCATACCTTGCCTCTATGAAAAAATGCTCATCAATATGGTATCCCGCTCCAAAAGCTGCATCTAATCCCACGGTATTAATGTCCACATCTTCTAGAATGAAAGTAGCCTGAGGTCCCGCCTGAACAAAAAACCCTGAATCTTCAATGTAATATTGTGCTAGTACCGGAACATTAAGGAAATTAACTTCTTTTATTCTCATGTAATTTGCCGAAGGTTGGATATGCCAATTTTCATCTAAATGAAAATCTGCTAAAAAGCCTACATAAAAACCAGATTCGGCTTCAGAAAAACTATAACCAGATCCCTTCTCTGAAATTTTAAGATTAGCATATCCTGCCTGAACACCAAAATTTACTTCTTGAGCAAAAGAATTGACACCTGCTAATAGGATCACTGCGAAAAATAATTTTTTAAACATTTTTTGATTTGATTTATTATTTATGATTTGCAAACCTATATTATTTTTTAAAATATTTCACGTTTTAGGCTAAAATAAAATATAACGAAAGTAGACTCTGTATTTATAGGTCTATTTTCTTATAGCCTACTTCAATCTTTAGTTCTTCCCAAGAGTCACTTTCAAAATTATAATAGTCTTTATATAGCGTCAAATGAATCTGAGTTTCCGTGTGATTATCCAACTCAAAATTTTCAATTGCTCCGAAGGGATCAAATTCGTTTTGTTCCAATACTACATGGCCATCTACTTCTTCATAAGAGGTTCCAAAACTAGCGTCAATATAATCCAAATTATAATCCGTCCTTTCTGAATCATAAAAACTTAATGAGGCTTCTGGAAATGAAAAGGAAATAAGTTTAGCATAATTATCCTGATCAATCATTGGTCGTATCTCTATTTCATAGATCGAATTCGTAAAAAAGAAAGCGGTCTCTTTAGATAAGTCCATATTTGATGTTCCATCATTATTTAAATCAACGGCTTTACTAGATTCGAAAGAAGTAATTTTGTAACGTCCAGAATATAACGGTATAGATTTATCTTCCTGATCTGATGTTGAACAAGAAATAACAAAAATTACGAATATGGATAAAGCTATCTTTTTTATCATTTTATGGGTTTAGGTATTTTGAGAAAATATTATTTTAATTATTTAAGAACCTATTTAAGGATATTGAAGGTTTAAATCATCTATTCTATTCCTGAAACGGATTTGATTTGAAATAATTCTCGAGATATTTATATATCTAATTTGTTCATTATGTGTTTGAAAATCTATAAAAAATTACGATTGTGTTTGATTTTAAGGGAAATTTACTATTCTTAAATTAACTAACACTTACGAATATAATAATTTTATTTTATAGCATCCCTCGCTGATTTATTCTTAATTCGAACTTCCTCATCCTATTGAATAAATTTTCAACCAACTGAATTTATATAATTGTTGTAAACTCTTCCTATATGAAATAAGTAAGCTCCGCCTTTGTATATGCCTAGGCACTTAGTGAGTGTTTTATAAAAAAATAACCTCACCTTACGGGTATACAATTACCCCCTATTTTAAACTATCAAATACGTATATTCATTTTATGCTATCCATTAGCAACTATTTTATATAAGAATGCTCACGCACTGTAGATGCCGAAACACTTAGTGAGTGTTTTTTAGTAACCTCACCTTACGGGTGTACAGCCACCCTCCACTAATTCAAATCAATCAATAATAAGTTCAATCCCGGCTTTCTCCGCCTTATATTTTATTTTCATCGTAAGATCATAATAGCTCCAATTCCGAAATAAAAAAGCTTCTTCTTTAGCTATTTTTATTTTTTCTTCCTGGTTCATTAGCACAAGAGTGCCGGCCTGATGTTTTACACAAAAATCTATGAGCTTTCGACTATAGACATGTAAGCGATTTTGTACATAATTATATTCTGCATTTTTAAATCGCTCCAAAGCTTTTGTTTTACGTTTTCGTCCTTTGCCTGATTTTGCATAGGTCACCCCAGCTTCTACTCGCTTTCTCGCTGATTGAATCGCCAATCGACGATGTAAAAACTCTTCTTTGGAACCGATAGCCAACTTTGCTCTTCCGGTCTTGACAATGATGGGATATTCAATCGAAAGGGAGGCCTCCGCTATCTTATCCGGTTGTAGTCTGTGTTTTTCCTTTTCGAGCTCAAAAACCGCATGCATAAAGATTTTATGTTTTTCCAACTTTAAATGGGATGTGCGAAGTTTGAGCTTTCCTTCCATTAATATATGTATGAGTTTGCGAGTTTCGTGATAGTCTTTTCCTAAATAGAATACCATTGGAATGGAAAAGAAGCGGAACCGAAAAATATGTTTTTCTTCATCGTATCTTAAACCACATACTCCTTCAAAACTAAACGGAAAAGCCATATCTCTTTTAAAGTTTTTCACGGATCGTTCTCCTCTCCAGTAAGCATCCCGGTTTTGTCGAAATGAACTGAGCAGAGTACTATTCAGATGCGTTAATATATTCGTTGGCATCTCGCCTTTAAAACGATCAGAAACTAAACGGTAGGTTGTATTAATTCGAGAACGATTAAATATGCCGTTTTCTGTTTTCTTTTCATCCAGCAGTTTATATCGAACCCCTTCCGAGAAGTAAAGGAATTCCTGAACCATTTCCTGAATGTATAAATGAGAAACGATAAGATTCGATGCACGGTAGCAATTATATTGCCAGTCATATAATTTACTCAAAGCTTCCTTGCGTTCTTCCTGAGTAGGGAGATCGATCAGTAATTGGATTTTTCGAGTAAGCTTCATTGTGGATGTACCCATAACTAGGCGGTTTGTAATTGTTCTTCATGTTTCTGCTGCATCAATTTATAAGCAACCATAAATTGACGGTGGACTTCCTTCTGTGGAAGCTGTAGCTCTTCCGCAATCTTTGAAAAGGATTGCTTTTCTTCACATCGTAATTTCAACACCTTTGCCTGTTCATTGGTCATTTCCTGTGATTCCTTTTCGAAATCTGATGTTGATGGATTCGGCTGATCTAGTTTACTTCCTCGATGAATAATTTGCTTTAGATCATCTATAGCCAAATAAACTTCGTTACTGGCATGCTTAACGCTTATGCCCATTAGTTTGGAAATAATCGCATATTTAAAATCATATTTCAAACAAAGCTCTATTAATTGCTTACGCTTTGGTTCTATAAACGGTAATACATTTCTAATTCGGTCATAATACTCCTGCTCTGACTTTTGATCCAAAAGATGCTGATCTTCTTCGGCTTCAGGATCAAAGCCGTACATATAATCCTGATAGTTTTCATAAAATTCTAAGCGGTTGATCGAACGATAGAATTTATTTCTTGGACGACAATAAAAGAATGTACATTCCCTCTTTACTACATGACGTAGAAAAAAGAACACATGTTCGGGTCGCTCTATGGTATCACGAAGCATCCATAGTTTTAGGAAAGCATCCTGCATGATCGTTTCAACAACAAACTCATCTTGAATTAGCTGCCTGCCAATAAAGAAGATATGCCGACTGTGCCTGGCGTAGATAAATTCCATGGCATCAGGATGTCCTTGTTTTAAGAGTTTGAAGTCACGTTCCATAGCCAACTGTTTTTAACGTTGGATCGGATCTTCGAACAAGTCTTGTATCAATAAAAAATACAGTTCTCTCGGTATGGTCTATAATTTTCATAATTTTGCTGTGGTTTTGTTTGTCTTTAATTAGTTCATCAAGCCATAAGCCTTCCCCACCAGCTGTCAAACTCAAGGGAGGCTTTCTAGCTTCTAGCCTAACCTAAATGGCTAATTCAATAAACGATGGTTTGTTTCTTCTTATAGGTTTGGTTTTGTGGTTATATCATTAATAAGTCAACTATCTTTCTTTCCGGAAAAGAATAGTGCTATAGAATTTCTATTTGCAATAGATTACTTATAAATGATTACATAATTGTTTAGCGATACTCAAATATAATAAAAAACACAATTAATGGTACATGTACCTTTGTTAAAATTACAAATAAGTTTCTAATTGTATTGTCGAATAATCGACTATGGCTAGCAAAATAGAGACTTATATAATTAATACAGTAAAGGAGAAGCGAAAAGAAAAAGGCCTCTCTCAAATAGCTTTATCTCAAAAGCTAGGCCTTAGCGATAGTTTTATTTCTCATGTAGAATCTCAAACGCGCAGAGCAAAGTATAATCTCAATCATTTAAATGAACTTGCCATTATTTTAGAATGTTCTCCAAAAGATTTTTGGCCAAAGAACCCATTATAAATAAGGTTTGTTTCAGAATAATATAGAAAGAAAAAGTAAGTCATTTTTGGTTTTAACTTTAGTAAGTTAAATTTTTCTTTCAATCTCATCAAACCTAAAACTTATCATTGATCTAAAGGTCATATCAAATAATTCTTACTATTTACGTTTTTCCGTATTTTTCTATGATTTAAATCTTTTATATTGTAAACAACAACATTTTTTTGTAAATCTTGCATTATATAATAGATAAAATACTTAAATATGAAAAGAATAATACTGGGATATTGAACTTTAGTACTACTCTTAAAGATCTTTCATCCTTCTGCGATAAATAATTATTAAAATTTAATCATCCTAATCTTGAAATTCAAAATCACTCTAGAAGGTCTGGGAAATGATAGAGAATTGCCTATTAACTATCAATATCCTTTAAGCGCAGCGATTTATAAGATTATCGATCACGCGGATAAAGAATACGCAAAATTCTTGCACCAAGAAGGTTATGGCAAGGGCTATAAATTTTTTACATTTTCCGACCTAAACGCCAAATTCAAGATCCATAAAGACCGAATGCTATTACAATTTCCTATTGTTTCTTTCTTTATCAATTTTCATTTGCCCGAAGCCTCCCAACATTTTATCAAGGGATTATTCCAATCCAGAAAAATCACTATTGCTGATAAGATTTCAAAGGTAGATTTTGAGGTAAAAAATATAGAAGCCTTGAAAGATCCCTTAAAAGAGAACAAAGCGGGTGAAATAATCGAGATAAACTGTAAACCGCTTTCCCCTATTGTTTGTGGAGTCAAGAACGATCATAATAATTACAACTTTTTGAATCCTTATGAGGAGCATTTTATAGACAGCCTAAAGCATAACTGGCGCCAAAAAGTTGAAGCCAATTACGATTTGCAGACTGCCGAAGGTGCTTTATTACTTGCTGAAATCGATTTCTATAAAAATAATAAAGCCAGATCCAGGCTTATCACTATAAAGGCCGGCACTCCTGCCGAAACTAAAATAAGGGGATTCCTCAATTTTAAATTGAATTTAAAAGCGGAAAAGCGCTTTATCGAAATCCTACAAAATTGTGGCGCAGGGCTTTATAATGCTCAGGGAATGGGCTTCCTTCAATCTATTAAAACGAATTTTTTATGATTACAGAACTCATAAATTTTACCGATAAGTTAGAAGAACCTTTCAAAATATTGGGATATTCACCTAAGGAGGGAATACACATTTTAGTTGATAAAGTGACTGATAAAGAAGGCATATCAAAAATTGATCTTCAAAATTATAAGTACGAGAAGTATAATAAAAAAATGAAGGGTGATGAAGGCGAGTTTGTTGCGGAATGTAAGATGAAGCAAAAAAATAGTTGGTGCGTAAACACTAACAAATGTTTTGATTTACCTACAAAAGCCATTCACTCCTGTTCGCCATTTTGTGTTGCTTTCAAACGAGAGCATTTAAAAGGTGGTAAAAAATATAAGCAATACGAAGGTAAGAAAGAACAGATTTACGATCGATTTGATACTTATTTTGAAAAAGCTTTCTCTCTTTTCAATAAGGAAATCAAAAAGGAAAAATATAAAGTATTCGAGCATTTTTTCACGCACAATGAATTCACATTAATTCTGAATGAAATTGAGGCTGAGAATGCAGAAAAACTGGAAAAAATCAATTCTAATATCCTGGATCTTCAAGAAAAGACTAAAGCAACTTCAGATAAAGCTACCAAAGAAAAGCTAAAAGAGAAAATCAACGAGTTAAATGAGGAACAACTAAAATTTAAACACCTTGCCGATAGCGACTATATTATTTTCTACTTAAATCTTCCACTTTCTGACTATAAGGAAGTGCATAGTTCTTATTTATCTGATAAACTTTTTAATACTGCAGATTATAATATTTCTAAAGAAAACGAGGTAATTACTTATGGCACCAGTGATTTTTTAAATGGTTTCCCTGATAAAAAACCATTTTCCTTGCATAAAACAGCCAGCTTCGATATTTCTGGTAGAATTAGTAGTGAAGAAGCTAAAACCCTATATGAATTCCTTAATATTTTACCTAATCGTTCTTTACCTAATCCTCTGCCGATATTTATTTACGAAGAAGAATTGCAAAAAGAAGCTATAAGCCTTTTTAAAGAAAGTGGTTTTAAAGCTTCTTACAAAGAAATCCTAAAAGATCTTTTTACAAGTCATAACCAGGAAGAAATTGCCAATTATTATCTTTTATACTGGCTTTATACTAAAGATGGTGTGATTTTTAAAGATTTCGATTTTGTTTCCAGATTTGAGTTTAAATTACCTGATCATTGCAAAATCGTTAATCTTCTAGAATTAAAACAAAAGGACAGCAAACAACCAAAATCCTATCAGTTGTCTAATATTTTTGATTTTGAATGGGTTGTTTTTAAACCGCTCATTCAAAGTAAATATCACCGTTTAGACTATTTCGGTGATTTAAAAAAAGACGATTACTCAGGACTGGATCAAAGCTTCAGTACATTTTCAAAATACAGAAAGGCCGTTTACGATTACGTTTATAAGGCTCAACGGCAAGCCATTAATTATTACGCTTTTCGGGAAATGGTATATGCCCGTCTAAAAGATCTTCTCAAACAAGATAATGATTACGGTATCAAAGAAATTTTGAATATCTGGTTCAGTCTTGCAGAATATTTTATTAATCCACAAAAACCAAATATAACTATGCCCAGTAAATTAAAAAGTTACCACGATTTTGTAGAGCGTTTGGTGACTGCAGAAAAAGAAACCGATATCAAAATGGAAGATGAAGAGTTTGCTTTTCTTTCCGGCCAGGTTATCAAATACCTGCATACCAAAAGTAAATCTTCACAAACAGGCTTTAACCTTTTAGAGCCTTATACCCAGCAATCCAGATGCGATCAGTTTAAGCTACGCGTTGCAAATGACTTCGACCGCTATAAACACGAAAATTTTTCTCGAAGATTTGAGCAGGCAGCCTCTTATATACTAAGCTACGAGACTAACGCCGATTTAAAAAACTTACTGCCCGAGATGCTTGCCGGGTTCTTTGCCGATAATAAACTTTTTTCTAATTCTAAAAACAACGAATAATGAACTCTTTCAACAACCGCGTTTATGGATGCGCTATCATAAAATCCGTCAACTCTAACTACAACGCCGATTTCTCTGGCCAACCCCGTAAATTACCTAATGGCAAAGTATATGCTACCGATAAAGCTTTAAAGTATACGGTTAGAAATTATCTTAAAGAGGTTCTTGGAGAGCGTATTTTCTATTTTAAATCATTGGATAAAAAAATGGCTCCCCGTACCTTGGATGAAACCTATCTTCACTACTTTAAAGAATTCGAAAACGAAAAAGATAAAGACAAATCTAAGCTTCGTCTTGAAGTGTTGGAAAACTTATTAACCTGCTTGGATGTTCGTCTTTTTGGCGGGACTTACGCCGGAAAGACCAATATTTCACTTCACGGTACCTGTCAGATTACCCCCGGAATCAATAAATATCCCGAAAACACTATTTATTCCGAACAGATTATGTCTCCCTTCAAAAATTCCAATGAAAAAAGTGCCGACAGCACAATGACGACTTTGGGAACACAATCCCGTTTAGAAGAAGGCCATTATGTACATAACTTTTCCATTAATCCTAGAAATATAGAAGAAGATGTTTCTCGTGTAGAAGGACAAGGATTAAGTGAGGAAGATATCACAAAATTAAAAGAAGGATTGCGCAGGGGAGCTTCTTTTTACGATTCTGCCGCCAAAGCGGGAACCGAAAATGAACTCTTGCTTTGGATTCAATTAAAAGAAGAAGCTAAAATTGTTCTTCCTTCACTGGTTGATCTCGTAGAAATTGATGCAAATAAGGTTATTGATCTTGATAAGGTAAATAAGCTATTGTCGGAAAGTCATATTAAAGAGAATATCAAAAAAATCGAAATTTACTATAGTGATGCGCACACACAGGTAATTAATACACCAGAAGGTGCTAAAAAATTACAACTTTAATCGCAAACCTTATGAAACTTATATCCATAGATCTAAAGGCAGATTTTGGATTTTTTAGAAAGCCTGATACCAATAATACCATCAACCTATCGTATAACCTTATTCACAAACCGGCAATTTTAGGGATTTTAGGGGCTATTTTAGGACTAGAAGGATATCAAAATAAAGGAGAGTTACCGCAATACTATCAACTGCTGAAACATCTCCAAATAGGTATCAGGCCTTTAAATAATGAAAAGGGTAATTTTCTAAAAACCAATATCAAATATTCCAATACTGTTGGCTACGCTAATAAAGGAAGTAACCTCTTAACAGAAGAACTTACATTAATCGCACCTTGTTATCGAATTTTCATCTTACTGGATGAGACAAAAGAACTTGAGCAAAAATTGTACGATTATCTTAAAGAAGCGAAAGCTGAATTTATACCCTATTTTGGCAAAAATGAATTTACCGCCTCTTGGTTAAAAAGCAGTTTTCAGGATTATACATTTGAGAAAGCAAGTAAAGAACAAATGGAAAGTTTTAATATCCTATCCGTTTTTAAAAAAGATGACCGCCTAAAAGATAAAAGTGGTACGCCAGAAATTGATCTTCTTAACTACGCCTCCCGCGAAGAACCCTTCCTTTATTTTGAAAGGCTTCCGGAAGATTTCGATTCGGAATTGATGCAATATAAATTAGGGGAGTTTGCTTTTACGAATTATGCCGTCCAGAATAGTTTCAAATTAGATGGCCTTTATCAATTAAACGAAAGCAAGGACTATGTGCAGCTCAATTAAAAAATCATCGGTGATTTTTAAAAGCAATATGCCAGTTGATCGTCTTTTAGATGATGCTGAAAAATATTGGGCGCATAAACCATCATTCGTGGACTTTAAAAAGCCTGAAACATTAAAGGAACACGTTGAACTGGTTAATGGTTATTGTGAAAGATTAATAGAAACTCATCATCTTGATCCTATCATTAATCGTTTAATTAAAGATCTTTTAAGTGAATTTCAACAACTGGATAAATGTAGGGATTATCTTAAAAAACTTTTTTTAGACACTATTATCTATCACGATTACGGGAAAATCAACGAGAATTTCCAGGTAGATAAAATGGGAAACTCGGGGTTTAAAAAAGTAAAACAATCACCCATATCATCCCGGCACTCTTCTTTAGGCGGTTTTATTTATTTAGCAAACCATATTCAAGAAATTCAAACCAGTAATTTTAGCCAGCAGGAAAAAGTGATGTTGATTGCTATAGCCTGGTATTTTGCATACTCTATTTTTAAACATCACGGTTTTCAACTCCACGATGATATTGAGCAAAGCCTTTGTTTTTCAAAAGATACCGAATTTTTGGAAATAGCAGACTTGAAAAACTTTATGAAAAGTTATGTTGAAAAATATCATTTTGAAATTAACCCTGCTCTATACGATCTTATTGGTAATTCTAAAGCGTTGAAAGATCCTGGTTTTACAAAATATCAAAAGTCTTTTCCGCTTTATGCTCTGTGTCGTTTAAATTTCTCATTGCTTACTGCCTCCGATTATCTGGCAACAAGCGATTATATGAACAATTCTGAAATAAATGAATTTGGGGTGCTTTCAAAAGAAAAAATCGATATTATTTTTAAGCACGTCACTATCCATCGTTTTCTGGATAAAGAAGAAAAAAAAGAGAATTTTAACCGGTGGACTTATGAGAAATTAGAAAATACAGACTATCTCCCGAAAAAACCTACTAAGCTTGGCGGCGAAAATTTAAATAAGCTGCGACAGGCTATGGCAATTGAAACCATTCGTAATCTTCGGGAAAATATAGATGACAACCTTTTTTATATCGAAGCACCCACTGGTGGCGGTAAAACCAATTTATCAATGCTTTCGGTTCTTGAAATTTTAAAAGCGAATAAAGGAGAGATCAATAAGGTATTTTACGTTTTTCCATTTACTACGCTAATTACCCAAACCTATAAAAGCATCAAAGAAACATTTGGTATTAGTGATGAAGAGGTAGTCCAATTGCATTCTAAAGCGGGCTTTAAAGAAAAAGAGACCGAAAGAGAAGATGATCAATACGGCAGGAATAAAATCAACTATGTTCATCATTTATTTGCAAACTTTCCATTTTGCCTTCTTACCCATATCCGTTTTTTTGACATTTTAAAAACGAATCGCAAAGAAGCCAATTATTTGCTGCACAGGTTAGCCAATTCTGTTGTAGTTATTGATGAGCTGCAGTCCTACCCGCCAGAGCATTGGGACAAAATCATTTATTTTATAAAGCGGTTTGCTTCTGCTTTTAATATCAAATTTATTTTGATGTCGGCCACACTGCCAAAAATAGATCGGTTAAAAATCGGTGAAAATAAAAAACAGGAATTCACTTATTTATTACCAAATGCCAAAAAAGACTATTTTCAGAACCCAAACTTCCGTAACCGGGTAAGTTTTGATTTGAGTTTAACTGAAAAAAATGAGCTTCAATTAAGTGAAATTGCAGAAAAGTTGCTGGAAACTTCAAAAAAGTATGCTCTCAAAGATTTTGGAAAGGTAAAGCCTTTGCGAAGTGTTTATACTATTATAGAATTTATCTTCAAAAAGTCGGCTTCAGATTTTTATCAACTGCTGAAAGAAAATAGCTTTTTTGATGAAGTTTTCCTGCTTTCGGGTACCATTTTAGAGCCACGCCGAAAATTTATTATCAATTATTTAAAGAATATTGAAAATAGAAAAAAGCGTGTATTGTTAGTAACCACCCAGGTGGTGGAAGCGGGGGTCGATATTGATATGGATATTGGTTTTAAAGACCGTTCCCTTATTGACAGTGACGAGCAACTCGCAGGTAGGATTAATCGTAATATCAATAAAAATGAATGTCAGCTTTATCTTTTCAAATACGATAAAGCGGGATTGATTTATAAAGGAGATCGCTATAAAATTTCAAATAAACTGAAACCTGAGGAATACCGATCGATTTTAAAGAATAAAGACTTCGATAAACTATACTATGATAAAGTAATCGAAAATCGGGATAATGTCAACACTACTACATTTCTGAAAAATTTTAAAGATTATAAGAACCTGATCGAATCCTTAAAATTTCAATCGGTAAATGAACAATTTCAGCTTATAGAGCAAAATAATATTTCCTGCTTCATTCCTTTGGCTATTCCAACAGTTATTTCAGAAGAGCAAGGAAATACAGAATATACTTTGAGTAAAAGCGGATGGGATTTCTTGCACAAGCATTCCATTTTCCCCAATGAAGAGAATAAAATTTCAGGAGAAGAAGTATTCGATTTATATCTGAATATTATTGAACAAAAGCAAGATTTTATAGAAAAGAAAACCAACCAGAAAATCTTGCAAGGAATTATGTCCAACTTCATCTTCTCAATCTTCGCTTCAGAGAAAATTAAGACTGAAATCATTAAGTTTTCAGATCAGGAAAAAAGTGAATACGGTTATCAATACATAGGAAGTTGGAACCAATTTTATGATTACAAAGAAGGTTTTAACACCGATAAATTTGAAAGCGTAGAAACTCAATTTTTATAATGCTTGTAAACGCTACCCATATTAATCTATTGCACGTTTGCCATCGCGAGTTATGGTTACACTATCACGGCATAAGGATGGAGCATAGTTCCCAAACTGTTGCCGAAGGCAAGCTTATTGGGGAAACTTCTTACCCGGAACGTGCCCAAAAATACACTGAATTAGCTTTAGACGGAGTCAAAATCGATTTTTACGACCCCAAAGAACAGATGGTGCACGAAGTAAAAAAGTCTGATAAGGTAGAAGACGCCCATATCGCACAGGTGAAGTACTATCTCTATGTTTTAATAAATAATGGTATTGAACATCCTTTAGCTATTATTGAATATCCAAAGTTGAGGCAACGCCAGATCGTAGAATGGGAAGAAGGTGATACCGAAAAAGTGGAAACCTGGAAAGAAAAAGTAATTGAAATATGTTCGCAAAAAGACTGCCCTCCCCTATTACATTCCCGCATCTGCAGAAGCTGTAGTTATTTTGATTTTTGCTATGCTGAAGAGGATGATTGATAGAAATAGATTGTAATGGAAAAAAGTAATTGGATTAATTATAAAATAGAAATTAGGGAAAGGTTGAAGCGATTTACTCTTCAAATCTTGAGTTTATCTGAAAAATTTTATGGTAGCGAAAGGGCTAAAATAATCAATTATTAGGTTACAAAATCTGGAACGTCAATGGATGCGAACTACAGAGCTGTTTTAAGGGCAAGATCAAAAGCCGAATTATATAACAAACTATCTATTGTTGTTGAGGAAACTGACGTAGCCGAAATGTGGTTGGAGTTATTGATCGAGTCCAAAATTTCAAATAATGAGGATACTTTAAAATTGCATTCAGAAAGTTTAGAACTACCTAAAATACTTCAGCAATATGTAAAAAACTATCAAAGTAATTTAATTCAAACTTTTTCGATCTGTGTCAATCTCAATAAATAAATCTTCTCAAAAGAAATGAAAAAATCCTACTACCTCTTTAATCCCGGAAGGCTAAGCCGAAAAGACAACACCTTAAAATTTACCCCGGTAGATGAAGAAGGCAGGGAGCTGAAACCTAAATATTTGCCTGTGGAAGGTGTTTCTAACTTGTTTTGTTTCGGATCTTTGGATGCCAATAGTGCGATGTACAATTTTTTGGGTAAAAATAAAGTGAGTGTTCATTTCTTTGATTATTACGAACATTACACCGGGAGCTTTCAACCTAAAGATTATTTACTGGCCGGAAAAATGCAAATTTCCCAGACCCGGCATTACACTTCTAAGAAAAAGCGACAGGCAATCGCACAAAAATTGGTAGAAGGTGCCGCTTTTAATATTCAGAAGAATTTAAAATATTATCAAAACCGGGATCGTGAACTAAAAAAATATATCCAGAACATTGAAAATTACGAAAAAGCAATTCCTCAAACCGAGGATATCGAAACCCTAATGGGAATTGAAGGTAATATTCGCCATACCTATTACGGAGCATTTGATGAAATACTAAAAGATTTTAAAATGGAAGGCAGAAGCAAACAACCGCCAAGTAATGAGGTAAACGCACTGGTTTCTTTTGGCAATATGATGTGTTATACACTATGCCTGGACCAAATATATCACACACAGCTGAATCCTACGATTAGCTTTTTGCACGAACCCGGATACAGGCGTTATTCCTTGGCTTTAGATATAGCCGAAATATTTAAACCTATTTTAGTAGACCGTACCATTTTTAAAGTACTCAACAAGAAGCAGCTACAAGCTAAGGATTTTGATGTGAAAGTGAACCGGGTAATCTTAAAGGAATCCGGTAAGAAGAAATTTATTAAGGCCTTTGAGGATCGCCTAAACGAAACGATAAAACACCGCGCCTTGAAGAAACACGTAAGTTATAAGCACCTGGTAAAATTAGAATGTTATAAGCTCAGCAAACATTTGTTGGGTATAAAAGAATACAAACCTTTTAAAATCTGGTGGTAATATGTATTTGATTTTAGTATACGATATTGGGCAAAAAAGGGTGGGAAAAATGCTGAAATTATGCCGGCAATACTTACATTGGATTCAGAATTCCGTTTTCGAAGGAGAGATAACCTCGGTAAAACTCAAAGAATTATTAGCCGAAGCCGATAAGATTATGGATAAGGAACAGGACAGTCTAATTATTTTTAAAAGCCGAAATGAAAAATGGCTTGAAAAAGAAGTCGTAGGCAAAGAAAAGAATGATCTGGACACTTTTTTGTAGTCGTCGGTAATGTCTTAGACTTATAAAAATATAAATTGTTCTTTGACATATTGAAATAATCCATTGAAAATGAGCTGACTTACATCCTTGTCGAAGCCCTGGCACAAATCGGGTATTGTATATCGACGCTTTTTGCTACTTTAAAATGCAGGTTATATATTTGTGAAGCCTTGAAATAAGGTGTTTTTTGTTGTCGATCGTGACGACTTCCAATCGTACCATATAGGAATTGAAATTACGTAGTGAGGTTATGAGTAATAGTATTATCGTTTCTTCCAATCGTACCATATAGGAATTGAAATGAATTAGAAAACGTGAAATTTACCGTATCTAAAGATCTTCCAATCGTACCATATAGGAATTGAAATTTCACTAAAAATTCAGCATTTAATAAAAATTTCGGAACTTCCAATCGTACCATATAGGAATTGAAATAGTTCTATACGTTGGGGGGATATAGTAGATAAACCACTTCCAATCGTACCATATAGGAATTGAAATTAATTTTAAGTTATTTACTTAGTGATTATTAAAATACTTCCAATCGTACCATATAGGAATTGAAATTTATTCAAATTATCTTTAAACTTAATTAATTGGCGTCTTCCAATCGTACCATATAGGAATTGAAATAGACCTTGAACGAACTTACCGCCAGCTTTTACCCACTTCCAATCGTACCATATAGGAATTGAAATGTAACATTTCCCTTAAATACTTTTTGCTCTTGTCCTTCTTCCAATCGTACCATATAGGAATTGAAATACATTAGAAATGTTGTTTACACTTAAATATTCAGAAACTTCCAATCGTACCATATAGGAATTGAAATCTCTTTAGTGATTGGTAGTAATAACACTGCGGCTACACTTCCAATCGTACCATATAGGAATTGAAATCCCTCTGCCGTGGTAGGCAAAGAAATACTGCTAGAGGCTTCCAATCGTACCATATAGGAATTGAAATATATTGTACAATTCTACTTTATGAATTGCGTTCTTCTTCCAATCGTACCATATAGGAATTGAAATCTGTCTCTAAGGATGGCACGGCTGTAACCAATCCAACTTCCAATCGTACCATATAGGAATTGAAATGTGTTGGATATTGATATTATAGGAGGTGATCCAAATACTTCCAATCGTACCATATAGGAATTGAAATATTCTTTTCTAAGGTTTATAGAATCCTTTCTCCATCTTCCAATCGTACCATATAGGAATTGAAATGGAGCTACGGAATTTTGTAACGTCTTGATGTCATTTGCTTCCAATCGTACCATATAGGAATTGAAATGCGGATAACAATATTTGGGATATTAAGATTTATGAATCTTCCAATCGTACCATATAGGAATTGAAATCTAGAACTCATAAAGCTATTTAAATGGCACTTAGACTTCCAATCGTACCATATAGGAATTGAAATGAAAGTAGAATTGTACAGTATTGATGTGGCTAAGAATCTTCCAATCGTACCATATAGGAATTGAAATATAGATCAGAAAAGTACAGGGGATAATATTCAGGAAACTTCCAATCGTACCATATAGGAATTGAAATACATTTAAAGCTTCTGTGTTATTGGAAAGTGAAGTCTTC
Organism: Zunongwangia sp.; assembly: GCF_048269745.1. Taxonomy (NCBI): domain Bacteria; kingdom Pseudomonadati; phylum Bacteroidota; class Flavobacteriia; order Flavobacteriales; family Flavobacteriaceae; genus Zunongwangia; species Zunongwangia sp. Next base: position 415,713 of record NZ_JBLXIB010000001.1, on the reverse strand, counting down.
CAATCGTACCATATAGGAATTGAAATTTGAAGATGATGTAAATGAGGTATTGACTGATAAAGCTTCCAATCGTACCATATAGGAATTGAAATAAATACAATTATAAGAGGTAAATCAGGTACAGCATTTCTTCCAATCGTACCATATAGGAATTGAAATATTTCTGCAGCTTGTGATGTTCCTCCAGAGGTAGCGCTTCCAATCGTACCATATAGGAATTGAAATTCGGGAACCATAATAAGTTTTGAGGATTTTGTGCACTTCCAATCGTACCATATAGGAATTGAAATATTATAATTCCCTTTATCAAACAATTAATGAATAACTTCCAATCGTACCATACAGGAATTGAAATACATCTCTAAGAAATTGCAGGTTAACGTCTAATCTAACCATAGAAAGTTCAATATCATAATCAATACTTCAAATTGATGTTTATCATTATTGATTATAAAACATGGTATTAAGAAGGTTAACTTAAAAATTTAAAATGTGTTACGTAAAAAATTCTAGTTTCTTATTTTTCCTATGAAGCGTGGTAGCGATCTCAAAGCCGATGCTACTGTATCAGTTTTATTTGTGATTATGATTACTTTTCCATTCCCTTAGCAACAACCTGCATATCTTTTGCAATCTTTTCATCCAGAACTTTTGCATAGATCTGAGTAGTTTTTAAAGATTTATGTCCTAACATTTTCCCTACAGACTCGATTGGCACCCCTTTAGAAAGCGTTACCGTAGTTGCAAAGGTATGTCTAGCCAAATGAGTGGTTAAATTCTTTTTTATTCTACACAGGTCTGCTATTTCCTTTAGATACGCATTCGACTTTTGATTAGACATTACCGGCAGTACATTGTCACTAAATTTAACTCTTGGATGATCTTTATACTTAACCAAAATGTTCTCTGGTATTTGTAATAGAGGAATACTACTTAAAGAATTTGTTTTCTTCCTTTTCGTCTTTATCCATCGTTGATCTCCGTTAGAAATGATATCATCCTCAGACAGCTTCTCTATATCTGCAAAAGCAAGCCCTGTATAACAGGAAAAAACGAACATATCCCTTACTAAATCTAATCGATTGATATCAAAATCTTTTTCTGATAACCTTTTTAATTCCTCATCATTTAAATAATCCCTATCTGAAGATTTCCAGGTTCCCTTCCAATGGAAGAAAGGATCACTACTAATCCATTCATTTGCTAACGCGACCCTAATAATCTTTTTAAAATTTACAATGTATTTAATCGAAGTATTATGTCCACATTCCTTTTGCGATTTTAAGAAGTGCTCTAAACCAGTAATAAATGAATAGTCAACTTCTTTAACCGGCATATCCTTTACTCTAAATTTAAAATCGAGGTAATCTTCAATATGTTTTTTGCAGGCTTTATAACGCTGTAAAGTTCCTTTTGTGTAGCCTTTACCAATAAGCCGTTCCATTTGGTCATTATGCTCATTAAATATTTCCATAAGCTTGTACTCCCTCTCCTCTTTCCCTAAATAAATATCCCTTATAATTTTAGACGAGATATTCTTTTGCTCCCTAACTAAACGATCATGGATATCGTATAACCTAGTACGTATGTCATCGAGGTATCTTTTAATGATCCTGGCCTCTCCAGAATTACCTCGAGTACTATTTGTACGGGAATTCCATTTACTTACTTCTATTTTTCTGGAAGTTGTAAAGTCTGATCGATTACCATTATACGTGATTCGAGCATAAATAATAGCTTCATTCGTATGTTTTGAAGTGGTCTTTTTTGGATAAAAAATGATTGATAGTGAATTATTCATCGGTGCTGGTATTAAAATATGCACCTCAAGGTAGCAAAAGAAAGTGTTAAAGAAAAGCCGCAAGCCTTTTATTAACAGTGCGTTATGAGTTTCGAGGTGCATATAAATCGGCGAAAAAAATATGCACCGAATTAAGCACCAAACACTTAGGTTAATATGCGTTAAAATGATAGTTAGGACAATAAAAAAAGCCTCTAAATCATTGATTTAAAGGCTTTTTGCTTTTATTTGATATTCTAAAAGCGGTCTGGACGAGACTCGAACTCGCGACCTCCTGCGTGACAGGCAGGCATTCTAACCAACTGAACTACCAGACCGTTGCGTTATTGCGAGTGCAAATATACAGCTCTTTTTCACTTACACAAACTTTTTTTTGAAGTTTTTTTCGATTTTTTTTCGTCTTAAAAATTAAGTTGTTGAAATTCAATAAAATAATCAAATAAAAAAATTAAAGTTTTTTATTCTCCATTATTTATTTGTCACTATTTAAAAATAGCACCTTTAAAAAAGAATACATTTTAATTGTGTTTGTTATCATCGCTTCAACAATTGAAACCTAAATCTACATGAAAACAGCAAAACAAAAAAGCCCGGTAAAAACCGGGCTTTTTTATTAAATCGTGTATGTACACATGTATATATTACAAAAGCTCATTCAAGGCATCAGCATAAGTTGCTTTTGGAGCAACACCTACTTGGCGGCCTACTACTTCTCCATCTTTAAATACAAGAACTGTAGGGATGTTTCTAACACCATATTTAGCAGCAAATTCTTGGTTAGCATCTACATCTAACTTTCCTACTACTGCTTTACCTTCGTATTCTGAACTTATTTCTTCTATAACAGGACCTACCATTCTACATGGTCCACACCAAGCAGCCCAAAAATCAACCATTACAGGTTTATCACTTTTTAGTACTTGCTCTTCAAAATTTGCATCAGTTATTTCAATAGCCATAATCGTTATTTTTCTATGTTTTTATTCTAATATGTAAAAATAGTCAATAATTTTCGTAAAACTTACACACAACATATCAGTTTTCGTTATGTAAAGATTAGTCTTTTTTATCTGGCGGGTTCTTTATTTCGAAAAATCAAAATAAAGACCGGGATTTTCGCGCTAAATGGTAGCTCGCCACAATCCCTACTCTTTATATAGTAAACTAATTTAGTTTATAAACCAAATTTTGTTCATCTAGATTTTCTAATAATTCCGCACAAATTTTAACTTTCTGCCTTTTACTTGGCATATGTAGCTTTAACTGATCTTTCATTTCGTATACTACAAAATTAAGTTTATGATCTCCTGTAAAACTCCTTAAAACATCTTTTAAAGCGGTTATACGCTCTTCTTTAAGCTCATTAATATCCAGTTGAATCGTTAGCTTTTTAGCATACGTATCCATAATATCATGTAATAGTTGTATGGTATTAAACTGAATGCGTGGCTCACCTTTTTTCCCGGTCTCTTTATTAGTCCAACCTTCTTTTATAAAAGCTTTTATATGAACAAATGAATTTGGAACTAGAAAATGCCGGAATTTCAAATATTCTTCCCCAAACATTCTAAACTCATACGATTCCGAATAATCTTCTATTGTAAATGCAGCCCAGCCTTTACCCATTTTAGATGTTCTATGCTGCACATCACTAATTACTCCTGCAAATGCTAATTCTCGATTAACAATTTTCTCTAATCCATGAAAATCTTCCAAAGAAGCATTACAAAAATATTTAATCTCTTTTTTAAAATCGTCTAATGGGTGCCCCGATATATAAATACCTACTACTTCTTTTTCTCTACGAAGCTTCTCCATAGTTGCCCAAGGTTCGCAAGGCGGCACACTTGGTTCCGGAATCTGAACTTCACTAGCATCTCCAAATAAACTTACCTGAGAGGAGTTCTCATTTTCTTGATATTTAGCGGCAAATTTTACCACTTTTTCTAAAAAACTCAAGCCATCTCCTTCATCATGAAAATACTGTGCACGATGCGTCTCCTTAAAACAATCGAACCCTCCTGCTAAAGCTAAATTTTCAAAAGCTTTTTTATTAGCGGCCCGTAAATCAATTCGTTTTGCCATATCGAAAATAGAGCGATAGGGACCACTTTCTTTTTTTCGATTTTTAACAATAGTCGCTACAGCTCCAGCTCCTACTCCTTTTATAGCTCCCATTCCAAATCGAATAGCATTATCTTTATTTACCGAAAATTTATAATACGATTCGTTTACATCAGGCCCAAGAACATTCAACTTCATTCGCTTACATTCTTCCATAAAGAAAGTTACCTGCTTAATATCGTTCATGTTATTCGATAATACCGCTGCCATATATTCAGCAGGATAATGTGCTTTTAAATAGGCTGTTTGGTAAGCAATCCAAGCATAGCATGTAGAGTGAGATTTATTAAATGCATACGAAGCAAAAGCTTCCCAGTCTTTCCAAATCTTCTCTAAAACTTCACGCGGATGCCCTTTCGCTTCACCACCATCTAAAAACTTAGGTTTTAATTTTTCAAGTAATGCAAAAATCTTTTTACCCATTGCTTTACGAAGCATATCGGCTTCACCCTTAGAGAAGCCGGCCAGCTTTTGTGAAAGCAACATTACTTGCTCTTGGTATACTGTAATTCCGTAGGTTTCTTTTAGGTATTCTTCCATATCAGCTAGATCGTAACTGATTTCTTCTTCTCCGTGCTTTCTAGCAATAAAACTCGGAATATATTCCATTGGACCGGGACGATATAATGCATTCATGGCAATTAAATCATCAAAAACAGTTGGTTTTAAGGATTGCATGTGTTTTTGCATTCCCGGTGATTCATACTGAAATACCCCAACCGTTTCTCCACGTTGGAAGAGTTTATAAGTTTCTTCATCATCTAAAGGAAATTCATCGGGAACCAAATCGATCCCGTGCCTACCCTTTACAATTTTAATGGTATCTTTAATCAAGGTTAGTGTTTTTAACCCCAAAAAGTCCATTTTTAAAAGCCCTGCGCTTTCTACAACCGAGTTATCAAACTGGGTTACGTATAAATCGGAATCTTTAGCTACTGAAACCGGAACATAATTAGTAATATCACTTGGGGTAATAATTACTCCACAAGCATGAATTCCTGTATTCCGAACCGAACCCTCTAAAATTCGTGCTTGATTTACAGTTTGTGCTTCTAGATCATCTCCTTCAGAAATATTAAGAAGTTCATTAATATTATCTACTTCTTCACTTCTGAATTTAGCTTTTAAAGCTTTTTCATCCATTCCGAAAATCTTACCTAGTTTGGTATTCGGAATTAATTTTGCAATTCTATCGGCATCACTTAATGGTAAATCTAATACTCTCGCAGTATCACGGATTGATGATTTAGCAGCCATCGTTCCGTAGGTAATAATTTGTGCTACCTGGTTGGCTCCATATTTGCCAATTACATAATCCATTACACGACTTCTTCCTTCATCATCAAAATCGATATCAATATCGGGCATACTTACACGATCCGGATTTAAGAAACGCTCAAAAAGCAGATCGTACTTAATAGGATCTATATTAGTAATACCCAAACAATAGGCAACTGCACTACCAGCAGCCGACCCACGTCCCGGCCCTACTGATACATCTAAATTTCGGGCTTCACGTATAAAATCTTCTACGATTAAGAAATATCCCGGATAACCTGTTTTTTCGATTACCGAAAGTTCAAAATCCAGTCGCTCTTTAATATCGGGAGTAATGTCGCCATAACGATTTTCTGCTCCCTTAAAAGTTATATGTTTTAAATAGGCATTTTCACCTCGCTTTCCACCATCAACTTTATCTTCTTCTACTAAAAACTCATCTGGTATAGTAAACGCAGGAAGTAATACATCACGAGCTAACTCAAAAGGTTCAATTTTATCTACAATTTCTTTAATGTTTGAAATTGCTTGTGGTAAATCTTTAAAGAGATTCTTCATCTCTTCTCCAGTTTTAAAATAATACTCCTGATTTGGTAATCCATAACGATAGCCACGACCACGACCAATAGGAGTTGCTTGCTTTTCACCATCTTTCACACAAAGTAAAATATCGTGTGCATTGGCATTTTCTTTATGCCAATAATAGGTGTTATTTGTAGCAATTAATTTAACATCATGTTTTTTAGAAAACTCGATTAATACTTGGTTTACACGATTTTCGTCTTCTTGATTATGGCGCATAATCTCGATATATAAATCGTCTCCAAACTCTTGTTTCCACCAAAGCAAAGCTTCTTCAGCTTGTTTTTCACCAAGATTTAAAATTTTGCTTGGCACTTCTCCAGATAAGTTACCGGTAAGTACAATGATATCTTCTTTATATTGTTTTATGACTTCTTTATCGATACGCGGTACATAGTAGAACCCATCTGTATAAGCTTTAGAAGACATTTTTGCCAAGTTATGGTAGCCTTTTTTATTTTTAGCCAACATAACTACCTGATAGCCATTATCTTTTCTAGTTTTATCAGTGTGTTTTTCACAAACAAAAAATTCACAACCTACAATAGCTTTTAATTCTTTAGCTTCTGGAGTTTCTCCATTTGCTATCGCCTCTTCATTTTTAGCTTTTACACCTTTATTATAAGTCCCTACCTCTTTTACAAAGTGAAAGGCTCCCATCATATTAGCATGATCGGTTAATGCTACAGCCGGCATATTTTGCTCGGCAGCTGCATTTACCAAATCAGGTATACTGGTTGTTGATTGTAATACCGAAAATTGTGAGTGATTATGAAGATGTGCAAAAGGAACTTCATCTAACTTTTCAAGATTTTCCTGTATCTCTTCCGTAGTAATTTCATCGGTAGGCTGTAACTTTTCTAGCCTTTTTCGGATCGCCTCAGAAGCTTTTTTAAGATTTATGTGTTTTAAACCTATCGGTTGAAACGGTTCAGGATTGGCTTCTGTAAAATCCTCTAAATATCCCGGCGCAGCCTTTAACTCTTCCGTAGAATAAATTCTTTTTCTAACTAACTCTAAAAAACAACGCGTTGTTGCCTCTACATCGGCAGTTGCATTGTGTGCTTCCCCAAAAGGTTCATTAAAAAGATATTCATGTAGTTCGGTTAATGTTGGTAATTTAAATTTACCTCCTCGCCCTCCGGGAATTCTACATAACTCGGCCGTAGTTTCTGTACAGGTATCTAAAACCGGAATTTCCAATAAACTACTCTCCATTTGTAGTCTATGGAATTCTGCTCCCATAATATTAACATCGAAACCTAGATTCTGACCGACAATAAATGTTGTCTTATTTAGTGCGTCCTTAAATCTCTCAAGCATTTCTTCTAAAGAGATACCCTCTTCTTTAGCTAAATCGGTAGAAATTCCATGAATACGTTCTGCATCATATGGGATATCAAAACCTTCGGGCTGCACCAAAAAATCTTGATGTTCTACAAGATTTCCCATCTCATCGTGCAATTGCCACGCAATCTGTATACATCTTGGCCAGTTATCGGCATCTGTTAATGGGGCATCCCAGCGTTTTGGTAATCCGGTAGTTTCGGTGTCGAAAATTAAATACATTGGCTTTTCTCTTTAAGCACCCAAAGAGGAAGGGCGAATTCTGCTTATTTTTATCTTGCAAAACTACGGATAATTTCAGCTGAGCAAAAGCCAAATTTAATGCAGTTATCAACGGATTTAAAAAACTTCACGGTTAGTAAGGCTTAACGCTCTTTCCGTGAGGCTCGATACAGATATTTCTACAACACCAACCTTACATCTATCTATATTATTTCATTTAAACACTATGGTCTTAAAACCTAGATTAAAGAACTAATCCTATAAATTTACTATCATGATTTTACCGAATCAATCTAATTAACAAGCTTTATTATTGGAATAAACTTAATTTAACAAGTCGCTAATAAATTGAATCTGAAGCCTTATATTTTTTTCAGAACTAAAATTATTTCTTCGTAATTCATATTTTTTTTCACAACCACTTGTAAATTAGAAAAATGTAGTATCTTTGCAGCCTCATTAATAATAGGGGTCGGGAACCCCATAAATTAATATTTATGCCTGTAAAAATAAGATTACAAAGACACGGTAGAAAAGGAAAACCTTTTTACTGGATCGTAGCTGCTGACGCACGTTCAAAAAGAGATGGTAAATTTTTAGACAAAATTGGAATTTACAATCCTAACACTAATCCTGCTACTATAGAATTAGATGTTGACGGAGCTGTAAAATGGTTACAGAATGGTGCACAGCCAACTGATACTGCTCGTGCTATCCTTTCTTACAAAGGTGCATTACTTAAAAATCACCTTGCTGGTGGCGTTAGAAAAGGCGCTTTGACTGAAGAAGAAGCTGAGAAGAAATTCCAAGCTTGGTTAGAGGAAAAAGAAGGCAAAATCAACGACAAAAAAGAAAACTTATCTAAAGCAGAAAAAGATGCTAGAGATAAAGCTTTAGCTGCTGAAAAAGAAGTAAACGCTAAGCGTGAAGCTGCTGCTAAAGAAGCTGAAGAGGCTGCTAATGCAGAAACTGCTGCTGAAGAGCCAGAAGCTACTGAAGGTGAAGCAACAGAAGAAAAAGAAGCTTAAAAACAGTATTAACGATGACTAAAGAAGAATGTTTCTACTTAGGAAAAATCGTTAGTAAGTTTAGCTTTAAGGGTGAAGTACTTATCAAATTAGATACAGACGAACCCGAATTTTACACAAAAATGGAATCAGTTCTTGTTGAATACAACAAGAATTTGATTCCATTTTTCTTTGAAAAAACATCACTACACAAAAGCACATTACTACGTGCAAAAATTGAAGATATTGATACAGAGGAAGATGCTGATGATATAATTGGCTGCGAACTTTATCTTCCGCTTTCCTTTTTACCGGAACTGGATGATGACCAGTTTTACTTTCATGAAATTATCGGTTTTCAAGTGATCGATGCCAAGCATGGCGATATCGGTGAAATACAATCCATAAACGATAGCACCGCACAGGCTTTATTCGAAATTAAAAAAGATGATAAAGAGATTTTAATACCGATGAATGATGAATTTATCGAAAAAATCGACAAGCCGAACCAAACCATCCACCTTATTACTCCTGAAGGACTTATTGATCTTTATTTAGACTAAAGTTAGACTGCTTCGCTTTTAGAAGTTAGAACATAGACTATTTGAAAATGTGATAATGAGTAAATGTGCTGATTTGAAAACAAAAAGGAGTCAAGAATCGTAACTCAAAATCTTGAATTTTGAATACTGAATTATCGTCATTTCGACTGTAGCGTAGCGAAATGGAGAAATCCTTTTTGAGCTGAGAGCTAACAGTTTAGAATTATTCTTTTTTGAAGACTGTATGCTGTAAACCGTATACTGAGATTAGAATGATGGGCTATTAGAATATAGAATCAAGACAAAAGAGCCAGAAATCAAGAATCAGGATGAAAAATATTGAATTTTGAAACCTTTTTTATACGAAAAAAATAGTTAGATTTCTCGACTTCACTTCATTGCGCTCGAAATGACACAATCATTAAAAAAACCTCACAGGTTTTAAAAACCTGTGAGATTTCATGTTTTATTTAAAAATTAGCTGGCAGCTGAAGGCTGCGAGCTAATAGCTAAAAAATCACCCTACAATATTTACAATCTTACCTGGTACCACGATCACTTTTTTAGGTGTTCTACCGTCTAATTGTTTTTGCGTACGCTCGTCTGCCATTACCGTTTTCTCAATTTCATCTTTACTCATATCCAATGCTAATTCCATCGTAAAACGCATTTTACCGTTAAATGAAATTGGATAATTCTTAGTGCTTTCTACTAAAAATTTCTCTTCAAATTTAGGATAAGTAGCGGTTGAAATGGATTCGGAATGTCCCAACTTATTCCATAATTCTTCAGCAATATGTGGTGCATAAGGAGCAATCAATACAGCTAAAGGTTCTAGAACTTCGCGACTATTACATTTTTGAGCATTCAGTTCATTCACACAAATCATAAAGGTAGAAACCGACGTATTAAAACTGAAATTCTCAATATCTTCCGTGACTTTTTTAATGGTTTTATGCAATGTTTTTAACGAATCTGCCGAAGCTTTTTCCTCTGAAACCTCAAATTGATCGTTTTTGAAATATAACTTCCAAAGTTTCTTCAAAAAGTTATGTACCCCGGTAATTCCGGCGGTATTCCAGGGTTTTGCCTGATCTATAGGCCCCAGAAACATTTCGTACATACGTAATGTATCTGCGCCGTAATCTTCACAAATATCATCTGGATTCACCACATTATATTTTGACTTCGACATTTTTTCCACCTCACGACCTACAATATAAGCTCCGCTTTCTTCAGTTATAAATTCAGCTTCTTTAAATTCTGGCCTCCAGTTTTTAAAAGCTTCAACATCTAATTGATTCGAAGAATTAACTAAATTGACATCAACATGAACATTATATAAATCATGAAATTTATAATCTTCTAGTTCATTTTTAATCAAGAATTCATTAACAACTTTAGCATAATCATTCTTATGATTATTGGATATTGCTATATATCTCTTTTCTGTTAAATTTGGAGAATTTATTATTGTATAATGAATAAATGCACTTTCACCCAAAATCATTCCTTGGTTGATCAGTTTTTTAAAAGGTTCTTCTACCTTTAGATAACCGCGATCTTTTAAGAATTTGGTCCAGAATCTGGAATATAATAAATGTCCAGTGGCATGCTCGCTTCCACCGATATATAAATCTACATTTTCCCAATAATCCAGTGCGGCTTCAGAGGCAAAAACCTCATCGTTTCCGGCATCCATATAACGGAACAAATACCAGCTACTACCAGCCCAACCCGGCATGGTATTTAATTCTAATGGAAATACGCTTTCATGATCGACCTTATCGTTGCTTACTACTTTATTAGCGGTAGTATCCCAAGCCCAATCGGTAGCGTTTCCTAATGGTGGCTCACCAGTTTCGGTTGGCAAATATTTTTCAACTTCAGGTAGATGCAATGGCAAATGCTCTACATCGATTAGTTGTGGTAAACCATTTACATAATACACTGGGAATGGTTCACCCCAGTACCGCTGGCGAGAAAATACCGCATCTCTTAATCGATAATTTGTTTTTCCATAACCACAACCGATTTCTTCTAATTTAAGAATCGCTTTTTGTAGCGCTTCTTTATATTCTAATCCGCTTAAAAAATCGGAATTAGCGATTACCGTTCCTTCTTTACCGCTATGAGCTTCTTCAGAAATATCGGCGTTTTCAAAAATATCTTTTATAGGGATTTCAAAATGCTTTGCGAAGTCATAATCTCTTTGATCTCCACATGGCACCGCCATAACCGCTCCCGTTCCGTAACCTGCCAACACATAATCACCAATCCAAATTGGCACCGGTTCTTTAGTAAATGGATGCTCTGCATAAGCACCGGTAAAAGCTCCTGATATAGTTTTCACATCAGCCATTCGCTCACGTTCACTCCGTTTTGCAGTCGCTTCAATATAAGCCTCTACTTCTTCACGCTGCGCGTCGGTAGTTATTTCTTTCACCAACTCATGTTCCGGTGCAAGCGTCATAAACGTCACTCCAAAAATAGTATCTGGTCTAGTGGTGAACACACCAACTTGATGCTCTGTTCCCTGAATTTTAAAATCTACATGTGCTCCAACAGATTTCCCGATCCAGTTACGCTGACTTTCTTTTAAACTGTCGGTCCATTCCAGCTCTTCCAGGCCCTTAAGCAAACGCTCTGCAAAGGCAGAAATTCGCATGCTCCATTGTGTCATTTTCTTACGGATTACCGGATAACCACCTCGTTCTGAAACGCCGTTTACAATCTCATCATTGGCCAAAACCGTTCCTAATTGCGGACACCAATTTACTTCAGTTTCCGCTAAATACGTCAATCGATATTTTAATAAAATTCGTTGTTTTTCTTCGGAGGAAAACTTGTTCCACTTCTCTGAAGAAAAATCTTCGATAGCATCATCACAAGCAGCTTTTACCCGTGTATTTCCTTCTGAAACAAAAATTGCTTCAAGTTCAGAAATCGCTCTTGATTTATTAGCCTCTAAATCGTACCAAGATTCAAATAACTCACTAAAAATCCATTGCGTCCATTTGTAATATTCCGGATTACTTGTACGTACTTCTCTACTCCAATCAAAACTAAACCCGATTTTATCTAATTGCTCACGATATCTTGCAATATTCTCCTTAGTAGTAATTGCAGGATGTTGCCCGGTTTGAATGGCATATTGTTCAGCCGGCAGTCCAAAACTATCGTAACCTTGTGGATGCAATACATTAAAACCTTTATGGCGTTTGTAGCGTGCATAAATATCACTAGCAATATAACCTAGTGGATGCCCAACATGTAAACCAGCTCCTGAAGGATAAGGAAACATATCCAGCACATAATATTTTGGTTTCTCTGATGAGTTTGATGCTTTAAAAGTTTGGTTTTCTGCCCAATACTTTTGCCATTTGGCTTCAATGTCGTTGAAGTTGTAGTTCATTTTCTTTCTATTTCTGAACGTCCTAAACGGACTTTATTTTAATCGGAACCCGATAATCGAGATTAAATACTTAAGACTAGCCTCGCAATCAAAAATCTTCTTATAAAAGTTTTATGGGCTTTTCCTAAGGTAATTTCCTGAATTCCGTAATTATCAATTCTTAACAATGGCTGCAAATTTACAATTTTAAAATGGTTGATGGTAATTACAATTGGAAATAGCTAAAGGCTTTTAGAGAATAGCTATTAGTCTTCAGTAATCAGCTAAATTTCTCTTAAAGTTTGAAGAATCTTTCTTTTTTCCATTGACGAAAAAAGAAACAAAAAAGTCTAGGCTTACGAACCTTGCTCTAAATTGTTCGTTCGGAAGCTAAATTTCAGAAACTCGCTACGCTCAAACACCCTGAAATTTATAAGCTTCTTTCACTTTAAATTTTACGAGCAATTTTCGATAGGCCATAATTAAATTTCAGCAATCCTAAGAAATAATATTTGAGCTGACACCTCAAATTATTTAATTTTCGATTAAAATGAAGTTAGAATTAAATTTTGATCTTTGCGCTACGAAATCTTTAAAATGCTAATGAGATGCTGAATCAAGTTTAGCATGACGGTAATTAACTCATTCACGACCCAACAATCAAAATTCAACATTTTTTACCCCAAAAACTTTTCTCTATTTTCTAAATTCTAACAGCAAAGCGGTCTAAATTCTCAATTCTGATTTCTAGCTTCCTTTTCCATCGGTAATAATGCTCGATAGATAAATTCGTTTACCGGAGTCTCGATTCCTAATTTTTTGCCTTGCTTTACGACATACCCATTAAAGTTTTCTAATTCAGAAGGACGGCCAGCCATAATATCTCGTTGGGTTGAAGCTGTTGCAGTTAATCCTTGCTTACCGATAAATTGAAATAGTTGTTTAATATCTTCATCATCAAAATTAACTCCTTTTGCTTGTGCGATGGCTTGGATTTCAAGACCGGTTTTCTTTAAAATGTCCTGTAAATAATCGTCTTGCCACATTTTACCGATACTTACACGTGTTAATCCTCCTAAACCACTTACGGTAGCTATAAATCCAAATTTTTTCCAAACTGCTTTAAGGATATCATCCGAAACAATTCCTTTAAAGCCAGCATTATTGAAAATTTCTTTCAATTTTAAAACTCGATCTGATTTTTCGTTATCTAATTCTCCAAAGATAATTTCAGGATCAAACTGAAAATGATTAATTACACCCGGAGCTTCTTTTTTACTATAAATTCTGCAAAAACCGGCTAAAATATTTTTCTTAGGCAATACTTCCTGAAGTTTTTCCATATTATCGGCTCCATTTTGCAACGGCAGTACCATAGTTTCTTCAGTAATAATCGATTTTAATTGTTTTGCGGCATCTTTTATTTGCCAAGATTTTAAACCAAAAATTACTAGATCAGGAGTAGTTACCTGAGACAAATCATCGGTTGCAAAAGCAGGATTAACGGTAAAATCTCCGTTTACACTTTTAACTTTTAATCCGTTTTCTGTTATAGCTTTTAAATGTTCGTTTCTGGCAATAAAAGTTACATTGTGACCTGCTTGTGCCAGCCGACCTCCAAAATAACCTCCAACTCCACCAGTACCGTAAATAAGAATATTCATAACTAAATTTTCAATCTTTAAAATTCAGTTTAAATTTAAAAATATCCAATCGATATATATAAAATTGATATGACTAATTCAAATTACCCCTTGTTAGAATAATTCGTAAAGTTTGAGTGTTAAGAAACTCAGGAAACCGTTTACTTTATTATTTTTACAAAAAATTGATAGCTATTTATGAGTACATCTTTTGAAAGATATCAAAAGCGACGCTTAATTTCGTCTTATTTCTCTGTGGTACTTAGTATTGCATTGGTGCTTTTTTTATTGGGAATATTGGGATTATTAATATTGAACACCAAAAAAGTAGCAGATCATTTTAAGGAACAGATTGCTCTAACGGTATATTTTAAAGATAATGCTAAGGAAGAAGCAATGCAAAAACTGACTAAAAGTTTAGATACTGCATCGTATACACGTTCAGTAACATTTGTCTCTAAAGAAGAAGCAGCAAAACAAACCAAAGAAGCTATTGGAGAAGATTTTATGGAGTTTTTGGATTATAATCCTCTTCAGAATTCTATTGATGTTTATATGAATGCTGATTTTGTTTCATCGGAACAAGTTGAAAAAATAGCGGCTGATCTTTCTAAAAATAAAGAGGTAGATGAAGTTTCTTACGATAAACCTTTAATTTCTCTATTAAACAATAACCTAAAAAAAATTAGTTTTTGGGTGCTTATTGTAAGTGGCCTGTTCACATTTATAGCTGTTTTACTTATTAACAGTTCTATTCGGCTTTCGGTATATTCAAAACGTTTTACGATTAAAACAATGCAAATGGTCGGCGCCACAAAAGGTTTTATCCGTAGGCCTTTTATTTGGAATAGCATAAAATTAGGAATGATAGGAGCTGTTTTAGCACTTATAGGCATGGCTGCTGTTATTTATTACCTAAACAACAGTTTTGCTGAACTTAATTTATTAGGCGATAAAAAAATTATACTAGCTTTGTTTACAGGAGTTTTCTTGGCAGGAATTATAATTACCTGGTTAAGTACCTTCTTTGCAACCACTAGATTTTTAAATTTAAAAACAGACGAGCTTTATTATTAAGCTAAAATTTATTTAAATGAGCACTAAACAAACCCCTCAAGAACAAGATAAAAACTTCATATTCGGTAAACGAAATTACAAATTCATGTTTATTGGTCTAGCCGTTATTGCATTAGGTTTTATTTTGATGGCAGGAGGAGGAAGCGACGATCCGAATAAATTTAATGATACTGTTTATAATTTTAGACGTATTCGCTTAGCTCCCACTATTGTTTTAATAGGTTTCGGAATACAAGTATTTGCTATTTTAACTAAACCAAATAAAAAATAAAACGTGGATACATTAGATGCTATTATCTTAGGAATTATACAAGGATTAACCGAATTTTTACCCGTTTCTTCTAGTGGCCATTTAGAATTAGGAAAAGCTATTTTAGGAGATAGTAGTCTTCCTGAAGAATCAATGATGTTTACCGTTGTTTTACATTTTGCAACGGCATTAAGTACCATTGTTGTATTTAGAAAAGACATATTCGATATTTTTAAAGGTCTTTTTCAATTTAAATGGAATGAGGAAACAAAATTTTCAGCTAAAATTATTATTTCAATGATTCCTGCTGCTTTAATTGGCATTTTCTTCGAAGATTATCTAGAAGAATTATTTGGTGGAAGTGTAGTATTTGTAGGATTCATGCTAATAATTACAGCACTGCTTTTATGGCTAGCCGATAAAGCAAAAGATACGGGGAAACCAGTAAGCTTTATGAATTCGTTTGTAATAGGAGTTTCTCAAGCTATCGCCATGTTACCTGGAATATCGAGAAGTGGATCAACAATTTCTACTTCAGTATTATTAGGAAACGATAAAACTAAAGCAGCTCGTTTTTCATTTTTAATGGTTGTTCCACTAATTTTTGGTAAAATAGCAAAAGATTTATTAGATGGTAACATTACTGAAGAAGCTGTAGCAGGCTCACACCTTATTATAGGCTTTATAGCTGCATTTTTATCGGGGTTGGTTGCCTGTACTTGGATGATTTCTTTAGTGAAAAAAAGTAAACTCTCTTATTTCTCTATTTACTGTTTTATTGTAGGTATTCTGGCTATTGGCTTTGGATATTTTGCTTAAAATATAATTTAGCCTTAATAAAAACTTGTGTTTATTTCAAACTGAATACAGATTGGTAATTTAAAATTACAGCATTTTATAAAAACTCAAATTTTACCTACGCCAGTTCTAAATTTGTGGTTAAGTTTGAAACCAAAACAGATTTTTTTCATGAATTACACTACTATTACCGCTGAAGATTTTAAGACAGGTCAAATCTTACTTTTTGATAAACCCTTAAACTGGACGTCTTTTCAGCTCGTTAATAAAGTACGTTGGATGATTCGGAGAAGCTGTGACATCAAAAAAATCAAAGTTGGACACGCCGGCACTTTAGATCCATTAGCTACAGGGCTTTTAATTATTTGTACCGGAAAATTTACTAAACGAATTCCAGAGCTTCAAGGGCAAATAAAAGAATATACAGGAACTTTTACACTTGGGGCAACGACACCTTCTTACGATTTGGAGACCGAAATTGACCAACGTTTTCCTATCGATCATATTTCTGAAGCAAAAATCGAAGAAATCAAGAATAATTTTATAGGCGAAATTGAACAATATCCGCCTGTATTTTCTGCACTAAAAAAAGATGGAAAACGGCTATATGAATATGCCCGAAAAGGGGAAGCTGTAGAAATAAAACCCAGAGCAATTACTATCGAAGAATTTGAAACGGATGCTTCTGCATTTCCAAATATCAATTTTAAAGTGGTATGCAGCAAAGGGACTTACATTCGAAGCCTAGCTCACGATTTTGGACAAAAGTTAGAAAGCGGAGCGCATCTCTCTACATTACGAAGAACTAAAATCGGTGATTTTCGTATAGAAAATAGTGTAAACCTTGATAATTTTGAAAAACAATTACCAAGGCCCATTTCAGATTTTTAGAAACGCTTACCGATAGATACTCCTAGCCTAGGGTAAACCTCATAATCATTACTATCGCCAAAAAGTCTGCCCGCACCGGCATAAATTTCGCCCACATAATTATTACGAGTTAACAGTTTAAACCCTACGGCTGCCCCTAAACCAAAATTGGTATTCTTTTCATCATGCATTTTTGGGTAGCCAGTGTAACTATAATCGAGATAAACATCTCGATACGAAGCTAAAGCAGCATTGGCTTCAATAAAAAAACCCGCATTTTGTTTTTTCCCGAAAAACAATCGGTAATAAGGGGTAGCAATAAAACGTAAAGCCAAATCTTCTGCCTCGTCTAATCCAATTCCTACCGCAAAACCAATACTGCTATTATCTTCTAAAAAATACTCATATGTTAGTTCTGGAATACCTGCAACAGCCATCCCTAAATTCAACTTCAATTCATGTTTTGTAGAATCGATAGTTGTTTCATTTTCTTGGGCTGAAATAATGAACGAGACACTTAATAAAAAGAAAGATAGTATTATTTTTTTCATTTTAATTGATGATTAGTTTACCTACTAAAATACCCAAAATTGTTAATACTATTTCACTTTTTTTAAAACAATATTAACATTTTTAGGTGTACATTATGCAACTATATAGAAACCTTTTTTCACTAAAAACCTAAAGCCGTTTCTTTTGATTATAAATTTTAAAGATATTAACTTCACAAAAAAATCGCTTAAGAGATTTATGCCATTTCTTGAAAAACATAAGGCCTTATTACTCACTATTTCGGTATTTCTAGTACTACTTTTAGTGTTGTATAATTGGCACTTAGGCAATAATTCGCGTAAAAACAGTGAGTTTTTAGTTGATCTTGAAGCTTTTTCTAAAGTAAATCAAGAAAAAAAAGAAGTTGAAAAACCAAAAGAGCAAGAAAATAAACCTACCGATAAGCTACAAACGCACCGAGCTTTTAATCAAAATTCGGAAGCTAGAGAAGTTAATTTCAATAAACAGTTAAACAAAATTTTTGAAAAAAATTCTGCTGCTAAAAAAGAAGTTTCCGAAAATTCTAAAAACACAGCTACATCAGGAAATTATACAATTTCCAAATCGAATAAAAAAGCACAACAACAATCGGATGGTGATAATTCCAATTCTAAAATTAGCACGAAAGCCGGTAGCTTAAAAAACAGTTCAATTTCTTTTAACTTATTAGGAAGAAATGCTGTTTCTATTCCAAATCCCATTTATACTTGTGATATGGGCGGAAAAATTGTAATTAATATTCAAGTAAATAAAGCCGGCCGAGTTACCGAAACTTCTTTCAATAAAGCCAGTTCTACTTCAGATAATAAATGTTTGGTAGATAATGCGCTACTATATGCCTCTGAAGCAAAATTCACCGAACTTTCCGGAAAAGATAACCAACCCGGCACCATTACCTACCATTTTAAACCTTAGGCAAAATGTATGGCTACCCAATTTTTAAAATTAACATTAATCACTACCCATCAAAATTCAATCACAAAAGCTGAGAAATTTGCCAAATTTGTATGCCAAGTTTTATCTGTTGCTGAAAAATATAAAATATCGGAATACGATAAATTAGAAAACGCTTATAAAATTGATATTTTTAATAAAATAGAAACTAATAATCCGATTGAAAAATCTATTGAACTTACCGATAGAATTTGCTCTCCTTGGCTGATTTTCTATAACAGAGAAGAAAATATAGTAGAACTAATTTTTAATAAATCAGAAAGCTCTAGTTTTAAAAATCAACGTTTAAATGTTTTAAACTGGGCTAATTTTACAATAGAATCTCAATAAATTTTAAAATAAATTAAAATTAGACTTAAAATATATGACCCAAAAACATAAATGCGGCTGGTGTTTAGGCAGCTATTTGTATGAAAACTATCACGATACAGAATGGGGCGTTCCATTACATGACGAGCAACAGTTATTTGAATTTCTAATTTTAGAAACTTTTCAAGCAGGACTTAGCTGGATTACGATTCTAAAAAAAAGAGAAAATTTCAGAAAAGCGTTCGATAATTTTGAATATAAAAAAGTAGCGAATTATTCCGATAAAAAAATACAAGAACTACTTAAAGACAGTGGAATTATTCGAAACAAATTAAAGGTTAACAGCGCAATAACAAACGCAAGAAACTTTATTAAAATTCAAGAAGAATTTGGGAGCTTTGATAATTATATATGGAGTTTTGTAAATGGAAAACCAATCCAAAATACGGTAATAGATTATAAAAAAGCACCAGCTACTACAGAAATTAGTGACAACTTAAGTAAAGATTTAAAAAAAAGAGGGTTTAAATTTACTGGTTCCACTGTAGTATATGCATTTATGCAGGCCATAGGAATGGTTAACGATCACGAAAAATCCTGCTTTCGGAATGAAGAAATAAAAAAGCTTACAAACCCGTAAATTCTTTTTACTTATTAAGGTATTTTTGTACTGAAACAAAAGGTTACCTGAAATATTTATGATTTTCGATTATTCTAAACATTTACTTTTTTTATTAATATGCTTACTAAGCTTCCATTTACAAGCTCAAAACAATTTTAGTGCTGTAATAAATCCAAACGTTTCGCTTAGTATTAAAACAGAAACTCGATGGTCTTATAATTTTTCAGTACAAAATAGAGATATCGTTTACAAAAATGAAGATTGGGACTTCGCAGCTAAGCATCTTCAATTTTCGCATTTCACAAGTTATAAAACTAGCCTCAGTAGCAAATTAAGTTTAGGAATTCTATATCGTTTTAAAGAATTTCTCGATACAAATAATCACGATGAAGTTAGAATTACAGAGCAATATGCGTATTATCGAAAATATAATCTATTAAAAACAGCCCATCGCATTCGTTTTGAACAACGTATACGAGATATAACATTTTACAGATGGCGATACCGTTTTTCCTTAGAATTTCCTTTAAACAAATCGCAAATAGAGAATAAAGGTTTTTTTATTGGAACCAGCACTGAGCTTCTTTACACTATTTCAAAAAAAACAAGTCCTATTCCGGGAAACAGATTTAGTATTTCTATCGGTAAGGCTTTAAAACCATGCAGTAAAATTAAAGTTGGTTTACAGTATCGCTATGAGGATTATTTGAAAAAAGTGGATAGTCAATTATTTTTTATAAGTAGTTTATCAATTACTATTTAATGGATTTCTAAATACTTTAAAAATTCACTTCTCGGAATTTCTTCTGCCCCTAAACTTTCTAAATGTGAAGTATGTACTTGACAATCGATAAGTTTTACACCTTCTTTTTGTAATTTACGCACTAAACTTATAAAACCATATTTAGAGGCGTTACTAACTTTAGTAAACATACTTTCTCCACAAAATACTTTTTGTTTTTTTAAATAAATACCATATAAACCGCCTACAATTTGGCCATCTTGCCATACTTCTATAGACTGAACAATGTTTTTTTGATGGAGTTTAGTATATGCAGCTTTCATTTCCGGAGTAATCCAAGTACCTACTTGGCCTTTTCGATTAATTTGCGCACAATTATCAATTACATACTCGAAGTCTTCATTAAAAGTAACTTTAAATGCTTCTTTCTTAAAAAGCTGACGCATACTTTTAGAAATTTTTAATCGCTGCGGAAAAAGTACCATACGGGGATCTGGGCTCCACCACAAAATAGGTTGTGACTCATCATACCATGGAAATATTCCTTTAGAATAAGCTTCTATAAGTCGGTCTTCAGTTAGTGTTCCTCCTATAGCAAGCAAACCATCTTCCGAAGCTAACGAAATATCTGGAAAAGGGTGAAAAGGCTGTAAGATTTGCAAATTGATAATTTTATAAACGAAAAAGAAAAAAGAAAGCTTAGCTCAAAAATTAAGCTAAGCCTTTATTACGTATTAAAAAGGAAGATCGTCATATTCCTCATCGTTAAAATCTTGCGCCGGCTCAAATTGATCTGCTGGTGGCGGAACATTTTGTCCTACTGGTTGTTGTTCCTGCAAGTTTTCTATTCGCCAACCTTGTATAGAATTAAAATATTTTGTTTCTCCTTGTGGGCTAACCCATTCTCTACCACGAAGATTAATCCCAATTTTTACTTGCTGACCTACTTGATAACTATTTAACAAATCGGTTTTATCTTGAACAAACTCTACCAATAAATGTTGAGGATATTGCTCTTCAGTAGTTACTACTACTTCACGTTTTCTAAAACCATTATTTCCAAAAGTTTTAGTCTCACCTATCATTTTAATTTTTCCTTGTACTTCCATCTATCTACTTTCTACTTTATTTAATATTTTGCTATTAATAATTTCCAGGCTTCTAAAATTCTATTTTCTGTCAATAACAACTGTGCCTGTTTATGAATCACCTCAGGATCTTGTGTGGCTATAATTTCTACCAAAAAAGCATCATCATCAACAAACTCTTTTGCTTCTTTTAAAGAAGGAATTTGGGAAACACTTCCCAATTTTCCTAAATCGTTACCTGTTAAAATATTGCTTTCTTTAATTTCAGCAGGAATAGCATCTATCCCTATAATTGCTTTAGTGGGCCGTGACACTTCAAATAAACCGGCTTTGGCTCGGCTATACCAATCACCTCCCATTCTAGCTACTAAATCTATTTTCACAGGATTTATATAGCCCTCTTCATCTAAAACAGCTTCTTCTATATGCATTTTTATAACTTCGCAAATCACTAGATTTCCAGCTCCTTTTTGAGATCCTAAACTTGTAATTTCTTTTACTTTACATTCAAACTGAACAGGAGCACCAGCTACCCGATATGCATTTACAACATCTGAACTTTGTTTCTGAAATCCGGATTTTTTAAATTCATCTACAGATTCTTCAAACCCAAAACTAGCCAACGACATTTGTTGTACCATATTGTAAGATACTACATTTACCACACACTCTTTAGTTGCTAATAAATTAGAATGAGTATGTTTAAGCGTATTATCTTCTCCTGTAACAGGTGAGAAAACAATAACCGGCGGCGTGGCACTAAATACATTAAAAAAACTAAACGGCGCTAAATTAGCTGTACCATCTAGTCCTAAGGTACTTACAAATGCAATTGGTCTTGGGGCTATTGCTGCACTTAAATGCCTATACAGCTTATCTCCTTCCTCTGCTGAATGTAAACTTAGCATACGCTCATTTTTTTGCAAAGGTAATAATTAGGCTTAGGAATTTAAAAGTTACCTTGCACAATAAAAATTATTTTTAAACGCTTATATTTAACCGCTTTTTAAATGTAAAGAAGCTGCATGAAGATACGTGACGAACGGAAATTTAATCGCTGGTTTATAATTTTTGCCAGTTTAGTGGTGGTGATTTTGGCTTTATGGAATACTACAATTTTCTTTAATCGCTTAAAAGAAGAAGAACGTACCAAAATGAGTATTTGGGTAGAAGCCCTAAAAGAATTGGATAGAGCTGACAGTAATTCGGACCTAAACCCATTAGTTTTAAATGTACTAAACAGCAATAGAAATATTCCTACCATTCAAACCGATGAAGATGGCAATATAGTATCTGCTTATCATATAGATCCGGCTATTCTAGAAGATACCCTTCGCGCTACCAATTATTTGAATGAATTAAAAGCAGAGAACCAACCCATTATTATGCACCTAGATCGCTTTAGAACGCAAGAAGTATATTATGGTAACTCACCCGTATTAAACAGCCTTAAATATTATCCGTTAGCTTTAGTTACTATTGGTTTTTTAATTATAGGTACAATTTATTTTTTCTATACAACTACCCGCAACAACGAACAAAACAAATTATGGGTAGGAATGGCTAAAGAAACAGCACATCAAATAGGTACTCCGCTAAGTTCGCTCATTGGATGGACAGAAATCTTAAAACAAGAAAACGTTAATGAGCTTTATATACGTGAAATTGAAAAAGATGTTTCACGTTTAGAGATGATAACTGAACGCTTCTCCAAAATAGGCTCAGATCCTCTTTTAGAGCCAACCGATTTAATTCGAGCAACTCGAGATAGTTTTTTATATATGGAAGCTAGAAGCTCTAAGTTGATTGATTTTAAAATTAAAGTCCCTTCTGAAAAAATTACAATCCCCCTTAATGAGCAATTGTATAGTTGGTGTATAGAAAATCTAGTTAAAAATGCAATTGATGCCATGAAAGGGAAAGGTGAAATTAGCCTTGAAATTAAACAGAACGATAAGAACGCTTATATTTTAGTTAGCGATACCGGAAAAGGAATTGATAAAAGCCGATTTAAAGTAATATTTGAGCCTGGACATACTACTAGAAAAAGAGGCTGGGGACTTGGTTTATCATTAGCTAAACGAATTATTGAAGAATATCATAACGGAAAAATACGCGTTGCCCATAGTGAAGTTGGAAAAGGTACTACATTTGAAATTGCTCTAAAAAAAGTAGCTGAAACTAATTCTAGCAAAAGCCAAAATGCTTAATATTTGCCAAAAAAACAGGAATTACTTGCTATAAATCCTGTTCTCAATTTTCCAATTGTATACTTATTTATTATTTTATAAGTTTACGTGAATAGAATTTGCCACTTCTTTAAATTCATCATCAGTCATTTCATATTTTTTACTAAAATCCATATCAGTCATATCTTGAAGAGGTATTAAATGAACATGAACATGTGGAACTTCTAAGCCTACAACAGCCATCCCTACTCGTTTACAAGGAATTGTTTTTTCTAAGGCAACACCTACTTTTTTAGTAAAACGCATTAATTCCATATACATAAGTTCATCCATTTCGAAAATTTTATTAATCTCTCGTTTCGGAATCACAAGTGTATGCCCCATTGCATTCGGGTTGATGTCTAAAAATGCCAAAAACTGACTATCTTCGGCAATTTTATAAGCCGGAATTTCGCCCTTAATAATTTTTGTGAATATACTAGCCATGGTTTATTACTGGTTTAGATTATACTTTAAAATTAAAAATCCTTTTCGAAATTCTTAGTTAAAGAATTAGAAAAGGATCTATAAATTTTAGATATCTTTAATTTTAATCTCTCCAGATTTCTAATACTTCAAATTTCATTATTCCATTAGGAACCTGAATATCGGCTACTTCGCCAACTTTTTTCCCTAGCAATCCTTTCCCTATTGGCGAATCTACAGATATTTTTCCTTCTTTCAAGCTAGCTTCACTTTGAGCAACTAATTTATAGTTTACCTCAGCTCCGTTGTTTTGATTTTTAATTTTCACATTCGAGTGTATCAAAACTTTAGAGGTGTCTAACTGAGATTCATCTATAACTCGTGCATTTGCTACCAACTCTTCCATCTTAGAAATTTTCATTTCTAATAATCCTTGTGCTTCTTTTGCAGCATCGTATTCCGCATTTTCACTTAAATCTCCTTTATCTCTAGCTTCTGCTATGGCATTGGCTGCTCGTGGCCGCTCTACATCTTTTAGTTGATTTAATTCAGCTCTTAATTTTTTTAATCCCTCTGCACTATAATATGATACTTTACTCATAACTTCTTAGTTTTATAATTAGCAAAGCAACTCTGTTACGAGTTTTGTTTACTATAATATGTTTTTTCATGATTTTGGTTAACCTAATGAAATCCTTTTGTGGAAAGGATTAACGTATACAATATGTTGTTTTTAAAATAAATTGCATGTTCATTAGATAGTTTTAATAAAAAAATCCCAATAACTTTGGGACTTATTCTAACAAATATAGCAAATTTACAATTGCTAAAAAAAGATTTTTTAAATGAAGCCTATTTTTCGTCTACTTACTGTTATAAGCTTATTTATAAGCTGTTCTTCGGATAATAATTACACAAAAAACCCAAATTTAATTGACGTTAGTTTTAATTTTAACGCGAATATGGATTTTGCAGAATACAACCAACTTAAATTTCAGGGCAATAGCTATACCACTTACCAAGAAGGAGTTGGCATTTTAGGTATTGTTATTTATAATATTAACAACCAACAATATATAGCTTTTGAACTGGCAGATCCAAACCACCTTCCCTCCGATTGCGACCCAATGCGAGTTGAAGGACTAACTGCCATATCAAGCTGCGGTAACGAATATAGTATTATTACCGGCGAACTAACTAAAGGAGAAGGTAACTATTCTCTAAAGCCCTATCGGGTAGAAAAAAACGGAAATATTTTAAGGATTTACAATTAAGCATTTCTAAAAGTTCCCGGAGTTTTGTACGATTCTTTTTTAAAGAATTTGATAAAGTACGACGGATCTTCAAATCCTAAGCACCAAGAAATTTCAACAATATTCCAATTTGTGTGTTTTAATAATGCCCGAGCTTCTTGAGCTATTCGTTCACTTATAATTTTTGAAGTTGTTTTACCTGTCACTTCTTTTAAAACTCGATTTAAATAATTAGGATGAATATTTAACTGATTAGCAAAATCCCCCGGACTCTTAAGTTTTAGTTGCTGAACTGGATTTTCGATAGGAAATTGACGTTCTAACAATTCTAAAAACAATGAAGTGATTCTCTCTGTTGCATTCGATTCTGTTTTGGCTTGCTTCCGAAGTTCTGCCGGTTGTAACTTTAAGGCTGCATGAATTAATTCAAAAACGATATTCCGTAGCAAATCATATTTATAATTGTACGCTGAATTTATTTCTGAAAACATCTTTTCGTAAATAACCAATATTTGTTGAAATTCAGCATCATTTAAAGAAAGAATAGGCGTGCCACTGCTTTGAAAGATTGGATATTCTTTGAAATTTCCAAATCCACTCATAAAATCTTCAGTAAAAACACAAAAAGCACCGGTTTTATCTTCGGAAAGTGGTTCCCAATTATAGGGTATTTGAGGATTTGCTACTAAAAGCATGTTATTTTCTACTTCGAGTGTTTTATCGGCATAATGCACTGTATTAGCTCCGGAAATTAAGCTTATTTTATAGTAATCTTTCCGGCTATACGGCATTTCCCTAGAAGACCCAAAATAATCTTGCAACCGAAAAACATTAAATTGACCAGTTTTTTTTAGAATATCGCTGGGTAATACCCCTAGCTTTTTTCGGTAAAATTCTTCTAGAGTAATTGTCTTTTCCATTAGTATAAAGATATAAATATGAATAATAAAAAGAGAATTCCGCAGTTTATAGACTTCGGAATTCTTTTTCGCATTATGCGAATAATAAGCAGATTAAATATTTTGTCCACCTGAAACTTCAATACGTTGTGCATTTATCCACTTAGCATCTTCGGTACATAAAAATGCTACTACTCCACCAATATCGTCGGCTTGCCCTACACGGTTTAACGATATTGCCTGCTTTACCTGATTATTCACCTTATCGTTGTCTCGCACTAAGCCGCCACCAAAATCAGTTTCAATTGCTCCGGGAGCTACGGCATTAGCTCGTATCCCAAACTTGCCTAATTCTTTAGCTTGGTACCGAGTAAGCGATTCTACAGCTCCTTTCATGGCCCCATAAGCACTATAACCTGGCATGGTAAATCGAGCTAAGCCGGAAGATATATTTACAATTCCACCATTTTCATTTAAGAATGGTAATAAGGTTTGTGTTAAGAAGAAAACTCCTTTTAAATGAATATTCATCAATCTATCGAAGGTTTCTTCGGAAGTTTCAGCAAAAGGCTCGTTTATACCAATTCCGGCATTATTTACCAGAAAATCGATTTTTTCAGCATTATACTCAGATTCTAAAATTTCCTGAAGTGTAGTCTTAAAGCTTTTGAAACCACTAACCTTAGCAGTATTTAGTTGAAGAGCCACCGCATGTTGGCCATTTTCTTTAATTATAGCAACTACCTTTTCGGCTTCTTCTTTTTTACTTCTATAGGTTAAAATTATATCTAGCCCTTTAGCGGCTGTTTTTAGCGCCATGTCTTTTCCTAAACCTCGACTTCCTCCGGTAATCAATGCAATTTTTCGTTGTATATCCATGATTTTCAATTTTTCACTTAATACAAAGTTACCTTAGAAGGAGAGTAATGGTTAGAAGCGATCAAACCAAAAATGGTAAATTTCAAACACAAAAAAATGCCTGAAAATTCTATCGAATTTCAGGCACTAGAACTAAAAGAAATCAAACAGAATTAAAATCGTAAAGTAATACCTGTTAAAAAGTTTATAGTGGCTTGCGGATAATAATAGGTTCCCCATTTTGGATCGTAATAGCCATTGGATACATATTCTGCATCAAAAATATTATTTACTAATCCGGTAAACACTACTTCTTTAAATATTGGAGCGGAATCCCAAGTATATTGAATATTAAAATCAGTAACAAAATAATCATCTAATTGTGAGGTTTCCAACTCAAAGTTTGTCATGTACTGCTTCCCTATATATTTAGAAAGCAATTTAAGCTCAAGCCCTTTAGTTGGGGTATAGCCTATAATATTACCGGCAACAATTTTCGGAGAAAAAGAAATATCGGTATCCCCATAATTTACCAATTCTTCATTTTGAGTAGATTTAAAATCTTTATTTTTATTTCGGCTTAACGAAATATTTGGACGAATACTTAATTGACTAGTAATTGGGATAGTAGCATCTACTTCTAAACCTAATCGATAACTATTTCCACTATTTGCTCTTACAAAAGATCCTACATTATCTATAGCTCCGGTTAGTACTAATTGATCGCGATAATCCATATAGTACAAATTAGCATTCAGTTTTAATGATTCTGAATTATGACGCCAACCTAGCTCCCAATCGTTTAATTTTTCTGAATTTGGATTTCCATTTTTATAATCACTTCGGTTTGGCTCACGATTTGCTCTTGCATACGAAGCATACAATCGGTTTTCTGAATTTAACTTATAGTTTACTCCAAATTTTGGATTAAAAAATTCAAAATTATCGTCCACATCAATAGGCGATCCATTATCTAATATTCCTTCGGTTTTGTAACTGATAGTACGCAACTGTAAATCTACATATCCGGCTAGATTCTCTACAATTGAAAAGTTCACTTTTCCGTAAATATTAAAATCATTTTTAGTAGCATCGCTAAAATAATACCGTTCCTCTGGAGCTTTATTCATAGCGAATTTTGTATAAATCACCTCTCCAAAATGATCGCCTTTATATTGATTAAATCCACCAC
Organism: Zunongwangia sp.; assembly: GCF_048269745.1. Classification (NCBI taxonomy): domain Bacteria; kingdom Pseudomonadati; phylum Bacteroidota; class Flavobacteriia; order Flavobacteriales; family Flavobacteriaceae; genus Zunongwangia; species Zunongwangia sp. The sequence goes on along the minus strand of NZ_JBLXIB010000001.1, from coordinate 387,655 downwards.
CAATGGTTGCATCAAATTTTGAGTTTTCATACTTCAAACTAAATACGGTACCATAAAAATCGTTATCTAGTGATTGCTGATCTACTAAATCCGACTTGGTTACTTCTTCGCCTTCAAAAATAAAATTTTGTAATTTATAATCGTTCAATGTAGCTCCTTCATGGTATTGCTCATAGTATCCCTTACCTTTTGTATAGTGCAAAGCAATGTTTGAAGACCAATTTTCAGTATAAGTCTGATTCCATAATAATTGATAATGATCTTGTTTATAATTGTCGGTTTGGTTATCGTAAAACTGAACATTTCCATCTTCATCTACATATCTTCCTGCCGAGTTATAGGTTCGATTAGTTTCTAAGGTTTCTTTATCGATCCCGTTCCAAGCCATATAGGTTTGTTCTGTGCCCCCAAATGTTATCGCTTTAATTATGGTTTTATCATCTTTATAAGTTCCTTGTAAAAAATACGATTTTAACTCGGTTGAAGCTCTATCTACATAGCCATCACTTTCAATTTTAGAGGCTCTCCCTTTAAATTCAAAATGATCGTTAAACAATCCTGTACTAAATTTCACCGTATGCTTGTGAGTATTGTAAGAGCCATAAGTATTAGCTATTTCTGCATAAGGATCTTTCTTGAAATTATCGGTTAATATATTTAGGCTAGCTCCAAAAGCTCCAGCTCCATTTGTAGAAGTACCTACGCCACGTTGTAATTGTAAGTTCTGAACGGAAGAAGCGAAATCTCCTAAATTAACCCAAAACGTGCCCTGACTTTCCGAATCGTTGTATGGAATGCCGTTTATTGTAACATTAATACGAGTTGCATCGCTACCTCGAACTCGAATTCCGCTATAGCCGACTCCTGCTCCAGCATCTGATGTTGTAACTACATTGGGCATATAATTCATTAAAGTAGGAATATCTTGCCCTAGGTTTCTATCGGCAATCTCTTCATTACTTAATTCACTATACGTAATTGGCGATTCTGCATTAACTCGAACCGACTGTAAAAATACCTCTCCTAAAACTTCTTCTAGACCGCTTAAATCTACATTTAAAGTTTTATCGGAATTAAGGTCTACTTGTATTGTTTTTCGGTTTCCATGTAGAAATTCGACTTTGTAAACTCCTTTTTCTAACAACAATTCATAACTACCAAATTCATTTGTTTGTGTTCCTGAAGAAGCTTTTTCTACATAAACCGATGCGTTCGACAAAGGCTTGCCTTCTCGAGTAACTGTTCCGGAAAGTTTGTACTGTTGTGCCCATACTGATGTAGCTAGAAAAAATAGACTAAAACTGAGTAATACTTGTTTCATCCGTAAAATTTTTACGAATAAAAGGGGTCATTATTCTGTTAGTATAGTTTAATAAGTTTCAAAAAAACTCCTGAATTTCTCCAATTTCAATTTGGATCATATTCAGGAGTTTTACCGTGTTAAAAAACACTATCCCTTGGCAGCATTACCTGCCCAGGTTCTTTGGGTATAATCTCAGCCAATTATTGGCACCCCTTTTTGAGATTGGTAACAAATGTACTACGCTTTTTTAAAAAATTCTATTTATTTGAATTGATTTAATTCCTGTATTTTTGAATAATTATTCCAAATTATGGAAAACACAAAGCGCTCTATAACTATAAAAGTTATTACAGGCTACTTTATAATTGCTGCCTTAGTAGGCGTGGCTGTATGGATTATTTATACACGAGTAATTATTTTTAGCAATATGGCTAAAAATAACAATAATAATAATGCGCAATTATTTTTAGTCAGCGATATTACCAGTGATTTATATGAAACAGAAAATGTTAGTCGCAAATTAATACAAACAGGAACTCCTGAAGATTTTGAATCGTATTATGACCAATTAGATACTATAAGGAAAAATCTAGCTGTTTTAGACAAAAAGTATTATGAAAACGATACGGTACATAAAGAACTAGATAGTATTTATAAACTACTAGACTTAAAAACGGAAAACCTTAAAGCTTTAGTTGATTTACGGGAAAAAGATCGAAATACCGACATATATCAACAAGTAATGCGCCAACTAAAACGCGTAAATGAGACCTTTATTACCAATAATTCTTACGAAGGGCGTTTCACCGACTTAAAACCCCATCAACGTCGTGTTTTAATAAAATGGTTAGAATACGCAAAAGCAGATAATGCTAAATCGCTTACCAATCAAACAGCAGATTCCCTTGTAAATTCTGTAAAAAAAGTATTACATGAATTACAGTATGCTAATAAAAAATTTAGGAATAACGTTCTAGAGAAAGAAAATGCTTTGCTAAATAACGATATGGTTTTAAACCAACAACTTCGAAAAATTTTAGCAAATATTGAAGCTGAAGAACGAAAAGCAGCTTTTATACGAACCAATAAAGCCCAAAACACCTTAGAAGATACTGTTTTTATTATGCTAATTTCAGGTGTGATTTGTGTTGTTTTTATTTTATTATTTCTAATTCTAATTATTAAAGATGTTCGCCGCAGCCAACAATACCGAATTGAATTAGAAAAAGCCAAAAATTTTGCAGAAACACTCTTAAAACGAAGAGAACAATTTATGGCAACCATTACACACGATTTACGGTCACCTTTAAATACAGTTATCGGCTATTCAGATTTGCTAAAAAAAACAAAACTTGCCACCAAACAGCAACATTATCTAGAACATATTACCAAATCCTCTGACTTTATATTACGACTAGTTAACGATTTATTGGATCTTTCCAAATTAGAAGCTGGTAAAATGGTTATAGAAGAACTTCCTTTTACTCCTAAAGAATTAATTACTGATACTGTTTACAATAATATTCCGGCTACAACAAATAGAAAGTTAGAAATCCGTATTGATGCCTCACCAGAAACCGAAAATCAATTTTTAAGCGACCCATTTAGGATTAAGCAGATTATCGCCAACCTTATTACCAATGCTTATAAATTTACCGAAAAAGGATCAATTATAGTTAGTATTTCTGTATTGCATCAAAACGAAAATATATATCAACTTTTAATAAAGGTTACTGATACTGGAATTGGTATTTCTAAAGAAAAACAAGAAATTATTTTTGAAGAATTTAGCCAAGAAGATAATAGTATTGAAAAAAAATATGGCGGAAGCGGATTAGGTTTAACCATAACTAGAAGCCTAACAAGCTTATTAAATGGACATATTTCACTTAAAAGCGAACAGGGAAAAGGAAGTGAATTTTCTGTAAGCATTCCTGTAAAAAAATTGGCTTCTAAATCTATTGAAGCTACTACAGAAAAAAGCCGGGAAGTAACTAATTTAGATCTTTCTAATATTCATGTTTTAGTAATCGATGATGAACCCTCACAACTATCACTAACTTTAGAATTTTTAAAAAGTAAAAATATACTATTTGAAACGGCAGAAAATGGTAAAGAAGGTTTAGAAAAATTAAGCAAAGGTAATTTTGATTTAGTTCTTACCGATATTCAAATGCCGGTGATGGACGGATTTCAGTTCATAAACGCTGTACGAAAAATTCCTTCTTTACAAAAAATACCTATTATTGCACTTTCCGGGCGTACCGATATGGAAGAAACTACCTACATACAAACCGGTTTTTCTGCTAAACTTACCAAGCCTTTTAAACCTACCAACCTACTTAATAAAATTTGTGATGTTTTAGCTATCAAGCAACCTGATACCGTTAAGAATAATGAAAATTCGGAAATAAAAATTCACAAATCAAACTCATTATATAATCTTGATGATATTTATTTATTTTCAGGAGAAGACACGGAAGCGATGTTTTCTATTTTAGCTTCATTTATAGAAAGTACAAAAGAAAATATAAAAAAATTAGAAGCGTTTTGGGAAGCTGGTGATCATAAAGATTTATCACAAATTGCTCATAAAATGCTTCCTATGCTAAAACAAATGCAAGCTAATGCTCTAATACAACCACTAGAAAAATTAGAACATAATAATAGTATTAGTCAGTCGGAATTTGAAAAACTGACTGCTGATTTTAAACAACTTCTTGAACTTTTAAATCAAGAAATTAAAGCTTAATATCGTACTGTTTTAATTTATTATACAGGGTTTTTCGGTCTATAGAGAGTATTCTGGCTGCTTTACTTTTGTTGCCTCCTGTTTTTTCTAAAGCTTCCAAAATGAGTTTTTCTTCATTTTTATTTTTGAAAAGCCCATAATCATCATCACTTTTTTCAGCAGTAGCAATTTCGTGCGGAAGCACTTTCATAGGAATAAGGTCGCTTTGTGTAAGCAATACAGCCCTTTTAACCATATTTTTTAGTTCTCTTAAATTTCCTGGCCAAGAGTAGTTTTTGAAGGCTTGAATTGCAGGATCGGTAAAACCGACTACTTCTTTTTCGAGATCTACATTTGCTTCTTCTAAAAAATGATCTGCAAAAAGCATTAAATCTTCTTTTCGGTCTTTAAGAGCCGGAACTTTTATAGAAAATTCGTTTAATCGATGGTACAAATCCTCTCGAAAATCTCCTTTTTTCACCGCTTGTGCCAAATCTTCATTAGTAGCTGTTACCACTCTAATATCGACTTCAATCTCATTATTACTCCCTACCGGTTTTATCCTTCGCTCTTGTAAAGCTCGTAATAACTGCACTTGCAGTTCGTAACTAAGATTTCCTATTTCATCTAAAAATAAAGTTCCTCCATTTGCTGCTTTAAAATGCCCAACTTTATCATTTATAGCTCCGGTGAATGAACCTTTAATATGTCCAAAAAATTCACTAGAAGCTATCTCTTTAGGAATTGCACCACAATCTACTGCTATAAATGGTGCATCTTTACGTTTGCTTTGCTTATGGATACTTTTGGCAACATGCTCTTTACCGGTGCCACTTTCCCCGGTAATTAAAACCGACATATTGGTAGGTGCTACCAACTCGATATAATCGTTCAATTTTCGAGAAGCATCGCTCACTCCTTTTATAAATGCAGAATTAGGTTTATCGCTTTTTGAAGGTTTTTCTTCAGCCTGTTTTTTAAAAGGTATTTCTTGTTTAGCAACTTCCCTCTGCTCTAGAGCGTTCTCAATCGTTTGTAATATTGATTCTGGCCGGAATGGTTTACTTACGTAATCAAAGGCTCCATCTTTCATTGCCTTTACTGCCATACTTATTTCGGCGTAATTCGTCATTACTACCACTTGTGTAGCCGAGTCTTTAAGTTTTACTTGTTTTAATATTTGAAGACCATCGATATCGGGAAGTCGGACATCTGTTAAAACTAAATTATAGGATTCGTTATCAATTTCTTGTAAAGCATCGTTTCCGGAAAAACATACTTTAGTAGTATAACCTCTTTTAGCTAAAAATGTTTTTAACATCGTTCCAAATGGAACATCATCTTCAACAATCAGAACTTTCGGCATAATTTATTTTTAAAACAGAATACAAATTTAGAAAACTAAATAGCAATTACTTTAAATTAAATATAAAAAAAGAGGCTTTATAAGCCTCTGTCTTTTTTTACGAATATAATTAAAATCTAATTTCCATTTTGCTATTAGTAATTATACTATATCTTTCTAGAAAATTTTGGTTAGTTAGTAGTAGTGTTTTTAGAAATCTACAGTTTATTTTAAAAATAGCTCCGAAAAGTTGGTCTCTTTTTATATCGGATATAGTATTTATTAAATATCTTCTTTCTTTATCCAATTTCCTTCTTTATCTGCATACACAATTTTAGGATCTCCGCTTGTTTGAATGCTTAATTTATATACTTTCTTATCACCCGTATGATTTACCCATGCCTTTGATGCAATAGCACTAAAATCAATCATTACTGCATCTTTTATAGCTTGAGGCAGTGCAATTACTTCAATCTCAGAAAAACCTTCCTCTATTTCTTGATTCTGGCTAATTGTATCTTGCTTTTTTTCAACAGGCTCTTGAGCACTAATTGTTTGAGTTGCAAAAAATAAAGCGGTGATAGTAAGTGTTGATAAAGTTGATAAAATTGTCTTTTTCATATATGTTTTTTTTTAGTTGAATAACTGATAGCCTACTTTTATACTTTATTTATAGAAATAATTGTGCCCAATAATTCAAAAACAAATTAAAAAATTGAAAATCAATACATTAATCATAAAAATAAATAAAAAAAGAGGCCACCACAGCCTCTTCTTAATCCGAAAATCTAAATTATACAACAGCCTAGCAGTCTGTTGCGTTAGTTATTCAAAATCTTTCAATAACCCTAACACTATTTAAATCATTCAAAATTATGCCAGTACATAAACATGTACCAAAAACAAACATAAAAAACTATAAAACAGCAAATTAAACTAGAAAACTAAGAAATATCCAAAAAGATAGGTGTAGAGAAAAATGTAGAAACCTTTTAAAAATGTAGAAATTTTACACAAAACTATAAAGGTTTTTTTCTATTTTGTTTTTTTTCAGACAGCCTCTTCTTTTCTTTTAATCGTTTTAATTTGGCCATTTTACTAGGCTTCGTTTTTTTACGAATTTTTGGTGGTCTAATTCCAATCTCGATCATCTCTAAAAATTGTTTAGTGACAATCTCTTTATTTTTATGCTGACTTCTGGAATTACTATTTTGTAGAACAAGCACATTCTCTTTAGTAATACGTGTAGGAAATTTATGTTGAATTCTTGATTTCTGAATCTCATTTAAAGCATCAGATGCATTTATATCAAAATATAACTCGACTTTAGAAGCTGTTTTATTTACATGTTGCCCTCCCGGACCACTACTTTTAACGGCTCTAAAATCGAGTTCTTTTATTAGTTCTTCTTTATTACTCATGTTTACTTTTTAAGACGGCTGATGGCTATCTTTCAGTAAATCGGATACTGTTTTAACAGGATTGAATGTAGTTACAGGAACTTCCACAAAAACGGTATTCCATTTTGCCATTGCACCATTCCATAATCCGGGACGTTCTAAAGCTTTTAATGGTTTTCCGTCTTTGGTTTTATTAGCTATAAAACTCATATTAGGATCTACATAATCATTTAAATTATATGTATCTCCTTTAGGAGTTTTAATGCTACAAACAATATCTACCGGATTAAAATGAGTCGATTCTTGAACAATTTTTACTTGCTCAGGGTTATCGTCATCAATTTGTGCTCCTTCAATAATTTGCAATGAAATTTCTCCTTCTTCATCCTTTACTAGGAAAGGGCCTCCTCCTGGTTCTCCTTCATTTTTAACCATTCCACAAATACGTAAAGGTCTATCTAATTTTTCAATTAGTTCAGCAGCTGACTCAGATTCGGAAACTGATTTTACGAATAACTCTTTTTTCAAAAAGTTTATAGCTTCTTTATTAACTTCTTCAGACGGGTTATTTCCTAATTTTTCAATTAAGTTAAAGCTTTTCGCTCTAAGCTCAATCAATTTACCGGCTAACATTTTTTTGTAATCTACAACGTCACCTAAGTTAGCCCAAGTTACTACGTTATCTATATTTTTTATAAAAATTAAATCGGCATCTTGCTGATTTAGATTATCGATTAAAGCACCGTGCCCTCCAGGACGGAAGAACATTTTCCCTTCTTCTGTTCTAAAAGGAGCATTCTCATCATCTACAGCAATAGTATCAGTTTTTGGGTCTTGATAAGAATAAGAAATATCAAATTTAAGAACTGTTTTTTCTTCAACTCTATTTTTAATTTTATCAAATTCAGCTTCAAATTTTTCTTTGTCGCCTTGCCCAACTGTAAAATGAGATTTTACTATACCATTACTATTAGCATAATTTGCGGCTTCGTACAAATGCTCTTCAAAAGCAGTTACTATTGTCCCATCATAATTGTGAAAAGGAACTAAACCTTTAGGAAGATCACTTAACCCAAGCCCTTTAGAATAAAGTACATTTTCAGCAAATATCTTTTTTTGCTCATCGTTACTTAAATTATCAAAATCTGAATAATCTTCTTTTGAAGCTTTCATTGCTGCATCGTAAAAAGGAAGTTGCTCAATATTATTGAAAAATAGCTGTAAACTAGCATCTCCCTTTTTATCTAAATATTCACGTAAATCTTCCGATTTTGGATCGAATTCGAATACAAAATTATGTAATGCTTTAAACATTCTTGTTGCAGCACCAGATGCCGGCACGAATTTTAAAAGATCTAGCTCATCTTTTTTATGTTCGAAATCGCGAATATAATCTGTACGTTGTTCATCAGAAATAGCAGAAATTCCATTAGAAAGCGTTGCTGCTTCTTGAATATCTACTTTTATATTCCCTCTTTTAAAAATTTGTATTTGACGTTCAACTTCTTCTTTGGTTAAACCCTTTTCCTGAATTTGTAAAATGTCTGATTCGTTAAATTTCACGTTGGTGGTTTGTTTTAATTGGTTGGTTAATTATTGGTATTTTATTTAAATCTTTTTAAGAAAATAGACTTACTTGAATTTCCTAAAAATAATTTTCTGATTTTTAGAAACCGAATATATGTGAATATACGTTAAAATATAGAGATAGCTAGGGGTATTTAACGCATATTTAATAATTTTAGCTATGCATATAAAACCGTAATAATCTTAAAAACAGCCTTTAACTAAATAACTCTAAAAATATAAATTATTCATTATTGTAATTTAATTAAGCCATTTTTTAAGTAAAAATTTGGTTGACCAGCAACTACCTAAAACTTGCTATACTTTCGATTTTGTTCGATTTTAAATAATTGACACTAAAATTTTAATACCGGATAAAATCCATTTATTAGTTTACGTGGCCTTGATTGAGACTCTTTTTCCAAACAATATATCCCTGAATTGCCATAACTGTAAAAATAACATATTGTAACGCTAACACGCCTAAACCTCTGTATGCATACAACGGAACTGTAATTAAATCTGCAAAAATCCAAAGGGTCCAGTTTTCTAACTTTTTTATAGCCATATACCACATTGCAGTAAAAAAGACTCCTGAAGTAAAAATATCAATATAATTTGCGGTTTCAATCTCTCTGCCAAATGCCTTATAAACAGCAAATGTTACTAGCATAGTAAGTATGAATAATCCGAACCCAATTATTTTCTCTTTTGAATTTGTTCTAGAGATTGGCACTATTGGCTCACCATCTTTCTTTCTAGCCCAGTTAATCCAACCATATATACTCATTACAGAATAGTAGAAATTCATCATCATATCCCCATAATACTCAGCTTTGAACAATAAGTAAACCGTAATTATTGTAGCCACTAAACCTGTAGGATAAACCAGTATATTTTCTTTTTTTGAATAGTAGACACTCAAAATACCAAAAATAAACACTATGGTTTCTAGAACAATATTAAGTAATGAGGAGTCTCTATAATAGTTTAGAAAAAAATCAGAAATTTGATCCATAAATATTTCTGTAAAACATGGAATATATTTATATCAAAAATAAGATAAATTATAGTAAAGAAACAATTTGATTTATGCTAAAAATAGAAAATAGCATCCTAAACCGTCATTCAAAAAATATAAAAGGAAACAAGCACAATAAGGAACACCCTTTTGTGTTTAACACTAGAAAAACTATATTTATAGTCTTATACACAAGATTACAAACAATTATCTAATAATACAAACAATTGTGAGTATTTTTTTTAAAAAATTCAACTTAGCCCTGCATCATGATTGAACGTTTAGAAATCATAAGGAAAAGAGAAGGAATGAATAAAGCAGAGTTCGAACGAAAATTGTTAAAATCTAGTGGATATTTAAATATGCTAAAAAAAAGAAACAGTTATCCAAGTGCTGAAGTAATTGCTAATTTCTCTCGCGCTTTCCCAAAATACAATCTAAAATGGTTACTCACAAATGAAGGCAGCATGCTTGAAAATACAAAAAATTGCCCTATAGATTATTCACCACAACTTACAAATAAAAATTATCCGGAAATTTATGTAATGATCGAATCTATACTTAGTAATCAAAAAAAATTATTTGATAGTATTAAAAATTTAGAAAAATCGTTCCAATTCTTTTCAGAAAACCATAACTCTAATTACTAAATCGTATGAAATCTAAAATTGTTGTACTCTTTCTTCTAGTACACGTTTTCAACATAAACATTATCGTAGGTCAATCTTCATTACCTACAAAACCCTTTTCTTCACCAAAGAAAATAATAGAAAAGGCCACAGGATGGATATATAATAAAGATAAAGACTCATGGATTAACAGAGATAACTATATTCCTAACCTTAATTTTATTAAAGAAAAATCACTCAGCCAAACAGTAAAAATGGCTATGAGTTATCAAAATTTTAATAATATAACCTTGCAAAGTATTTCTCACAATAATGAAACCTATTTCATTTTAAAAATTGATAGTTGGAAAGGACATTTTAAATATCCCACTCTACAAAAAGAGTGGACTCAGCATACCCAAACTGATGCTTACATTTTTGATGAGCAAGATATTCGGATGCTTAGAAATATTAATCGCTATGTGTGCATCTCTACTAGTCATAAAATAACAGTTACAGGAGATCACCAAGAAAAACAACTTCAAACCAATATTAAACGAGAATTAATACGATTTACAAGCCAGATAAACCCTCAATATACTTTCGTGGCAAGGAAAATAGATAAAAACACTATTCACTTTTTACTACCTGAACATTATGAGCAAAACCCTATTTTAAAAATACAAAATAAATATTTTGAGGTATCTTTAAATACCTACCAAAACTTAGTAGGAGAACCCTCACAATTAGATTATTTAAAATAATTACCGAATTAGGGTTTATTTAGCACGATTACTATTTATCTCACTCATGTTTTCATTAGCCCACTGTACCAAACTAGTCAATTTCGGTAATAAACTTAAACCAAGCTCAGTTAAAGCATACTCCACTTTTGGTGGTATTTGCGGATACACCTTTCGGGAAATTAATCCGTCTGACTCTAATTTCTTTAAAGTTACAGTCAGCATTTTCTGAGAAATAGTCCCAATTTTTTTCTGAAGTTCATTAAAACGCAATATTTCCTGCTCTCCTAATATCAGAATCACTAATGTAGACCACTTATCTCCAAACCGATCTAAGATATTACGCACCGGACAATTTTCTGTGTCTGTATAATTTATTTCATTTTTTTTAAACATAATATATTGATTTTCAATATTAGTTACTGATTAGTAACTAAATTCCGAATCTGAAACTTCTTGATTATTCCTTTCTCTTTAGTTATATTTACTTACCAAAAGTAACTAAATATCTATTAGTAATTAAATAAAATTGAAATGAAAAAGACATTGATTACCGGAGCAACCGGAAGTTTAGGTCAGCTTGTTGTTAAGAACTTACTACAAAACGTGGAAACAGATAAGATTGCCGTTTTAGTTAGAAACACTGAAAAAGACATTGTAAAAGAATACCAATCTAAAGGTTTAGATGTTAGAGTAGCCGATTATAATAACTTAGAAAAATTACAGGAAGCTTTTAAAAATATAGAGCAAGTTTATTTAATTTCCGGAAGTGATTTGAGCGCCCGATTAGAACAACATAAAAACGTGGTTGAAGCAGCTAAAGCAAATACTGTTAAACATATATTTTATACCAGTACTGTAAAAAAAACAGAATCTACTGATGCGCCGCTAGCTCCTGTTGTTAACAGTCATCTAAAAACTGAACAAACTATTATTGATTCCGGTTTACAGTATACCATTTTACGCCATAATTTGTATAGCGATGTTGTACCTATGTTTATTGGCGATAAAGAACAGCTTTTAAAAACTAAATCTATTTACCTTCCTACAGAAGACGGAAAAGTTGCCTATGTTCCCAGAGAAGATTTTGCGGATGCAGAAGCTAAAATGTTGATTTCACCTAAAGAACATATCAATAAGATTTATGAATTTAATGGAAATGAAAAAATTTCCTACCAACAAGTTAGTGAAATTTTAACCAAAATATTAGGTGAAGAGATTGCTTATGTTTCTCCTTCTGTAGATGAATTCGAAGCACAAATGAAAGAAGTTGGTTTACCAACTGAAATTGTTGGCATGCTTAGCATGTTTAGCCAAGGTATTGCTAATAATGAATTTGATTTTGATACTACCGATCTAGAAAAAATTCTTGGTCGAAAAACAAAAACTATGCAACAGTTTTTAACTGAAGTTTACGCATAGTAGATGAAGTTGAAATGACGTTATCCTTTTCTCTCTACAGAAGAGGATGGCGTTTTTTTATTAAACTTAGAATTTAAATTCTCTTGATCCTTATGTTCTGAATCCAGGTTTTGCTTTACAACAATTCAAAATTCTACCTCCTTTCTACAGTCTAATCTTCTAATTTAGAACTACTCAATACTAACTACTTCTTAATCTTCAAATTCATCATTTTCAAAAGCTGTTCCTATAACTACCAAATCAGCTCCTGCTTCAAAGGCTTTTTGCAATTGACTTGAATTTCGAATTCCGCCACCTACAATTAACGGAATATTCAGGTCTTTTTTTACCTCAGCAATAATTTCTTCAGATACAGGTACAATCGCTCCACTACCCGCTTCTAAATAAAGCAATTTTTTTCCCATCATTTCCCCGGCAATCGCAGTATGGGTAATTAATGGAATATCCTTTTGAGAGATTGGCTTTGTTTGGCTTACTTTTGCTACAGCACTTTGAGTTCCACCGTCTAATAGTAAATAGCCAGTGGGAATAATTTCCAAACTGGCGTTCAACAATTTAGGCACTGCTTTTATATGTTGTTCTATAAGATATTCAGGGTTTCTACCAGACAATAAACTTAATAACAAAATACCATCTGCTTTTTTAGTTATCTGGCTTTTATCTCCCGGAAAAAGGATTACCGGTAATTTGGTTTTGGCTTTTACAAAATCAACACAAATTTCAGTCTGATTTGTATTCCCCGTGCTACCACCTATAAAAATATGCGTAGTCGATTCAGGTAAATTCTGAAAAAAAGCCACATACTTTTCCTCAGAAAATTTTTCGGGATCAATCAAAACGGCAAGCAATTTTTTATTGCTTTTGGATGCTTTTACAATAGCATCTAAAATTTTAGGCATCAATTCTTAATTTATCAAGAAAGTATAAACGCAGGTAAAGTCTTCAAACTCTAAAAACTCCAATTTATACTCAGTTTTTCTACCTTCAAAAGTAACAGTTCCGTAAGTAATGGCATCCTCAAAATCAAAATCTTTAATATTAATATGTTGTAAAAAACCTAATCCGGGCTGCGCATGCACTTTATAGATAGACTCTTTAGCACCCCAAACAATAGTGAGCTTACGAATAATCGCTTCTTCATTAGCTAATGTATGATATTCCTTAAGAGGAGTGAATTTATTAGCTATTTTCAATATTTTATCGCGCTGTTTTTCAATATCAATTCCTACCGGCTGATCGCTAACAATAATTCCGGTAAAATTAAAAGAATGGCTGATCGAAATATATTGCCCGTCGCTTAGGTGTGGTTTTCCCAATTCATCGTACCACAGATCCTGATCTACATACCCGGCTTCAGCCATTAAATGCCGAATACTCATAAAACCACGACGATGAATTTCAGATTTCATACCTGCAACTCTTCTTTCACAATGATTGGTTAATTTTATGCCTTTGCTAAGCCATTCAAAAGATTCTTCTACCTTCCAAATGAATACTTTAGTTCCCTGTCGCGGTGTTATTGTTTTGAAAAGAGGCATGCCCGTTTATTAAATATTAATTACTTTTGCGCTATTAAATTACAGAATAATCAAATATAATAATATGTCTACGAACACAGTGCCTTATACGGCGTATAAAGTAAAAGATATTTCCCTTGCTGCATGGGGGCGTAAAGAGATTGAACTAGCCGAAGCTGAAATGCCGGGATTAATGGCGCTTCGTGAAGAATATAAAGAAGAACAACCGCTTAAAGGTGCTCGCATTGCAGGTTGTTTACACATGACGATACAAACTGCTGTTCTTATTGAAACACTTAAAGCTCTTGGTGCTGAAGTTACTTGGAGTTCTTGTAATATTTTCTCTACCCAAGATCAAGCTGCTGCTGCAATTGCTGAAGCTGGAATACCTGTTTACGCATGGAAAGGAATGACGGAAGAGGAATTTGATTGGTGCATTGAACAAACACTTTTCTTTGGTGAAGAACGCAAGCCATTAAACATGATTCTTGATGATGGTGGGGATTTAACCAATATGGTATTAGATAAATATCCTGATTTAGCAAAAGACGTAAAAGGCCTTTCTGAAGAAACAACAACTGGCGTGCACCGTCTTTATGAGCGTATGAAAAACGGAACACTTCCTATGCCTGCAATTAACGTAAACGACTCGGTTACCAAATCTAAATTTGATAATAAATTTGGATGTCGTGAGAGTGCTGTAGATGCTATTCGTCGTGCTACCGATGTTATGCTTGCTGGTAAACGTGTTGTAGTTTGTGGTTATGGAGATGTTGGTAAAGGAACCGCACAATCTTTTAAAGGAACTGGTGCTATTATTACAGTTACTGAAGTGGATCCTATTTGTGCATTACAAGCAGCAATGGATGGTTTCGAAGTAAAATGCCTTGAAACTGTAGTTGAAAAAGCTGATATTGTAATTACTACAACAGGAAATAAAGATATCGTTCGTGGCGAGCACTTCCTAGCAATGAAAGATAAAACCATCGTATGTAATATTGGCCATTTTGATAACGAAATTGATGTTGCCTGGTTAAACAACAACTATGGTGAAACTAAAGATGAAATCAAACCACAGGTAGACAAGTACACTATCGATGGTAAAGATATCATTCTTCTTGCTGAAGGACGTTTGGTGAACTTAGGATGTGCTACCGGTCACCCAAGTTTTGTTATGAGTAACTCTTTCACCAACCAAACCTTGGCACAAATCGAACTTTGGAATAATACCGATAAGTACGAAAACAAAGTGTATATGCTACCTAAGCATTTAGATGAAAAAGTGGCTGCTTTACACCTTGAAAAGATTGGTGTTGAATTAACGAAATTAAGAGAAGATCAAGCTCAATATATTGGTGTTAAAGTTGAAGGACCATTTAAGCCTGAATACTACAGATACTAGAAACTAGAAAAAAATTAAAAAATCCCGTTCAGTATTTGAACGGGATTTTTTAATAAACCTGTAAATTTTACTCTATTCTTTTATAATATAAGTATGGGCCGTCGCAAGCTACCCAACTACCATTCACTAGCTGATCTTCCGAAAAATTGAGGTTTTCTATTTTAGATCGGCTGCTACAATTTGCTATTAAATTTGATTCTTCCCCATATTCTAGCATTATAATTTCACTGTCATTTATAGAAAACACACCCTCAGCAATATGGACTTCACCTTCAACATTCGATTTTTTCTGAAAAGTATGATCTTCATAAAAGGTATAACTTTCATTATAATCTAAATCCTTTTCAACCTCAGCATTAGGAATCATTGCAGATCGAACTCCAACTAATTTCCACTCCTGAGGAAAATCAGTAAATGAGAATTTCCGCACAACTATTTCTTCTTTATCATTATCACTATCACAAGAGATTAAAAACAGTGAAAATATCCCTAGAATAATAGCTAAACTATTTTTCATGAATTAATTGGTTTGTAATTAGATACGGAAAAGGGCAAAAGGTTGCATTCATAATATTATATCCTTCTTTTTAATCATAAAGAATAATGCTTAAGGAAATACAATTAATCGTAGATTTTAGGATACGCATATTATTCCAATAATAGATAAACATCAACACGCTACAGACTCTAATTATTGAAATATAATAACTTATATACTTGATATAGCCAATGGGAGTCAAAAAATTATTGCTTTTTCTGATAAAATTCTGGAGATACAACTTCTGTAAATAACAATATGCTAAAAGGATTTTCTGCGATATATTTTGAAGGTTAATAGCTAATTCTTCATTTGTATGCAAAGAAGCCTAGCAAATGCCAGGCTTCTTTTTTGAATATAAAATGTATTCTAAATTGAATTAACAGTAATTATTGTTCAGCATCTACAGGTTCTTTCAACCTACTTAAATTATAATAAAAGAAGTTACTCTCATCATTATCATTCATTGCTACAAATAATCCGTTTGGAAACTTATCTCCTAAAGGAGTTGTTATTACTTCACAACCATCGGTTTCTGTAGTTCCTAAATTCAAGGCATATTCAAAACTATTATCTTCTCTGCTGAAGAAATTAAACGTTCCCTCCTGCTGGTTGGAAACTATAATCTGTCCTTTTCCGTTAGAATACGTTGAAATGGCAATACCCTCGATATCATCTGTGAAATGGTTCCCTCCAAAAAGAGCTAATTCTTCGTTCCCCATATCAGGCTCTGCATAATACTTTCGAATACCATTACCTTCATCTGAGCAGTAAACAAACCCTAATTCATCATCTACAGCAATTGCTTCTATTTCTTTTTTACCACTAAAAAGCCCAAATTTACGCACTACTTTTGGCATAAATCCATTTTCTGAAGACACTAATTCTATTTGGTGCAAATAGCCTTTTTTAGGACCATTTTTTCGACCTACGATAGCATAGGTCTTTCCCGATTTTGGCGATTTATAGATCGAAACGCCCATCGGTAAATTCATTTCGTTCTCGCGAGTATCTTGAAATACTTTAAAACCACCATTATCTAGCGGTTTTAAATCTGGTACCGAAAATATTCGAATTTGTTCTCGCTCTCTTTCTGTAAAAATCATAATATCGGTAACCAAACTATCGTTTAGCTTCACATCATATTCTACGTCAACATTATTCGGCCTCTTAAGATTTTTTAAAGTTTTAGATTCGATGATTTTTCCATCTAAATCGAAAGCATAAATACCTCCATCGGTATTTTTATCGGTTCCAAAAACAATGCTCTGTTCCGGATTTTCTCTATTCACCCAAATTGCAGGATCATCGGTATCATGTGGAGTTTTATCGGTAACTACATCTGGTGAAATTTCCGGTAATGTTGGTCCGCATGAAGCTAGGATTAGACAAATTAATACTGAACTTATTCGTTTCATTCTTTTTACTTTATATATTTTTAAAACCCTACTACTGCTATATTGCCAGGTTTAAATTTTGTATTTGATTTTTTAGCGATTACTCAATAGCTTCATATTTAATATAAATCATATTTAAGGCCAACTGTTAAACGTTGACTATAATATTCCATTTGCATTGTTCTGCTAGACACACCTTGGTAATACCGTAATGGTTGGTTAGTTATATTATTCAGTTTACCATAAAATCTTAAGTTTTTATTTATGGAATAAGTCATATTAAAATCTAAGAAAAATTGTTCATCGTAATACCGATCTTCAAAAGCATTCCCCCCTAACTCATCTAAATAAGCATCTGAAAAATTACCTGATAATCGTGCACTAAAACGCTTACCGCTATATGAAAGTGATGCATTAAACATATTAGGAGAAGATCCTGGCAATTCTAAATCACCTTCTCTTATGTCTCCATCTTCATTTCTAATACCATTAGCCTCAGAATGTAAATATGTGTAATTAAGAAAAACACCTACGTTTTTAGCAAATCCCGGTAAAAAATCTAATTGACGTTGGAAAGAAACTTCCGCTCCATAAATAGTTGCATCTTCTCCATTAAAAGGTTTAAATAGAATTAAACTATTATCGATATCAGATCTATTGGTATAAATAAAATTATCTAAGCGTTTATAAAAAACACCTCCAGAAAGCAATCCTACCGAGCGGTAGTAGTGCTCTGCCATAAAATCAAAATTCATTGAAGTGGTTGGATCTAATTCCGGGTTACCAGTAGAAACCTCATCATCTTTTCTTTGTCGATATGGCACTAAATCTATATAATTTGGTCTTGCTAAAGTATTTGTCCAAGCTAAACGTAAAATAGTATTATCGGTAACATCATATTTCAAATGAATACCTGGTAAAATATTAGTATACGAGCTTTCATCGGAAACTTCGCTAAATCCTGCTTCCGGATTTTCTGCATCAAATTCATTCCCTGTACTTTCTATTTCTGTAGACTCTACACGGATACCTGCCAAAACAGAAAACTTATCTGATAGGTGTTGGTTAGCCATTATATACCCTGCGTATACATTCTCGCTAACTTCAAAATTTTCTCCTAGATATTCATCTGGAATCGATTCTTCTTCAAATAAATCAGAATTCTTAAGATCTAATGATCCTAGATATTCAGGAGAAGTAAAAAATCCAGGGCGATACTGCTCGCCTGCTAAAAAATCGTCTCCATTATATCTTACAATATCGGTATCTGCCATACTTTCAAAACCACCTTCTGGGGTATATTCGAAGAAATTATTATCTCTATTTTTGTTTTTAAATCTACCTCTTACTCCAAATTTAACAAGCCCTTCTTCCTGATTAAAGAAGTTTGCTGGTAACTCGAAATTTGCGAAAAAGTTTATATCTTCTTCTTCTGTATATTGATATTCTTCTGTAATCTCTTTTAATTCGAAATCTGATGGAGAAATAGTATTTACTGGAGTATGTATAGGCTTTTCTAAATTAGTACCGTTATTAACAGCATATTCAGATTTCCAACTAATATGTCGTTCATTTGGACGCTCTTCTGAAGCTTTAGCATAAGATCCCATCCAATCGAATTTTAATTTTCCGAATAAATGCTTACCTCCTAACGTATAATTTTGCATTCGCTGGTCTTCTAAACGTCGATTTTGGGTTCTTCCTCCTGGTTGGTGTACCTCCTTTTGTTTCACGCTTGGCTTCTGCCGGAAACTGTATAAGATTTCCATTAGATATTGTATAATCGTCTGCTGAAATATCTTCTGCATCTAAAATTTCAGAAGCGTACTTAAATCGATTTTCACGATCGTCTCGCCAGTTGTACATGGTTTTTAAGTAAATACTGTTATTATCGTCGAAATCGTAATTTAGATTTAGTGAAAAACTTCGCCTAACTCGTTGTACTAAATATTTTCTATTTTGAAATTCACTCGCATACGGATTTACGGCCTCTTCTTCAAGAATATCTTCTCCTTCGCTATCTTTTACACCAGTATTATATTCAAATTCATTAGACCATTCAGCCTCTACATTATCAGAGCCAAAATCATTATCGTTTATAGAAGCAGAAATCATATACCCAAACTTACCATCATTAGTTCGGTCTCCTACCAAGATCGATCCGTTTAAAATACGTTTATCGGTTATAAAGTTTATTCCAGAACCTAAAGTTGCAGCCAACCTAAAATCTTCTGGAGCCGAACGAGTTACTAAATTAACAGAGCCACCAAGTGCATCGGCATCCATATCTGGAGTTACAGCTTTACTAACTTCAATAGTTTGAATCATATCAGAAGGGATAAGATCCATCTGCACATTTCGATTATCTCCTTCTGCTGAAGGAACTCGACTTCCGTTAAGTGTAACTGAATTTAACTGCGGAGCTAAACCTCTCACGATAATATTTCGGGCTTCTCCCTGATCGACTTGCATGGTGATTCCTGGAATTCGTTTTACCGCATCACCAATATTAGCATCTGGGAATTTACCAATCTGATCGGTAGACACGATATTGGTAATATTCTGTTTGTTTTTTTGTGTATTAAGTGCCCTAGATTGTGCACTTATTCCTCCAATTAATTGAACTGTTCCTAATGTAGTGGTAGCCGAGTTTAGTGTAAGCTCTACGGTTAAAGTTTTGTTAGCAGAAACTTGTATTTCCTCTTTATGGTCTTCATATCCTAAATATTTTACTACTAATATATGTGTTCCTGCAGGAATTTCTACCAATGTAAAATTACCATCAAAATCGGTAGTAGTTCCTTTATTTAAATCAGAAATCATTACTGCCGCTCCAGGAACATACATTCCGTTATCGTCTATAATATTTCCTTTAATTGCGCCATTTTGTGCTTGTAAAAAACTAAAGCTTGAAGCTACAAATAGCGTTACAAAAATTAATTTTAAATAGTTGATTTGTTTCATTTATTTAGTATTTATAATACTCCAAAACTATATTTTACAGGGGTTTAAATAAAATAAACAATAGCAACAAAGAGTTAACAAATCATTTTTTAGCGGCTACAACAAGGCAACATTTAAGATTACTTTACATTACAATAACCTTAACTAAAAGAAGCTCGAAATTCTATTAAAATTGAAGCATAAAATTGACTAATTCTTGTTTCTGTTCTATGGGAAGTTTTTTTCGTAATCGATATCGAGCTACACGAACACTATCTGGTGTTACCCTTAGAATAGCAGCAATTTCTTTAGAAGATAAATTAAGACGGAGTAGCATTGCTAAACGCAACTCGGTTGATGATAATTTGGAATTAGAAATCTCAGAAAGATTTTTTATAAATTGAGGATGAATCTCTTGAAAAAAACTTAAGAACTCATCCCATTCCTCTTCATCAGCCAAACTTTTATTTAATTCTTTAGCTAAACTTTTAATTTTGGGAATCGGATCCATTGAAGATCGTAAAGCAAGGTTTTGCAACGTAGATGATGCCTCTGCAATCATCTTATTTTTTTGAGCCATATTTAGGCTGTATTTAGAAAGGGAAGCTGTTTTTAAATGTATTTCATCTTGAAGTTTTTTCTCTTCTATACTTTTTTTCTCTAATTCTACTTCTAATAACTTCTGTTCGTACACTTGTACTCTAGCAGTTTCTTTACGTTTTTTATTATAAAAGTAGAAAACACCACCTATAACTAAAATTAGTAAAGTTCCTCCAATAATTAGTAAATTTTGGTTTGCTTCACTTACTTTATTTTGCTGTTTTAACAAGGCAATTTCAGACTCCTTTTCTTGGGTATCGTAAATAGTTTGTAACGCATTAAGTTGTTTAAAGTTTTGGGAGTAAAATCCTGCTTCTTGTAACTTTTTATAAATTGATAAATGGCTGAATGCTTTTTTATAATCACCCAATAGCACATAAACTTTAGATAAATCTTTATGTGCACTTTCTATCTGATGGTTATCTTTATAGAATTCTGCTAGTTGTAAAGCTTTATTAGTAAAATGTAGGGCTTCTTTAAGCCTTCCGGTTTTTCGATAAATATCGGCTATATTATTAACTACATTCACCCGAGCACTACTCTCTAAATCAGAAAAAAGCTTATTCGATTTTATAAAAAAATTCAGTGCTTTATTATACTGTTCTATATCTTCGTAAACGCTACCTATATTTTCGTAAACAGTTCCAATTCCTATTTCGTTTTTTAAATCGAGATATAATTGTAAACTTTTATTCTGATGCTTTAAAGCTCTTAAATAATCTGTTTCTTTTTCGAATGTTGTACCCAATAAACTCTCTGCAAATGCTAACTGTTCTGTAAAGTTATTTTTTTCTGAAATTAAAATGCTCTCATTTAGATATTCTCGAGATTTAGCATAATTTTTCAACTCAATATAAGAAAGCCCTATTTTATTTTTTATGATTACTTGAAATTCTGAAAACTGATCTTTTAAAACTGAAAGCGCATCGTTATAACGCTCTATAGCTTGGGTATTAATTTCTACAGATTGATAGTAATCGCCTAAATGTACTTGTTTTTTTGCAACTTGAAAAATATTTCCATCTAACTTTGCTTGGGTTAGCTGCCGTTTATATTCAAAAAATATAGAATCAGTATATTCTATTGAAGAATTTTGACTTAACAGCAGTTGAAAAATAAAAAATAGAACTGAAAAACTAAACAGCTTCATAAAAATGATGTAAAGCTTTAAATTTACCTTTCTACTTTAAAGCTAACGTTAGTTACTTATTATAAAACTGTAAAGTCTAAAACTTAATATATCGTGTTATCTATAAAAAAGACTTCTAAAAAGGATCATCTTACTATTTGCAAAATTTTATCTATTTTTTATAAACTAAAAAGCCCTCTCAGGAAATCCTGAAAGGGCATTTTTATAATGTGCTAAAAATTATTTCTTATGCCTCAAAAGGAACAACAGAAACAAAAGACTTATTGTCTTTCTTTTTAGTAAATTTCACTACACCGTCTACTTTAGCATGTAAAGTATGATCTTTTCCAGCGTATACATTTTCGCCAGGGTTATGAGCAGTACCACGTTGTCTAACAATGATGTTACCTGCTATAGCCGCTTGACCTCCGAAAATCTTCACTCCAAGTCGTTTCGATTCTGACTCTCTACCATTCTTGGAACTACCAACTCCTTTCTTATGTGCCATATTATAATAAGGTTTTTAGTATATTAATAATTAACTTAAAGCTTCAATTAATTCAGCTTTTTTCATTGAAGAATATCCTTCAACACCTTTTTCTTTCGCCATTTCTCTAAGCTCTGCAACTGTATGCTTACTTAAATCATTATCAGCCTTTGCTTCTTCTTTCTTTTCAGATTTGCTTTCAGAAGCTTTCTTACCACCTTTAGCAGTAATACTTTCGATTACAATTTCTGTTAAATACTGGCGGTGACCATTTCTAACTTTGTAACCTTTACGTCTTTTCTTTTTGAAGACAATTACTTTATCTCCTTTAAGGTGACGATTAATTTTTGCTCCTACAAGAGCACCTTCTATAGCCGGGGCGCCAACAGTAATGTTGTCTCCGTCTCCTGTTAGAAGAACTTTATCGAAAGAAACGCTGTCTCCTTCTTCTCCTGGCAAACGGTGAACAAACACTTTCTGGTCTTTTGCAACTTTAAATTGCTGCCCTGCTATCTCTACAATTGCGTACATAGTGTTCTGTTAATTAATTACTTAAATAATCAAAAATAAACTTCAATTTTACTCAAAGCGGGTGCAAATATAATTTTAAATAATTAATTTACAAAGACTTCTAGCAATTTAGTTCGAAAGCTTATGTTTCTCTGCTTCAGTAGTATTCCAGCTTTTTTTAAATAACTGCATAAATGCTAATGTTAAAGCAAATGTAGTGGCTGCACCCATAGCAAAAACGGTAAATAATACTATTGGAATACTAATTTCGTAATCGCTACGCCACATTGTTAGAAATTCATCTAAAAAATCTGGATTTATTTCACCGGCATATATTCCAAAGAATATTGTAAAAATAGTAGTTGCTATAAAACCCGTTACTAATCCGGTTGTAAAACCATCGCCATACTTAAATAAGCCTGCTTGTTCTTTTTTTTTCTTTTTAATAGCAAACCAAATGCCTGCTCCCATAATAAGGCAGTTTACAAAACTAAAAGCAGCACTACTTAATCCTAATAATCCATTTAATATCCAGAAATATGCACATAATGCTATAGCAATCACTATTCCATAGGTAATTGATGTCTTGTTTTTCATAATTAGAGTTTAGTTTCAGCTTAATTTCACAAAAAAAAATAAAAACATCACTTAAAAGCTTGTTAATTTATATTTTTTAAGCTTAAAATGTTAAATATTTGAAATATAAAAAATTGTAACAAATAAAGCTATAACTACACCTATATATTGAAATCTATAAAAATTGATACTATGAACAAACTAAAGCTAACTATCGGGATATTCTTTCTCGGTATTGCTGGTTTTGCCCAAAAAGTAGATTATACGGAATATAATCTAGATAATGGGTTACATGTAATTTTACACCAAGATAATTCAGCTCCTGTAGTTACCACCTCTGTAATGTACCATGTAGGAGGAAAAGATCGTGAAGATGGAAGAACAGGATTTGCCCATTTTTTTGAACATTTATTATTTGAAGGTACCGAGAATATAGGTCGTGGTAAATGGTTTGAGATTGTAAGCTCACACGGAGGCAAGAACAATGCAAACACTACAAATGACAGAACTTATTATTATGAAACTTTTCCATCAAACAACCTAGAATTAGGGCTTTGGATGGAGTCTGAAAGAATGATGCATCCGGTAATTGGCCAAGAAGGTGTAGACACTCAAAACGAAGTTGTAAAAGAAGAGCGAAGAATGCGAATGGATAATTCTCCTTACGGTAACATTCTACCTGCTATGCAAAAAAATATGTTCGAGAAACATCCTTATAAAGATCCTAATATTGGCTATATGGAAGATCTTGATGCAGCAACATTACAGGAATTTAAAAACTATTTCAAAAAATATTATGTTCCTAACAATGCTGTATTAGTTGTTGCAGGAGATATTAATATTAAAGACACCAAGAAACTTGTTCAAGATTATTTTGGTCCTATCCCCTCTGGTAAAGACGTAGTAAGAAATCTCCCAAAAGAGGAACCAATTACCAAAGAAGTCCATGCAAAATTTTACGATGCTAACATCCAGATTCCAATGACAATTATTGGTTATAGAACTCCGGAATTTGGCAATAAGGACTCTTATGTTTTAAATATGATTTCCAAATATTTAAGTGACGGAAACAGTTCTAAACTTTATAAAAAATTAGTAGACCAACAAAATATTGCATTGCAGGTTGGAGCAGTTAACTTAGAGCAAGAAGATTATAGTATGTACCTTCTATATTCCTTACCACAAGGTGAAACTAGCCTAGCTACATTAAATACCGAAATAGAAGCAGAAATAACTAAACTTAGAAGCGAACTGATTTCTGAAAGCGATTTCGAAAAACTTCAGAATAAAGCAGAAAATAGCTTTGTAAATTCAAACTCTAGTATTGAAGGTATTGCTAACTCACTTGCCAGAAACTACCTTTTATATAATAATACAAGTCTAATTAATGAAGAAATAGATATTTATAGAAACATCACTAGAGAAGAAATTAAAGAAGTGGCTAACAAATATCTAAAACCAAACCAACGAGTAATTATCGATTACTTACCAAAATCCGAAGAAAAGAAAGCGGAATAAAACCAATTTAGACGAAAATGAAAAAAAATATAATAGCAATAACAGTATTTCTTTTGGGAGTTCTTGGGCTCAACGCTCAGGTTGATCGTAGCACTATGCCAGAACCTGGTCCTGCTCCAAAAGTAAAAGTAGAAGAGCCAGAGACCTTTACATTGACTAACGGCTTAACCGTAATGCTGGTAGAAAATCACAAATTACCAAGAGTTTCGATGTCTCTCAAATTCGACAATCCGCCACACTCCGAAAGTAAAAAAGCTGGAGTAAGCAAAATTATGGGCGAGCTCTTAGGACAAGGAACAACTAATATTCCTAAAGATGAGTTTAATGAAAAAGTAGATTATTTAGGTGCCAGATTAAATATTAACTCTAGAGGAGCTTCTGCAAACACTCTTTCTAAATATTTCCCGGAAATTCTTCACCTAATGGCAGACGGAGTTATTAATCCAGAATTCACTGAAGAAGAATTTAGTAAATCTATTGCTCGTGAGAAAGATTACCTAAAAAGCAACGAAAAAGATGTGGCTTATAACGCAAGCCGAGTACGTTCAGCCTTAGCTTATGGTAAAGATCATCCTTACGGAGAATTCGAAACTCAGGAAACGATAGGAAATCTTAGTCTTCCCGATGTTAAAGATTATTACCAAACTTGGTTTTCTCCAACAAATGCGTATTTAGTTATCGTAGGTGATGTAAACAAAAAAGAAGTAAAAAACTTAGTTAAGAAAGAGTTTTCGAACTGGAAACAAACGGCAATTCCTGAGGTGAATATTCCCGAAGTTAAAAATGTAAAACAAACTGAAATTGACTTTGTTGACATGCCAAATGCTGTGCAAAGTGAAATAGCTTTAGTAAACACAATTAACCTTCAGAAAAATCAGGAAGATTATTTTCCCGCAATAGTAGCCAATAAAATCTTAGGTGGCGGTGGCGAAGCAAGACTTTTCCTAAACCTTAGAGAAGATAAAGGCTATACGTATGGAGCTTATTCCAGAACCGGTAACGATAAATACGCAGCTACTTTTATAGCAAGTGCAAGTGTACGTAACGAAGTTACTGATAGCTCCGTAGTTGCATTTTTAGATGAAATCAACAAGATTAGAAATGAAAAAGTTTCTAAAAAAGAATTAGCAAATGCTAAGGCTAAACTTACCGGAGATTTTGTACTTAGCTTAGAACAGCCTTCTACAATTGCTGCTTTTGCTATGGAAATCGAAACTGAAGATCTAGACAAAGATTTTTATAAAAAATACTTAGAAAATATCGATAAAGTTTCCATAGAAGATATACAAAGAGTGGCTAAAAAATATTTCCTTGCCGATCAATCCCGAATTGTAATTGCAGGAAAGGGAAGCGAAGTTTTAGAGAACCTAGAAAAAATAACTTATAACGGAAAATCGATTTCTATTAATTATTTTAATAAAGATGGAGAACAAATCGAAAAACCTGATTATAAAAAAGAGCTAGATCCTTCGATAAATGTAGAAAAAATCTATTCTGATTATATTGATGCTATCGGAGGTAAAGATGCTACTGAAAAAGTAACTTCTATTCTATTGAAAGCTACTGCAAATATCCAAGGGCAAGAATTAAGCTTAGAGCAACGTAAAACGAAAGCTGGTAAATTTTCACAATCTATTAGTTTAATGGGGAACGTAATGCAGAAACAAGTATATAATGGAGAAACGGGTTATATGATGGCGCAAGGCCAAAAAATGCCTATGAATGACGATCAGATAAAAGCTATAAAAATAGAAGCAAAACCTTTCCCTGAACTTTCTATTGATGAAACTGCTAAAGTTACTGGTATTGAAAATGTAGAAGGTGGTGATGCTTACGCGGTAAAAGTAAATGAAAATACTACCAATTATTACAATATCGAGAGTGGACTAAAAGTTAAATCGCTTACAACAGTATCTCAAATGGGACAAACAATGAGTATTCCTACTGTTTATAGTGACTATAAAGAAATAAGTGGTGTAAAATTACCATATACTATTTCGCAAAGCGTAGGTCCACAATCTTTTGATTTAAAAGTTCAAGAGATTAAAATTAATGAAGGAGTTAGCGATGCTGATTTTGAATAAATAAAGCATATTACTTATCGAAAAAGCCGGTTTAAAACCGGCTTTTTTATTTTAAAAAAATCTACTTTTCCATTTGTTATTAATCCCAATAATAGATTTCGATCAATTTACTATTAAATAAAATCATAGCTGCTCCTGTTACTAAAATAGCCACAAATCTAACAGATTTTTGAATTATACTATTTGACAAATTTTGATGAAAAATTCTAGAATAAATTTGAAATAATAATACAGAAATAATTAAACTTTAGTTACTGCCAAAACTGAAACACCACTTATTAGATGTCGCTTTAACCCCATAACAAAAGCTGCTACAACCCCTAAAATTGAATATATAATTTTCAGTATCATATACAGAAGCGCCACTTAGTATTAAACCAACAACCTTCATAGGCTTCAGAAATACTTCAAGAAAGATTTTTTATTCATTTTATCTTGGGAGGATATAAATCCTAAAAGGAGTGTTATTAAAAGTGTTTACACATATAAAATAAAAGAAGTATTCCTCTTATTTTCAATAAAATAGACCAAAAATATTCTAAACTGAAATTCCGAATAAAAAGTAGAAAATTTTATTGCCACTGAACGCTTTCCATTAAATGCTTTATATCTTTCTGAATATAAGCTGCTGCCGGATATATAGAATCGTAATTAGGAAGCGCTTTAAAATATAAAGCGCCCGTTAAAAAGTGATGTACACTATCGGTAATATAAAATTGTGCTTGAGAAGCTGCGTCCCCCTCTAATTCGTAAAACATACCATACACTTTTTTACCGGGATTGGTATAAATATCTCCCTCTATTGCATCAGCCTTTATAGTATGTTCTAATGGTAATTTTTGGGCATCCGCAAGTAACGAATCTAAATTGTTTTTCACAGGCTGATAGGTTATAAAAACCGATGCATTAAGCAATGGATAGTCTACATTAAACCAACAAGGTTTACGATGTTTAGGATAACTTATATTGGCAATTGTATTTTTTTCAAAAACGTAAGGGCATGGCAAACTTAATTTTTTATAGCTTGCTTTTGGATATTTTAAAGCTAAAAATCCATTAGGTTTAGGCTGCACCTCTTGCTGACAAGCTGTTAAAAAAAGTAAACTAAAAATTACAAAACTGAATTTCAACAATCTCATAGTGCAAGTATCGTCAGTTTTATTTGTTTAATACGGCGATCGTTAATGGCTTCAATTTCAAAATTATAATTTCCAAAATTGATAACTTCATTTTTATACGGAAAATCTCCAGATATTTCTAACAGAAAACCTGCTAAAGTATCTGCTTCACCTTTATTATCTTCAAACAAAGAAGGATCTTCTAATTTTATAATTTTATAGAAATCTTTTAAAGGTGTTCGCCCTTCAAAAACAAAATTGGCTTCATCTAGTTTAGAATATATTAAATCCTCATCATCAAACTCATCACTTATATCGCCTACAATTTCTTCAATAATATCTTCAAGCGTAATTAATCCACTTGTTCCTCCATATTCGTCTACCACAATAGCTAAATGATTTTTCTTAGCCTTAAACTCATTCAAAAGATCATCTAACTTTTTATTTTCAGG
This sequence comes from Zunongwangia sp., assembly GCF_048269745.1. Classification (NCBI taxonomy): domain Bacteria; kingdom Pseudomonadati; phylum Bacteroidota; class Flavobacteriia; order Flavobacteriales; family Flavobacteriaceae; genus Zunongwangia; species Zunongwangia sp. The sequence goes on along the minus strand of NZ_JBLXIB010000001.1, from coordinate 359,245 downwards.
AACGAAATAAGGGTCGCGAACTAACGATACCCAATCGAAATTCTCTCTTTCTAAATGCGGTAAAATATCTTTAGCATATAAAATCCCGGTTACATTATCGATGTTTTCTTTAAAAACCGGTATTCTAGAATAGCCATTTTCGATTATTTCTGGAATAATTTCTGAAAAAGGATCTTCTTCATCTAAAGCAAAAATATCCATTCGAGGAAGCATTACTTGTTTTGTATCTATATTCCCAAATGATACAATACCTTTTAAAATTTTCTGTTCTTCTTTAGTTGTATCCTCTTTACTAGTAAGCTCTAAAGCTTGCGAAAGTTGATCAATACTAATATATGATCGTTGTTTTCCCAAATGCTTATACAAAAATAATGTAACCGAACGCATAGGAATTGTTAGGGGCGTGAAAAGAGTATCTAAAACCGATAAAGGCTTGGCCATTATTCCCGAGAACTTTACATTATTTCGGCTTGCATAAACCTTTGGCAATATTTCACCAAATAGTAGAATTAGGAAAGTAACAATACCTACTTCAAAAATCAGTTTTAAATTTATTCCAAATAAAACCGGATTGAAATTCTGAAAAATAAAATCGGAAAGCGAATCGAACAAAAGCACTATAGCTATGTTGATAAAATTATTGGCCACCAAAATAGTTGCCAGCAATTTTTTAGGCTTTTCTAATAGCCTAATTACAGTTTCCTGAGATTTTGTACGCTTCCCGTCTTCAGTTGTAAAATCGGCTGGAGTTAACGAAAAAAATGCTACTTCTGCACCAGAGATTAGCGCAGAGCAAAACAATAATAAAAATAATATTAATACGCTCATAATCTCTGTTATATCAAGCGCAACCATAAGAAGTAAACTGGGGGGTTCCGAATCCAAAAGTTTAAAATTTAGTTGTACTTAGAATGGTAAATCATCGTCATCATCATTACCAAAAGGTTGTGATGAATAACTTTGTTGATTCTGTGAACTCTGAACATCAGATTTTTGCTGAGGTTGAGAAGTTTGAGATTGCGCTGCTTGATTAGCAGTATCTCCACCAGCATTCTCTCCTTTAGGAGTTAAAAATGTGAAATCTGTACATTGAATTTCGGTAGAATAACGATCCATTCCTTTATCGTCTGTCCATTTTCTAGTTTTTAAGCGTCCTTCAATGTATACTTTATCTCCTTTTTTAAGATACTTCTCGCAAACTTCTGCAGCTTTATTTCGTACTACAACATTATGCCATTCGGTATTATTTACACGCTCACCAGAATTCCGATTGGTGTATACCTCGTTGGTGGCTAAAGGAAAACGACCAATTGATCCACCTCCTTCAAAATAATGCATCTTTACATCGTCTCCTGTATGCCCAATAAGCATTACTTTGTTTAGCGTTCCTGTCATAAAAAATAGTCTTAATTTGTTAAAAGCGACTTCTTGTTCTAAATTAACTAAAATTTCTTTTAACTAAAAAATTACAAGAATGGTAATCTACAAAATTACAAGTTTTCCAATTCAATTTCATTAAGAAAGTTCTGAATTAACACTGGTACCGGATAATTTTCTAGATTTTCTATCAATATAGCTTTTTCTACAGAAATATTTTTAACCTCAACTAACCAAAAACGAGCATAAATATGCTGGTGTGATAATTTATGAACAATTGGTTTGTAATTATAAAGGCTAACTGAAGCTTTTGTAGATCCCGTTATATTTTTAAATTCTTTAGACTGCTCAATATTTAATGCATCTCCAATATCTTGTTCTGTTTCTATTAAAGGAAATTCATACAATCCATTCCATATTCCTTTGCCTTCTCGCTGCTGAAGCATAGTTTTATTTTCTTCAGAAGAAAAAACTAAGTAATTAAAATATCGTTTCTTTATTTTTCCTTTTTTAATTTTTACTGGCAATTCCGAAATTTTATCTTCTTTTAAAGCTAAACAACTATCGTTAAAAGGACAAGTTTCACAAAGTGGATTTTTAGGTTTACATTGCAAGGCACCAAATTCCATAATACCCTGATTAAATAAAGAAGGCTGATCTTTATCTAACAACTCGGTTGCTAAATTTTTAAATTCTTTTTTTCCTGCTGTACTATTAATGGGTGTATCTATATTAAAATAGCGCGCCAATACTCGAAATACATTTCCATCCACCACAGCAACCGGTTCGTTATAGCTAATAGAGGCAATCGCACTAGCAGTATAATCTCCCACTCCTTTTAACTTTAAGAGCTCCTTATAAGACTTCGGAAACTCACCTTCGCACTCAAAAGCAATATATTTTGCAGTTTCATGTAAATTACGAGCCCTAGAATAATATCCTAATCCTTGCCACAATTTCATAACTTTATCTTGTGGTGCTTTTGCTAAATCGAATACTGTCGGAAAAGCCTCAATAAATGCTTCATAATAGGGCAAACCTTGTGCAATACGAGTTTGCTGAAGCATAATTTCACTAAGCCAAATATTATAAGGGTTTTGAGTTTCTCGCCAAGGCAACTTTCTTTTACTTTTTAAGTACCAGTTAATCAATATTTTATAAAATTCCATATATTTATTTCTGCGGATACAATAATAATTGTTTATTCCGTTATTATTTAATGATTTAGGTTTGAAATATTGAAGATTTAATTCTTATATTTGCCCCCTTGAAAATTACAACCCACATTTAATAATATTAAATAGTACGAAAATGACGAAAGCAGATATCGTAGCAAACATTTCAGAAAAACTAGGAATGGAAAAAGGCGATGTACAAGCTACCATAGAGACTTTTATGGACGAAGTAAAGACTTCTTTGGAAAGCGGTGATAATGTATATTTAAGAGGTTTTGGAAGTTTTGTTGTTAAAACTAGAGCAGAAAAAACAGGTAGGAATATTTCTAAAAATACGACTATTAAAATACCTGCTCATAACATTCCAGCCTTTAAGCCAGCAAAAATTTTTGTTGAAGGTGTAAAAAGCAACGTAGAAGTAAAATAAGTCCTGTATTATTGCAAACAGGAAAAACGAAAATAAATTATTAATTAAAACGTAACACTATGCCAAGTGGTAAAAAAAGAAAAAGACATAAGGTAGCTACGCACAAGCGTAAAAAAAGAAGAAGAGCTAACCGTCACAAGAAAAAGTAGTTTTAAACTACTTTTTTTATATCTGTAATTAGCCTTTTAAAAAGGTTAAAGTTCTTTGAAATTGAAATTCTTTATTTTTAGTAGATAAAGAATTTCCCAGGCCTAAAAACCTGTGATAATTTAATGTTTAATCCATCCCGAAATATTTCGGGTTAAAAATCTAAAAGCGTGGACAAAGAGTTAATAATCCGGTCCAATTCTTCTGCTGTAGATTTTGCCTTACTAAAAGATGGAAAACTTATAGAACTAAACAGGGATGAAGACGACAACAATTTTAATGTTGGCGATATTTTTATCGCCAAGATTAGAAAAGCTGTACCAGGGTTAAATGCCGCATTTATTAATGTTGGCTATAGTAAAGATGGTTTTTTACACTATCATGACCTAGGCCCTCAAATTTCATCCCTACTTAAGTTCGTAAAACGTGTAAGCACAGGTAAATTAAAAGATTATTCTTTACAGAATTTTACTTTTGAAAAAGATATAGACAAAAACGGAAGCATTTCCGAAGTCTTAAAATCAAATCAGTCACTATTGGTTCAAATTGTTAAAGAACCTATTTCTACCAAAGGTCCACGAATAAGCAGTGAGCTTTCGTTACCGGGTAGATATATAGTTCTGGTTCCTTTTTCAAATCGTGTATCAGTTTCTCAAAAAATTGAAAGCAAAGAAGAAAAGGAACGTTTAAAACGCCTTGTAAAAAGTATTAAACCGAAAGGTTTTGGCGTGATAGTAAGAACCGTAGCTGAAGGCAAAAAAGTAGCAGAGCTAGACAAAGACTTACAAAACTTGTTAGGTCGATGGACAGCAATGTGCAAGAAATTGTACAAACCAAATTATCCCTATAAAGTATTAGGAGAGTTAAACAGAGCATCCTCTTTATTAAGAGATGTTTTTAACGACACCTTTACTTCTATTAGTGTAGATGATGAAACTTTGTATACACAAATTAAAGATTACTTGAGCGAAATTGCTCCCAGTAAAGAATCAATTGTGAAATTACATCAGTCCAACATTCCTATATTTGAAAAATTCGGTATCGAAAGACAAATAAAAACTTCATTCGGGCGTACTGTATCGATGAGTAAAGGCGCCTACCTGGTAATCGAACATACAGAAGCAATGCATGTTATCGACGTAAATAGCGGTAACCGTTCGAATAAATCCAAGAACCAGGAAGATACTGCATTAGAGGTGAATTTAATTAGCGCCACAGAAATTGCTCGCCAATTACGACTTCGTGATATGGGCGGCATTATTGTTGTCGACTTTATAGATATGAACAAAGCCGAGAATCGCAAAGCTTTGTATGATCATCTTAAAGACGAAATGAGCGATGATCGTGCTAAGCACAAAATACTCCCTCCCAGCAAATTTGGACTTATACAAATTACAAGACAGCGCGTTCGGCCGGAAATGAATATTAAAACCAGGGAAGAAAATCCCAATGGAGACGGAGAAATTGAAGCTCCGATAATTTTAATAGGCAAAATAAAATCCGATTTAGAGCGAGTAATCAAAAAAGGACATAAAAAGGTTACCCTTAGCGCACACCCCTTTATAACAGCATTTCTAACTAAAGGATTTCCATCACCCAGACTACAATGGTTTATTAATCATAAAATTTGGGTTAAAACAGTACCTAGAGACGCTTACACGTACTTAGAATACCATTTTCTCGATAATGAAGGGAAAGTGATACTATAATATTTAAAAGCCTTATAACTTTTGTTATAAGGCTTTTTTTATACCCTTTTCTTAAATTCAGAATAAACTTTATTTTTGCAAGTATGAGGCCTGACAACCAGAAAACGTATACTGTTAAAGAAGCTACTGTTAAACTGATGCAATTTTGTGCGTATCGTGAACGAACACACAAAGAAGTGGAAGAAAAATTAAAGAAATTAAATATGATTCCCGCTGCACAAGAACAAATTATTATACAGTTAATGCAAGAAAATTTCTTAAATGAAGAACGCTTTGCAAAAAGTTTCGCCCGTGGTAAATTCAGAATAAAAAAATGGGGAAAAAAAAGAATTATCAATGAATTGAAAATTCGGGGAATCTCCCCTAGAAACATCCAAACAGGTTTAAAAGAAATTTCAGAAACTGATTACCTAAAGACATTTCATGAAATTTCAGACAAAAAGTGGGAGGCAACAAAAGAAACTTCTATAACAAAGAAAAAGAAAAAAGTAGCTGATTATTTACAATATCGAGGTTGGGAAAGCCAACTTATTTTTGAAAAATTAGCCGATCTAATTACAAACGAAAATTAGATATCCGCGCCTACCTTTTTCATTAAAAATTAATACTCAATATTATTCATTTTATGAGTATTTTCTATAGCCTTCTCATTTTTATAATCAATCCATTCTTGGCCTTTCCATTTCCGCATAATATTATCTAGATTACGCATAACAACTAAATTATAGATAGCCTTAGAAACGTTTTTTACACTTCTAGGCAAAGCTCGCAAACTCATTGAAAAACCAGGCGTTAAATACGTCATTTGGTGCCAATAGCCTTCAGGCATATACAATGTTTCCCCGTGATTTAAATAGGCTACGTAGCCTTTTGCTTTTTTAAGTGCAGGAAATTTCTGAAAATCCGGATTGGTAAAATCAATATCTTCCCTAGAGATTAATGCATGCGGGACTTTATACAAATACTTACTTTCTGAAGGCGGATACAAAATACATTGCTTTTTTCCATGAAAATGAAAGTGAAAAATATTCGCAAAATCGATATCGTAATGCATAAATACTTTTGAGTTTTCTCCTCCAAAAAACAACATTGGCAATTGCTTTATCATTCGCAAGCCAATATCAGGAAATTTAAAATCGTTTTGGAGAGCAGGTACTTCTTTCATTAAATGATAAAGAAAAATACGATAATCGGTTGGTTCCTGCTCCAATAAATCGATATAATCGCTCATGCTCATTTCGGCGTGTGGCTCATTAAACTTATATTCAGAAGTAGTAGGCCTATCGTCGTAAAGAGGCACAATTTTATCACCGGCTATTTCTTTAATATAATTTAGGTGCCATTTGTGGTAAGCAGGCCAATCTTCAATAAAATTTTCTATTACAACCGGCTTCTGAGGTTTAATATATTTCTCTAAAAGTTCGGTTTTTGATATAGCTCTTTCCCTAGGTATTTCTTCTAACTGTAATTCTTCTTCCTTCATTATCCAATATTCGACTTTTTATGAGTGTTTTTTACAGCCTGTTTATTCTTATAATCTATCCAACTCTGCCCATTTATTTTACGCATCAAATTATCATAATTTCGCATAAACAACAGGTTATTTAAAACTTCTGCTATTTTTTTTGGTGATTTTGGAAAAGATCGTAGTGTTAAGGATAAACTTGCTGTTTCATACTTCATATAATGCCACCATTTACTAGGCATAAATACACCTTCTCCGTGCTCTAAATATGTTTCATAACCTTTTGCTTTCGCTAAAGCCGGATACGTTTTAAAATCGGGGTTATCCATATTAATAACCTCCATACTTACAATTGAAAAAGGTACTTTATATAAATATTTAGTTTGGCTTGGTGGATATAGTAAAACTCGCTTTCTACCGGCGAAGTTAAAATGAAAATTATTGGCCAAATCCATATCATAGTGCATTACCACACTAGAGCCCTCTCCTCCTACAAATAATACAGGAAGTTTTTTAAAAAATGAAACCCCAAAATCGGGATAATTGATATCTTCTAAAAGTTCTGGACAATTTTGAAGTAAATTGAAAAAGAACATCCTTAAATCGGAAGGACCTTGTTCTAAAATATCAAAATACTCATTTATAGGTAACTTTTTAGCAGCTCCGTGAGAGTTTTGCCGTCCCCTAGCCGGCTTTCCATCGTATAATGGCACTACAATTTCACCAGCTTTTTCTTTAAAGTATTCAAAACTCCATTTATGGTAAGCTGGCCAATTTTTAGCTAAATCTTCAAAAACAACTGGTCGTTGCGGAATAAAATATTCCTGTAAAAATTCCTCTTTAGAAATTCCTTTTACACGAGGTAATTCTTGAAGATTTAGTTTCATACTATTATAATTAAACTTTTGCTTTTGCCTTTTGTTTTTCTTCAGTTTGAACATTTCGCTCAATCACGTGACCTGGCCTAGACCATTTTGGCTTTTCACCTTTTGCCTGATATTGAGATTCTTTAGCCTCAACAGTTTCTGGCTGCGATTTCTTTTCAAAAGGTAATTGGGCTTTTATTCCTAAAGCTTTAAACATATCCATATCCTCATTTACATCCGGATTAGGAGTAGTCAATAACTTATCACCGGCAAAAATGGAATTTGCTCCGGCAAAAAAGCACATAGCCTGACCTTCTTTACTCATTTGCGTTCTTCCTGCAGATAAACGCACTTGCGTTTCGGGCATTACAATTCGGGTGGTCGCTACCATACGCACCATTTCCCAAATCGATACCGGTTTTTGTTCTTCTAAAGGAGTTCCTTCTACTGCTACCAATGCATTAATTGGCACAGATTCCGGCTGCGGATTTAATTTTGATAATGCTACTAACATTCCGGCACGATCTTCTTCTTTTTCTCCCATTCCGATAATACCTCCGCTACAAACTGTAACATTAGTTTTACGAACATTTCCTATAGTTTCTAATCGATCTTCAAATCCGCGAGTAGAAATTACTTCTTTATAATATTCTTCCGAAGTATCTAAGTTATGATTATATGCATATAAACCTGCTTCTGCTAAACGGTATGCTTGGTTCTCGGTAAGCATCCCTAAGGTACAGCAAACTTCCATATCCAGTTTATTTATGGTTCGTACCATTTCTAGCACATTGTCAAATTCAGGACCATCTTTTACATTTCGCCAAGCTGCTCCCATGCAAACACGAGAACTACCGGTAGCTTTTGCTCGTAATGCCTGTGCTTTTACATGGCTTACACTCATTAAATCGTTACCATCTATATCGGTATGATATCTTGCTGCTTGCGGGCAATAGCCACAATCTTCAGAGCAACCTCCGGTTTTTATAGATAATAAAGTAGAAACTTGTACAGTATTTGGGTCATGATTTTGCCTGTGTACCGTTGCTGCTTCGTAAAGCAATTCCATTAAAGGTTTATTGTAAATCGCTAAGATTTCCTCTTTGGTCCAATTATGTTTTGTAGCCATCAGATTTGATTTGTATTCAAAAATAAATAAAACTTCATTTAAAAGCATTTTTAGGTAAGTGCTCTTTCCAGTTTTATACTTTACTTATTAAAATAGAGACGGAATTACCGCCAAAACCAACCGCATTAACTAAGATATTTTGTAGCCGCTTTGGTTTTTTACTAATATCGGAAAAAGGAACCGAAATGAACTCTTGATTCTTTAGCATTAACATTGCTAATTCCAAATTCAGAATTCCCGACGTTGCAAACGTATGCCCTATTTTCCATTTATTAGAAGTCATTGCTGGTAAATTTTCACCAAACAGCGCTTTTATGGCATTTACTTCTCCTAAATCTCCTTTTATGGTTCCTGGCGCATGCATTACCACAGCATCAATTTCAGCTGGATTTAATTTTCCAATTGCCATTTTCATGGAATTTTGCATACATACTCCTTCATCAGAAATAGAAACACTATGTTTTAATTTTTCTGCGGAATACCCAATTCCGATAATTTTAGCTTCCGCATTATCTGAAACTGAATTTTCTAAACACAGCAAGGCGGCACCTTCCCCTAAAACCATCGAATTTCTAGTTTTATCCAGATTCAAGGCTTGACACGGATACTCTAAATCTTCTGTTGCATAGGTTTTTATAGCTTTCATTTGGGCTATTGTAAATGGTGTAAGTGCTGCTTCGCTAGCGCCGGCAATAAATTTATTAGCCAGCCCAGATTGTAACCAAGCAACCGCATTTAAAACCGAATGTAAACCGGTTGAACAGGTTACACTATGGGAAAAATGAACGCCATTATTCTGTAAATCTTGTCCAACCCAAGATGAAATATTTCCTAAAGTTGTTGAGGGTGAAGTTTGAGTAGAGGCTTTTCGATTTTCAATAAATTCAGAATGAAATTTTTCAAAAAGTTCTGTTGCTCCACGAGAGCTTCCGATGTTGATTCCTATATTTTTTTCGTTTTGCCAACCAGCGCTTTGTATAACTTGCCTAGAAACATAAATCGCCATTAAAACAGAGCGATCAAGTTTTCGATAGTGTATAGATTCTGTTCTTAATTTATCGATTTCAGCTTGTACTTTTTTGGGCAAAAAAGCAGCAAAGGCTTCTTCTCCTTCAAAATCATGCTTTTTAATACAATGCTGATTGGTTTTATAAGCATTCCAGGTCTCTTTTTGATCTTCTCCCATAGGAGAAACCGAAGCCATGGAAGTTATATAAATTGGGTTTTTCATATTTCTAATTGTAAGCCTTTAGCTCAATTGAATTATCTAATTGATCTACCTCTTTCTTTTTTCTAATGTCTAATATAATATCTAAATTCTATTTAAAATCTATCAAAAACTCCTTCAATAACTTCGTAAATCCTATTCATTTCTTCGTCTGAAATTATATAAGGCGCGGTGATATAGATCGTATTTCCAAGTGGACGAAGATAAACTCCATTTTTCATGAAATATTGAAAAAGCTGATTTCGAAGGTTTCCGTAGCGTTCCATTTTTACATTTAGATCGAACGCAAAAATAATCCCCAATTGCCTAATATTGGTCACTTTTGGATGCTCTTTTATTTTATCTGCAAAGGCTTGGTGTAAGTTTTCGATTCGCTTAATATTGTTTTGCATCTCTTCCGAAGTTAATAATTCCACTCCAGCTAAAGCTGCAGCACAAGCTAGCGGATTTGCGCTATACGTATGTCCATGAAATAATCCTTTAGCTATATCTTCAGAATAAAAAGCATCGTAGATTTTTTGCGAACAACTAGTAAGCCCCATTGGTAATAAACCAGCTGTAAGTGCTTTAGACATGCATATTACATCGGGTTTCGTTTCAATATAATCGGAAGCAAAATAACGTCCGGTTTTTCCAAATCCCGTCATTACTTCATCGGCTACACAAATAATATCGTTGGCTTTACAAACTTTCAGGATTTCATTTAATCCTTTGGCATCATGCATTTTCATTGCAGCAGCTCCTTGCACCAAAGGTTCGTAAATAAAACCGGCAATATTATAATGTTGAATTACTTGTTGAAGTTTTTCCAAAACTTGCTGATTGTTCGTACCATTTGGTACTGGAATACGCTTTACATCGATAAAATGATCTTTAAAAGCTCCATTATAAACAGACAAACTTGAAACTGACATTGCTCCAAAGGTATCGCCATGAAAACCTTCTTCAAAAGCTAGCATTACTTTACGGCCATTTCCTAGATTATAATGATACTGCAAGGCCATTTTTATTCCGATCTCGGTTGCTGTAGAACCATTATCGTTAAAAAACAGTTTTTGCTGACCTTCTGGTAAAATCTTAATTAAAGCTTCGGAAAGTTCGACCGCTGGTTTGTGAGTAAAACCGCTAAAAACAACCTGATCCAGGTTCTTCATTTGCGCAGCAACACGATCGGTAATAAAATTGTTGCAATGGCCATATACACAAGTATACCAAGATGAAATTCCGTCTATATATTCTTTTCCCTCTTCATCATATAACTTTACGCCTTTAGCTTTAGTAATTCCTAAAGCATCTCCGGCAATTTTATGCTGTGTCAGCGGATGCCACAAATGCTTTTTATCGCGTTCAGCTAAACTTAAATGCTCTTCCATTTCTTTATTTTTTCAAATTCTCACGAAATTTATCTGCATATTTTTTAATCACTTCCGCAGTAAATTCTTTTTCTTCTTCTACGCGACCAATTACAGAAACACCACTCATTTTCTCAATAATATTTTCAGTAGTTTTCGTTGCATTTCCACTATAAATTATTCCGAAACAATCTAACCCGCGGGTTCGCAAGGCTTCAATACTTAACAACGTATGATTGATGCTCCCTAAATAGTGACGAGAAACTAAAATAACCTTATCAGTTGGCTGAATTAAGTCGGCAATGGTTTCTGTATTGCTTATTGGCACCAACAAACCACCAGCGCCTTCAATCACCAAATTATTATAGGTTTCCGGTCTAACTATGGTTTTGGATGTAACTTCAACACCATCTATCTCCGCAGCAGCATGTGGACTCATAGGGGTTTTTAATGCAAAAGCATTGGAATGAAATTGTGTGGTTTCATTACTAATTAAATGCTGAATTTTATGGGTATCTGAATAATCTAAATCTCCTGCTTGTATAGGTTTCCAATAATCTGCTTCTAAAGCTTCCGTCACCATCGCAGAGATCATTGTTTTTCCAACTTCTGTACCTATGCCGGTAACAAAATAAGTCTGTTTCATTTTAAATTAAATTTGTATTTGCAGTTTTCGCATCGGTACGAATATTTGGTATACATTGGTAAAACCGAAAAAAGAAAGCCGACAAAGAAATAAATAAAAGATTTAAAATCGGTAATACTGGTATAATATTCTATTTTAGAACTATTGCAATTGGGACAGTGAATAGGTTCTCCTGCATTATCCAACGAATACTTAGAAATACTTTCTAAAATCGTTTTTGCGCGAGCTTCATCTTCATCAAAAACCATTAATTCTACGCCACCAATTGCATTACTGATTAGCGGATCGGTATTAATTGTATGCTCATTATTAATTACAACCTGAATCTCTTCGGCTTCTAGCCTAGCTTTTACAATTTGTGCTTCTGAAGCATATTGAAAACTTGCAATTACTTTTAATGAACTATTCATCTCAAATAGATTTTAACGATTCTGAAAGTAAATTTATAAGTGAATTTATTTCTTCTTCGGAATTGAAACTATGCAAACAAAAACGGAGACGCTCGCTACCTTTTGAAACAGTTGGCGAAAGAATAGGTTTTACTAAAAATCCGCTTTGTTGAAATGAAGTCGCTATTTTTTTAACCGATTCGTTTCCTGAAACTATTGCACATTGAATTGGCGATTCACTTTCGATAAAATAAGAATCGATTTTAGCGATTTTCAATTGTTTTTTGAAATACTGAATATTCGCTTTTAGCTTACCTATTTCAGCTTCTCCAATTTTTAATTGCTGAAAGGCTGAATAAATAGTTGCTATTGTATGTGGTGGAAGTCCTGTTGTGTAAATAAAACTTCGTGCGAAATTTACCAAATATGATTTTAGTTTCTGGCTACCTAAAATAACAGCTCCATGGCAACCCATTGCTTTCCCAAACGTATGGATTCGTGCAAAAACCTTTTCCTGAAGCTGAAATTGATTTACTAATCCGCTTCCGTTCTCACCGAAAATCCCGGTGCTATGCGCTTCATCTACAATTAAAAAATGATTGTTTTTTTCGGAAAAATTAGCCAATTCAAGTAAAGGAGCTTGGTCTCCATCCATAGAGAATATAGCTTCGGTTACAATATAGATTGACGCGTTTTCTGAAGGTTTTTGACGGGAAATTTTAGCTTGTAAATCCTCGATATTATTATGCTTAAATTTATAAGCTTTCGCATTACTTAATGAAATTCCATCACGAATGCTGGCATGAATTAATTCATCATAAAAAATGAAATCACCTTTTTGCGGTACTGATGAAAAAAAACCCAGATTGGCATCGTAACCGGAATTAAAAACAAGGGCACTTTCAGCCTGATGGAATTCGGCTAAAAAATTTTCGGTAAGGTCGAATAATTTATGATTTCCTGAAATAAGCCGACTACCGGTAGCTCCGTTTTGCTTCAGTTGAAATTTTTCACAAAGCCTTGTTGCTTCAATAAAAATTGATTCAGAATTAGAAAACGCTAGATAATCGTTAGAATAAAAATCGAATAGATCTTTATCTGTTTTAGAAAGAATCCTAAAATTTTGCTGCTCTTTTCGAGAATCTAATTTGTAACGAAGTTTTTCAGGAAAAAAATTCATAGCGCAAAACTAGGATATTCACCCTATAACTACCAAATACAAATTTGTTTAGTTACATTTTTGTATGGTCGATATTATCTTCTGGAGTATCGTCTATCTGACTTTTTAGAACATGAGAATTCTTCTGATATTTACCTTGCAAATCATCCATTTTAGATTTATACCAAAGCTTATTTCCGATAAAATAAGAAGCTCTCCCTATTAAATGGGCTCCTACCGGAGCTGTTAAAAACAAAAATAATACAATTACAAAAGTACGAGAAGTTGTACCTAAATCGTTAAAATAAAAGGCTACAGCTCCTAATACTAAACTTATCCCTAAAGTTGCTGCTTTTGTATTTACTGAAATTCGGAGGTAAGTATCTGGCATACGGATTAAACCTATTGCTGCTAAAAGCACAAATAGCGTTCCGCCTGTTATCATTATCCCTATAAATATATTCATTTTCTCTTACTTCTTCGTTCTAAATAATAACTTAAGGCAACGGTACTTAAAAATGCAATTAGGGCTAAAATCATTCCGGTATCTAACAATGTAGAACTTCCGGAAACTATTGTATATACCCCAATAATTCCAATTCCTGTTGTTATTAAAAGGTCAAGGCAGACAATACGATCTGCTATACTTGGCCCTTTAAAAAATCGGACTAATATTAAGATAACCGAAAAAGCTAAAATCGGTAAAATTATTATTCTGCAATATTCTGGTAGCGTCATGTTAAAATATCTAAAATTCGTTTTTCAAAACCATTCTTAATTCCTGCAACAAATTCCTCTTTATCATCAATATACATGGCATGTACATACAACACTTTTTTATCATCTGAAACATCTAAACTTAATGTTCCGGGTGTTAATGTAATCATGTTTGCCAACAAGGTTATTCCTGCATCGCTTTGAACTGTTAATGGGACTTTTATAATACCAGGCCTCATATGTAATTTAGGAGTTCCCACTTCCCAAGCCACTTGCAAATTTGCTTTTATTAATTCATAAACAAAAAAGAATACGAAATTGATAAGTTTAGGTACAATAGTAAAATACTTTGCTTTACGAGCACCCGAAGTGATAACCATTAAGATAAAATAACTTAATATAAAACCAAACAAGTAGTTAGTAAAATGGAAATCACCCGTTAAGACCACCCAAACGAATGTGAGAAGTATATTTGAAACAAAGCTGTTTTTCATCATTGTTCTACTTATTAACTATTGTTTAAAACAGTATCTATATACTGCTGACTATTGGTTAACTCGTGTGCTATTCTTTGTGATAAAATTTGAATGTTTTCGGCGCCAAAACCTATATATAACGATATTAAGCTAAGAAAAATAATCGGAATTATAAATTGTGATTTTTTAGCTCTGCTGATATCTGAAAAATATTCAAATTTTGGTTTTTCAGGGATTGCTTTTGCATCTTTCCAAAAAACCTCTGCCCACAATTTGGCTATAATTATCAGCGTGATAAAACTTCCGAAGATAATACCTCCTACAACCCAATAATTATGAAGATTTAATCCTTCGGAAATCAATGATATTTTCGGCCAAAACCCAGATAAAGGAGGAATACCTACTAAAGAGAATAATGGTATAAAAATTAGCAAACTAATTTTCGGGTATTTTGCATAAAAACCACCTAACATTCGCATACTATTAGAGGACTTTATTTTAAAGATTAACCCACTAACCATAAACAGGTTAGTTTTTACCATAATATCGTGAATTAGATAAAATATAACTCCTGTTATAGCTATTTCAGTGTACATCCCCAAACCGGCAATCATATAACCAATATGGCAAATTATTAAGTAAGAAAATACCTTCCGAATGTTATTTTGAACTAATGCACCTATTCCTCCACTAAACAATGTTAAGATAGCGAGCACCATAATAATTTTATCTAAAAAGACATCTCCAACAAAAATTAGTGTAAATACACGTATTAATGCATATACACCCACCTTAGTTAGAAGACCACCAAAAATTGCAGAAACTGCAGCTGGTGGAGTATGGTAAGAAGCCGGTAACCAAAAATATAATGGAAAAATAGAGGCTTTTGTACCAAAACCTATTAAAAATAGAATAGCAGCTACTTCTACTAAACCTCTGTTTTCTACAGCAGCTACCTTACCAGCTAAATCTGCCATATTTAAAGAACCCGTCAAACCATATAATATAGCAATTGCTGTTAAAAATATAGTAGACGCTAATATATTAAGAGTAAAATATTTTACCGCTCCCTCCAACTGTGCTTTTTCACCTCCAATAGTTATAAGTACAAAAGAGCTAATAATTATAATTTCAAACCATACATAGAGATTAAAAATGTCTCCTGTTAAAAATGCTCCGGTAAGTCCTAATAATAAAAAGTGAAAAATGGGATAATAGCCAAATCGTAATCGATCTTTAATAACCGATCCTGCTGAAAATATGGAAACAGCCAATCCTGATATAGCCGTTAACAAAACTAACGTAACCGATAAGGTATCGGCTGCAAATACAATACCATAAGGAGCATCCCAATCTCCAGCTTTTACTATTTGCATACCATTCTCCCATACATAATAAAAAACATATGAAGCTAAGCCTAATGCAATACAACTGCCAGCGATACTAATTATCTTTTGAATATGAATTTTATTCCAAAAAAACATTAATACAATGCTTAGGAATAATTGAAATAATAAAGGGTATATAATTAACTGTTGCATTATGAATCTTCGTCTGTTGCGTTCATTTCATCCAAATCGTCTGTGCGTACCACTTTATGTGCACGTTTAACCAAAATAATAGCAAAGGATTGCAATCCAAAACTAATTACGATAGCGGTCAAAATTAAGGCCTGTGGTACAGGATCTGCGTAAGCTTCTATGAATACTTTAGAAGCTTCGGGTATTATTGGTGGCGCTCCTTTTGTTATTCTTCCTAACAAGAAAATAAGTAAATTTGCACCGTTACCTAATAAAATTATTCCAATAATAAGCTTTACTAAACTACGCCTTAAAATCATAAAAATTCCGGCAGCATATAGTAACCCTACTAAAAATGCTAATAATATTTCCATAATTAAGGGGCTTCTGAGATTGTAAAGATTATGGTTAATGTAACACCTACTACAACTAAATACACTCCCATATCAAAAAACATAGCGGTTCCTACACTACCTAAAACCGGTACGTGACCATGATACCAAACCCCTGTCATAAAAGGTTTGTTGGCAAATAATACCGGAACTAATCCACTAAAGAAAGAAAGTGCTAACCCCGTAGGCATTAAAAAACCAGGATGAAATTTAATTAATTGCTTGGTGTTTTTTAAACCATTTGCAAAGGAATGTAATACAAAAGCAATGGCTGCAATTAAACCTCCTACAAAGCCTCCTCCGGGCAAATAATGCCCTCTTAAAAGGATAAAAATCGAAAACAGCAGCAATACCGGTAATAAGTATATAGACGCTGTCCGTAATATTATAGTTTTCATATAAAAACAAATTATTGAACTCTATCGGTTCTTTTCAATCTTAATTTTAATAAACCAAACACCCCAATGGCTGCTATGGTTAATACTGAAATTTCTATCATTGTATCAGCCCCTCTGAAATCTACTAAAATCACATTAACCACATTCTTACCATGTGCCATAATATATGAATTTTCAGCATAAAAATCTCCAATTTCGCTATTAACAGGCTCGGCTAATACTTCTAAAGCGAGTATTCCAATAGTACTTCCAAATAGCAAAGCTAAGATACCATCCCTAATCTTCATTTTACGGTCTTGTATCTTTAAATAGCGAGGTAATCTATATAATACCAAAACAAATAATATTACAGTTAAGGTATCAATAGAAAATTGCGTCATCGCTAAATCGGGAGCGCTATAAAAAACAAATATCAAACAAAAGGAAAGACCAATTACACCCATTCCAACTACTGCTGATAATCGACTTTTTGTAAATACAGTATACAAAATTGCGACACTCATTATTACACATACTACTAGCTCGTAAAAACCAATATTAGATAATTTATTAAAATCAATTCTAAACTCAGTACTTGTTATCATAGTGCTTGCAACCATACACACTAAGAAAAATATAATAACAAAAACATAATTTCTTAAATATCCATTCTGAAAAGTACGCGTCCAAAATGATGATACTGCTACAAAGCCACGGTTAAAAGCATGCATTATACTTTTAGGACTTATAAACTCTAACTTACCTATTGCTGTTTCTAACTTTACAGAAGGTTTAATTATAAAATATAATAATGTTCCTACTGTAATAGTTACTAAACTTAAAATAAATATAGTATTAAAACCATGCCATAAAGCAAGGTGAATCTCTTCTGATGCTCCCCCCATTGCCTTTACTAAAGGTTTTATTAAACTATCTTGTATTAATCCAGGCATAAGACCAAATAACAAACTTAAAACAGCAAGAATTAATGGAGGAAACCACATTAATGGGCTTGGCATTTTAGCATCTTTAAACGTATCAGGAAGCTTCCCTCGAAAAGGGCTAATACCTGCTACAAAACCTGCCCATAATAATAGTATTTTTGTTATTATTATTGACACTATTAATATCGTTGCAATTATAGGTGCATGCATTGTGGCCTCATACGTTAGCTCTTTTCCTAAAAACCCGATAGTTGGTGGAATTCCGGCACTCGAAATACCAGCTATAATTGCTGCAATACCAACCGGCATTAAAACTTTCATTAAACCGCCTAGTTGAGTAATATTACGAGTACCTGTTTGGTGATCTATAATTCCTGTAGTTAAGAATAGAGTGGCTTTATAAAGTGCGTGAACTATTATAAAAACTGCAGCAGCTGTGAAAGCTTCGGTTGTTCCTAAGCCTATTAAAAACATTAAGATTCCTAATGCTGAAATTGTGGAATAAGCCAACACTCCTTTTAGATCAGTTCGAAATAAAGAATGAAAAGCTGAATACAACATCGTTATCGCTCCTACTATAATTAAAGTATTATTCCATAAAGGTTCGTCTCCTAAAATTGGCGTAAATCTCATCATTAAATAAATACCTGCTTTTACCATGGTTGCAGAATGCAAGTAGGTAGATACAGGCGTAGGAGCTTTCATTGCTCCAGGCAGCCAAAAATGAAAAGGAAATTGAGCTGATTTTGTAAATGCTGCTCCAAAAAACATTAATACCGCTAGGGAATAAAATTCACTCCCCTTAATAGCTTCAGTAGGCATTGTTAGCATTTCGCTAATACTATAAGTCCCGGTTATATTACCAAGCGTCATAGCACCTACCAATAAAAACATTCCTCCTAAACCAGTAATACCTAGAGCAATTAAAGCTGATTTACGAGAACCTTCTTCAGTATTATTAAAGCCTATTAAAAAGAATGAACTAATACTAGTAAGCTCCCAAAACATGAATATACTAATAAGGTTATCAGAAAGGACAAGACCTAACATAGCGGCCATAAACACACTTAAATAGCCATAAAACCTATCTAAGTATTTATGCCCGTGTAAGTATGATGAAGTATATATAAATACAATAGAACCTATTCCTGTTATCATTAAACAAAAAAGTAATGACAAACCGTCTAACGTAAAAGTAAGACTAGCTCCAAATGAAGGAACCCAATTGTACACTTCTCTAATAACTTTACCTTCTAAAACTTTAGGTATAAAGCTCAAAAAGTATATAAATAAACTAAGTGGAATTAAGGAAGACAGGACAGCAAACTTCCCTTTAAAAAATTTTCCAGCAAAAATAAGAATAAGCGCAAATAAAAATCCTAAGAGTACTGCTGTAAGCATATTTTTTAAATAACCGTTTTAGCAAATATAATAGTAATTATTTAAGTTTTATGCTAATTCTAGTGCTTAAATATTCACAATCTAGTTCTATTTGCAATAAAATAACCTTAAAAGTAAAAAGTTAATATTTCAGGATAAATTTAACCAAATATCACCATCATTAATAACTCAAAAAATAAAAAGCCGAAGTAAAAACTTCGGCTTTTTGTAAATATATTTTTAAAAGATTTTAATCTGCTAGAATGATTGCTTTATTATCTTTCATTTCCAGAACTCCTCCTTTAATATCATAAAACAATTCTTTTCCTTCTTGCTTAAAATCTGAAGATAATTTTTCTATTTCAGTACTTGCTGAAGCAAGATTAATTTTAACCGTTCCATCTGTTAAAGTTGATACGATAGGTGCGTGATTATTCAACATTTGAAATTCACCATTAATCCCAGGAACTTTTACAGCATCCACATCGGCTTGAAAAACCATCGCTTCTGGTGTTACGATTTCTAAATACATATATATTAGTATTGAATATTGAGCACTTAGAGGTTAAGTTTAAAGTAATTTTATACGAACTTCTAATATACCCTATAACTAGTTATGATTCAGCTAGCATTTTTTCTCCAGCTTCAATTGCTTCTTCTATAGTACCTTTAAGATTGAAAGCAGATTCTGGTAAGTGATCTAATTCACCATCCATAATCATATTAAATCCTTTAATAGTTTCTTTAATATCTACTAAAACACCTTTAAGTCCAGTAAACTGTTCTGCTACGTGGAAAGGCTGAGATAAGAAACGTTGTACTTTTCTTGCACGAGCTACAGCAAGTTTATCTTCTTCAGATAATTCTTCCATACCCAAAATCGCAATAATATCTTGCAATTCTTTATAACGCTGTAAAAGCTCTTTTACACGTTGTGCACAATTATAATGATCTGCCCCTAAAATTTCTGCAGTAAGAATTCTTGAAGTAGAATCTAAAGGATCTACCGCAGGATAAATACCTAACTCTGCAATTTTACGAGAAAGTACTGTTGTTGCATCTAAGTGAGCAAAAGTTGTTGCTGGTGCTGGATCGGTAAGGTCATCCGCAGGTACGTAAACAGCCTGAACTGATGTAATAGAACCATGCTTAGTTGATGTAATACGCTCTTGCATTGCCCCCATTTCGGTTGCAAGTGTTGGCTGGTATCCAACAGCCGATGGCATACGACCTAAAAGTGCAGAAACCTCTGAACCAGCTTGAGTAAAACGGAAAATATTATCAACAAAGAAAAGTACGTCTTTCCCTTGTCCTTCTCCTGCTCCATCACGG
Source organism: Zunongwangia sp. (assembly GCF_048269745.1). Classification (NCBI taxonomy): domain Bacteria; kingdom Pseudomonadati; phylum Bacteroidota; class Flavobacteriia; order Flavobacteriales; family Flavobacteriaceae; genus Zunongwangia; species Zunongwangia sp. Next base: position 339,038 of record NZ_JBLXIB010000001.1, on the reverse strand, counting down.
AAAAATTCAGCAATTGTAAGACCAGATAGTGCAACACGTGCACGAGCCCCTGGTGGTTCGTTCATTTGTCCAAATACGAAAGTTGCTTTAGAATCTTTCATAGCTGACTTATCAACTTTTTCAAGATCCCATCCACCTGCTTCCATAGAATGCATAAAATCATCTCCGTATTTTATAATACCTGATTCTAGCATTTCTCGAAGTAAATCATTTCCTTCACGAGTACGTTCTCCTACTCCGGCAAAAACAGAAAGACCACCGTGTCCTTTTGCAATATTATTAATTAATTCCTGAATAAGTACTGTTTTACCTACACCAGCACCTCCAAATAATCCAATCTTACCACCTTTTGCGTAAGGCTCAATTAAATCGATTACTTTAATACCGGTAAATAAAACTTCAGTAGAAACAGATAAGTCCTCAAATTTTGGCGCTTCTCTATGTATCGACATTCCATTTTGTCCAGTCTTCGGCAAATTACCTAAACCGTCTATAGCGTCACCTACAACATTAAAAAGACGACCATATACATCTTTACCAATAGGCATCTGAATTGGAGAACCTGTTGACAATACTTCTACCCCTCTACCTAAACCATCGGTAGAATCCATAGATATAGTTCTAACAGTATCTTCACCAATATGCGTTTGCACCTCTAAAACTAATATAGAACCATCTTCTCTTTTAATTTCCAAAGAATCGTAAATCCTTGGAAGATCATTCTCTGAGTCGAAAGATACATCAACTACAGGACCTAGTACTTGGGCAACTTTACCTGTTACTTTAGACATTATAAATTTCTTTACTGTTTTTTTATTAACTAGTTTTACAGCTTTATAGAATGTTGATTTTTACAACTATATCCAAAAAAAGACTGTAAATTGGCTGCAAATATAGTTTTTTCTAAATAAAAACATACTCACATATTAATAACTTTTTTTATACACTAAAAAGTTATCATTTTGAGAATCAAAAATAACAATTTTTACTGAGTTTAATTATTCAACCGTAACAGATTTTGCTAAATTACGAGGCTGATCCACATTTTTACCTAAAATAACAGCTATATGGTAAGAAAGTAACTGTAAAGGAATTGTAGTTAAAAGCGGAGTTAATGCTTCTATTGTTTCAGGCACTTCAATTAAATGATCAGCTAAATTTTTCACTTCTACATCTCCTTCAGTAACCACACTTATAATCTTTCCTTTCCTAGACTTTATTTCTTGAACGTTACTTACTACCTTTTCATAATACCCCTTACTTACCGCTATTACAACTACCGGCATTTCATCGTCGATTAAAGCTATAGGTCCATGTTTCATTTCTGCAGCAGGATAACCTTCTGCATGTATATAAGAAATTTCCTTAAGTTTCAAAGCTCCTTCTAAAGCTACCGGGAAATTATAACTACGGCCTAAGTAAATACAATTTCTAGAATCTTTGTAAATAGCTGCAATATCCTTAATTGTATCGTTAAGTTTTAAAGTAGCTTCTATTTTTTCTGGAATTTGTTTCAACTCTTGTAAATGTAATCTAAAACTAGAGTCTGAAATTGTTCCTTTATATTGACCAAGTTTCAATGCCATTAAGGTTAAAACAGTAATTTGGGTAGTAAATGCTTTGGTTGAAGCTACTCCAATTTCCGGACCTGCATGTGTATAAGCGCCTGCATGTGTTTCTCTTGAGATAGAAGAACCAACTACATTACAAACACCAAATACAAAAGCACCTTTTTCTTTAGCCAATTTAATTGCTGCCATAGTATCTGCTGTTTCTCCACTTTGAGAAATAGCAATAACAACATCATTTTCAGTAATTACAGGATTTCGATACCTAAATTCAGAAGCATATTCTACTTCTACAGGAATTCTAGCCATATCTTCAAACGCATATTCAGCTACTAAACCTGCATGCCAAGAAGTTCCACAAGCTACAATAAGAATACGATTTGCATTCGCAATTCTAGCTAAATTATCATCTACCCCAGCCATTTTAATAATGCCTTCGTCTGCTAAAAGCCTACCCCTATAAGTATCTCTAACTGCGTTAGGTTGTTCGTAAATTTCTTTAAGCATGAAGTGCTCGTAACCGCCTTTTTCAATTTCTTCTAAATTCAATTTTAACTCTTGAACATAAGGATCTACTAAAGAATCGGTATTTATTTTACGAACTTTTACTGGTTTATTTTTTCGGACTACTGCCATCTCTCCATCTTCAAGATAGATAGCATTATTGGTATATTTAATAAAAGGAGATGCATCTGATGCGATAAAATATTCCTCCTCGCCAATTCCTATAGCTAAAGGACTTCCCAAACGAGCCACTACAATCTCATCAGGTTTACGCTTATCAAAGACAGCAATTGCATAGGCTCCAATAGTATGATTCAGCGCAATTTGCACCGCTTTACCTAGTTTAACTCCTTCGCTTTTAATGACATCCTCAATAAGGTTTATTAAAACCTCGGTATCCGTCTCACTATCAAACTTATAACCTCTTTTTCTAAGCTCTTTACGAAGCGCATCATTATTCTCTATTATACCATTATGCACAATAGCTAAATTACCAGAATTCGATAAATGCGGGTGAGAATTTACATCATTTGGCTCGCCATGTGTTGCCCATCGTGTATGGCCAATAGCAACGTTACCATTGGTCGTTATATTATTTTTAGCCTTTTCTACTAAATCAGCTACTTTACCTTGTGTCTTACAAACTTTTAATTGCCCTCCATCAAACAAAGCGATACCTGCACTATCGTAACCACGATATTCCAATCGTTTTAAACCATTAATTACAATATCATAGGCTTCTCTATTCCCTATATAACCAACTATTCCGCACATAGTAGTAGTTTTTATTCTAATTTAAAATACGTTATATTCCGCTCTCTGTATAGTAAATATTCAATTTAGGACGGCGAGCTTCATCTTCTGCTGTATTTCCATACAACACTGTTCCTTTTGGTGAAATAACACTTACTGAAGGTATTGCTTTTACAGGTGAAGGTGTTGATTCTTTAACTATTGTATTATTTAAAGCTGTAATTTGGCCTCTATTTGATACCAAAACAGAATTAATATTAGAAACCACAACCAAACCTAAACGTACATTCTTCACATCTTCACTTGCTAATAAATTAACAATATGCGAAGTTAATCGAAGTTTATAACTCTTATAACCATCTTCTTCATCTTGCAATGGGCCAAAAATTGTGCTTGCAGAGGTTGCTGGAGAGGCTGAAAAAGATGCAGATGATGCATCTGCAATTATAGATTTTTTATCTAAATCATAAAGATAAATTCGGGAAGGCTCAACTCCAAAATCTATATCATTTGGCACGTAAAAGGTAAGGTTCGCTTCATTAATAATTAAATCACGCGCTCTTAAGTCTTCTAACACCTGATTGTCTGGAAATAATTTTATTACTCCCATACTACCTTCTCCTCCTTTTAAATAAAGTTTTTCGGCACCAACTAATGTATCTTGTGCAGCAATTTCCGAAAGAATATTTTCCGGGTAATTTCCTTTCAATAAATTAATCTTTTTAGTATCGAAATTTATTTTAAAACTTTTGGAAACTTTCTCACCTTCATCATTATCGTGCGAATAATAAAGAGTTATACCTGTATTAGCATCAGCATTTGCCATGTCTAGCAACACCATATTTCCTTTATCGGAAACAGGTTCTGCTTTTAAATACAATCCTCTAAAATAATTATCAAAATCTGCTTGACTAGATAATTTTGATTGATTATTTATTATTTTTTCTTTAAAAAATTCCTTATCCAATTTTACCCTTAAAGCTGGTTTTCTAACTATAGTATCGTTTTCTCCTTCGCTATTTTTAGCTAATAAAATTATTTGTTTTGATGATGGATAAAAGCTTGTATTTTCATAAACTTTTTCACCCTTATGATTTTCAAAAATATCTTGTTGATTACTATAGTATTTTTGAGAATCCTCAAAATTAGATTCGGGATCCAAATCACTTAAATAATATTTAGATTCAAAAATCGATAATTTTATTGGGGTTTCTCCATACAAGGAATCTAATTTGTAAGAAACTGAAGTTGTATTCGAAGCTTCTTGTTTAGAAAAATAAGGTATTTCTAATACTACACTATCTAAATTAGTATCAGCAGGAAAATCTGGATTTGTAGTCGATAGCTGTAATCCGGAAACAACACTTGCTACATCCTCGCCATATACGTTATTAGTATAAACACCTAATAATTTTGAACCATAATAGGTATTTTGGTTAGCACCACCACTACTTACTAAATTAGTATTATAGTAATTTGTTTGCACTGAGTTCAATTTTGAAGTAAATGTTTTTACATCAAACTTTTCTAACTGCACACCAGCTGGGTTTTCTATAAGTTCGCCACCCACTTCACTAAAATCATCATCGCATGATGTAAAAACAAAAATAACAACAAGAGCTGTTGTTATTTTTAAAATTGATTGGTATAAATTCATTTAAACAGAAATTTCTTTATTGCGTAAACACTTTTGTTAGATAAAAATCTTGATAAGCTTGAGAAAATTCTTCTCTAGGTTTGTAAGGTAACAAAGGTTTGTTAATCTTTTTTAGATAGTCTATTAATCCATCAGAAAGATCATCACTTCCTATTATAACTGCATCTGAATTATCAGCCGCTGTTTTTGCTAAATTTTCAAAACTAGGTTCTTTTAAATGTTTTAGATCTCTCTTCTCCATCCCATCAAAAAGAATTTTATCGCGCATTTCACTATTTAACGTTCCTTCAAAGTTTTCATTGTAAATTGAAGTCACAATTTTTGTCCCCTTAAACAAAGGCTCATTACCATAGTAATGTTTCAAGTACAATGGCAGCATATAAGCTAACCAACCGTGTACATGAATTACATCCGGCGCCCAATTTAATTTTTTAACAGTTTCAATTACTCCTTTTGCAAAAAATATAGCACGCTCATCATTATCTTCAAAAAGATTTCCATCTTCATCAGTTAGCGTAGCTTTTCGCTTAAAGTAATCTTCATTATCTATAAAATAAACCTGCATTCTCTCTTTTGGAATAGAAGCTACTTTAATAATTAATGGCATATCTAAATCATTGATAACCATATTCATCCCCGAAAGTCGTATAACCTCGTGTAATTGATGCCTTCTCTCGTTGATATTCCCAAACCTAGGCATAAAAATTCTGGTTTGCCCACCTATATTATTAACCATTCTAGCGGCTTCAAACGACGTAGATGATATTTCGGTTTCGGGCAAGTAAGGTATCACTTCAGACGATACGTACAATATCCTCTTATCTTTCATAAATTTTTTCTTTTAAGTGCAGTTGCAAACAAAAAACACGCAAAATTACAAAATTTTATGCAGATTGCCAGAGATATCTTAAGTTTGCACGCTGATAATTTTAATTTAGAATGCAGGTTTTCAAAGAAAAAAAGGTATTACAAAAGCTTTTAGCTGGTTTTAAGTCAGATAAAAAGGTAATTGGATTAGTGCCTACAATGGGCGCGCTTCATCAAGGACACTTGTTTTTGGTAAAAGAAGCTATTAAAACTTGTGATAAGGTTGTAATAAGTATTTTCGTAAACCCTACCCAGTTCGACAATCCAAAAGATTTAGAAAAATATCCTAGAAATCTTGAAGCAGATCTTCGTTTATTAGAAGAAATCTCTTCAGATTTAATCGTTTTCACGCCAAATGCTGTAGAACTTTATGGATCGCAAATAAAATCAGAAGAGTTTGATTTTAACGGACTTGACAAAGTGATGGAAGGAAAGCACCGATCGGGGCACTTTAATGGTGTCGGCACAATTGTTAAGCTATTATTTAATACTGTAAAGCCCGATAAAGCTTTTTTTGGAGAAAAAGATTATCAACAATTGCAAATCATCAGAAAATTAACTGAAATTGAAGCTATGCCAGTTGAAATTATTGGCTGCCCAATTCTACGAGAAGAATCAGGACTTGCAAGAAGTAGTCGAAACGAACGACTAACTCCAAAACAGCGAGAAAATGCTGCTTTTATTTATAAAACACTACAAGAAATTAAAAATAATTTTGGCACAAATAGTGCTGATAATATTCAAAAATGGATTGAAAATGAATTTAAAAATCATCCATTTTTAGAATTAGAATATTTTGAAATTTCTGAAGCAAAAACATTACAGAAAATTACAAACATAAAAGAAGGCGAACAATACCGAGCGTTTATTGCTGCCTATGCCGGTGAGGTTAGGCTTATTGATAATATTGCTCTAAATAATTAAAAATATGCAAGTTCACGTAGTAAAATCCAAAATTCACCGCGTTAAAGTAACAGGTGCTGATTTAAATTACATTGGCAGTATTACTATCGATGAAGATTTAATGGATGCTGCAAACATCATCGAAGGTGAAAAAGTGCAAATTGTTAATAACAACAATGGCGAGCGTTTAGAAACTTATGCAATTCCCGGACCTAGAAATTCAGGAGAAATTACTTTAAACGGAGCTGCTGCACGAAAAGTAGCAAAAGGAGATGTTTTAATCCTAATTTGTTATGCAATATTAGATTTAGAAGAAGCAAAAACTTTTAAACCTTCTATTGTTTTTCCAAATGAAGATACTAACTTACTCGATTAAACCACAGCGTTGAAAATTAATATTAAAAAAATATTAAAAACAATAATCCCCTTATTTTTGGGGATTTTTTTAATTTGGTATAGCTACAATAGTGCCACCCCAGAAGAACGCGAAATATTAATTGCCAATATAAAAAAAGCAGATCCTTTTTGGGTTATCCTCTCAATAATATTGGGTCTCTTATCTCATTTATCTCGTGCTTATCGCTGGAAGTTTATGTTACAACCATTGGGATATAAAACTAGTTTTTCAAATCGGTTTATGGCAGTTATGGTGGGCTATTTATCGAATTTAGGAATTCCACGATCAGGAGAATTTTTAAGAGCTGCTACTCTAAAAACTTATGAAGATGTTCCGGCAGAAAAAGGATTCGGTACTATTATTTCTGAAAGAATTGCAGATCTTATAATACTAATTAGTATTATTCTAATTGCTATTTTATTACAGACAGAAAATTTATTATTCTACTTTAAAGAAAACAATATAAATCCAGCTATTAGTATCGGTATTTTTATTCTGCTTATTGCTATTGGGGTTCTCGGACTATTATTTATAAAAAAATCTAAGCTACCTATTTTTAAGAAAATAAAAAACTTTGCAAAAGGGCTTTTAGAAGGAATGAGAAGTATTTTAAATATGAAACAAAAATGGGCTTTCATTTTTCATACTGTTTTCATTTGGACTATGTATATCCTCATGTTTTATATAGTCATTTTTGCTATACCGGAAACTAATCAATTAAGCTTCGAGGCTATTTTAGCCACTTTTGTAGTGGGTTCTTTTGCCATTTCAGTAACTAATGGAGGTATTGGCGTATACCCGCTTGCAATTGGTGGTGTATTAACACTTTTTAATATTTCTCAACAAGCAGGAGAAGCTTTTGGCTGGGTTGTTTGGGCCACGCAAACCTTTTTGGTATTGGTATTTGGCGGGCTTTCATTTATTTTACTACCTATAATCAACAGTAAAAAATAATTAACTATCTTGTTTTCTGCTAATTCAGAAAAATATGATCAAAAAATTACTGTTTGGGATAAGTTTAATCTCTTCATTCCTAATTACTGCGCAAAGCAACATTCTTAAGGAAACCATTTCTTCGCAAAAATTAGGGGAAAAACGAGAAATTAAAATTCAGTTGCCTAAAAATTACGATCAAGATACTGAAAAAAAATATCCGATAATTATTGTTTTAGATGCCGATTATCTATTCGATCCTGTTGCAGGCTTAATAAATTACTATTCGTATTGGGAGGATATTCCAGAAATGATAGTAGTAGGTATTAATCAGAATACTACCCGAGAAGCAGATTCTTCTTACGAAGAAACTAATTATTTACCAGCTAAAAGTGGTGCTGCTTTTTTTGAGTTTGTGGGAATGGAATTAATGGAAAAAATTTCTGAAAAATACAGAATATCTGCTTTTAATGTAGTAATTGGCCACGACCTTACTGCTAATTTTATGAATTATTATTTATTGAAACCCGATCCTATTTTTGATGCCTATATAAATTTAAGTCCAGATTACTCGCCACTTATGGCAGATCGTTTGGTAAATTCATTTAAAAAAGAGGAATCGAAAACATGGTATTATCTAGCCACCGCATCAGAAGATATTCCATTTCTTCAAGAATCAATTTTAAAATTCAATACCTCCGCAGAAAAAATCGACAATAAATTTTTGAATTATAAATTTGAAAATTTTGATAATGCAACCCACTACTCGCTAGTAGGAAAAGCTATACCATCTGCTATAGATTATATTTTCAAAGATTTCAGACCTATTTCCGAAAAAGAATACGAAGAAGTATTATTACAAACCAGTGTTAGCCTTTCTGAATATTTAAAAAATAAATACACTAGCATTGAAACATTATTTGGTGTAAAAAAACGAATTAGAATTAACGATTTTCTAGCTATTAATAAAGCTATTGATAAAACTAAACGTTGGGACGATTTTAAAGAACTTAGTAAAATGGCTGAACACGAATACCCAAACACAATGCTAGCTACTTACTTTGAAGCTAGGTATGAGGAAGAAGCCGGTAGTCCGGAAAAAGCCATAAAAATCTACAAAAAAGCCTACGGACAGGATCCTATTGCTTTTTTAACCATAGATTTTATGCTTGAAAAAGCAAACAACATTAAAAAAACATACGGCTATTAAGTACCTTTGCAGCTATGGCAAAAGTTAAAACGGCATATTATTGTCAAAACTGTGGTGCACAATACACAAAATGGCAAGGACGATGTAACTCGTGTGGAGAATGGAATACAATTGTAGAAGAAGTAGTTGAAAAACCGGATAAAAAAACATGGAAAAGCCCTTCTAACAACGAAGCTAAACGTACCGCCAAGCCCCTAAAAATTAACGAAATTGAAAGCGCTCCGGAATACCGTTGGAAAACCGGCAACAACGAGTTAGACCGAGTTTTAGGTGGCGGTTTGGTTCCAGGATCGCTAACACTTTTAGGTGGCGAACCAGGAATTGGAAAAAGTACCCTTTTATTACAAATATCATTAAGCTTTCCTTACAAAGTTTTATACGTTTCCGGAGAAGAAAGTCAGCAACAAATTAAAATGCGAGCCGAAAGAATCGACCCGAATTCTACCAACTGCTACATTCTAACCGAAACTAAAACACAACATATTTTCAGGCAAATTGAAAAAGTATCGCCAGAAGTAGTGATTATCGATTCCATACAAACCTTACATAGCGATTATATTGAAAGTGCTCCTGGAAGTATTTCTCAAATTCGAGAAACAGCAGCCGAGTTAATCAAGTTTGCCAAAGAAAGTAATATTCCCGTTATATTAATCGGACATATTACTAAAGAAGGCAGCATTGCCGGACCTAAAGTATTAGAGCATATGGTAGATACGGTTTTACAATTTGAAGGAGACCGTAACCATGTTTATCGAATTTTACGAGCAAACAAAAACCGCTTTGGAAGCACCCATGAATTAGGCATTTACGAAATGCAAGGCAGCGGACTGCGAGAAGTTTCTAACCCATCCGAAATTTTAATCAGTAAAAACCAAGAAGATTTAAGTGGAACAGCAATTGCTGGTACACTAGAAGGATTGCGCCCGCTTATGATTGAAATACAAGCGCTGGTTAGCACAGCTGTTTACGGAACACCTCAGCGATCGGCTACCGGCTACAACGTAAAACGCCTAAATATGCTTTTAGCAGTTCTCGAAAAGCGCGCAGGCTTTAAACTTGGAGCTAAAGATGTTTTCCTTAATATTACTGGCGGAATTAGCGTAGACGACCCCGCAATAGATTTAGCGGTAGTAACGGCTATTTTATCTTCTAACGAAGATATTGCTATAGAAAAAGACATTTGTTTTGCTGCCGAAGTTGGATTAGCCGGAGAAATTAGGCCGGTTACTCGCGTAGACCAACGCATTTTAGAAGCTGCTAAATTAGGTTTCGCTAAAATTATGATTTCAAGCCAAAGCAAATTACCCAAGACCAATTATACTATAGAAATTATTAAAGTAGGCAAAATTGAAGATGTGGTAAACCATTTATTCGAATAAAGCTGGCATAATTCCTGTCCGTATTCAACTAAAAAAAGCATATCAGGTTGAAATACAAGATTATTTATATTGGAATACTACTATTAATTATTTCGGGATGCTCTCGATTAAAAAAAGCAACCAATTTTATTACCAATGCCAGCGCACGAGAAGTGTATAAGCGAGATTATAAAATTTCTAATGACTTATTTTCAATTTGGAATGAACAATATAAATTAGGATTACAGGATAATTTAAAAATTAGCCTTCCATATACCGAAAATGGACATTTTTTACCAAAATCATTTCCAGTGTATACATATAATATGAAGCTACATGCTGGAGAAATTTTTAATTTTGAAATACTTACCGATTCTGTAAACGATCTTGTTTTTATTGATTTTTACTTAAACTCCAATGATAGTTTACACTCTTTAAAAAAACTGAAAAGCTCTAAAATCGATGAACATTATTTTGATTATGAAATTGAAAAAACCGGAAACTATACATTAATTTTTCAGCCTGGTATAGAAACACATTCTAATTTTGTTGTAAAGTTTTACACAACACCCACATACATTTTTCCTGTTTTAGGAGCAAAAAATCGTAATATCCAGAGCTATTGGGGCGCTACTCGAGATGAAGGTAGTAGGAGTCATGAAGGTATCGATATTTTTTCAGAAAGAGGAACACCGGTTCTTGCCGTTACAAATGGCAGGCTTGGTTTTACAGGTAAAAAAGGTTTAGGCGGTAAACAAGTTTGGCTTAATGATACTAAAAGAAGGCAATCGATATATTATGCGCATTTAGATAGTATTGCAAAAACTTCAGGAAGTGTAAAAAAAGGAGACACATTAGGCTTTGTTGGAAATACCGGCAATGCCAGAACTACACCTCCACACCTACATTTCGGAATTTATAGGCAAGGCGCTATCAATCCGTTGTATTTTGTTTATCAATCTGGAAATTTCAAACCTAAACTTCAACACTTCGATTCAAACGCTACGAACTTACTTGTAGAAAGTAAACTTGCAAATTTAAGAAACCAACCTACTACTTATAACTCAACTATTCTAGATCAGGTAAAAAACAAGGATACACTTCAGCTTTTAGGGAAAACAGAGGATTGGTACCATGTTCGATCTAAAAACAAAAGTGCATCTTTTATTCATGAGAGTCTAGTTTCTCCACTGTAATAAGCGATTATAAGTTAGCTATCAAAATTTAAAATAAATTTCTAGACATTTGTACTTGCAAAATAAATTTAAGGAGCCGGATTTGGATATTTTTCATGAACTTTTTCAATATCTTCCAACACCTCAGCAGAAAGCTCTAAATCGATACTAGCTATATTTTCTTTAAGCTGATCCATTTTAGTGGCTCCAATAATAGTACTAGTAACAGAAGGCTGCTGGTTTACAAATGCTAGTGCCATTTGTGCCATAGAAAGACCGTATTTATTGGCTACTTCTTGATATTCTTGTGTTGCTTTTACAGCTACTTCTCCAGAATATCTTTTATACTGCGGAAATAAGCTCAATCTTGTATTCTCTACTATTCCATTTAAATGTTTACCGGATAAAGTCCCCATTCCTAATGGAGAATACGGAAATAAACCTACATTTTCTCGATGCAATACTTCGGTTAAACCAATTTCATCTTTTCGGTTTAATAAGCTATACGGATTTTGAACCGTAACCACTTTTGGTAAATTATGTGTTTTGCTTTCTTCAAGGAAACGCATTAATCCATAAGCAGACTCATTAGACAATCCTATATATCTAATTTTACCTGCTGTAACTAATGCTTGCAAATTTTCAAGCACTTCTTTAAAATTATCCTCCCAAGCTTCATCTTCTTGGTGTTTATAGCCCCGTTTTCCGAAGAAATTTGTATTTCGTTCCGGCCAATGTAGTTGGTATAAATCTAAATAATCGGTTTGTAAGCGGGCTAAACTTTTATCGATTGCATCATTAATTGCTTCTTTACTGAATCCCATATTATCTCGAATATGGGAAACCATTTCTGCAGGACCAGCTATTTTAGAAGCTAATACTATTTTCTCTCTTTTGCCTGATTTTTTTAGCCAAGAACCAATAACTTTTTCAGTACTTCCTTGAGTTTCTGGTTTGGCAGGTACCGAATACATTTCTGCAGTATCTAAAAAATTCACACCTTGCTCTAAGGCATAATCTATTTGCGCATGTCCTTCAGCTTCGGTATTTTGCTGTCCCCAAGTCATTGTTCCTAAGCAAATTTTACTTACTTCAATGTCGGTATTGGGTAATTTGTTATATTTCATTATTTTCTTTATTCTGCATTAATTGTCGCTTTCTTACTAGATTGCTAACAACAAGTAATTCTTTTTAAATAACACATCAAAAATAAAATGCCCTTTCGAAAATTTCAAAAAGGCATTTTGTACTTTTCTTTTTAGATTCTGAAGTTAATCATCTTCGTTCAGAAGTTTAGTAACCTCATCTAATTTTGGAGTTAAGATTACTTCAATTCTCCTGTTTTTTGCTCTTCCTTCAGCAGTATCGTTTGTAGCTACAGGAGCATATTCTCCACGTCCGGCTGCTGTTAGATTTTGAGGATCGATATTATTATTCGTTCTTAAAATCTGTACAATTGCAGTTGCTCGTTTAGTTGAAAGATCCCAGTTATCTTTAAGTGGACCATTACCTCCATAAGGTACATTATCGGTATGTCCCTCTATCAATACACTAATATCAGGGTTTTGCGCCAATACATTTCCTAATTGATTAACTGCTTGGCGACCATCAGTATTTACTGCCCAGCTTCCGGAATTGAAAAGTAATTTATTTTCCATTGAAACATATACTTTTCCGTCTCGCTGCTCTACGGTAAGTCCTTTTCCTTCAAAATCAGTTAAGGCTTTAGATATAGCATCTTTCAATGCATTCATTTTGGCATCTTTTGCTGCAATTAAGCCTTCTAACTCGTTTATTCGTTGTGAGCGTGCTTCTAAATCTTTTTGTAATTTTTCTAAACGTGCTTGCTCATCGGCTAAAGTTTTTTCTTTTTCTTCAAGCTGGGCTAATAATTCTCGATTTTGACGTGAATTTTCAGCGATAGCTTGTGATGAGTTTTTCTCTAGCGCATCGTAAGAGTTTTTTAAATTATCGTAAGTAGATTGTAAGCTTGCAAGATCTGCTTGTAATCGATCCCGTCTTGCTAATAGAGCTTCATGTTCTTCTTTTAATTTAGCAAGTTCTTCATCTACTCCTTCTAAACGATTTAACTCACTTTTTAATTCGCGGTGTTCTCGTTTTAAATCAGCATGACGACTTTCTAAATCTTTATAGACTTTTGAAGAAACACAAGAAGTTAGCATTAATACACTTCCTATTACAACTAATACTGTTTTTTTCATTATTTATTTTTTTTAGTCTAATTCTACTAATATCGGACAATGGTCGCTATGGTGAGCTTCCGATAATATAACGGCTCTTTTTAATTTTTCTTGTAACGGATTTGCTACTAAATTATAATCGATCCGCCAGCCTTTGTTATTTGCTCGGGCATTGGCACGATAACTCCACCATGAATATTGATCGGGTTCATTATTAAAATGACGAAAACTATCTATAAAACCGCTTTTCATAAAATCGTCGATCCATTTTCGTTCTACCGGTAAAAACCCAGAAGTGTTTTTTAAACGAACCGGATCGTGAATATCGATTGCTTCATGACATATATTATAATCTCCACAGATAATTAAATTCGGAACGGTTCCTTTTAGCTCATCAATATAGGTTTGGAAATCGGCCATAAATTGCAATTTAAATTCTAACCTATTACTATTGGTTCCTGAGGGTAAGTATAAGCTCATTACCGAAAATTCTTCAAAATCGGCTCTAATATTTCGGCCTTCAAAATCCATATAATCTATTCCGGTTCCGTACTCTACATGTTTAGGCTCAGTTTTACTCAAAATTGCCACACCGCTATAGCCTTTTTTTTGAGCCGGATACCAATATTGATACGGATATCCTGCTTCCATAAATTCTTCTAAATTTAACTGATCTGGATTTGCTTTTATTTCTTGTAAACAAACCACATCTGGATTTGCTTGTTGCAACCAATCTAAAAAGCCTTTTCGTACGGCAGCTCTAATTCCGTTTACGTTATAGGATATAATTTTCATGAAATTCAATTTTGAGCAAAAATAAGATTCTTAATGTTTATACCATGATACCACTATCATAGATATCTATTTTACAATAAAGCGTTTCACTTTACCCACTTTTCGAGTTCCTACCCGAACTAAATACACTCCTTTTGCTGCATAAGACATATCCAAATCATAAACATAACCCGTTCCATTAGTGTTGGATATTTTATTTTCGAGCATTAATTGTCCTAAAACATTATGTACTGTAATTCGTAAAGGTTTATCAAAGGTGGTTTCTAGTACTACTTTGTGAATTCCATCTTTTCCGTTTAACACTTTTAGTTCGGCTTCATTCAATATAAAATCTTCTATATTTAAATTACTATCTACTATATTCACAGAATAATCATGAGTGGTCCCATATTCCATTACCTCGCACGGATTGTTTAAATCTCCATCATAGGTTACATCTCCGGCTCTAACTCGCATTAAATGTTGACCTAAAGGCGCATTTTCAGGTAAAGTAATATCGAAGGAATAAGCTTGATTAGGATTTAACAACGGTTCTGAAGTAATCAAACGTTCATTATCATCAAACTCTCCATTATCGTTAAAATCTATCCAAAGTGAAAATTGTTCTTCATCTTCCTGAGCATTGAAAGTTGTTTTAACTACAACCATATAGGAAGATTGCGCTCGATCTAAATAAGCTATGTAATTTATATAATCGTTATAGCCCTTTCCGCAAGGTATATTTTCATTCAAAATATCGGCAAATTCAAAATAGGACAAACCATCTTTCAAACTACAATCTGAACCTACTGGTATACAATTTAAACTAGCAATCGATGTTTGAGTAGTATCATTTTCAGCATCAAAATCTTCTGGTAAAGCTGTACCTGAACGAATTTCATATCTTCCTTCGTATGATAGATCTACCTGTTGCTGAAAAGTATAAATTGTATCGCGACCTACAGCCAAATTTCCATTAAAAACTTCTTGTACCTTATTGTTATTTCCTATTTGATACCATATTGGAATTTGAGATTGTATTCTTCCTCCAAAATTTTCTAAAGTTACTGTTACCTGTTCGTTTGTGTCAAAATTTTGAGACGATGTTGGTGCATCTATAGAAGTAATTCCAACATCTTTTGGAGGTAAATTTCTAACCACTTTTTTTAGTGTATCATTTTTCCGATTTTGATCTTCTGCAATGTTAGAAAAGACTTCTAATTCATAATTTTTTCCGATTTCAGAAAGATCTACTTTATTATTAAATGTCACTTCTTCAGTATCGTTAACCGCTATAGTAGTATTGAAATCTTCAAAATTTATTGTCCCACCATCAACACGGTATCCTAATTCAAATTCAGACAAAGGCATTGCCGAAAAATTGCGAACTTTAACGGTTATTGATTCAATATCTCCTAATGTAGCATCTATTGGTTTTATAATTTCGGTGACTCCTATATCCTTACTTAAATCGGATGCTATTTGAAATTTAGCTACTCTATTTTTTCTATAAATTCCGTCAAAATATTCCGCATTATGCCAAAAGCTAATTCCATCTGTTGGATCTACCGTTAAGTGCGCATAATCTCCATAACGTTCACTAGGGTCTGGGGATTCTCCCGTAACAATTTCTTGTTCTTCAAGCGTCATTATGCCTAATTCGTCATTAGCATATCTTCCTGTATAACGTATCGATGGAAAAACAGGAGTTTCAGGGCTATCATCTACAATAGTAAATCCTAACCCGATATTGCCAAAGTCATCTATCCCAATACTACCTGAAAAACGATCGCTTTTATCTGGTGCATAAGTTCCTTCTTGATATACATACCAAGGTTCACCATCGGTATTTTGACGAAGTTCGTACCACCTGATACCTGCATGCTTCGCGCTTGAAGCCTCTACATCTACCACAAAATTTAAAACTGCAGAATTATGATCTGAAAACCTACGATATTGCGTCATATACATCATAGTGGCTTGTAAAGCATCTATATCATTGTTATTATCTCCAGGTTGGGCTAAATTTGAAAAATTCCCTCCATCGAAAGTAGCTCTAAATGGAGAAACCCCTTCTGCCGCTCCTAATTCTTGCGATTCTTCTATTGTTGAATTCAATGTTTCCTGCCAATCTACATTTACTAACCATATTTTTAAGTGATCCTGGAAAACACCCGACCACGCATCATCTTGTAAATAAATTATAGGAACATTTCCCGGAGGAGGCATTAAATCTCCCATCGCATTAAAACCTGCCGGACTATAAAACCCGTTTGTTTGGATACCCGGTAGCGGAAATGATACAACTTGAGCAGTTTCACCTTCTAGCATTTTATCGCGTTCGTACACATAAATAACCTGACTTTGTTCGGGACTAAACTGATCTTTATTTGATGTTAAATAATAACCGTCACTCCAAACTGAAATTTTGGGATAATCTGGAAAACTACCATTTGTAGAAAAACGATACGTATACCAACCATCATTTACAGGATCGGGACCTTTAGATATCGCTATTAAAATTCCTTCTGGTGAGTCACTAAACTCACTTATTAAGTATCTATCTGCAAATTGATCGTATACTACTATTGGATCTCCTAAGGTTTCCCCTTCAAATTCTCCACCAATACTAGCTAGTGAAGTTGGGCCTAACAATAAATTTCCTTGCTTATCGTAAATTGAAAAAGCAGAATTCCATGCATTTAGGTAATGATTTCTACCTGCTACACCTGTAGGATCAGTTGGTGTAGATCTAGATCTTACGGCATCAAAAGACACCGATGGAGCTTTAGATGGCAACATTCCTTTTTGTAGCTGAATTGCCGGATCCTTATATTTAGGAAGCCCTTTTCCGGGAACTATTTTATTGATTCCTCTATTTCTAGGATTATATAATTTAAAATCGGTTTCAGGAATTGTTAAATTAGAAATAGAAAGTGGCGCTGACTGTATAGCTTGAGCCGAATCCAGAAAAGTTGGTTTTAAAATATCTTTTTGAGCAAAAGACGTAAAGGATATTACTAATAGAAAGGTGAAAATTAAATAATTATTTCTGTACATGGTAGAAATTTAAACGCTATTTGCCAAAAATAGCGAATAGGACTACAATCAAACGCTTTTTTAATGTCTAATTATCAAATAAAAAGCCTATGATTTGTAAACCATAGGCTTTTTTAACAATTATACTAATTATTAATCTCTACTTCCCGCAAATATACCTATAAAATAAAGCAATGTAGCTAGAGATCCTAAAGCAGCAACCACATACGTTCTTGCGGCCCACTTTAAAGAATCTTTTGCTGCACTATGCTCTTGTTGCGTAAGCATATTTTCTGTTTCTAACCAAACTAATGCTCTATTACTAGCATCGTACTCTACCGGTAACGTAATAAAGCTAAATAAAGTTCCCAATCCAAAAAGCACAATCCCAATAAAGAAAATAGTTAGTCCTAATGTACTTGTATAAAGAAGTATCAAACCGGCTAAAATCACCCACTGCGATAAATTAGAAGCAATACTAACAGCTGGAACCAATGTACTACGCATTTTTAACCAACTATATGAAGTAGCGTGTTGCACAGCATGTCCACATTCATGAGCTGCCACTGCTGCAGCTGCCGCATTTCTTTGCGAATAAACACCTTCACTTAAATTAACTGTTTTTTTTGAAGGATCGTAATGATCTGAAAGCATTCCAGGAGTTGAAATAACTTTTACATCATAAATACCATTATCTCGCAACATTTTTTCAGCAATCTCTTTCCCACTCATGCGGTTTTGCAACTGCATTTTTGAATATTTCTTGAATTTTGATTTTAATTTATTGCTTACATATAAGCTTACAATAAAAATAATTCCTGCAATTATATAATACCCAAACATAGTTTCAATTTTTTACTAATAAATAAGCAAAAATTTGACCAAATTTTATTTCTTTTGAATTCAAATGCTAAAATATTATTAAGATTCAGAATTTTAAGTAATAAGATTTTTCAAGTTCAGATATTAATTATATTTGCATCACTCATCTATAAACATGGCTATGCAATACAAAAGAATTTTATTAAAATTATCAGGAGAAGCTTTAATGGGAAACCGTCAATACGGAATAGATCCTGAACGATTAGCAGAATATGCACAAGAAGTTAAATCTATTGTTAGTAAAAACGTTGAAGTAGCGATTGTTATAGGTGGAGGAAATATTTTTAGAGGAGTAGCAGGAGCTAGTAGAGGAATGGATCGTGTTCAAGGCGACCACATGGGAATGCTTGCTACGGTAATAAATGGTTTAGCATTACAAAGTGCTTTAGAAGAAGCAGGGATTCAAACTCGTTTACAATCTGCTATTAAAATTAATGAAGTAGCAGAACCTTTTATTCGTAGAAAAGCAATTCGGCATTTAGAAAAAGGACGTGTAGTTATATTTGGTGGCGGTACCGGAAATCCTTATTTCACAACAGATTCTGCCGCTGTACTTCGTGCTATCGAAGTAAATGCAGATGTAATCTTAAAAGGAACTCGTGTAGATGGTATTTATACATCTGATCCTGAAAAAGACAAAAATGCGACTAAATTTGACTTTATCTCTTTTGAAGAAGTATTAACAAAAGGCTTAAAAGTAATGGACACTACAGCATTCACATTAAGCCAAGAGAACGAATTACCTATTGTTGTTTTTGATATGAATACTCCAGGAAATTTATTTAAAGTAGTTTCCGGAGAAAAAATTGGAACAAAAGTAAATTTATAAAAAACAGAGACAGTTTTAAATAACACATCATGGAAGACGAAATTGAATTAATTGTAGAAACTGCCAAAGAGGGAATGGATGATGCCATTAACCACTTAAAAAAGCAACTAGCAAATATACGTGCTGGTAAAGCTACTCCTAGTATGCTAAATGGAATACTAGTAGAATATTATGGGTCACAAACCCCTCTAAATCAGGTTGCTAACGTAAACACTCCTGATGCTCGTACTATTTCAATACAACCTTTTGAAAAAGGGACCATTCCTAATATTGAAAAAGGAATTTTACAAGCTAACATTGGGTTTAATCCTATGAATAATGGTGAAAGTGTTATTATCAATGTGCCGCCATTAACAGAAGAACGCCGTAAACAACTTGTAAAACAAGCTAAAGGTGAGGCTGAAGATGCTAAAATTGGTATTCGAAATAATCGAAAAGTTGCTAATAATGAGCTTAAAGCGGTAGATGCCTCTGAAGATCTTAAAAAAACTGTTGAAGAAGACATTCAAGAGTTAACAGATACACATATCAAAAAAATAGACGAAATCTTAGCTGTGAAAGAAAAAGAAATAATGACAATATAAAAGTCTGTTTTTTAATAATTTAGCCAAATTAACGATGCTTTTACGATTATAAGTTCGCTAAATTTGGCTTTTTTTTTGTTTAATTGTACCTCTTATGAGATAACATGCGTATTCTTCTTGTTTTTTTATTCATCATTTCTGGAGGTCTGTGCTGTGCCCAACAGCAAAAAGTTCCCGGGAAAATTATTAATGCCTTAACCGGAAAACCTTTGGCATATGCTAAAGTCGAAATTGGCAGTCAGCAGCAACTATTAGCAAAAGTTAATGGGCAATTTTCTTTTAGCTTCCCAGAAAACGAGAAAGTTTCAATAAGAGTTTCTTATTTAGGTTTTAAACCTCGGGTATTCGAAATTTCTAGTAAAACAAAACTACCTTTATTAATTCAGCTATATCCTTCAGAAGAATTATTAAATACTGTTTACTTACAAGGAGAAGAAAATAAAGCAAACCAGATTATAGAAAAAGTAATTGAAAATAGAGAGCGAAACGATCCTTATAAAGCGCTTAATGGATTTTCTTATAAATCGTACACTAAATTTATTATAGATAATTACGAAGATCCTGTACAAATTACTACAGACACAACCAACAGCGAAATTGCTACTATCGTAAATTCAGCACGAGCTTATCTTTCTGAAAAAGTCACTAAGCATGTTTATTCTCAAAAACAAGGAGAAAAAGAACATATAATAGGACTTTCTACTGCAGGATTTAAAAAGCCGGTATACGATGTATTAACGCTAGATTTAGATCCGACTTCGTTTTACAATACAAAATACACAATCTATAAAACAAATTATGCGGGTCCTTTAGCTAAAAATTCACTTAAAAATTATCAATTTAAAATATTAGATACCTTAGAGAATGAGCGGCCTGCTTATTTACTTTATTTTAAACCAAAACGTAAAAAAGTTGTTGCAGGTTTAGAGGGATTAATTTATATAGATACACTTACTTACGGAATTCAAAAAACAGAATCTCAGTTAATAGGGAAAACAAATTTACAGATTACCGAAAATTATAAATTAAACAATGAGCATTCGGTTTGGGTTTTAAAAAGCAGAGATATTAAAATGAGACCTGGTACCGGAAATAAAGATATCTCAATTTTTGGCGGTAATATTTCTTTAGGAACCATACAACGCAGAAATTCGTTAAGCAGTGTTTTTAATAGCGACCCAATACAACCCAATCTGTATTTAGATGCCTCTACAACCAATTTTGAATTTAAGCTAGACACTACACCAAAAATTTCTTACAAAACAACTAGCATTTATATTACAGATTCAGCCAATGTAAAAAATGACTCTTTTTGGGAAGAAAACCGAAAACAACCTTTTACTGCGAAAGATAAGGCTACGGCAAATTATGTAGACAGTATTATAAAGGCTAAAAATATAGCCCACAAAATTGAAGTAAAAAAAACAATGGCAAACGGCTATTATCCGTTAAGTTTTTGGGATTTAGAATTAAGTAAATTAATTAAATATAATAATTACGAAGGCTTGCGCTTAGGATTCGGAGGAAAAACTAACAATCATTTTTCAGAAAAGTTTAATATTGGAGGGTTCTTTGTTTATGGTTTTGGAGACCAAAAACCAAAATACAATTTAAACACCAGCATCTTTTTAAATAAGGAAACAAAAACTAGCCTTAAATTTGGCTATACTAAAGACATTAAAGAAGTTGCAAGTTTTAGATATTTAAAAGAACCCCGAAAATTTTATTTAATAGAACCTAGATTTGTTAATATTAATTTTTTCTACAATGCAGAGGCCTATTATGCGGCAATAACCAGACAAGTTACACCAGCACTTTCTGGAGAATTTCGTTTTAGCAAAACTGATATTTCAAATACTAGAGATTATCAGTTTACTTACCACGACCAATCCTATTCAAATTACACCATTAGTACTGCCAGTTTAGCATTAAAGTGGGAACCTTTTAATAACTATCTAAAAACTCCGGAGGGCACTATAACTGTAGATAAAAAATATCCTACATTTTCTGCTGAGATTGATAAAGCTTTTGCTGATGTTGCAGGTGGCGATTTTAATTTTATTAGAACCGGTTTAAAAATTGAACATCAAATTAAGCAATTAGACCTATCTAGAACCGAAATTATTTTAGAAGGAAATTATGCAACGGGAACGCTTCCACTAACGCATACCTTTCATGCCTATCCAAACTCGTCACGACAAGAAGCCATTTTAAAACGATTTTCTATAGCCGGACGGACTAGTTTTGAAACCATGTATTATAACGAGTTTTATAGTGACCGATTAGCGATGCTTCATATCCGGCATCAACTTCGGCCCATCAAAATTTCTTCATTCTTTCAACCAGAAATTGTTTTTATAAGCAGGCATGCCATTGGAGATATAAAAAACAAAAGTGCCCACCAAAATATAGAATTTAAATCTTTAAGTAAAGGGTATTCAGAATTTGGACTAGAAATTAATAAAATAATTTCCGGTTTTGGGCTTTCTGCAGCTTATAGATATGGTTCGTATCACTTACCAACATTCAATCAGAACTTAAGCTTAAAGTTCACGCTAAATATTAAATTTTAACGGAAGTCAGTTTACTATACAAAATACTCATTTTTAGATAGTCTTTTGTTAACTTTGCGCGCGCTTAAAATTTACGCATGCTTAAGATTTTCACCTTCGGATTTTGGAACGCTGTTGCCAGACTTATTCTGCGCAACAGAATCCTTATAATTTTACTGATTTTAGGCACAACTGCCTTTTTAGCTTCCCAATGGAAATATATGCGATTCTCGTTTACGGAAGCTAACTTACTTCCTGATGACCATGAAGTTAACCAAGAATACAATGCCTTTTTGGATAAGTTTGGAGAAGAAGGAAATTTAATTGTGTTGGGAATTAAAGATTCTACCTTATTTACTCCTGAAAATTTTGAAGCTTGGAAGCAATTGAACGATACCCTACAGACTTTCCCGGAAGTAGATTACGATATTTCACTAGGTAACCTAAAACAACTTAAAAAGTTTGAAAATCCGAAACGTTTTGAAATGGTTCCGTTCATCAAAGAGAAAAAACCAGATAGTACTGAATTGGCAGCTTACGAAAATCAACTTTTCACAGCGCTGCCTTTTTATGAAAATTTAGTATTTAGTAAACACTCTAATACTATCCAATCAGCACTTTACTTAAACAAGGATATTGTAAATACAAAAGCACGAAAAGATTTTGTGATCGACGTTTTAGAACCACTGGTTTCTAAATTTGAGAAAAACACCGGCATTGATGTTCGCGTTTCAGGAATGCCATATATACGGACCATCAATTCACAGAGTATTATTGACGAAATCGGACTTTTTATTGGAGCGGCTTTAGCTGTTACTTCGCTTATTTTCTTTTTCTTTTTCCGTTCGTTTAGAGCTACATTCATTTCAATGATTACCGTCTGCATAGGTGTAATGTGGGCTTTTGGAACCATTGGTTTACTTCATTACGAAATAACCGTTCTTACTGCTTTAATTCCGCCACTAATCATCGTTATCGGTATTCCAAACTGTATTTTCCTGATTAATAAATATCAACAAGAAATACAGAAACATGGTAACCAAGCAAAATCACTACAGCGTGTAATTGCTAAAGTTGGGAATGCTACCTTAATGACGAATATTACCACAGCTTCTGGTTTTGCTACTTTTATATTAACCGACAGTAAATTGCTAAAAGAGTTTGGTATTGTAGCCTCTATAAATATAGCAGCTATTTTTGTGCTTTCGCTATTAATAATTCCTATTATTTATAGCTACATGCGTGTCCCTAAAACCAAACATTTAAAGCACTTAAACCGAAAATGGATTAGCAGTTTTGTGGGTTGGATGGAAAAAATGGTAAAACACCATCGCGTTAGTATTTATTTTGTAGCTGTTTTTTTAGTTGCCGTAAGTATTATAGGAATTTATAATATTAAAATTTCAGGAAGTTTACTAGAAGATATGCCTCAAGATGCCGACTTTTTTAAAGATGTGAAATTCTTCGAAAAAGAGTTTGATGGCATTATGCCATTAGAAATTTTAGTCGACACAAAACGGCCTAAAGGAGTATTAAAAGGCAGCAATTTAAAACGAATTTCAGAATTAGAAAAAACAATTTCTGAAGAGCCTCAATTATCGGAACCTATTTCCATTACTAGACTTGTTAAATATTCAAAACAAGCATTTTATAATGGAAATCCAAAGTATTACCAATTGCCAAGTTCACAAGAACGTAATTTTATATTACCGTATACTAAAAATTTAGGCGGCACTACTAATTTGGTGAATAGCTATGTAGATTCTACTGGACGATATGCGAGAATAACTGCTTTTATGAAAGATATTGGCACCGACCAAATGGAAAAAATAGAAGATAATTTATGGCCAAAAATCCATAAAGTTTTTCCAGAAGATCGATACAATGTTAGCATGACAGGGAAAGCTTTAGTTTTCCAAAAGGGAACCACGTATTTGGTTAAAAATTTAGTAGTATCATTAACATTAGCTATTGTACTTATAGCATTATTAATGGCTTGGATGTTCCGATCTTTTAGAATGATATTAATATCTTTAGTCCCTAATTTATTACCACTATTAATAACAGCCGGAATGATGGGCTTTTTAGGCGTTCCTATAAAACCATCAACAATTCTTGTATTTAGTATTGCTTTTGGAATTTCAGTAGACGATACCATCCACTTTTTAGCTAAATATAGACAGGAGTTAAAAGTAAATAATTGGAAAATTAAAAAGTCCGTTTACGCCGCTTTACAAGAAACAGGTGTTAGTATGTTCTATACATCTATCACATTATTTTTTGGTTTTTCGGTATTTATGATTAGTAGTTTTGGTGGAACTGTAGCCCTTGGTGGTTTGGTTTCGGCCACTTTATTATTTGCTATGTTAGCAAATTTATTACTATTACCATCACTATTACTTTCATTAGAACGTAGCATAGCAAATAAAGAAGTTTTAAAAGAGCCTTCTATGAAAATTATTGATTCTCCTGAAGACGAAGAGGAATTCAAAAAAGAAGAAGAAGCTTATAAACATAAAAATGAAAAGTAAAGCTTAGTCAAGCTTATAAGAATATTTTATCTTTGTTCTTTTTCAAATTTTAAAAAAATGATACAAGCAAAAATTACTGAACTGTTAGAAAGTGATCAGTTTTTACAAGAATTTAGAGTAAGTGGCTGGGTAAGAGCATTTAGAAGCAATCGTTTTATCGCCTTAAACGACGGTTCTACCATTAATAATTTGCAATGTGTTATCGATTTTGAAAAAACAGATCCTGAAGTTTTAAAACGTATTACCGTTGGTGCCGCCATTTGCGTAAAAGGTATTTTAAAAGAAAGTGAAGGAAAACAACAACGTGTAGAAATTGAAGTAAACGATCTTGAAATTTTAGGAGATGCTAATCCGGAGGAAGTAAAATTAACCATTTTATCTCCGAAACGTCACTCTTTGGAGACCTTACGTGAGCAAGCACATTTACGTGTTCGTACCAATACATTTGGAGCTATTATGCGTGTTCGTTCTAAACTATCTTTTGCAGTACATAGTTATTTTCAGCAAAATAATTTTTACTATGTAAATACACCTATTATTACTGGTAGTGATGCTGAAGGAGCTGGTGAAATGTTTAAAGTCACAAACATGGACATTAAACAACCGCACAAAAATGAAGATGGAAGCATTGATTATAAAAAAGATTTCTTCGGAAAAGAAACTAACTTAACTGTATCTGGCCAGTTAGAAGCTGAAACTTATGCATTAGGACTTGGACAAGTATATACATTTGGCCCTACTTTTAGAGCAGAAAATTCAAATACTTCTCGCCATTTAGCAGAATTCTGGATGATTGAGCCTGAAATTGCTTTTTGCGATTTAGATGGCAATATGGATTTGGCTGAAGATTTTATCAAATATGTTATAAAATATGTTCTTGAAAATTGCGAAGACGATCTAAACTTTTTAGAACAACGCTTAGCTAACGAAAACAAAACGAAACCTGCTGCTGAGCGTACCGATATGGGACTTGTTGAAAAATTAAAGTTTGTTTTAGAAAACAATTTTAAACGTGTAAGCTATACCGAAGCAATAGAAATTCTTAAAAATTCGAAACCCAACAAAAAGAAAAAATTCAAGTATCTAATTGAAGAATGGGGTGCCGATTTACAAAGTGAACACGAACGCTTTTTAGTAGAAAAGCATTTTAAATGTCCCGTAATATTATTCGACTACCCAGCTGATATTAAAGCATTCTATATGCGCCTTAACGAAGATGGAAAAACTGTACGTGCAATGGATATTTTATTCCCAGGTATAGGAGAAATTGTAGGAGGATCACAGCGGGAAGAACGCTTAGATGTTTTACAAGGAAAAATGGCAGAATTAGGAGTCGATGAAAAAGAACTTTGGTGGTATTTAGATACGCGTCGTTTTGGCACTTGTGTACACAGTGGGTTTGGTTTAGGTTTTGAACGTTTAGTTCAATTTGTAACCGGAATGGGAAATATTAGAGACGTAATTCCTTTCCCAAGAACACCACTTAATGCAGAATTTTAACTCTAAATAATAAGTTCGTTTTAGTTTCGAGGCAAACTAATAAAACAAACATTCAAATCTCGATAATCGAGTACGTAAAAAATAAACCTCATGTTTTTTCATGAGGTTTTTTAATATAATCAAATTTAAAACCTATTTTGGAAATTCTTGAAACTTATATTGTAACCGAATTATCAGAAGAAATTAGACTTCAAGAATACGCTGCTAAAATATTCAAAACAATTACCAGTCGGAGCGCCGTAAAAAAAGCAATTAAAAAACAACGAATTTTAATTGATGGTACCATTGGCGAAACTGGAAGTTGGATAAAAGAAGGACAAAAAATCGAATTGATCGCTATAGAAAAAAAAACGCCTTCATTTCATTTAGAACTTTCTATTATTTTTGAAGATGAACATATTGCTATAATTAATAAACCAGCCGGATATCCTACAAGTGGGAATTACTTTAAAACTATTGAAAATGCACTAAGTTTTAATTTAAAGCCAAGCAGCTTATTCGATAAGTTACCTACACCACAACCAACGCACCGTTTAGATAATCCCACCAGTGGTATTTTAATCTGTGCGAAAACAAATAAAGCTTTAGTTGCTCTAAACAAACAATTTCAAGATAAAAAAATTCAAAAAACATATTCTGCTTTAGTCGAAAATCGTGTAGAAGGAACTCATATTTTAACAGATGATATAGATGGAAAATCGGCAAAAACCACTGTAATATCTAGTAAAAATTTTAGCTATAAATCTTCCAATTTAACCTTAGTAAAAGCGCTTCCTCTTACAGGCAGGACTCACCAGATAAGGAAACATTTGGCAAATCAAAATTGGCCAATTTTAGGAGACAATTTATACGGGAACACAAAATCCTTAATACCTTCAAAAGGATTATACTTAACGGCAACAGCAATTACATTTACACATCCAGAGACTCAAGAAATTTTAAGTTTTGAAGTGGCACTTCCTAAAAAATTCAGAAGAATTATAGAGAATCAATTAGAGAGTTAACAAAAATTTACCATAATCAATTATTAAGCCAAACTGAAATCAGGCAATATTTCCTTATTTTTGTAACAAAGGAAAAACCGATATATGCTAAAACAGCAATTAAATTTTAAACTATCTCAAAAGCTATCGCCACAACAAATCCAGTTGATGAAGCTAATACAATTGCCTACTCAGGCCTTTGAGCAGCGCATAAAACAGGAATTGGAGGAAAATCCGGCTCTAGACACCGGAAAAGATGATGATCGCGATGAATTTGAAGATGAATTTGAAAATCGGGATACTGAAGCTGAATTTGATGATAACGAAACAGAACCTGATATTAATATCGACGAATATTTAAGTGATGATGAAGTTCCGGAATACAAATTACAAGCTAATAATTATAGTGCAGACGATGATGATAAGCAAGTTCCGTATGCTGCGGGTACTTCCTTTACCCAATTCTTAAAAAATCAGCTAAATACATTTCGTTTTAACGAAGAAGAGCAATTAATTGCCGAATTTTTAGTGGGAAGCATCGATGAAAGTGGCTACATTAGACGTTCAATTTTAGACATTGTAGACGATCTTGCATTTACGCAAAACACCTATACCGACGAAGAATCAGTAGAAAAAGTACTAAAAAAAGTGCAGGAATTAGATCCTGCTGGAGTTGGAGCTAGAAGTTTACAAGAATGTTTAGTTATTCAACTAAAAAGAAGAAATCAAACCAGACCAATTGAATTGGCTTCTGAAATTATAGCTGATTCTTTCGAACAGTTCAGTAAAAAACATTATACCAAATTACTTAATAAACACGATATTTCTGAAGATGATTTACGGGAAGTAATTGAAGTGATTAGTCATTTAAACCCAAAACCAGGCGGTGCGTATTCAAGTAATACTCGTATGGTTGAGCATGTAATTCCAGACTTTACCATTAAAATTGTAGATAGTGATTTAGAATTAAGCCTTAACGGACGTAATGCACCCGAAATGCATGTCTCCAAAGATTACAGCAACATGCTTAAGGGCTATAAAGAAAGCAAGAAGAAAACGCAAGAACAAAAAGATGCTGTAATGTTCATTAAGCAGAAATTAGACGCTGCTAAATGGTTTATAGAAGCTATTAAACAAAGGCAACAAACGCTTATGGTAACTATGAGTGCCATTATGCATTATCAAAAAGAATACTTTTTAAGTGGCGACGAGCGTAATTTACGCCCAATGATTTTAAAAGATATTGCTGATGAAATTGAAATGGATGTATCCACAGTTTCTAGGGTTGCCAATAGTAAATATGTAGACACTCCTTACGGCACTAAATTAATTAAAGAATTTTTCTCTGAATCTATGAAAAACGATCAGGGAGAAGATGTTTCTACTAGAGAAATCAAAAAGATTCTAGAGATGTCTGTTGAAGAAGAAGATAAGAAGAGACCGCTTACAGACGAAAAACTAGCTAAAGTTTTAAAAGATAAAGGCTATCCAATAGCAAGACGAACTGTTGCAAAATATAGAGAACAATTAGATATTCCGGTAGCAAGACTCCGTAAAGAAATTTAATGAGATATCTATTTAAGTATGCTTCTTATGTTTTTCACCCTGTTTGGATGTCTTTTCTGGGAACTTTATGCTATTTTATACTTACACCTCGATATTTTCTTAGAGAGATTATAGAAGCTAAATTATTAGCTATAACAATCATTACTATTTTTATTCCTTTAGTATTTTTCTTTTTGCTTAAAAACTTAGGGAAAGTATCTAGTTTCTCATTGAATAAAGTTAAAGAAAGAAAGCTTCCTCTTCTAGCATCATGCCTATTAAACTATATGGTCCTTCAACAAGTTTTTGATCAATACAACTACCCAGAGGCTTATTTATTCTTTGAAGGAATTCTTATAAGCAGCAGCATTGCGCTAGTTGCTAGCATTTTTAAAATTAAAATAAGTTTACACATGATGGGCTTATCTGGACTTAGCTGTTTTCTTTTAGGGATTGGACACTACTTTGATTTAAACATGGTTTTACCTATAGCCTTTTTATTAGTTATAATCGGGCTAACTGCTTCTTCTAGAATGTATTTTAAAGCTCACAATAAAATAGAACTTATGTTAGGTATTTTATGTGGAGGCCTACCGCAATCACTACTATTTTTTTTAGTTATAAATTAGTTTTCAGAATAAATAAAATTTAAGTCCAAATTTTAAAACTGAAAATTTAAATGCCTCTCCATTTTCTAGCTTTGCATTATTAAAAAAGGGTGTTATGGCGTACTGAATTTGGAAATTGAATTTATTATAACCAAAACTAATATGTGCACCTAATCGCAGACGTTCTAACTCAGGAATATCATTTATTTTGATTGTTCGATTATTATTATTACCCTTATAGACAGATTTAAAATAGTAGACATAGCTTAGTTTTAATCCTCCGTATATCCTCCAAAACTTATAACTAGTAAAAGTGGAGGTACGCCATCTGAACTCCAAAGGCAAATCTAAAGTGTATAATGAGAAATAATTCTTGTCATATTCACCGCTATCTTCTAAACTGGTAAATGATGTAGAACCATCAGCATTTTTAGTGATTGATAAATTTTGATTATAAGTATCAAAACCTAATCCTAAACCCACCGCTATGGCTATATTTCGATTTTCATTCAAGGGAAAATCTCTAAGAACTCCTGCATTTATCCCTCCTGAAAAACCATTTTGAGATAAGAATTTAGGCTTATTATTTAAAAGATTAAAAGTTAGACCTATATATATTTGATCTTCTCTATACGTACTATCAACTACGGTGGGTATTGAATCTGCAAAGGCCGGATTAGTTGTTTGCCCAATAGCTACAATAGGCAAAAAGACAATTACAATAAGGATTAGGTTTCTCATGATATTTATATATAAACAAATGTATAAATATAAAAAAGCATCCCATCCTTAAAAAGGATGGGATGCTTTTAATTGTTAATTATAGATGTATACTTAGCTATTGTTGATTTTCCAACGCATCGCCTTGTACAGTAGTATAATTAATTTTTAAGGCTTCAGCTTTACGAAGCTCTTGTTTAATATCAGAAACTAATCCCATGTTTGTTTCTTTATCAACTTTTAAAGCAGTTGTTAAATAAGGAATTAATTCTTCTCGTTTAGTTTCTCGCTCAGCATAAATAAAAGATTGAACTTCACTTACGCTTGCAAACTTATCATTTAACTGGATTCTTCCTTCAGTACCGTATTTCTGCTGATAACGCTCACTTGGCTTACCAGCGTATATATACATTACTAAATCCTTTTTATCTAATTTTTCAACTTGATCTGCTTTTGGTAAACGATTTTCTACCATTAAAGTAGTTTCACGCATAGTAGTAGCAACCATAAAGAAAAATAATAGCATAAAAACAATATCAGGTAATGAAGCCGTACTAATTGCAGGTAAATCGCCAGATTTTTTCTTTGTGAACTTAGCCATAATTCTAAATTATTTAATCATTTTTTAAAAAGGCTATTAACCCTTAGGTTCTGCTTCAGAAAGTTTTTGAGGAATCAAATCTTTAATTTGATCAATCTTTTCTTTCAAAGACTCCTTCTTACCTTCTCCGGTATTCGGATCGTTATATTGCGCTTCCATATCTGTAAATGAAGTACCAAAAAGTCTTCTGGCTTCACGATCACGTAACTCATTATATGCAGCAACTAACTCATTTTGAACTGCGATATAAGTTCCGTATTCTGTACCTCTGTTATTTACTAAAGATATAATGGCTTTTTGAGGATTTACAGAAGAATTTTCTGCTCCTTTACCTTGACAAAAAGAGCAAGCTTCTTTTCCGGTACCCCCTCCATTATCTAAGAAATCGAATGCAGCTTGTCTTAAATCTTTAAGCTCCATTTCTTCATCTTGTACTAAAAGGTCGTTATTGCTATTCACAACAACCTGTAAGATATTTCTTTTCTTAATGTTAGGCGGATCTTGTTGCTCATCTTGCCATGGTGGAAGCTTTCTACTTATCCCCTTATCTGTCTCGATAGTTGTAGTAACCAAAAAGAAAATAAGAAGCAAGAAAGCGATATCCGCCATAGATCCAGCATTAACTTCTGGTGATGATCTTCTTGCCATATCTCTAATTTATTAATTTTCTAACTGAAGAAAAAGCCATAGCTAATAATGCTAAACCTGCAAGAATATAGAAACTCCACAAGCCTGCTCCTACCCAATGATCTGCAGATGCAGATAGTGTTGTACCATCTTTTAGCACAATTTCGGAACCACTAGATAGTAGATAAGATAATAAAATAACTACCCCGAAAGATACTATTCCAATTATCGTATTTTTAACATTTCCTCTAAAAAGTCCAGCTATTACAAAAATAGCCACTAGAACAACCACAAGTGCTAGTACTAGGTAAGAAATCCACATAATAGGATCTAGTACACTATTTTGTACTTCAGCTGAAGCTTTTATTGCATCGTCTCCGGTTGCAATAATCCTACCTAAAAAGATAAGACCTAGAACACCGATCACTAATGCGATATATTTTAAAATTTTATGTAAGGTCATAACGTTTAGTTAAGCTTCTAATTAAACTCTTTTTTTGTTTTTGTACTCTACCAACATATCGATAAGTACAATTGATGCATCTTCCATATCGTTTACAATACTATCAATTTTCGCAATGATATAGTTGTAAAATACTTGAAGGATAATTGCTACAATTAAACCAAATACTGTTGTAAGAAGTGCTATTTTAATACCACCTGCTACAAGAGAAGGTTGCATATCTCCAGCTGCTTCAATTCTATCGAAAGCATCAATCATACCAATTACAGTACCCATAAATCCAAGCATCGGAGCAAGAGCGATAAATAAAGAAATCCAAGAAACATTTTTCTCTAATTGTCCCATTTGAACACCACCATAAGCTACAACAGCTTTTTCTGCAGACTCAACGCTTTCGTTAGCACGATCTAAACCTTGGTAGTAAATAGAAGCAACAGGACCTCTTGTATTTCTACAAACTTCTTTAGCAGCTTCAACGCCACCACTATTAAGCGCTTCTTCTACATTACGAGCTAATTTTTTAGTATTCGTAGTAGCTAAGTTTAAATAAATAATTCTTTCAATAGCAATCGCCAAACCTAAGATAAGACATAATAATACAATCCCCATGAAGCCGGCACCACCTTCAATAAAACGTTTTTTCAATTCCTGATGAAAACCTAAGTCTTCGTCGTCTTGTGCAGCTGCTGCACCATTGTCTTCATCTTGCTGTACAAAAGTAGCGATCGTACCAGGCACTGCACTTACCATATTCGCCGCCTTAAGATTACCGGCACCTAATACCATAATCACAGCGATTACCAAAATAGAAAATAATCTTTTCATTACTGTTTGTCTTAATTTAATTAGTTAAAGGGTTTAAAGATATAAAAATAATTTCTCATTAAAAATACCAGCAGAGAGGAAGGGATTCGAACCCTCGATACGCTTGTGACGTATACACACTTTCCAGGCGTGCGCCTTCGACCACTCGGCCACCTCTCTTTCTTATTTGAAACGGTGCGCCAAATAACAAAAAAAATTAAACACCGTCAAGTATCATCCGTTAATTTTATAACATTTCTCCTCTTAAAGATGTTTCAAATATTGTTTTAAAGACCTTTAATGATAAATTTTTATCAAGAAGGTACATTAATTTAGCTATAGCCGCTTCTGTTGTGATGTCCTTACCTGACACTACTCCAATACGTTTAAGCTCTAAGCTTGTTTGATAATTACCCATTACTACACTACCACCAGAACACTGAGTTACGTTAATAACTTTGAGTCCATTTTTTATTTTTTCTTCTAATAAATTTACTAACCAAGTATCGGTTGGTGCATTTCCGCTACCATATGTTTCTAATATTAATCCTTGTAAAGAATCTAAATTTAACACATGCTTAATCACGTTTTCAGAAATACCTGGAAACATTTTTAAAATTACAATATTATCGTTTAACTGTGTGTGTAATTTTAAATTTTGTTTTCGAGATTGTCTCCATAAACTTTTTGATTGAATAGACAGATTCACACCGGACTCGGCTAAAGGCGGGTAATTTGGTGAAGCAAATGCCTGAAAATGTTCCGCATTTATCTTTGTAGTTCTATTTGCCCGATATAATTTATATTCAAAATAAAGGCCTACTTCTGTTATTATTGGCTTACCATTTTTCTGAAGACCAGCTATTTGTATACTTGTAATTAAATTTTCTTTTGCATCGGTTCTTAGGTCACCTATAGGAAGCTGAGAACCAGTAAAAATTACAGGTTTATTTAAGTTTTCAAGCATAAAACTTAAAGCTGAAGCTGTATAAGACATGGTATCGCTACCATGTAAAATAACAAACCCATCGTATTTTTCATAGTTTTCGTAAATTATGGTGGCTATTTTCTCCCATTCTACCGGATTCATATCCGAGGAATCTATAGGATCTTCAAAACTTAGCGTTTCTATTTCATGTTCTAAAATCTTTAATTCAGGAATTTTTTGAAGTAATTCATCAAAATTGAAGGGTATTAAAGCGCCACTTTCATAATCTTTAATCATACCGATTGTACCTCCGGTATAAAGTAATAAAATTTTAGTTTTCTTCATTCTGTAAACCAAACTGATTTATTACTGGATTTGCATACATTAAAAGATAACTATTCAAAGCTAAAGAATTAGTAAAATCTACTCTGCGCTTTATACGCCTTTCAAAACGTCTTTTTTCTTTAGCTGAATAAAATTCTTTATAGGTTTCGGTATTATTCAGCAAATCGTAAGCAACATAATTTGAAGGCCATAATTTATAACTTTTATGGATTCGATCATCGATTACATCTGCAACTACCTTTAATTGTTCGTTTACCGATGTATATTCGTGTTCGATAGCTTCAAATACAGAAGCATCTAAAACTTCTCCAGCAGCAACATGTATTCTTCCTTTATCTCCTAAAATTCCTTGAATAATTGATTTAAAATCTTCATCTGGAGCTTTCACATATTCTTCTTTCATGCGTTTTGACAACACTTCCGGCATTTTTAAAATATCGGTAGGGTCAAACTCATAAGAAATTGCAATAGGTACTATCTTTAACTTTGTAAAATATTCAGGAAGGCTCTGTTTATCTTTTGCCATCCCAACCATTTTTAAAACTCCTTGCTGTGTGTAATCGCTACCATCTTTAGTTCGACCTTCGCGTTGTGCCATCCAAACAGACCGTACATCTTCCATCAATAATGTTCGAATATATTTAGATAATACTTGCGAACTTTTTAACATTTCTCTAGGACTAAGCTTCCTTTTGACCAAAAAATTTCGATTAAGTTTAGAAAGCATCATCAAAAACGTTTTCTGTACTAAATTATCACCTATAGCCGAGGCTGTCATCACTAAATCGTGATTATAAAGTGTGTAGTTTAGCAGAGAAGTATCCAAAATAATATCTCTATGCGTAGAAACAAAAAAGTAAGATTCTCCTTTCTTCAATTTATCAAAACCGCTACTTGAAACTCCATCGGTACTACGATCTATAATTTTCTGAACGGAATGATAAATAACTTGAGTTTGAAAATCACGAATACTTTTACATCCTAAAACTGTTTGCTGAATTTCCTCTGGAGTTTTATCTGGAAAGGTAAAATCCAAAAGCGCTTTCATCATTGGATGCTTTAAATAGTGGCTTAAAGCTTCCTGAACTTCTTTCTCGTTATAAAATCGTATATCTTCAAAATCTTGCACGTGGTATGGCTTAAAATAACAAATGAACAAAAAATTAACTAATTTCTACCTAAACGCCGAATATATATTTAGAATTTTCGGTTGTGATTTTAGCTATCTCTTCAATAGGTTTTGCATAAATATCTGCCAATTTTTCAGCAATATTTATTAAATAGGCAGATTCATTTCGCTTTCCTCGAAATGGTGTTGGCGCCAAATAAGGAGCATCTGTTTCTAACACAATATGTTCTAACGGAATTTGGTTTAAAAACTGATCTATTTTTCCGTTTTTGAAAGTAACAACACCTCCAATACCTAATTTGAGATTATAAGAAATGGCACGTTTTGCTTGTTCTAAATCTCCTGTAAAACAATGAAAAACGCCGAAAAGATCATTTCCTTTTTCTTCTTCTAATATTTCAAAAACTTCATCAAAAGCTGCTCTACAATGTATTGCAATAGGAAGTTTGTACTTTTTTGCTAATTTAATCTGGTATCGAAAGGCTTCTTGCTGAATAGCCAATGTACTTTTGTCCCAATATAAATCGATACCAATTTCTCCTACTGCATAAAAAGAACGTTTTTTAAACTCATTTTCGATAAATTCGAGCTCATCTTTATAGTTTTCCTGAACGTTTGTTGGGTGCAACCCCATCATTAAAAAAATCTGATCTGGATACTTTTCTTCCAAACGATACATAGCCGGCACATAAGTAGAATCTATTGCCGGTATAAAAAAACGATTAATATTTTTATCTAAAGCTCTATGAATCATTACATCACGATCTTCATCAAAAGCTTCACTATATAAATGGGTATGTGTATCTGTTAATATCATAGTTGCAAAAATAATTTATTTTGAAAACCTATCTTTGCTGAAAACAAAAAAGAATGGCATCTCTAAAAAAAATATTAAAAGAAAAAGGCTATGAAAGCATAAAATTTGAATATACCAAAACAAACCATTTAGAAATTGTAGCGAAAATTAATAAAATTGAAGGTAATTTTATAATAGACACTGGCGCTTCTAGTACTTGTGTGGGAATAGATAGTATAGATCATTTTAATTTATCTGCAGAAGAAAGTGATGTAAAAGCTGCTGGAGCTGGAGCAAATAATATGTTAACACAAATTGCCCTAAAAAATAAATTTGAAATAAAAGGTTGGAAAAAGAAAAAAGTAGATCTAGTTCTTTTTGATTTACGCCATGTAAACGAAGCATTAATACAGCATGATGCTGAAAAAATCCATGGTATTATTGGCGCAGACATCTTAAAAAAAGGAAAAGCTATTATAGATTATAGCAAAAAAACTATTTTTTTAAAATAAGGGGTTTAATCCCCCTTTACTAGCAACATATTATAATTTATATTTGATTGAACATACTTTTTTACAAAGTCGCTATTAAATTTTGAAAAATAACCAGTTTATAAGTATAATAATAGTTGCTGTTATCAGTATACTTATTTTGAATTTAATAAACTTATTCTATTTTTAACCAATACCAACTTAACTAAACCAATCAAAAAAGAAAAGCGGGAATATATTCCCGCTTTTTTATATAAATCTAATCGCTGCTAGTTACATATTATAATTCTAAAGCTCTTTTTACATCGTTATCCATCAATAGTTTTTCAGGATTTTCTATAGCTTCTTTCACAGCTACTAAAAAGCTTACTGATTCTTTACCATCTATAATTCGGTGATCGTAAGAAAGTGCAATGTACATCATTGGTCGGATTTCAACATGACCATCAATAGCCATTGGTCTATCTACAATATTATGCATTCCTAAAATAGCGCTTTGTGGTGGATTAATAATAGGAGTAGACATCATAGAACCAAATACACCTCCGTTTGTAATTGTAAATGTACCTCCAGTCATTTCATCAACCGTAATTTTACCATCACGTGCTTTTACAGCTAAACGTTTTACTTCATCCTCAACCCCACGGAAACTCAAATTTTCAGCATTTCTAATTACTGGAACCATTAATCCTTTAGGTCCAGAAACTGCTATACTAATATCTTTATAGTCGTATTTTACCTGATATTTTTCATCTATCATGGAGTTTACATCCGGATACATGTCCAAAGCTCGCACTACTGCTAATGTAAAGAAAGACATAAAACCTAAACTTACACCATGCTTTTCTTTAAACTGCTCTTTGTATTTTTTACGTAAAGCATACACAGCAGACATATCTACCTCATTAAAAGTAGTAAGCATAGCCGTTTCGCTTTTTGCTGCCACCAAACGTTCTGCTACTTTACGACGAAGCATCGACATTTTTTTACGAGATTCTCCACGTTTACCCCTACCTGGAGTTCCCATAGAAGCTTTGGCTTGAACAGCATCTTCTTTTGTTATTCTACCATCTTTACCACTACCCTGTACAGATCCAGAATCTATGTTTTTTTCATCTAAAATTTTCTTTGCCGCCGGAGAAGGACTTCCGGTTGCATACGTATCTTGTTTTTGAGAAGGAGTAGAAGATTTAGAAGGCTCTTCTGTTTTAGCAGGAGCTTTATCACTATCTGTTTTAGATTCTTTTTTATCCTGCTCATCTTTTACTTCTTCTTCAGCACTTTCATCATTACTCTTACTGCCCCCTGGCTTTTCTGCCTCAGTATCAATTAAACAAACTACTTCTCCAACAGCTACAGCATCTCCTTCTTCTGCTTTTAATGTAATAATACCACTGGCTTCAGCCGGAAGTTCTAAAGTAGCTTTATCGCTATCTACCTCAGCTATCGCCTGGTCTTTTTCTACATAATCTCCATCTTCAACCAACCATTCAGCAATTTCTACTTCGGTTATTGATTCACCGGGAGATGGAACTTTCATTTCTAAGGCCATGTTCTTCTATTTTATTTTATATTCCTGATTTACAGAAATGTATTTTAAATTTAATTATTATTCTGTTAAAGATTTATCAAAAACTTGATCGATTACTTGTTGATGCCGTTTTTTGAAACGCACTGCACTTCCTGCTGCCGGAGAAGCATAAAATTTACGACTACAACATCTTAAATTTTTACCTTCTTCAAAATGCATCAGCATGTGCCCGTAAGCTCCCATATTTTTAGGTTCTTCTTGAGCCCAAACAATATCATCTGCATTTTTATATTTTTTTATAACTGCTTTCATCTGATCGGATGGTACTGGGAAAAGTTGTTCAACTCTTACCAACGCTACATCGTCACGTTCTCTTTCTTCTTTAGCTTCTAAAAGATCGTAATAAAATTTACCAGTACAAAAAACAAGCGTTTTAACTTTATCTACAGCAGCTTCAGCATCATCGATTACCATTTTGAATTGCCCCTCTGTAAGATCTTCTTTAGTTGAAACTGCTTTTGCATGCCTCAACAAGCTTTTTGGTGTAAAAACAATCAATGGTTTTCTGAAACCAAATTTCATTTGTCGTCTTAGCAAATGAAACATATTCGCAGGTGTAGTAACATCTGCTACAAACATATTATCTCTAGCACAAAGTTGAAGGAAACGTTCCATTCTCGCAGAGGAGTGCTCTGCTCCTTGCCCTTCATAACCATGTGGTAAAAACATTACTAAACCATTTTGTACTTTCCACTTATCTTCTGCAGCAGAAATGTACTGATCAATCATGATTTGAGCTCCATTTACAAAATCACCAAACTGAGCTTCCCAAATAGTTAACGTATTAGGGCTTGCCATAGCATAGCCATAATCGAATCCAACTACTGCATATTCAGATAATAATGAGTTATAAATAAAGAAATCTCCTTTTCTATCTTTTATATTGTTGTGAAGAATTATTTCTTCCTCACTTTCTTCTACTTTTAACACAGCGTGTCTATGAGAAAAAGTTCCTCGTTCACAATCTTGTCCGGTTATACGTATATTATAACCCTCTTTCATTAAACTACCATAGGCTAGATGTTCTCCCATAGACCAATCTAGCTTATTGTCTTCGAAGTACATTTTCTTCCGTAAATTGATAATTTTATCAATTTTACGCATAAATTTTTTGTCTTCTGGTAGTGTAGAAATTGCTTTTGCAACATCATCTAAATCTTCAATTTTCACCGAGGTATCGACAGCTTTCATCATTTGATCTTCCTCTACATTCTCATAACCACCCCATTCATCTTCCATAAATGGTGTTATACGAGTAAGATTTTCTTTTCGAGAATCGGCAAAATCTTCTTCTAATTTCTTCTTATAATCTTCTTCTAATTTATCGATATATGATTCATCGATAATCCCTTCTTTTATAAGTTTCTCCGCATATATATCTCTAGCATTTTTATGTTTTGCGATCGCCTTATACAGTTTTGGTTGTGTAAATCTAGGCTCATCACCTTCATTATGACCATATTTTCTATAGCCTAACAAATCGATAAACACATCACGCTTAAAAGTCATTCTAAAGTCCAACGCAAATAAAATTGCATGTACTACAGCTTCTGCATCATCTGCATTTACATGTAAAACCGGCGATAGTGTAACTTTAGCAACATCTGTACAGTAAGTAGCAGAACGACCGTCTAAATAATTGGTTGTAAAACCAATTTGATTATTTACCACAATATGAATTGTTCCTGCATTTTCATACCCTTCTAATTGAGCCATCTGCACAACTTCGTAAACAACTCCTTGTGCTGAAATTGCAGCATCTCCATGTACTAAAATTGGTAATACTTTTCCAGTATCCCCTTGATAATGTCGATCCCTTTTTGCTCTAGCAATACCTTCTACTACCGGGCCTACGGTTTCTAAATGTGAAGGGTTTGGTGCTAAATTTATATTAATTTCTTTTCCTGAATCGGTTGTCCGGCAGGAAGTCCAGCCTAAATGGTATTTTACATCACCATCAAAAATATCCTGGGCATAATCTTTACCATCAAATTCAGAGAAAATATCTTTTGCACTTTTACCAAATATATTGGTTAAAGTATTTAAACGGCCACGGTGAGCCATTCCCATTACAAAGTCTTTTATTCCTTTTTCTGCGGCAGCTTCTATTATTGCATCTAAAGCAGGTATTAAACTTTCACCTCCTTCTAAAGAAAACCTTTTCTGACCAACATACTTACGATGTAAGAATCCTTCAAATGAAACTGCTTCATTAAGCTTTCGTAAAATTTGTTTTTTACGATTTTCATCAAAATTAGGATGATTTTCGTTTACGTTTAATTTTTTTTGAAGCCACTCTATTTCTTCAGGCTTTCTAATAAACATATATTCAACCCCAATAGCATCGCAATAAATTTCTTCTAGATGGCGAATGATATCTTTTAATGGTTGAGCTCCAATTCCTAAAATATCCCCAGCTCCAAAAGTGGTGTCCAGATCCTCTTTAGTTAAACCAAAGTTTTCAATATCTAAAGTTGGAGAATAATGCCTACGCTCTCTAACCGGATTGGTTTTAGTGAATAAATGTCCTCTCTTTCTATATCCGTCTATTAAACGGATTACCTGTAATTCTTTATAAACATGCCCTGGCACATCGGTATCCTCAAACGTTACCGGAGCTTCTTCAAAAATTTTTTCTTCAACACCATTTTGTTCCATTCCAAAGTCGAAACCTTGGAAAAAAGCCCTCCAACTAGGCTCTACACTATCTGGGTATTGTAAATATTGATCGTATAACTCCGCGAAATATGCGGTATGTGCGGCATTTAAAAATGAAAATCTGTCCATAAGTTGAAACTAAAGTTTCTTTTCTGTGTATAACATAGCAAAAGTACAATTTTGGCATTACTGGTTACAGCAATTAATAGTTTTATTTCAAACCTTAAAAAAATTTTAACACACTTTCATAGCAACTCTGTTTAAAAACAGGGGCTAATATTATGAATATGATAATTTATTTTGATTTTTTAAAAATCTAATAAATTGAAATTATTAAATTTAAACACTTCTTTTCATAAGCATATTGCCAAATTCTTGTAGATTTTTTTTATACTCATCTTTAATTGCTATTTCTTCTAAAACATCAAAAGCACTATTTGTATAGTTCTCGATTTCTTTTTGAGTAGCGTTAGCCGCACCACTTTGTACAAAAATGCTTTTTACTGTTTCTATCTTTTCAGTATTATCTGAAGGTGTTACAGAAAACAAATATTCTAATTGTTGCGCCTCTTCCTTGGTAGATGCTTCTAATGACTTAAGATATAAAAAGGTTTTTTTGTTTTCTATAATATCACCTCCTACCTGTTTTCCAAATGTTTTTGGATCCCCAAATGCGTCTAAATAATCGTCTTGAAGCTGAAAAGCAATACCTAACAATCTCCCAAATTGATAAATAGCATCTTTAGATTCTTTGCTTGCTCCGGCAACAATAGCTCCCATTTGTAACGAAGCCCCTACTAGAACTGCCGTTTTATACTCAATCATTTTTAAATAATCTGGAATACTTACATCGTCTCTAGATTCAAAATCGATATCGTATTGTT
The DNA here is from genome assembly GCF_048269745.1 of Zunongwangia sp. Classification (NCBI taxonomy): domain Bacteria; kingdom Pseudomonadati; phylum Bacteroidota; class Flavobacteriia; order Flavobacteriales; family Flavobacteriaceae; genus Zunongwangia; species Zunongwangia sp. The sequence continues at coordinate 297,648 of NZ_JBLXIB010000001.1, read as the reverse complement.
GCCCTTCGCAAACTTCAGTTGCTGTTTTAGAAAACAACTGTGCTAATTCTTTAAAAGTGGAGCCTTCATAATTTTCAAAAAGCTGATATGCATTTATAAGCATTGCATCTCCAGACAAAATACCAGTATTTAACCCCCATTTTTCGTGTACTGTTTTTTTCCCTCTACGTAATGGCGCATCGTCCATAATATCGTCGTGTACTAACGAAAAATTATGAAATATTTCTATAGCCAAAGCCGCATCTAATGCTCTTTTATAATCGGCATTAAACACCTCAGTACCAATTAATACTAAAATCGGGCGTAAACGTTTACCTCCCAAATTAAGTATATAAGCCATTGGCTCGTATAAATTTCTAGGCTCTTTAACTTTGACTTTACTTTCTAAATAATTTAGAAAAGCATCTCTATACTCTGATATAGCAAGCATTTCGGTATTTTTTCGCTAAAATACCGAAATTGAATAGGATTTTATATTCATACAACATATTAAATATCTTAAAAACTTAAGAAACTTTATTTGTCTTAAAAGTTTCCAAAGATTACATTTGTTGAAATTTTTGAAATTTGAAAGAATCCATATTAAATATAGCTACAGAAATGTTTCTAGAATACGGCTTTAAGAGCGTCACCATGGACGACATTGCCGAAAAAATGGGCATCTCTAAAAAGACTATTTATGCCAATTATGCAACTAAAACAAAATTAGTACACGATGTTGCATTCAACATCATAAGAATCATTCAAATAAATATTGCTGAAATAAAGAAAAAAAACATTAATGCTATAGAAGAACTTTTTGAGGTAAAGAAACAGGTAAATATCTTTTTAAAAGATGAAAAATCATCTCCTCAGTTTCAACTTCAAAAATATTATACAGAAATATTTGAAAGCTTAGAAGCCATAAAATATGAAACTATAGAGTCTAGTATTAAAGAAAATGTTACTAAAGGAATAGAAGAAGGACTTTTTAGAGAAGATATTGATAAGAATTTTATATGTAAAATATATCACTCAGGACTTAATGCTGTGAGAGATGCTTCTATTTTTTCCAAAGATAATTACAAAAAGTCTGATTTATTTCAGCTTTTCATAGATTATCACATAAGAGCAATAGCTACAAAAAAAGGACTAAAAATTCTAAAAGACCAATTCAATAAGAATGAAACAACCACTACATAAAATTATATTTACACTAACAGTACTAGGCTGCTGTGCACTAAATGCACAAAACCAACCTAACACCCAAAAATCATATTCTTTTACTTTAGAAGAAGCCATTCGATATGGATTAGAGCATAATGTAGAAGCTGCAAAAGCACAAAAGGATGTTGAGATTAGATTACAACAAAAATGGGAAATTATAGCACAAGGATTGCCACAACTAAGTGGTAAAATAGATTATCAAAATTATATAAAACAGCCTGTAAATTTATTACCCGCAGAACTTAGCGGTGGCGAGCCAGGTACTTTTACTCCAGTTACTTTTGGTACTAAACAAAATTTAAATGGAACTGCTACCTGGAATCAAATTATTTTTGACGGATCGTACATTGTAGGAATTCAATCCGTAAAAACACTGCTTCAAGTAACCGAAAATGCTAAAACAAAAACCGACTTAGAAGTAAAAAAAGGAATTATAAATGCTTACGGAAATGTACTCCTAGCTGAAGAAAATGTTGCTATACTTTCTAAAAACGTAAAAAGCATCCAAAAAACTTATAATGAAACCAAAGCCACTTTCGATAATGGTTTAGCTGAAGAAGAAGATGTAGAACAACTTGAGATTACCCTTCTCACACTTCAAAACAATCTAAATCGTAGTAAACGAATGCAAGACATAGCTTACGATATGCTAAATATTACTTTGGGCTTACCTATTGAGACTGATTTAATACTAACAGAAAAACTTGAAGCTTTAACCTTACAATATTTTGATCTTGGAATACTAGAAAAAAACATCCCCATAGAAGAGAATATCGATTATAGAATATCAAAAAACAGTGCGGAATCTGCCAAAATTGAAGTAAAATTAGAGAAAGCCAAAGCTCTTCCTTCTCTTACAGGTTTTTGGAATTATGGTTTTCAGGGAAACAGTCAGGATTTTACATTTCTAAATAGTAATCAGAAATATTTCCAACAATCTGTGTTGGGTATAAGCTTAAATGTACCGGTTTTTAGCAGCAGTATGCGATCCGCTAGAACACAGCAAAAAAAAATTGCTTTAAAACAAGCTATTCTCGATTTAGAATACACACGTAATGAGGTAAAACAACAAATCAATTCCGCTAAAAACGAATATGAATATAGTTTAGAAAACTATCAAGTTCAAAAGAAAAATTTAGCGTTAGCCGAACGAATTGAAAATAAGAATAAAATAAAATTTAAAGAAGGCGTAGCCAGTAGTTTCGAATTAAACGAAGCACAACAACAGTTATATTCTGCCCAACAACAATACTTAGAATCTATGTTTACTGTAATTACAGCAAAAGTAGAGCTAGAAAATCTATTAGACACCAGCAAGTATGAAAACAAACAATAACTCCCCTCTGTTCATGAAAAAACTATTTGCCATATTTAGCTTTTCAATTCTTATAATTTCCTGTGGAAAAGAAAATGAAAAATCTATAGATGATCTTATTGAAGATGGAAACCTACCTGAGATAAGAGCTCGTAAATCTAAACTTAGTAAAGAGCAAAGTACATTAACCGCTAATATTACAAAGCTAGATGAGGCTATTAACGAATTAGATAAAAACAAAAATCTAAATTTAGTTACTATTCAAAAACTATCCGATACTATATTTAACCATTATGCAGAAGTTCAAGGCGATGTAGCTACTAACGAAAATATTATTATCTATCCTGAATATTCCGGATTATTAAAAAAAGTATACATTAAAGAAGGTGATAAAGTAAAAAAAGGACAACTTTTAGCCAAAATTGATGATGGCGGACTTGCTAGCCAAGTAGCCCAAAGCCAAGCTCAAGCTACTCTTGCTAAAACAACTTATGAACGGCAAAAAAGATTATGGGATCAGAATATTGGATCTGAAATTCAGTATCTACAAGTAAAAACAAATTTTGAAGCTACTCAAAAAGCAGCCGAGCAATTACAATCGCAATTAAGCAAAACAACAATAACAGCACCTTTTAGTGGTGTTATAGATGAAGTTATAAGCAATCAAGGCGAAGTAGTTAGCCCAGGGCAAAGTCAGCTATTTAGACTTATCAACTTAAGCAATATGTATGTCGAGGCCGCTGTTCCTGAGAATTATCTTACTAAAATTAAAAATGGAACTTCTGTTTTTATTAGCATAAATTCTATCAATAAAAAATATGAAGGAAAAGTAACGGATGTTGGCAGTAACATCAATCCGAATAATCGAACTTTTAGAGTTCGAATTTCAATTCCAAATCCAGAAAAGCTAATTCGGCCTAACCAAATAGCTACAATATTATTAAACGACTACACTGCTGAAAATGCTGTGGTTATTCCAGAAAACACCATCCAAACAAATGCTTTAGGAGAAAGCTTAGTTTACACGTTAAATAAAAAAACAGACAGTACTGGTATTGCTCAAAAAAATGTGATAGAAACTGGGTATAGTTATAATGACAATATCGAAGTAAAAAAAGGGCTTCAAAAAGATGCATTATTAATTATTGAGGGTAGCAAAAGCCTAAGAGATGGCCAAGAAGTAAAACTAGCAAATAATAGCAAATGAACAATTTAGACAAAGAATTTAAAATTTCTTCTTGGGCTATCGACAATAAAATGACGGTATACGTTATTATCGGAATTATTATGATTGCGGGTCTACTCTCCTACTACGGGATGCCTCGGGAAGCTTTTCCTGAAATTGTAGAAACTAAAATTTATGTAAGCTCTGTTAACCCTGGTAACTCAGCAGAAGATGTTGAAAAATTTATAACAGAACCGCTAGAAGAAGAATTTAACGATATTGGTAGCGTAAAAGAAATAACCTCAACTACACTCCAAGATTATTCTATTGTTATTGTAGAATTCGAAGAAGATGTTAGTGTAGATGTCGCTAAAAATAAAGTTAAAGATAAAGTAGATTTAGTAAAGGCAGAAACTACTTGGCCTACCTTAGATAACGGCGCTAAAGTAGAACCAAATGTTTTCGATTTAAACTTATCTGAAGAACAACCTATTCTAAACATTAACCTTACCGGAGATTATCAAGTTCAGCAATTAAAAGATTATGCTGAATATCTTCAGGATAGAATAGAATTATTACCTCAGATTAAAGAAGCAAAAATTCGGGGTGCTGAAGAAATGGAAGTTGAAATTGCGGTAGATATTTATAAAATGTCGGCCTCTAAAGTAAGTTTCGATAATATTATAAATGCAGTTAGCTTAGAGAATAAAACTATCTCTGCGGGAAATATAAAAACAGACGGACTTCAAAAAAACATCCGCATAATAGGAGAAATAAACGATCCAGATGAATTAAAAAATGTTATTGTTAAACGTCAAGACGGAATTATTTTTCTAAAAGATATCGCAGAAATAAATTTTAGAGAAAAAGATGCCACCACTTTTGCTAGAGAATATAAGCAACCCGTTGTAATGCTAGATATTAAAAAGCGAAGTGGTAGAAATATGATTGAAGCTGTTGAAGAAATTAAAAAAATAATCGAAACAGAACAAGCAGATTATTTACCTCAAAACTTACATATTTCGTATTCCAACGACCAGTCTACAAAAACTAAAACCCAAGTAGATGATTTGGTAAATAACATTATTTTTGGCGTTATATTGGTGGTTCTAGTCCTTATGTTTTTTCTTGGTTTTAGAAATGCATTATTTGTAGGGCTCGCCATCCCTCTTTCTATGTTCCTTTCGTTAACCATTTTATCCTATTTCGGGTTTACCCTAAATACTATGGTACTTTTTGCATTAGTTATGGGCTTAGGAATGCTGGTAGATAATGGAATTGTAGTTGTAGAAAACGTGTATACTCTAATGGATCAGGGAATGTCTCGTACAGATGCTGCCAAACAAGGTGTCGGAGAAATTGCTTGGCCTATTATTGCCTCTACAGCCACTACTCTAGCCGCATTTTTTCCTTTGGGCTTATGGCCGGGAACCATTGGTAAATTCATGGTTATATTCCCTATTACACTTTCAGTAGTATTAGGTTCTTCGCTATTTGTTGCTCTTATTATAAATTCGATGTTAACCTCAGAATTTATGAAAACCGAAGAAGGTGAAATTTCAAAAAAACGCCTTATTGTAATCAGCCTTTTACTAGGAGCCGTTGGTATTTTATTTCTTTTAGCCGGCTTTATGTTTAATATAGCTGCATTACGCGGATTCGGAAATATATTTATTTTAGTTGTGCTATTATTATGGTTATACAAATATGTACTATCAAAAGCAGCGAACTATTTTCAGTATACCATTTTACAAAAATTAGAAAGTAGTTATGAAGCTACACTTAGGTTTGCTTTAAGCGGAAAGCGAGCCTATATATTTTTCTTCGGTACAGTCGCTATGCTAATTTTATCATTTTTATTAGTCGGAATTGTAAAACCAGAAGTTTTATTTTTCCCGGAGAACGAACCTAAACAGATTATTACATACATTGAATATCCCGAAGGAACTACTATTGAAAAAACCAATCAACTTACCAAGAAAGTTGAAGATCGAATATTTTCAGTAATCGAAAAATATAACGACAATGGATATAATTATATGGTAGAGTCAGCTATTTCTCAAGTTGGAGAAGGTGCAGGAAACCCCTTTAGCGATGGAGGCCAAAAAAATGAAATGCCCCACAAAGGAAAAATTACACTTTCTATGCGCGAATATAATGAGCGAAGGGGTGTAAAAAGTAGTGATGTGATGGAAGAAATCCGACGAGCTGTACAAGGTTTTCCAGGAGTTTCCATTATTGTTGAAAAGGATGCTGCCGGACCTCCTTCAGGATATCCAATAAATATTGAAATAAAAGGAGAAGATTACGAAGCAATGCTAGCACAAGCTGAAGATATGCGCTCTTTTATTCAAGGTTTAAGTATTGAAGGCATCGAAGAATTAAAAATCAATGTAAATAAAGCGAAACCCGAATTACAAGTTCGAGTAGACCGTAAAAAAGCGGGACAATTAGGAGTTTCTACTGTAGCAGTTGGGCAAACAATGCGTCGGGCTATTTATGGGGAGGAAATTTCTACTTATAAAAAAGGTGATAACGATTATGAAGTAAATGTACGTTTCGACAAACAATACAGGTATAATGAAAATGTGTTGTTTAATCAGCCTATTACTTTTAAAAATCAAACAAATGGAAAAATTGTACAGGTTCCAATTTCATCATTAGTAGAAACTAAAACGACCTCAGCTTTTAGTGCTATTAAAAGAAAAGATTTGAAACGGGTGATCACGCTTTATTCAAATGTACTAGGAGATTACAATGCAAATGAAATTGTACAGCAACTTAAAACAGAACTAGTGAATTACGACTTGCCTAAAACTATGAGTTTTGAATTTACTGGTGAGCAAGAAAAGCAAGCTGATAATATGGCTTTTCTATTAAAAGCGCTATTAATTGCTATTGGAGGGATTTTATTAATTTTAGTAGCTCAATTCAATTCCATTTCAAAACCTATTATAATTGTAACTGCGGTAGTACTAAGTTTGGTTGGGGTATTTCTTGGACTAATTATATTCCATATGGATTTTGTGGTTATAATGACTATGATGGGAATTATCTCTTTAGCAGGTATTGTTGTTAATAATGCAATTGTATTAATAGATTATACCCAAATTCTTATAGATAGAATGAAAAATGATTCAGGCTTACCTTCTAATGCATTACTAACAAAACAACAATATTTTGATTGTATAGTTAATGGAGGGAAGTCTAGACTACGTCCGGTATTACTAACAGCAATCACTACAGTATTGGGATTAATCCCACTTGCTATTGGACTAAATATCGACTTCTTCGGACTAATGATAGATTATGATCCACAAATATATATTGGAGGTGATAATGTTATTTTCTGGGGACCTCTCGCCTGGACAGTAATATTTGGATTAGTATTTGCTACTTTTTTAACTTTAGTAGTAGTTCCTGTAATGTTTTACTTAATAAACCGGGGTAAGCTAAAGTTTAAAAATAGAAAAACAGCTTAAAAGCTGAATTTATATATTATTATATAAAAAAATCCCCGACATAAATTTATATCGGGGATTTTTAATTTTTGAACTAAAATCAACATTTATTTTTCGCTACTCACTAAAGTAGGCATATCTTTAATTGTGCTTACAACTACAATTTTGTTAGAATCATAGTTTACTTTTTTCACCAAGCTTCCCTGCCAAAAATACCATGTACCAACTTTTTTACCATTGGCATATGTGGCGTAGGCAATCTTTTTACCGTTTTTGTCGTAAGAAACCCATTCTCCATGGAGCTTTCCGTCCTTGTACGTACCTTCCTGCTTAACATTTCCATCTTCATAATAATATGTACCTTTAATTAATTCATTTTGTTTTTCAAATACAGGTTTTTTATGCCCGTTTTGTGCTCCTACCGCTCCTCCGATCATCATTAAGGCTGCAATAATTGTAATTTTTATAGTTCTCATAACCTTTATATTTAAACTTACAATAACAAATATAGTGAATTATTTACATTAAATCAATATTTACATAACATTAAGTTAACATTGAGATTAAACTTAGAATAATTATAATTATTTAGCAACTAGATAATTAGGACGATAATACAATTCTATTGTATTTTTAATACGGTTTATTTACTCAGAACACATTTACTTATTACTTTTGCCCCACTTAAAAATATTCACCGATTTTACTATGTATAGAAGTCATACTTGCGGCGAGCTTAATGTTTCCGAAATAGGCCAACAGATAACGCTTTCTGGCTGGGTTCAAAAAATTAGAAATAAAGGATTTATGGTTTGGGTAGACCTACGCGATCGCTATGGAATTACTCAGCTTATTTTCGATGAAGAACGATCTTCAAAAGAATTAATGGATAAAGCTGCTACACTAGGGCGAGAATTCGTTATTCAAGTTAAGGGAGAAGTTATAGAAAGAGAATCTAAGAATCCTAATATTCCAACTGGTGAAATTGAAGTTTTAGTTGATGAATTGAGTATTTTGAATACATCATTAACTCCTCCTTTCACTATAGAAAATAAAACAGATGGGGGCGAAGATTTACGAATGAAATATCGCTATTTAGACATTCGTAGAAATCCGGTAAAAGAAAAATTAGTATTCCGCCACAAAGTAGGAATGCAGGTTAGAAATTACTTATCTAACGAAGGTTTTATAGAAGTTGAAACGCCTTACCTTATTAAATCTACTCCAGAAGGTGCTAGAGATTTTGTAGTACCTAGTAGAATGAATGAAGGGCAGTTTTATGCATTACCACAGTCTCCACAAACCTTCAAGCAGTTACTAATGGTTGGTGGAATGGATAAGTACTTCCAAATTGTAAAATGTTTTAGAGATGAAGATTTAAGAGCCGACAGACAACCGGAGTTTACTCAAATTGACTGTGAAATGGCTTTTGTTGAACAAGAAGATATTTTATCAATTTTCGAAGGTTTAACTAGACACCTATTAAAAGAAGTTAACGGAGTTGAAGTTGATAAATTCCCACGAATGACTTATGATGATGCCATGAAAAAATATGGTAACGATAAGCCAGATATTCGTTTCGGAATGGAATTCGGCGAACTTAACGAAGTTACTAAACACAAAGATTTCAAAATCTTTAATGAAGCAGAATTAGTAGTTGGTATTGCAGTACCAGGAGGTGCTAATTATAGCCGTAAAGAAATAGACAAATTAATAGATTGGGTAAAACGTCCTCAAGTTGGTGCTTTAGGAATGGTTTACGCAAAGTATAATGAAGATGGAAGCTTTAAATCTTCAGTAGATAAATTTTACGAGAAAGAAGATTTAGCAAAATGGGCAGAAAAAACCAATGCAAAACCAGGTGATTTAATTTGTGTTCTTTCCGGAGCAACCAATAAAGTCCGAGCACAATTGAGTTCTCTACGTATGGAAATGGCTGAACGTTTAGGTTTACGAAAAGCTAATGATTTTGCACCACTTTGGGTAATCGATTTTCCTTTATTAGAATGGGACGAAGAAACAGAACGTTACCATGCAATGCACCATCCTTTTACTTCTCCAAAAATTGAGGATATTCCATTATTGGAAACAGACCCTGGGAAAGTACGAGCAAATGCTTACGATTTAGTATTAAACGGCAATGAAATTGGAGGTGGTTCTATTAGAATTCACGATAAAGAAACCCAATCTAAAATGTTTAGCCATTTAGGTTTTACAGAAGAAGAAGCAAAAGAGCAGTTCGGGTTTTTAATGAATGCGTTCCAATACGGAGCACCACCTCATGGCGGGCTTGCTTTCGGATTCGATCGTTTAACAGCTATTCTTGGTGGACAAGAAACCATTCGTGACTTTATTGCATTCCCTAAAAACAATGCAGGACGTGACGTAATGATTGATGCTCCATCTAAATTAGATAACGAACAATTAAAAGAACTAAGCTTAAAAGTAGATCTTAATTAATAATAAAAAATCCTGTTTTTCAACAGGATTTTTTTAGCACTAAAATTGGAGGTTTAGCCAATGTCTTTAAAAACAATCCCCGGTTTACATCGATTCTTGCTTTGGAAGACAAAGCATTTATCTCAGCAGCAGTTTATATTAATATTAAGTGTAATAATTGGCTTTACAGCAGGTCTAGGTGCAGTTATTATTAAAAACCTGACTCACTTTATTCAAGATTTATTAGAAGCAAAGGTGATTATTACCTACCATCATGCTTTTTATTTCATCTTTCCGTTAATTGGTTTAGCGCTTACCCTTTTTATTATAAAAAAGGTACTTAAAAAAGATGTTGGGCATGGTATTCCTTCTACTTTATATGCTATTTCTAAGAGAAAGGGAATTATGAGGTCATTCCAAATGTATGGCTCCATACTTACAGCGCCACTTACTGTTGGTTTTGGGGGTTCTGTGGGACTAGAAGGTCCTACAGTTGCTACGGGTGCATCTTTAGGTTCTAATATATCTAGACTTTTTAGAATGAATCAAAGTGCACGTACTTTATTGGTTGGTTGTGCTGCTGCTGGTGCTATGAGTTCTATTTTTAAAGCCCCTATAGCTGCAATAATTTTTGCAATAGAAGTTTTTAGTTTAGATCTAACGCTCGTTAGTATGCTACCATTACTAATGGCATCGGTTTCTGCTATTTTAACTTCTTATTTTTTCTTTGGTTCAGATACGCTTTTACCATTTGAATTAAAAGATAGTTTTCATTTTTCAGAAGTTCCCTTCTATATTATTCTTGGCTGTATCTCAGCATTAGGATCTATCTATTTTACAGTCATTTATTTCAAAATCTATAAAATTTTCGGCAAAATTAATAATCAATTTTATCGGATGTTGATTGGAGGCGGATGCTTAGGAATACTCGTTTTTCTAGTTCCTCCTCTATATGGAGAAGGCTATGGCGTAATCAATAATTTACTAGCTGAAAATTATTTACAAGCTCTAGGGACTAATTTTTTAAATGAATTTTTAGATAACATTTGGGTTGTAATTTTACTGTTAACCGGATTAGTGATCTTTAAAATTATAGCTACTTCCCTAACTTTCGCGGCTGGTGGTGTTGGTGGTATTTTTGCTCCTGTTCTATTTATGGGAAGTGCATTAGGGCATTGTTTTGCATTAATAGTTAATAACACTGGACTATTAAATAAGCCCATTTCTACTAGTAGCTTTACTATGGTAGGAATGGCCGGATTAATGGCAGGTGTTTTACATGCTCCATTAACTGCCATATTTTTAATTGCCGAATTAACGGGTGGTTACGAGTTATTTGTACCTTTAATGATAACCGCTTTAATTTCTTATTTAATTACCAATACGGTACAACCACACTCGGTCTATACTATGGAATTGGCTAAGAAAGGAGAGCTTTTAACACACGACAAAGATCAAACCGTACTAACCTTGTTGAATATAAACCAGATTATTGAAAAAAACTTTGTTCCCCTTCAAATTAATATGAATTTGGGAGATGTTATTCATAAAGGTGTAATAAAATCATCTCGAAATATTTTTCCTGTGATAGATGGAAATAATAACTTTATGGGAATCATTTTATTAGATGATATTCGACCTATCATGTTTAAACAACATCTATATGACGAAATAAAAGTAAGCGATATCATGCAACGCGCACCAGATACTATAGACTTACAAAATGATAGTATGAAAACTATTATGAAAAAATTTCAGCATAGTGCCGCATGGAATTTACCTGTTATAAAAGAAAACAAGTACATTGGTTTTATTTCAAAATCTAAAATGCTTACTGCTTACAGACAAAAACTGATTGAAGTAACCGTATAAATTGATAATATGAAAATTTTCATGAAAATCTTAGGACTCGCAATATTAATTGCTGTAGGTGTTGGTTTTTATTATCGAATAATTCTAGAAAATGAACTAACCGGTAACCGAATAATTGGTGTTGCAGTTTTAACAGCATCATTCGTTTTTATGCCGATTTTTTTAGTAATAAGATGGCGAGGAAAAAACTTAAAAGATTACACCCTTAGTCCGGAAAATATGAAAAAAATGAATGAAAGAGGTATTGATTAATTTAACAAAAAAACTAGCTTTTAATACAATATTTTACATTTTCTTGAACCAACCTCAATAATATTATAGTATGTTTGTACTTTACTAATTATTATTATATTACAATGGAAGGTACAGTTAAATTTTTCAATGAGTCTAAAGGATTCGGATTCATTACTAACGACGACACAGGAAGAGACATTTTCGTTCACGTTACAGCGATCGATGGTGAATCTCTAAACGAAGGAGATAAAGTGGAGTACGTTGAGAAAGAAGGTCGAAAAGGTCTTAATGCAGACCAAGTTCGCGTGATTGAATAACATATAGTTAAAAAACATATAAGTATTCAAATTAAAAGCCGCATTAAGCGGCTTTATTTTTTCTCTAAAATCAAAACTCGATATTATCCAGTTGTTTTTTTACTCCTTCTAACATCCCTTTTGCTAACTCTTCTATTCCATAATTAGGCTTCCATCCCCAATCCTCTCTAGCATTTAAATCATTAATAGAAGACGGCCAAGATTCTGCTATTTGTTGCCGAAAATCGGGTTTATAATCTATTGTAAAATTAGCTAAATGTTTTTGTATACAATTTGCCAATATTTTTGGTGTAAAACTCATTGCAGCTAAGTTATAAGAAGATCTAACTTTAATAGATTCTTTCGGAGCTTCCATAATATCAACAGTAGCTTTAATAGCATCTTCCATATACATCATAGGTAAAGAAGTGTCTTTATCTATAAAAGAAGTATATGTTCCGTTTTGTACTGCTTCATAAAAAATTTCTACAGCATAATCAGTAGTTCCTCCTCCGGGCTTTGTTTTATAGCTTATAATACCTGGATAACGTAAACTTCTTACATCTACAGCAAATTTATCATTATAATAGCTGCACCATCTCTCCCCTGCTTGTTTACTTATTCCATATACTGTACTAGGATCCATAATAGTATCTTGTGGTGTATTTTCTTTAGGTGTAGTTGGCCCGAACACAGCTATACTAGATGGCCAAAATATTTTTTCAATATACCGTTCTTTGGCTAAATTCAGAATAAACAATAAAGACTTCATGTTAAGATCCCAAGCTCGTAATGGATTCTGTTCGGCAGTAGCACTTAACATTGCTGCCATTAGATAAACCTCCTTAATGTTATGATCTACAACTATTTTTTTAACCTGTTCCTCATTCATAACATCAGCAACTTCAAAAGGTCCAGCATTCATAAGTCCTGGAGCTCCGGGTTTTATATCACTAGCTATTACAGCATTAGATCCATGAATTTCACGAAGTTTTTGCGTTAGCTCAGTCCCAATTTGTCCACAGGCACCTATAACGAGAATTTTGTTGACCATTATTTTTAAAATTTTTAGGCAAATATATCTATTTATTAAGAAAACAATAAAATAAAGTACAACAGTCCTTTTATTATTATATATTTTTCAAGGAATACTTTTTACAACTCAGCTATTTTTAAAAACTTATATTTGTAATTCTATTTTTATAAATTACAAACATGCGGTACTTTTTTTTAGTTTTAATAAGTTGTTCTCTATGTTTTTCTTGTAAAAAAGAACAACAAAAAGCACCCAAAAAAGATATTCGAGAAACCAAGGCATACACAGCTAGCTATCAAGCAAAAAAAGCTACTATTGCTTTATCAGATAAAGCTAAGGTACATGCTTTGAAATGGGCTGAATATATAACTGCAAAAAATGAAATCGACAAACTCTCAAAAACCTCAGTGAATTCGGTTATTGAAAATGCAGAAAGTATTGCTCAAATAATGGAAGCATTAGCGGTTTCCGTACCTGATTCTTTACAAACCAAATCAGTTATAGCAAGGCTAACTGTTTTAAATACAAAAGCTCAAGTTTTAGAACAAAAAGCAAATAATGAAATACCAAATGCGGAACAAATTAAAAAAGTGAGCATAGAATTACCTGAAGAATTCAACAATTTGAATATCCAGATTAATGAAATATTTTTGCAAACTATAAAAGATTTTGAAGAAAAACTAGACAAACTACACGAAGAAAGATTACAAGAATTAAGAGAAAAAGATAGTCTAGATGATGCAAAACCAGTTAAATAAACAAGCGCTATACATTATTAAATCATATTTCTAGAATATGTATTTATAATCGAAAATTATTAAAATAAGATAATTATTTTAGAATTGAAAATCCTAAATTTCAATATCATTATTTCAAATTAAGCATTTCGATGTGTAACTTTTTTAAATAAATGCGTCTCTTTTAGTACATTCGCATTACTTAATTTAATTTCTATACATGAGAAATATAACAAAAACGCTATGTTTATCTGCTCTTTCAGCATCTTTGCTGGTAGGCTGTAAGCAAGAAGAGAAAACCAATAAACAAGAAGAAGTTCACGGTATACATTTGGCATATATGGACACAACTACATCGCCAAAACAAGATTTCTTCCGATATGTAAACGGAAAATGGTTAGATTCTACTGAAATTCCGAGTGATCGTACTACGTGGGGTAGCTTTATGGAACTTAGAGAACGTACCGAAAATGATGCCTTAGCTTTATTAGAAAGTGCATCTAAAAACGATACACTTCCAGAAGGATCTGATCAGTTTAAAGCTGTAACTCTTTACAAATCTATTATAGACACAGCATCTAGAAACAAACTAGGCATTAAGCCTTTGCTTCCGTATCTTGAAAAAGTAGACAAAATTGAAAATAAAGAAGATCTACAAAAATATCTTACTGAAATGGAAGCCTATAGAGGTGCAGGGTTCTTCTCATTTGGTGTAAGTGCAGATGCTAAAGATAGTAATAAAAATGTAGGTTACGTTTCTCCGGGAAGTTTAGGTTTACCTGATCGTGATTATTATGTTGCTGAAGATTCTGACTCTAAGGAGAAAAGAGAAAAATATAAAGAGCACATCACTAGAATGATGCAATTTTTAGACTATTCTAAAGAAGAATCTGAAAAAATAGCCAAAAAAGTATTAGCATTCGAAACTAGTCTAGCTGAACCAAGATTAGATAAAGTAGAAAGAAGAGATGCTAGAAACACCTATAATCCAAAAACATTAGCAGAGTTACAAAAACTAACTCCAGCTATTAATTGGACTAGATATTTTGAAGAAATAGGAGTTGGTAAACTTGATACAGTTATTGTTAGCCAACCTAAATATATGAAAGCAATGCAAAAAGTTATTGCTAAAAACAATGTAGAAGACTGGAAAGACTATTTAAAATGGACGCTTCTTGATCATGCAGCAGGAATTCTCTCTACTGATATTGAAAAAGCTAACTGGGATTTTTACAGCAAAACATTGCGTGGAGCTAAAAAACAACGTCCCCGTAACAAAAGGGCTTTAGCAACCATAAACGGAACTGTAGGTGAAGCCTTAGGTAAGTTATATGTAGAAAAAAACTTCCCTCCTGAAGCTAAAGAAAAAGCTCAGGAAATGATTGGAAACCTTATTAAAGCTTATGAAAAACGTATCAATAACTTAAGTTGGATGAGTGAAGATACTAAGAAAAAAGCCATTCATAAACTGGAAACCATCACCATAAAAGTAGGGTATCCTGACGAGTGGAAAGATTACAGCTCATTAGATATTGAAAGTCCAGAAAATGGATCATATTTTCAAAATATGATGAATGTACGCAAATGGAATACTGCTGAAAACTTAGACAAATTAGACGAGCCAGTAGATAAAACAGAATGGTACATGCCTCCACAAACTGTTAATGCATATTATAACCCTAGTTATAATGAAATTGTATTCCCGGCAGCCATTTTACAACCTCCATTTTACGATTATAAAGCCGATGCTGCTGTTAATTATGGTGGAATTGGTGCTGTTATCGGTCATGAAATCTCTCACGGTTTTGATGATAGTGGTGCTCGTTTTGATGCTAAAGGAAATCTTAACAATTGGTGGACAGATGAGGATTTAAAACAATTTGAAAAACTTGGAAAAAGTCTTGCTGATCAGTTTAGTGCTATAGAAGTACTAGATAGCACCTATATTAATGGAGAATTCACTTTAGGTGAAAATATTGGAGATCTTGGTGGTGTAAATGCTGCTTACGATGCTTTACAAATTCACTTAAAAGAGCACGGAAATCCTGGAAAAATAGATGGGTTTACTCCAGAACAACGTTTCTTCCTTTCTTGGGCTACAGTATGGAGAACAAAAATGAGAGACGAAGCTCTAAAGAATAAAATCAAAACGGACCCGCATTCTCCAGGTATGTATAGAGCTTATGTTCCACTTCAGAATGTTGATGCTTTTTATAACGCTTTCAATATAAAAGAAGGAGATAGCATGTATGTAGCTCCTGAAGATCGTGTAAAAATCTGGTAATCGAAATTGTATCGATATTCCATAAAAAAACCGATGTTTAAAAGCATCGGTTTTTTTATTACAAAAATTTATTCGTTTAACTAAATAATAGTGTCTTTTAGAAATTGTTCTTTCTTTTCAGGATGATCAATCATATAATGCAACCCTCTACTTTCATTTCTTCGTAAGGCCGATTTAATAATCATGTAAGCCACCGTTGTTAAATTTCGTAATTCTAATAAATCTTTAGTAATTTTAGATTTACTGTAATACGATTCTACTTCCTCATAAATAACCGACATTCGTCGTGCTGCCCGATATAATTGTTCTTTAGAGCGTACAATTCCTACATAATTCCACATAATATTTCGGATTTCTCCGAAGTTGTGCTTTATTAAATACCATTCATATTGGCTATATACTCCACTCTCATCCCACTGTGGAATTACAATATCTCGGAACGGACGTAATTGTTTACGCTTGGCTTTTTCGGCGGCTCTATGCGCAAAAACAAGCCCTTCTAACAAACTATTACTCGCTAATCGATTTGCCCCATGCACGCCGGTATGGGCCACTTCGCCACAAGCATATAAATTTTGCATAGACGTTTGTCCGGAAAGTGACGTCATTACTCCGCCACAACTATAATGTGCGGCTGGGACAACCGGAATGGGTTTCTCTGCAATATCTAACTGAATATTCTCTAAGCAATTTTTATAAATATGAGGAAAACGGGTTGTTAGTTCTTCTTTGTCAAAATGTGTCATATCTAAATAAACACACTCTTCTCTTCGTTCTTTCATTTCAGCATCAATGCTTCGTGCTACTATATCTCGTGGTGCTAATTCTAAACGCTCATCATATTTTTCCATAAAACGTTCACCATCGCTATTCCGAAGTAAACCTCCGTGCCCACGTAACGCTTCAGAAATTAAAAAAGATTCACTCCCCGGGTTATATAATGCAGTCGGATGAAATTGAATAAATTCCATATTAGCAATACGAACTCCAGCCCTATTAGCCATAGCCACACCATCTCCTGTAGCTATTTTAGGATTAGTACTAT
This sequence comes from Zunongwangia sp., assembly GCF_048269745.1. NCBI lineage: Bacteria > Pseudomonadati > Bacteroidota > Flavobacteriia > Flavobacteriales > Flavobacteriaceae > Zunongwangia > Zunongwangia sp. Next base: position 280,558 of record NZ_JBLXIB010000001.1, on the reverse strand, counting down.
GCAAAAAGGCTCTAGAAGCACCTCCGGTTGCCAACATTACAAATTTGGCTTGAAACGGAAATACATGCTTCTCTTTTGCGTTTAGTACATAAGCGCCAAAACAAATATTAAAAGCCGATTGTAAATTATTAAGCACCTGATGTTCGGTAATAAGATCGAGTGCATAATGATTATCGAAAATCGAAATATTAGGATGTTTTTTTGCCTTTTCTAAGAGTACATTATGTACCGCTGCACCGGTTAAATCTCGAACGTGTAAAATACGATGTGCAGAATGTCCTCCTTCTCGAGCAAGATCAAATTCTTTTTTATCGGCTTTTTTATCGAAATTGACTCCAAGTTCTATAAGTTCTGCAATACGTTGCGGTCCTTCTTTAATTAACACTTCAACAGCATCTTGATGGCAAAGCCCAGCACCAGCTATATGAGTGTCTTCAATATGTTTTTCAAAATCATCATCTTTATCCCAGACAGCAGCAATTCCACCTTGCGCATATTTTGTATTACTTTCAGAACCATCAGTTTTAGTTACAATGTGTACCGTTCCGAAATCAGCTACTTTTAAAGCATATGTTAGTCCAGCAATACCACTACCTATTACCAGAAAGTCTGAAGTATATATTTTTTCCAAAAGAGTAATTCTATAAATTAAGTTTAGCTGAAATGTCCAACATTTTTTCGATTGGTTTTTTAGCTTTCTCTATTTGTTCTTGGTTAAGATGAAGCTCGGGCTGCTCGTGCTCTAAACACAAAAATAACTTCTCCATAGTATTTAATTTCATGTAAGCACAATCGTTACAAGCACAAGTAGAATCGTTTGGCGGAGCCGGAATTAAGGTTTTATCGGGATTGTTTTTACTCATTTGGTGTAAAATTCCGCTTTCAGTTACAACAATAAAGGTTTGTTTATCACTATTTTCTACATGCTTTAACAAAGCAGTAGTAGAACCTATAAAATCGGCTACTAATAAAACTGGTTTTTCACATTCCGGATGCGCAATTATAGAAGCTCCCGGATTTTCTTTTTTCAGTTTTAATATTTTCTCTAGCGAATATTTTTCGTGAACCATACAAGCTCCGTCCCAAAGCACCATATCTCGGCCGGTTACACTATTAATATAATTCCCTAAATTTTTATCGGGTGCAAATATTAAAGGCTGATCTTTTGGGAAACTATTTACAATAGCTTCTGCATTACTCGATGTACAAATTACATCGGAGAGTGTTTTAATATCTGCTGTACAGTTAATGTACGAAATAACTTTATGATCGGGATATTGTGCTTTAAATGCAGCAAATTTATCTTTAGGAGCCGATTCAGCTAAGGAACAACTAGCTTTTAAATCGGGAATAATTACTTTTTTATTCGGATTTAAAATCTTGGCAGTTTCTGCCATAAAATGAACACCTAAAAAAACAATTATATCTGCATCGGTATTCGCTGCTTTTTGTGCTAAACCTAAGCTATCTCCTGTATAATCTGAAATATCTTGAAGGTCTCCGGTAATATAAAAATGCCCTAAAATTACAGCATTTTTTTCCTTCTTTAACCTCTTTATTTCTTCTATTAAATTTAAATTCTTATCAATAGGGAGATTTAAAAACCCCTCTTTTTCAAGGATTGTTGTTTGATCCATTGTTTCAAAAATTTCAATGTTCAATTAATATTGTCTTCTACAATTTGCAATAAGGTTGGCGGTACAATTGAAATTAATTTCAATACTATTGATTCAGCATCAGACACCACTCAACATATTAGCCGCCCTAAAATTACAGATTTTTTTAACGCATACCATATATCTCCCTATTTTATACCTTTTTATACAGAAAAACAGCATTATCTTTCCGAAGAAAATAAAATATTGAGATACTTATAATCAAAAATGATAAAAAGCATTCTCAAAATGTTGAATTTGAGGTGTTGTTTTATGTAGAATAATGGCTATAATATCAAAACGAATTTCAGCATCTATTGAGCGTTGTTCTGCAAACTGATTAATAGCCATTACCAATCGTTGAATTTGGCCTGATTTTACAAAATCTTGCGGATCTCCAAAATACGTTGTACTCCGTGTTTTTACCTCAACAGCAACTAAAAATTCGTCTTTAAAACCAATAATATCAATTTCAGCACGTTTAAACCGATAATTTCGCTCTAAAATGGTAAATCCTTTATTTTTTAAATAATCTACCGCAAGCTCCTCTCCTTGTTTACCGATTTCGTTATGCTTCGCCATTCCTATTTACGGTACATAATGGCCGCTACCTTTAAATTTAATTTAGCGATTTCCTCTTCGGAAGCTTTTATAATTCGATCTCCATAAAATGGATTAGGAATATCACCTTCCGGTGCTAAAAATACTCGAATGTTAGAATCTTCCAATTTACCACCATTCCAATCTACAGCTCCGCTATAATCCCAACCAAATCCGTAAAATTGTATTGGTTTTTCGTTGAGTTTCACTAGCTGATCGTAAGAAGTACCTACCTGAATTCCTTTTTCACTTTGCCATTTTCCATCTTTATTATAATAAATATCATAAATCGAAGTTTTAGCATCATCTTTCCAAGATATCAAAATCTCATCTGGCGTATCTGGATATAGAATAGTATACTGCCTGTCTTCAGCCTCTTCTTCAATTACATCTTTTAGGTTTGTTCCAGATTCAGGTTGCGCATCTGGATATAGCTCCAAAATCTCAGAATTTGTTTTTCCTTCGAGCGATTCAAGCGTAAATCGGTCTGATTTTGCACTGTTTTTACGGCTTCCACAAGAAAGTATTAAAAAGGCGAAAAGTATAGTGAGTATTTTTTTCATAATTGAATAGTTTTTACTGAAATTTGACCCTGGAAAAATAAAGCACTAAAATAGGTTTAATTTTCCACTAAATTAGAAACTAAATTAAAGGCCGCATGTTGTTTTGCAAGACTTTAACGTGTAAACTTACTGCAGCCCACTAAAAAAGAAAAATATGAGTACAACGCCACAACGATATACAATTACGGCAGCTTTACCTTACACCAACGGTCCCATTCATATTGGGCATCTAGCAGGCGTATATGTTCCTGCTGATATTTATGCCCGTTTTTTACGAATGCAAGGTCAAGATGTTGCTTTTGTATGTGGTAGTGACGAGCATGGTGTCCCTATAACTATAAAAGCTAAAAAAGAAGGAGTTACTCCGCAAGATGTTGTTGATAAATATAATGGGATTATTAAAAATTCATTTAAAAATTTCGGAATTTCATTTGATAATTATTCGAGAACTTCTGCTGATATTCATCATAAAACAGCATCAGAATTTTTCAAAAATCTATATGAAAACGGAAAATTTATTGAAGAAACCACCCAACAACTTTACGATGCAGAAGCTAAACAGTTTTTAGCTGACCGATTTGTTACCGGTACTTGCCCAAAATGTGGTAATGAAGAAGCGTATGGAGACCAATGTGAAAGTTGTGGTACTTCTTTAAATGCGACTGATTTAATTAATCCAAAATCGGCAATTACAGGTGCTACTCCTACTTTAAAAGAAACGAAACATTGGTTTTTGCCATTAGATCAATATGAAGACTGGTTAAAAGAATGGATTTTAGAAGGACATAAATCCGATTGGAAATCGAATGTTTACGGACAAGTAAAATCGTGGATCGATGATGGTTTGCGCGCTCGTGCCGTAACTCGAGATTTAGATTGGGGAATTCCTGTTCCGGTAGAAGGTGCTGACGGGAAAGTACTCTATGTTTGGTTTGATGCACCAATTGGTTATATCTCATCTACTAAAGAATGGGCTAAGCGCGAAGGAAAAGATTGGGAACCGTACTGGAAAGATAAAGACACCAAGCTTATTCATTTTATTGGAAAAGATAATATTGTTTTTCACTGTATTATTTTCCCGGTAATGCTAAAAGCTCACGGTGATTATATTTTACCGGAGAATGTACCAGCTAATGAGTTTTTAAATCTTGAAGGTAAAAAATTATCTACTTCTAAAAATTGGGCTGTTTGGTTACACGAGTATTTAGAAGATTTTCCAGGACAGCAAGATGTGTTACGTTATGTATTAACTGCTAATGCTCCCGAAGCTAAAGACAATGATTTTACTTGGAAAGATTTTCAAGCCAGAAATAATAATGAGTTAGTAGCTATTTTCGGTAATTTTATTAATCGTGTAGTAGTGCTTACTAACAAATATTACCAAGGAGAAGTACCAACACCTGGAGAATATTCTCAATTAGACAAGGAAACTATTGCTGCTCTAAAAGCTTATCCAGCAGTTATTGCTAGTTCTATAGAAAAATACCGATTCAGAGAAGCTCAATCTGAATTAATGAATCTTGCTCGATTAGGAAACAAATATTTGGCAGATGAAGAACCTTGGAAACTAATAAAAACTGATGAGGAACGCGTAAAAACTATTATGTATGTAGCGCTTCAAATTGCATCAGCTTTAGCTACGCTTAGTAAGCCATTTTTACCATTCAGTTCTAACAAATTAAAAGAAATTTTAAAATTCACTTCCGAAGAAGCAAACCTTAACGAAGGTGAATTATCGCAATGGGATAAAATTACAACTCGCGAAGCCTTACTTCCTGCCGGACATGTAATTGGTAAAGCGGAATTGCTTTTTAGTAAAATTGAAGATGAAAAAATCGAATTACAATTGCAAAAACTAGAAGCAACCAAAGCAGCTAATAACAAAGAAAATCAATCGGTAGACCCACAAAAAGAAACCACTCAATTCGAAGATTTCACTAAAATGGATTTACGAGTGGGGACTATTATCGAGGCTGAAAAAATGCCGAAAACAAAAAAATTAATGGTTATGAAAGTTGATACAGGAATCGATAAACGAACTATCGTTTCTGGTATTGCCGAACATTATAAAGCAGAAGAATTACTCGGAAAAAAGGTGACCGTATTGGCCAATCTAGCTCCTCGTAAGTTAAGAGGAGTAAAAAGTGAAGGGATGATACTGCTAACCGAAAACGCCAATGGGAAACTTGTTTTTGTAAATCCAGATGAAGAACAAGTAAACAATGGTGCCACAATTAACTAGTCATATCATATGGCTAATTTTCTGACAAATAATTTTGTAATAAAATGAGAACCAGAAGGAAAACAATCTACTTCTATAAAGTAGCACAACGTAGTTTAAAAGCAGATGCAAAAAATGTAAAGGTTTTATATTGCGCGGTGATCATCGGTATTGTAGCCGGTTTATTATCTTCAGCTTTCCGAATTATAATCTCTAAAATAGAGCATGTTCGGGAAGCACTTTATGGAGAATTTACATTCTCCTTTTCATCAATATTAGAAGGAACAGGTTTAATTTTGCTGGTCATAGGAGCTATTTTAATAGCTCTTTTTTGTGTTAAAAAGTTTGCTCCGGAAGCTGGAGGAAGCGGAATACAAGAAATTGAAGGTGCTTTAGATGAAGTACGGCCAACACGATGGAAACGCATACTTCCCGTTAAATTTTTTGCTTCAATCTTTTCTTTAGGAAGCGGAATGTTATTAGGACGTGAAGGGCCTACTGTACAAATTGGTGCCAACGTTGGGAAAATGATTAAAGACATTTTTAAACAACCCGATGAACAAAATAACCCTTTACTTTCTTCTGGTGCTGCTGCTGGTTTAGCCGGAGCTTTTAACGCACCCCTATCAGGAGTTGTTTTTGTAATTGAAGAAATGCACGGCCATTTTAAATTCAATTTTTATTCCGTAGCCGCAATCATGATTGGTTCTGGAACTGCAGATATAATTGTTCGATTTTTAATTGGTGGAGATCCTGCTTTAAGCATACGTGTATTTGCATCACCCGATATTCATGAAATATGGCTTTTCGGTGTTTTAGGATTACTGTTTAGCTTTATAGGGTTGTTATTTAATACTGTTTTACTAAAATCGTTACAATTTTTCGATAATTTTAAATATCCTGTACTATTCTTCGGATTAGGATTAGGTACTTTAATTGCCATTCTAAGTATTTATTTTCCGGACATGACAGGTGCCGGATATACAACTATTAAGGATGTATTAAACAACTCATTTGGAATTTGGGTACTTATTATCATGTTTGTAGGGCGTTTAATTTTATCGGTATTAAGTTATAGCTCTGGAGTACCCGGTGGTATTTTTGCCCCACTTTTAACCCTAGGAGTTATTTTCGGGATGATTTTTGGTTATGTAGTACAAGCAATAGATCCTTCTTTAATAGATCAAACAGGTGTATATGCCGTAGCAGGAATGGCTGCTATTTTTGCAGCAACAGTACGTGCTCCACTTACCGGAATAATGCTAGCTATAGAAATTACTTCTAATTACGAACTTACGCTGCCATTAATTATATCAACAGTAACAGCATCAGTATGTACTGCTTTCCTAGGAAACAAACCTGTTTATACTTCTTTATTAAAAAGGACGTTACTAAAAGCAAAAGAAACCGAGGTACAAAGCGTTCCAAATTCATAAATAATATTTAAGAGGTGTATTAAAAAATACACCTCTTTTTATATAGTAAATTCAATATCAAATCATCAATTTCAACAATGAAAAAACATTACATCTTAGCACTTCTATTTGTTTTTAGTTCATTTCTAAACACAAAAGCCCAGCAGTATTTTAGTATCCCAAACGATTTAAAAGAAAGTCATCGGTCAGTTAAAGATGCGTTTACCATAACCAATCCTAACACCAAAACCTTGAGCGTCTTTATTGATGACAACAAAACCATAAATGCTTATATATACAACGAAAATAGTGAGCGAATAGACTCTTTAGTATCAGATGGTTTGCCGAAAAAATATTCAGAAATTATAGGTTATATTCAAAAGGAACAAAAAACAATCTTGTATTTAAAACATAGAAACGGAAAACAGTTTGGATCAATATTATTTGATTTTAAAAATCGAAAAACAAAAGAAATAGAATTCGATTTTAAACTTCGTGGAGAGCAATATGTTGAAAGCCTAAGTAAAAACAATAAATTATATCTAATTACAACTCCGAAAAAGCGATCAGTTTTAAAATTATATGAGTTTGAAGGATTGTATCCTAAAAAACATCTTATCCCTATAGATTATACGTTTCGAATTGCTGATAATGAAAAACTCAACCTATACGGAATGTTGAAAAATTTAAAAAAAAGTAGTCCCGACCCGATTGAGTTGAGAAAAATTGACACCGAATTTCCTGTTAGCGTGGAACTTGCAGGAGCCATGAATAAACTTTATGAAACCGATAAAGGTTTCGAATTAACCTTAGATAAAAGTATTTACGAAACCTATATTATTGCTGTCGATTTAAAAGATTATAAGGCTGACATTACGCGTTTCGAAAAGCCAAAATATTCAACTGAAGAACGTTTTTTCAGTAAATCATTTTTACTAGATGATAATATTTATCAAATTGTTGGAAACGCTGACGAACTTTTTTTTGAAGCTAAAAACAGAAACACAGCAAACGTGCTAAAAAAATTACATGTAAATAAAGATGACGTAATTCCATTTAAAAATACACCTATTATTCAAGATAAAGAAGGTAGTATTTTTGCTCCCCATCGAGAATTAAAAAAAACATCAAAATTCTTGAAAAAAATAGATAATGAAGATATTAGTGTTGCTGTTCAGAAGAAAAATAATAAATATATAATCACCATGGGAAGTTTCACTAAACCTTACTATGGCAGCAGTAGCACCTTTATGATGGCTCCGACACCAGGAATGGGAATGGGAGCCCCGACAATGATGACAGTACCTATAGGTTCTAACATTAATCTTTCGTTATCTTCATATCTTACGTATGCTTATGGTAAATCGGTTAGAATTAAATGTTTATTCGATAGTAATTTTAATCATATTGAAGGGGAAATTCCAGAAAATGCTTTCGACCGTATAAAAAAATATGCAAAATTACTGCATGATCCTATTGCCGAAAATGTTTTTGAATGGAATAATTCTATTTATTATGGCTATTATAACAAGGAGGGTGAAGCTTATCGAATTATGAATTTTTCAAAATAACCTATTTGTGCTTAAAATTGCTTACCACCCTATCTATAAACATCCGTTGCCGGAAAATCATCGTTTCCCAATGGAAAAATACGAGCTGTTACCCAAACAGCTTTTGTATGAAGGTACATGTGAAGCACAGCATTTTTTTAGTCCAAAACCGGCTGAATTAGATGATATTCTTGCTGTTCACGATAAAAAATATGTAGACGATTTATTGAATCTTACGCTAGGTAGGCGAGCCATTCGAAAAACCGGTTTTCCGCTTTCAAAAGAATTGGTAGATCGAGAAATTATAATAGCAGGCGGAACTATACAAAGTAGCTTTTATGCACTAGAAAATGGCATATCAATGAATATTGCTGGAGGCACTCACCATGCATATACCGACCATGGTGAAGGGTTTTGCCTTTTACACGATCAGGCTATTTCAGCGAGACATCTTCAGAAAAAAAATTTAGCTGAAAAATTCTTGATTATCGATTTAGACGTACACCAAGGAAATGGTACAGCTGAAATTTTTAAAAACGATGATTCGGTGTTTACCTTTTCAATGCACGGAAAAGGAAATTATCCCTTCAAAAAAGAAATTTCAGATTTAGATATTGAAGTTCCGGATGGTTCTAAAGATGAGTATTACTTGAAAAATCTGAAGGAAACCTTACCCAATTTAATCGAAAAAGTTCAGCCGGATTTTATTTTCTTTCAATGCGGTGTAGATATTTTAGAAACCGATAAATTGGGGCGGCTTTCTTGTTCTATTGCTGGTTGTAAAGAACGTGACCAATTTGTACTCCAAACCTGCCACGACCTTCAAATACCAGTACAATGTAGTATGGGTGGCGGTTATTCACCACAAATAAAATATATTATTGAAGCCCATGCTAACACCTATCGCTTGGCACAAAACATCTATTTTTAGCTCCGTTTTAGCTTCTTCATAAATTTGGCAAATTCGATAGTTTCAGTTTCAAAAAGCTATCTCAATTTCACCACAGCTATAATTCCTAAGATCTCATCATGATTTGGAAATTCAAATTCGATTTTTTGATGGTAAACTTCTTCTTTAAGCTTAGGAACGGTTTCTAGTTAAAGTCGGTAAACATTAGCTTTCTTAATCATTTTTATTTTTTTGGTAAGTAACTAAAGTTTCCTTACTCATCAAATATAGAGTATACTACCTTAATAAACAGGAAAGTACAGGATACTATTCCCGTAATAAAAATTGATTTTTAATAAATTTTTATTACTTTAAATATTAAATCAACAATAAATTTCTCTAAAAATTGAAAAAAAACAATGCTAAAAAATACTGGAGAGAAAATATTAAATATTTAGTCATTCTATTAAGTGTCTGGTTTGCCGTTTCGTTTGGAGCAGGAATATTATTCAAAGATTTTCTAAATCAATTTAAAATAGGCGGATTTAAACTTGGTTTTTGGTTTGCCCAACAAGGCGCTATTTATGTATTCGTGATTCTCATTTTTATTTATATAAGACTAATGAATAAATTGGATAAAAAATACGGATACTCCGAGTAAAACTGACGAAATCAAAATACAAATAACCTTTATATCTTAACTATGGACGTTCAATTATGGACTTGGATTTTAGTCGGTATTAGCTTTGCGCTCTATTTTGGTATTGCTATTTGGGCAAGAGCCTCTTCTACAAAAGATTTTTACATCGCAGGTGGTGGTGTTTCCCCATTAGCCAATGGAATGGCCACGGCTGCAGATTGGATGAGCGCAGCTTCGTTTATATCTATGGCCGGGCTTATTTCCTTTAGTGGTTATGATGGATCTGTTTACTTAATGGGGTGGACAGGTGGTTATGTATTATTAGCGCTTTTGCTTGCGCCTTACTTGAGAAAATTTGGGAAATTCACGGTACCCGATTTTATTGGCGACCGCTATTATTCTAATTCAGCAAGAACCATTGCTATCATTTGTGCTTTGATTGTTTCATTTACTTACGTAGCCGGGCAGATGCGTGGCGTGGGAATTGTTTTTTCTCAATTTCTACAAGTCGATATCACCAAGGGAGTACTTATAGGAATGGCTGTTGTGCTGGTTTTTGCCTTTCTAGGCGGAATGAAAGGAATTACCTATACTCAGGTTGCCCAATATTGTGTACTAATTTTTGCATTTATGGTACCGGCTATTTTCATATCTATACAAATGACGGGAAATCCTATTCCGCAAATTGGTATGGGTGGACGCATTGAAGATGGCACCTTTCTTTTAGACAAACTCGATCAATTACATACACAACTAGGTTTTAAAGAATATACTAGCGGAAGTAAATCTACCTGGGATATTTTTGCGATCACCTTAGCATTAATGGCTGGAACATCTGGATTACCACACGTTATTGTTCGATTTTTTACTGTTCCTAAGGTGAAAGATGCCCGGAAATCTGCCGGATACGCATTGTTGCTTATCGCTATTTTATATACTACCGCCCCGGCTGTTTCTGTTTTTGCAAGAACAAATTTAATTACTACAGTAAATGAAACTGCTTATACCGAGTTACCTGTTTGGTTTAAAAATTGGGAAAACACAGGATTAATTTCTTGGACCGATAAAAATAACGACGGAAAGATACAATACAGAAATACGGATGCCGTAAATGGGAAACCTGTTTTTACTGAAAAAAGAGGGATATATGGGGAACGTATTGTTAGCAATCCAACAAATACTGAAAATGAACTTTATGTAGATAAAGATATTATGGTATTAGCCAATCCTGAAATTGCCCAACTACCTAATTGGGTGATCGGGTTAGTAGCTGCAGGAGGCCTTGCTGCTGCTCTATCTACTGCTGCGGGGTTACTACTGGTTATCTCAACTTCAGTATCTCACGATCTCGTAAAAAAACAATTAAAACCTAATATTTCTGATAAAGGAGAATTGCTCATAGCCAGAATAAGCATTTTAGTTGCTATTATTATTGCAGGATTCTTTGGAATTTATCCACCGGGCTTCGTAGCGGCAGTCGTCGCATTAGCATTTGGTTTGGCTGCAGCTTCTTTTTTTCCTGCAATTATTTTGGGGATTTTTGATAAACGAATGAATCGCCAAGGTGCAGTAACGGGAATGGTGGTAGGAACTAGCCTGATGTTAATATATATGATTATTTTTAAAACCGGACTTATAGGCATTATGGAACCACTTCCGGAAAGTAAATGGTTATTTGGAACTTCTCCAGAAGGATTTGGCGTAATTGCCATGATTGTTAATTTTGTTTTAGCTTTACTTATTTCAAGGCTTACTCCTGCTCCTCCAGAAAATGTTCAAGAAATAGTTGAAAATATTCGAATACCTAGCGGAGCGGGAGAAGCACAAATACATTAATAAAGCTACGCAGTAAATAAAAATTTTACTGCGTAGTTCTACGTTATTTTCCCAATAATACAATCTCATTACAAATAACCTCGGTAACATAACGTTTATTACCTTCTTTATCTTCATAATTACGATTAGTTAATTTACCATCAATAGCTATTTCTTTACCCTTAGGCACATAATTCTCTACCAATTCTGCCGTTTTCCCCCAGGCTACTAAATTATGCCATTGGGTTTCAGAAACTTTTTCTCCTTTAGCATTTTTATAATATTCGTTTGTGGCAATAGAAAATTTAGCTAATTTTTTACCGGATTCTAAATTTACAATTTCAGGTTGATTTCCTACATTCCCAATCAATTTCACATTATTTCTTAAACTACTCATATCATTTAAAATTAGATAAACGTTAAAAATCATTTGTTCATTCCAACAGGACAAACTTACTAGCGAATAAAAAGTTTAATCGTCTAATAATTAATTGTTTTCGAATGTATTCGTTTGTAAACGATTGTAAATGTTTAAAAGTTTAGTTATAAATTCTCAAGATTTTTATACCGAAATTACTAGGGTAGTATAGCAAGAATGAGTGTTTTATGGGATTACTCTTTTTATTATTCTCGGAATTTTCAGGAAAAACGGGAAATAAAACCAAAAAATATCGTTTTATAAACAAGTTGAAAAAACATAAATTAAATAAATGTGGTTTGAGCAACTAACAGGATTCAAAGAAGAATCACCCGAAAATGTAAAAAAGAATATTGAGATTAATGGAAGTGAAATTGTTTCACTCGTTAATTCTCGAAGATTTTCATATGGAAAATTAGAAGTCCCAACTTTGTATGAACTTAAAAAGCAGAACAAAAATATAAAAGATTACAACGGGAAAATTCAAGTAACTGAAATTGTTGCTGATGTACAAAAACTACATACTCAAATTGAAAACTCAAATGCTCTATTTCAAGCCGCTTCACAGTTTAATTTGCTTGAAATGGTTAGTAAGTCTGTAACACCTGAACACGGTATAGACAGATATGAATTTGATTACACACAAGGTCCAGCTTGCGCAATTTCTTGTGGAGCAGGAACGATATATCGGAATTATTTCGCAGAAGTAAATGGACAAGTAGGGCAAACAGCTAATAATCAAATAGATTGTTTGGAATTAATAGGCAAAGAATTGGGCAATGACAAGTTGAATCTATGGAAAATGCAAAATGGTTACGCATTGGTAAACCTAAAAGGACTTCTAACTATCAATAAAAAAATAGCCCAACTAACACTAACAGAAAGAGAAAGTCTAAAAGAGAAACTGAAAATTGGAATTCAGTGGAATACAGAAGTTACCATATCTAATACAAAACATAAAGTTTCTCAAATATATTGTTCAGCCCTTCCGGTAGCATACAGCCAAATTGAATCTTTTTATTGGGAGTATTTTGCTAGGGTTATTTTAGAAGCAACTTATGAAGCATCTCTTTATGCCGGAGTAATAAATATGAATAATAATAATTCAAATAAAGTATTTCTAACACTGGTTGGTGGTGGCGCATTTGGAAATGAAGAATATTGGATTTTAGAATCGTTGCAAAAAGCAATCAGAAAATTTAAAAATATTCCTTTGGATATTAAAGTTGTTAGTTATGGTAAATCTAATCCGAATTTAATAAAATCTATTAATGAAATATAAAATACTGCCGCAAATGGTTTTGTGTAACCATAATACTGCAAACAGTACAGACTGAGAAAACTCTATTTAGAAAAAACTAGCCATTTAAATTCAACCAAAAAATGCTTAAGAAAGTTTTATTAGGAATATCGATTTTAATAGGAGTCAGTATTTTAATTTTTATTGGTTGGTTAATACTTATTTTATCTGCTTTTGGAGGTTTCGATAAAGATTATTCTGTGTCTGAATTAAAAGAAAATTTTGAAGAAAATAAGACCGAAATTTATGAACTGAAGAAATACTTTAATGAAATAGTACCAAAAAACAGAATTGTTGAGATTGAATTTAAAGATAATAACACTTTGGGAAGATTCGGAATTAAAGCTTTAGACTCTAAATCTTTAATTCCAAACAAAACAATATTTTTAGATTGGAACTTGAAAATAAGCACGGCTAAAATGGATAGTATAATCAAACCAATAGAATGGTCTAGAGAAACATTAAAAAAATTAAAAGAAAAACTAGATAAAGTAGATTGTATTCAAATTGAAAGCGGTGAACCAACCAAAATTGGATTTAAAAGAAGTGGAATGGGAATGTATTCATTTAATGTTTTTAGCAAACCAATTCAGGATAAATTAATTGAAGAATATAAAGACAGTTGTAGATATATTTTAGTAAACAAAAAATTTGTTTTAGAATACGGTAGCGGAGCACTTGGAAGTCAATGCTTATACAATTTCGATTAAAAAACGAATCGCTAAAAGCAAGTAAAAAACCACAACTTATTGATGCTTTATAAAATTGAATTAAACCTTTTACAAATAATGCAGTCTAAAAATTGATAGAATTCCCTGGCTAGGCACTTTTTTGTCTCAAAATCCCTATTTTTAAAAAAAATCTCTCGCCAGGGAGTTTACTTTAAACAATTTCAATAGCTGTTATGAATAAATTTTACTTTGTTTTATACTTTCTAGTTTATACTACCATTACATTCGGACAACAAAACTCAAAAAAACTCACTACTACAGATTACGAACAGGCTGCAAAATTTTTAGCCTATAATACGTACTCTTTAGTAGATAAAGATTATGTAAGTCCCAATTGGTTAGAAGATGGCCGGTTTTGGTATAGTGTTTCGGTAAACGGAAAAACGCATTACGTCCTTATCGATCCGAAGATAAAAACAAGAAAAACAGCGAGTTCTATTTCAGCATTAATTAATGATAAGCCCACTAAAAATCAAAGAAGATCTAGAATTGAGGTCGCCTCTCCAGACGGCTCTAAAGTGGTTTTTATTAAAGACTGGAATCTTTGGATGCGAGATAATGAATCTGGCGAGGAAATTCAACTTACTACAGACGGAGAGAAAAATTATGGGTATGCAACCGATAATGCGGGTTGGAAGCATAGTGATAAGCCCATAGTTCTATGGAGTCCAGATTCTAAAAAGATCGCCACATTTAAGCAAGATCAGCGACATGTAAGCGATATGTATTTGGTAAAAACCAAAGTTGGCGAGCCCGAACTTCAGGAATGGAAATATCCTATTCCGCAAGATTCAGCAATTATAAAAATTGAACGTGTAATTATCGATATTAAAAATAAAAAGATTACTAAACTTAACATGCCTGCCGATGCGAGACGTGGTACGCTTTGCGATGATATTGCCTGCGACGGCACCTTTGGCGATAACGAATGGGGACCAGATTCTAAAACTTTAGCTTTTGCCTCAGTTTCTCGAGATCATAAAAAAGTGACACTTCGTGTAGCTAATACTGAAAATGGAGAAGTTCGAGATATTTTTTCTGAAGAGGTAGATACACAATTCGAATCGGGACAAGGAACAATCAACTGGCATTATTTGCCAAAATCTGATGAAATTATTTGGTACTCGGAGCGCGATAATTGGGGTCATTTATATTTGTACGACCTTGAAACAGGAAAACTTAAAAACCAAATTACCAATGGTAACTTTGCAGTAACTAGTCTACAAAAAGTAGATAAGAAAAATCGAAAATTATATTTCTACGCACAAGGAAAAGAAAAAGGTCGCGATCCTTATTTCAGAAATTTATATAGCGTAAAATTTAATGGTAAAGGTTTAAAGCTTTTAACTCCTGAAAACGGAACACACAGTGTTTCTTTTTCTCCGGAAAACGCCTTTTTTGTAGATAATTATTCACAACCCGATGTTCCTAATAAAGCCGTTCTTAGAGACATTAAAGGACGCAAAATCATGGATTTGGAAAAAGCCGATATTTCTCGCCTAAAAGCTATAGGGTGGCAGGCCCCTAAACCAATAAAAGTAAAATCGGCTAAAAAAAAATGGGATTTATACGGACTTATGTTTACGCCTACCGATCTCGATGAATCCAAAAAATATCCGGTAGTAAATTACATCTACCCCGGTCCACAAGGCGGCGGAGTTGGTGGCCGTGAATTTTACCCTTCTCGTGGTGACCACCAATCTTTAGCTGAGCTTGGTTTTATTGTGGTAGTAATAGATGGAACTTGTAATCCGGGTCGATCTAAATCCTTCCATGATGCTTGTTACGGAAACATGGGGGATAATACCTTAAAAGATCAAATAAGTGGATTAAAACAATTAGCCAAAAAATACTCCTATATGGATTTAGACAAAGTAGGAATTTGGGGACATTCAGGCGGTGGTTTTGCAACTGCAGATGCAATGTTTTCGTATCCTGAATTTTACAAAGTGGGAATTTCTGAATCTGGAAACCACGATAACCGAAATTATGAAGATGATTGGGGCGAACGTTATAACGGACTTATTCAAGAAACGGAAAGCGGAAAAACCAACTACGAGTTACAAGCCAATCAATACAACGCCAAAAATCTTCAGGGAGATTTGTTAATTGCCCACGGAAATCTGGATGATAATGTGCCACCTTATAACTCGTATTTAGTAATCGATGCTTTGATAAAGGCAAATAAAGATTTTGACTTAATTATATTTCCAAATGCGCGCCATAGTTATGGTATGGATAGTTATTATATGATGCGCAGACGATGGGATTATTTTGTTGAAAACCTAATGGGTGCCGAACATCCGAAAGAATTTAAATTAAGCCCGAGACAATAAAAGTAAAAGATTATTGAAAATCGATTTTTTTGAAGTAAATTATTAATTGAAACCTATTACTTCAAAAATAAATTACAAAACAACAAACAAGAATCTGATTTTCAATAATCTATATTTTTTAATATCTTTCTAATATGGATAAGCTTTGTTTAGATTGTGGTGAAAAAATAATAGGTAGAGCCGATAAAAAGTTCTGTAACGACTATTGCCGGAATTCTTATAATAATAAACTTAATAAGGATACTAAAAATCTGATGCGGAACATCAATAATGCGCTTCGGAAAAACTATCGTATTTTAGAACAGCTAAATCCAACCGATAAAATTAAAGTTAGTAAAACAAAATTAATTGCTAAAGGATTTAATTTCGAATATTTTACAAGCATATATACTACCAAAACAGGGAAAACCTATTATTTTGTATACAATCAAGGCTATTTACCTTTAGAAAATAATGAATATTACGCACTAGTTAAAAGAACATAATTTTAAATTCAATAATCTCTGAATTTTCCATATAAACCTAAAAAAAGCTTCGACTTTCTGTGAGTTATAATAACTTAAGTATCTTTATGGCTATTATGAAATTTTTTACTGAATGTCTAAAAATTTACAAGCTTTAATAGCTTTATTACTTATTTCTTTTTGTTGTTGGTTAAGTTACTATAGCTTACAACCTCATAGTATTTCTGAAGATGTACCCAATAATCAATTTTCTGTGAACAGAGCTTTTGAGCATGTTGAGAAAATAGGGCAGCAACCACATTATTTAGGTAGCAAAAACCATAGTACAGTCCGAAATTATATTGTAGATCAGCTTCAAAATTTAGACTTGGTTGTACAAACTCAAGAAGACTTTATTCTTAATAAAGAAGGTTTTTTAGCACGACCAGAGAATATTTTAACCCGAATTAAAGGTAGCGGAAACGGTGATGCATTGCTTTTAATGGCGCATTACGATAGTCAACCTCATTCATCACACGGTGCAAGTGACGATGCAAGCGGTGTAGCAACTATTTTAGAGGGTATTCGGGCCTTTACCGCAGAAGGTAATATTCCTAAAAATGATATTATCATCCTTTTCACCGATGCGGAAGAAATCGGTTTGTTAGGAGCAGAACTTTTTATGCAAGAACATCCTTGGGCTAAAGAAGTTAAATTGGCGCTTAATTTTGAAGCTCGTGGAAGTGGTGGAAGCTCATTTATGCTTTTAGAAACTAATGCAGGAAATGCAAAACTTATTGAAGCTTTTAAAAAAGCGCACGTTCCCTACCCTACTACTAATTCATTAGCATATAGTGTATATAAGTTATTACCTAACGATACCGACCTAACTGTTCTTAGAGAATTAGGAAATATAAATGGGTTTAACTTTGCTTTTATAGATGATCATTTTGATTATCATACAGCAAACGATATTCCTAAAAACTTGGATAAAGAAACCTTAGCTCATCAAGCTGATTATTTGATGCCAGTACTTAAATATTTTCAAAACGCTAATCTAAAAAAACTAAAATCAGATAAAGATTTACTGTATTTCAATTTGCCTTTCGGGATATTTATAACCTATCCATTTACATGGATAATACCGATGCTAATTATTGGTATTCTATTTTTCTTCGGTATAATAACATATGGTTTCTTAACTAAGAAATTAAGCTTTAAAGCTATTGCAAAAGGTTTTGTCCCTTATCTGGTTAGTTTAATTGTAGGCGGACTTTTAATATTCGGATTTTGGAAGTTTTGCCTATATATTTATCCGGAATATTCTGAGATGCTGCATGGCTTTACCTACAATGGCTATAGCTATATTTTAGCAACAATTTTGCTTGCATTAACGGTTGTATTTTTTACGTATCATAAATTTTACAACGCAACACACGCAGCTTCGCAATTTGTTGCGCCTCTTTTTTTCTGGATTTTAATATGCACATTACTTAGTTTCTCTTTAAAAGGTGCTGCTTATTTTATAATTCCGGTTTATTTTGGATGTATTCAGTTATTTTTAATGATAAGACAAAAACAACCAAATTTAATTATCAATACATTATTAAGCCTTCCGTCGCTTTTTATAATATTTCCATTTATAAAAATGTTTCCTGTTGCCTTAGGACTTCAAATTTTATTTGTTTCGGGAATTCTTACTATTATACTATTCACACTATTTTTTCCAGTTTTTGGTTACTTCAGTAAAAAAGATTTATTAGCAGTTTTATTCTTTTTAGGTTTTAATATTACCATGTTCTATGCTCATTTTACAGCTGATTTTACTGCGGAAAGGCCAAAACCAAATAGTTTAGTATATTTATATGATGCTGATGAAGATAAAGCGAATTGGTATTCTTACGATAAAGTTCCCGATGAATGGACAAAAACTTATTTTGGAGAAAATCCGCCACTAATTACAACTACTGAAAATAAATTTAGTAGTAAATATCATTCCGGTTTTAGTTGGAGAAGCGAAGCTCCTAGAATTGAGATTAAAAAGCCGACAATTAACCTTAAAAAAATAGATAGCTCTGCCAACGAAATTCAATATTCACTAAAAATAACACCTAATCGCAATTCAAAACGAATTGAAATTTATACTAAAGATATTGTCGATTTTAATAACTTTAAGGTGAATGGTCTAGCTGAAAAAAATGTGAAGCTCGGGGAAGAGGCCTTCAACATGTTTACCAGAAGGTGGAAGCACCGCTTGCTTACTTATTACATTTCAAGCAAAGATACTTTGGAAATGAATTTTAGCTTAGATAAATCAAAATCTGCTGAATTTATTATGTATGAATCTAGTTACAATTTGCTAGACAACAAACAACTTGACGTACCGAAACGCGCCGAGAATATGATCCCAAAGCCTTTCGTTTTAAACGATGCTATAATTTATAAAAAAGAAATACCTGTACAATAAGAAAAATAAAACTACTGAAAAATGCAAATATCGATATTAGGATGCGGTTGGTTAGGTTTTCCTTTAGGGAAACAATTAGTAGACGAAAATTATTCTTTGAAAGGATCTAGCACATCAGCTCATAAAATTCACGATTTAGCAAATGCTAAAATTACGCCCTACAAACTTCAGCTTTTTGAAGATGGTATTATGGGCGATATGGATGCTTTTCTATCAGGCTCTTCAGTATTAATTATCGATGTTCCACCAGGACTTCGAAAAAATCCAGAATTAAATTTTACCAAAAAAATTGAAAAATGTATTCCTTATATCGAAAATTCAGGAATAAAGAATATTATTTTTATTAGTTCTACCAGTGTTTTTCAGGATACAGAAGCTATTCAAACTTATACTGAAGAAGATACTCCTAACGGAACGTCTGAAGCAGGTAGACAACTTTATAATTGTGAAAAATTATTACAAGAAAACAGCAATTTTAGTACTACTATTATTCGATTTGGTGGCTTAATAAGCAACGACAGGCATCCGGTTACCATGCTTTCGGGTAAAATTAACTTAAAAAACGGAGATGCTCCTGTTAATTTAATTCGGCGTGAGGATTGTATAAACTTAATTTCAAAAATCATCGAAAATGATGAATTTGGAACAGTATTTAATGCGGCATATCCCGAACATCCCAGTAAAGCAGAATACTACGCCAAAGAAGCGAAATCCAGAAATATAAAAGCTCCTGAATATAGCCAAAATCAAATTTCTAGAGGAAAAATTATTTCTTCCGTAAATTTAGAGAAAATAGGCTTTGATTTTGAGCATGGAATTTAATAGAAATGAGATATTAGATTTGAGTATTGAGAAATTATAAAGAACCTCACTAGTTCTTGAAAACCAGTGAGGTTTAATTCCAGTTTTATTACTTAGCTAAAGTAGCTTCAAATTCAACTTTTAAAGTTTCAAAAAGTACTTGCACTTCAAGTACTGTTGATGTTTGCTTGATATCATTTTTAATAACCCAGTTTTGAAAAACATCAAAATTATTGAATAAATCTTGTGATGAAGTGGTATAAATATTTAGTCGAACGATGTCTTTGCATTTGTAGTCAGCTTCGTGGATAACTTTTTCCAAATTTTCTAAAGCCTCAAAAATCTGACTTCTCATATCTTCTTTACTAGAAACACCGTCGGCATCTATCGCGGTTTGCCCTGAAACATACAGCGTACTTTCTACATTTTTAACTTCTATTGCCTGTACATAATTTCGGGCTTCCTGCCATTGCCAGGGATTGATTGTTCGCTTTTCCATTTTTATTTGCATTTTTTTGCTGTTTAATACAGCGTTTAACATCCATGCAAATATCCTGGGCTCATTCTTTATTATGTGTGATATAGGTCACGATTAAGGAGAGTAATAAGTTTTTTTAATGCTGAAGTCTGCTTAAGGTTTCTCTGGAAACTCCCAAATAAGACGCTAAAAGTGTTTTAGGAACACGCTGAAATAAAGATGGATATTGCTTCAGTAATTCCTGATATTTTCCCTGAGCATCTAAGCTAAGTAACGAAATCATTCTATTTTGTGCGGCAATATGACCCGAATTTGATTTTTCAAGGAAAAAACAAGCCATTTTAGGCATTTCAGCAATAAGTTTTTGATAGTTCTTCAAACTAAGTGTATACACCCTAGTATCTTCAATACACTGCAAGGACATTTTCGCTTTAGACTTTGTAAAATAAGCTGAAAAGTCACTTTCCCACCAGTCTTCCATAGCAAAAGAAATAATTTGCTCTTTCCCGTTTTCGTCATTGTAGACTAATTTTAAAAGGCCCGAAACAATAAAATAGCAATAGTTTACATGCTCTCCTTGGCGAATAAGAAAATCTTTCTTTTTATATGCTTCCTCCGAAAAATAAGAAGACAAGAAGGTGTATTCTTCATCTGTAAGTGGTGTAATTTGATTAATATGTCTTCTTAGATTTTTATTCATCTTAACCGCGCTATTACAACGTATAATTCAAAAATACCACATAGCTTAATATGGGATTATGGGGTTTGATTTAGCTTTTTGTTTTAAATTTCTCAGCTCCATTTTTTCTTGCTCGAAACTACCTAAGTTATACCGCTAAAATATCTCTAATACCATTTCGTCCATAGAAGAGAAATCTTTATCAAACTTCTTTTTATCTATGCTTCCACTTCTTCCTTCTTCTTTCTAAAATCTAAGGGTTGTAATACTTTTAGTGCTCTTTCTATCGAAGTTATCTTATCGAAGGTTAATAGCAAACGCAGGCCATTTCTAGTTTTCTTTTCTTTCATCTTACAAGTTGTAGGATGCGACTGTACATACTGCAATACTTTGGTAAAATTAGCTGTTTGGTAGAAACGCGATTGCTGATCGGCAATAAAATAGCCTATCAGTTTATTCTGCTTCATAATAATGCGTTCTAAGCCTATTTTAGAAGCGATCCACTTAATACGAACACTATTTAATAAATCGACGGCAGAAACCGGTAATTCGCCAAAACGATCGACTAATTCGGTTTCAAACTTTTCTAATTCTTCTTCGGTTTTTAATTCGTTCAGCTTGGTATATAAATTCAAACGCTCGGCGATGTTATTGATATAATCATCCGGGAATAGAATTTCAAAATCAGTATCGATCTGTGTTTCCTTCACAAAATCTTTATCTTCAATATCTTCTTCGTTATACAGCTCTTTAAATTCATTTTCTTTCAGCTCTTCAATAGCTTCCGCAAGGATCTTCTGATAGGTATCAAAACCAATTTCATTGATAAATCCGCTTTGTTCCCCGCCTAATAAATCTCCGGCACCACGAATTTCTAAATCTTTCATCGCGATATTGAATCCGCTTCCCAATTCAGAAAATTGCTCTAGAGCCGTCATTCGTTTACGCGCTTCTTCGGTCATTGCCGAATAAGGTGGCGTGATAAAATAACAGAAGGCCTTTTTATTGCTTCGTCCTACCCGACCTCGCATTTGGTGAAGATCAGACAGTCCGAAATTATTGGCGTTATTAATAAAAATAGTGTTGGCATTGGTCACATCCAATCCACTTTCAATAATCGTGGTAGAAACCAGCACATCAAATTCGCCATTAATAAAACTCAGCATTAATTTCTCCAGCTTCTTCCCTTCCATTTGTCCGTGACCAATGCCTACTTTCGCATCGGGCACCAAACGCTGAATCATTCCGGCAACTTCTTTGATGTTTTCAATGCGGTTATGAATGAAGAACACCTGTCCGCCTCGCTGAATTTCATATAATACCGCATCCCGAATGGTTTCTTCAGAAAAACGAATCACATTCGATTCGATTGGATATCGGTTAGGTGGCGGAGTGGTAATGGTCGATAAATCTCTTGCCGCCATCAAACTAAACTGAAGCGTACGCGGAATTGGGGTTGCCGTGAGTGTCAATGTATCGACGTTTTCTTTGATGGTCTTCAGCTTATCTTTTACCGCTACTCCAAACTTTTGTTCTTCATCAACAATCAGCAGTCCCAGATCTTTAAATTTAACCGCCTTGTTTACTAATTGATGCGTTCCGATGATAATATCTACGCGACCGCTTTCCAGATCGGCTAGCGTTTCTCGGCGTTCTTTGGCGGTTCTAAACCTATTTAAGTAATCGACTGTTACGGGTAAATCTTTTAAACGCTCCGAAAAAGTTTGATGATGCTGAAAGGCCAAAATCGTCGTGGGCACTAAAACCGCAACTTGCTTCCCATTATCTACCGCTTTAAAGGCCGCGCGAATGGCCACTTCGGTCTTCCCAAAACCAACATCCCCACAAACCAATCGGTCCATTGGGCGTTCGTTTTCCATATCTTTTTTAACTGCTTCGGTCGCTGTACTTTGGTCTGGTGTATCTTCATAAATAAAAGAAGCTTCCAGCTCGTGTTGCAAATAAGAATCGGGACCGTACGCAAAACCTTTTTGCAAGCGGCGTTTCGCATATAATTCAATTAAATTATAGGCGATATGTTTTACGCGGGCTTTGGTCTTTTTCTTCAGGTTTTTCCAAGCATTACTACCTAACTTGAAGATTTTAGGTTCTTTTCCGTCTTTACCGTTATATTTCGAAATTTTATGTAGGGAATGAATACTTAAATACAGGATATCGCGCTCTCCATAAATCAGTTTAATGGCTTCCTGTTTTTTGCCTTCTACATCTATTTTTTGCAATCCACCAAACTTCCCAATTCCGTGATCAATGTGGGTTACATAATCACCTACGGTAAGGTTGGTCAACTCTTTCAGGGTAATTGCCTGCTTTTTGGCATAGCCATTTTTAAGGCTGAATTTATGGTAACGCTCAAAAATTTGATGATCGGTATAGCAAACATTTTTTGCCTGCTCATCAATAAATCCTTGAAATAAGGAAAGGACTACCGTTTTATACTTTACCTCTTTTTCCTGATCTTTAAAAATATCGTGGAAACGTTTGGCTTGCTGTTCGCTTCCGCAGAAAATATAATTGCTATATCCTTTTTCTTGATTTTCGATTAAATTGGCAATCAATAAATCGAATTGTTTGTTGAAGGAAGGTTGCGGCGATACAAAGAAAACAATCTCTTTTTTTGGTTTTAGCAACGGATAATTGCTTAATTCTACCACCGAAAAATCAAGAATCTGTTCATGAATTAAGGAAGAGGTACAAAAAAGTGCTACGGGTTCACTTTGCTTTACCTCTCCGGAAAGTTTTTGGAAAGCTTCTTCTGCCTTCTCAAAAAGTTTATCCATTTGTGCTGAAAAAAGATCGAGATTTTTAACAAATATCAAGGTATTTTCAGCGATATATTTTAAAAAGCTTTCTCTTACTTCATCGAGATGTTTATTCTCGACATTGGGCATAATAGAAATCTTGTTCACCTTATCGGTAGAAAGTTGGGTTTCTACATCAAAACTCCTGATGCTATCTACCTCATCCCCAAAAAATTCGATTCGGTACGGCTCGTCATTACTAAAAGAAAATACATCAATAATCCCTCCTCGTACTGAAAATTCGCCGGGTTCTGTGACAAAATCTACTCGTTTGAACTTGTATTCAAACAAAACTTCATTTACAAAATCGATAGAAAGTTCATCGTTCACTTTAATCTTTAGTGTACTTCTATCAAGTTCTTTTCGGGTAACTACTTTTTCAAAAAGCGCATCGGGATAAGTAACAATCACCGCCGGTTTCTTGCGCGAATTGATTCGGTTTAAGACCTCGGCACGCAAAAGCACATTGGCATTATCGGTTTCTTCAATTTGATAAGGCCTGCGGTAACTGCCAGGATAGAACAACACATTATCCTCTCCGATTAACTGCTCCAAATCATTTAAGTGATATGCAGCCTCCTCTTTATCATTCAGAATTAATAAAAAAGGCCGTTTGGCTTCTTTAAAAGCATTGGCCACCACAAAAGAAAGGGATGAGCCAATAAGACCTTTTAAATGAATTTTATCGGTATTTTTTTCTGAAACGGCAATAGCGTCCCGCAATTCCTGCTGTTGCGGGGATTGTGCAAAACTTTGGGCGATAGTAGATGTACTCATTGCCGCAAAGATAATGGCAAAACCAAAGCTTCACAACTGGGTATGAAATTTTTAACGTTGGTTTTAAATAAAAAGATAAAAGAATACCTAAACAGCCTCTCCGTATTCAACATTCAAACTAATATCGCCTATCTTCTGAAGCTATCCATAATCTAACTAGATATTTTACAATTTCCCTAACAAGGTTTGCTTTCCAAAATACTTAATTTCAAAAAAAATATAATGTCTAACCAGCAACTCGCTTTTCTTTTAGCTAGGATTACTTTAGGAATCAACCTTTTCCTACACGGATTTGTTCGGATACCAAAACTGGAAATGTTTGCTAACGGACTCACACAGGGTTTTGAAGGCACGATGCTTCCTCTCGCATTAGTAGCAGTTGTGGCTTACGCTATTCCTTTTATTGAAGTGGTACTGGGAATTTTTATTCTCTTAGGTATTTATAGTAAAAAAGTATTAGCTGCGGCAGCAATTTTTATAATGCTACTTATCACTGGTTGTGCGTTTAAAGAAGATTGGAGCGCGATCGGCACACAAATGCTTTACGCACTATTCATCTTTTTTCTTCTGAAAAATCTTGAATACGAGGTGTGGACGTTGAAAAAGAGTAATAAGTAGTTGGAATTAAAATTTAAGACAACAAAAGCTAGAGCATAGACCTAACAATGATTAAATTTTAGTCTATATTCTATTAGCAAAGCGGCTTTATTTAAACAAAAAAGATATAAAAATGGATTATCTATTAAAAGACAAGAAGGTATTTATTTCAGGATCAACCAAAGGTATTGGATATGCAGCAGCAAAAACTATTGCTTTTGAAGGTGCTGAAGTGATTATTAACGGAAGTTCGCAAGAATCTGTAAATACTTCTTTAGAAAAATTAAGAGAAGAAACTAGTAGTAAAAAAATAAGTGGAATTGCCTGTGATTTTAGCAATACTAAAGAAATTGATACTTTAATTACGCAACTTGGCAGCGTTGATGTTTTAGTTAACAACGTAGGTATTTTTGCCAACAAAGATTTCTTTGATACCACAGATGAAGATTGGCAGCAGTTTTATGATATCAATGTAATGAGTGGTGTTCGACTCTCGCGTGCTTTAATGCCAAAAATGATGGAGAAAGGTTGGGGAAGAATCATATTTATTTCTAGTGAAAGTGCTTTGAATATTCCGGTAGAAATGGTTCACTACGGAATGACCAAAACAGCAATGCTGGCAATTTCACGAGGTTTAGCTGAAATGACTACAGGAACCGGTGTTACCGTTAACAGTGTTTTACCTGGACCAACTAGAACCGAAGGATTAGAAAAAGATGTTCCTGAAGATCAGAATTTTGAAGACTTCCAAAAAGAATTTTTCGAAAACGATCGTCCGACATCGATTTTGAAACGTTTTGCCGATCCACAAGAAGTCGCCAATATGATCGCTTATGTGGCAAGTCCGCTTTCCTCAGCAACTAATGGCGCCAAACTAAAAGTTGAAGGTGGAGTGGTGAAATATATTTAAATAGTAGTGAGATAGGACAAATAGAGCATAGATATGGACAGACTTAAGAATCATAATTTTTCAATCTGTTGTCTATAATCTAAAAATCACAGCGATCTAAAATCTAAAATAAAATGGGAATAGAAGAATTTGATGTTTTTGTAATCGGTACCGGAACTGCCGGAAAAAGCGTAGCTAAAGATTGCGCAAAAGCCGGCTGGAAAGTAGCTATAGCCGATAATCGGGAATATGGTGGCACCTGCCCCAATCGAGGTTGCGATCCAAAAAAAGTGTTGGTAGGGATTACCGAAATTATCGAGCGTTCCCAAAATATGCTGGGATTGGGAATTTCAAAAATGCCCGAGGTAAGTTGGCAAGATTTACAGAAATTCAAGTATAAATTTACGGGCGCTATTCCCGCTGCCACCGAAAAAGATTTGGCTGCTCTTGATATTAAGATGTACCATCAATCGCCTAAATTTTTAGACGAAAACACGCTTTCGGTAGAAGGAAAAACGGTAAAGACCAAAAAAATCGTAATCGCCACTGGTAATAAACCCATGCCGCTTAAAATACCGGGAGCCGAATTAATGCTGAACAGTGACGATTTCCTGGAGTTGGAGAAACTTCCAGAATCGATGATTTTTATTGGTGCCGGCTATATTGGAATGGAATTCGCTCATATTGCCGCCCGACTTGGCGTTGAAGTTACGGTAATTGATACCGAACCCAGACCACTTTCAAATTTTGATGAAGATATGGTGGCGCATCTTACCGAAGCTTCCGAAGCTATTGGCATCAAATTTATGTTTAATGCGAAAGCTTCAAAAGTAGAAAAGCTTAGGAAATACCTTCGGGTGACTGCAGAAACGAAAAACGGAGAAGAAATTTCAGCAAAAGCAGAACTGATTTTTAATACCGCAGGACGTGTTCCTTCGATTGACGAATTAGAACTGGAAAAAGGGAATGTCGCTTTTAGTAATAAGGGAATTACCGTAAATGAGCATCTACAAAACACGACCAACGCAAGTGTTTATGCTTGCGGAGATGTTTCCAATAGTGAAGGTTTACCACTAACACCACTTTCTTCCCAGGAATCGCGGGTGGTTTCAGCGAACCTTTTAGGAAAATATAATAAAACCGAGGCGCATTATCCGCCACAACCTTCTGTCGTGTTTACACTGCCCAACGTGGCTTCCGTAGGGCTTTCAGAAAAGCAAGCCAAAGAAAGAGGTTTTGATTATGTAGTAAAACACAAATCAGTACCCAGCTGGTTTAATTCAAAACGTATTGCCAATCAGCATTACGCGTTTAAAGTGATTAAAGACAAGGAAACCGAAAAAGTTCTCGGCGCTCATCTTGTAGGTCCAGA
This sequence comes from Zunongwangia sp., assembly GCF_048269745.1. Lineage (NCBI taxonomy): Bacteria > Pseudomonadati > Bacteroidota > Flavobacteriia > Flavobacteriales > Flavobacteriaceae > Zunongwangia > Zunongwangia sp. The sequence continues at coordinate 253,103 of NZ_JBLXIB010000001.1, read as the reverse complement.
TGCCGGAGAAATGATTAATATGTTTGTAATGGCAATGTGTGGCGGTCTTTCCTGTCACGACCTTAAAGCGATGATTTTTGCCTACCCTACGTGGAGTAATGATATTAAGGGAATGACATAGATCTAAAATTTAGACCGCTAATGTTATTAGACTTTTAAAATTAGTCATTTTTAATCCTATTTAGAACCCCATAAGAGTAATAAGATTCCAAAATGAACTCCAGGATGACGAGTTGTTTCTATTTTCTAAAAGAAAAGCGATGTATTATTTATTTTCTAAAACAGAAAAAGCAAATCCAACCTAATAACTAACTCTTCATTTATTTATCATTCGATACATAACATTTTGTTTCCTATTGATAAAACCATGGTAACCTGCATTTAAACCTATTAGAATGGCTCCTGCTAAAGCTGTAAAAGCAATAAGATTTTCTGAGGAATAATGACGCATATAAATAGCAATTAAACCCCAAATACCTACAGCAGCAAACTCACGCATATTTCGGGTATAAATTAAAACGATATTTAATACTGTGGCAACAACAATCATTATCAATGTCCATTGCGTTTCTGTAAAAAAGGCACCATCCCAACCTATTTTTGCTAAATAAGCCGCAATATTTGCAATTGTTGCAACTGCAATCCAACCAGCATATAAACTTATTGGCCACCACCCAAAAGCCAGTGTAGTAAGAGGAGCATTCCAACGCTCCATATTGGTCTTCAAAATTATTTTTATAAGCGCAAAAAGGATTATAAACATTACAACTATCGATAGTGCTGTATATTCATATAACCACAAAACGACCCAACTGGCAGTAGCTAAATTAGCAATCACAAACCAGTATTTTGATTTCGACATAAATTCAAAATCATTTTTAGCGTAAAATACCTGATAAAGTTGATAGCCCACTAAAGCCAATAAACCTAAATATATAAGCCCCCAAATGGCAAAAGCATAATCTGCCGGAGTAAATAAATTAGCATATTTATGGCTTAAACTTCCCATTGTATTTCCGTTAAGCTTTACTGCTTGCGTGTAATAACTTATAAATAGTGCAATAACTACAGAAATTGCATTACTGAGAGCAATGAATTTTAGTTTCATAATATATTAATATCGTCTCTTTTTAAACATGATTCGGATCTACAGACTTCCACTTTTAACTAAGAACGTAGATCTGAACTAGATTCAGTATAAAAATTTAAGATGAATTTAGCGAAGATGGCTGTAAGCTTGTGTTACTTTGGCGTTAAAGTTTATGCCACTTTTATTACCTCTTCTGATGCACAAACATATATTTGGTCTTTCGGGCTTGGTGTCATTAAAAAACAGCCAGTAAATTCACCAAATGCAGGTAAAATTAATTGATTTTCACTTCTGAAAAAGCATTTCAATTTCAAAACCTGTTTACCAAAGCCTTCTAACCGATACCCTGGATGAATATGACCGCAAATAGTAAAAAACCCTGTTCTTTTTTCTGGATGATGTGTGAGTAGAAACTTATTAATTATCAATTCTTCTACAAGCTCAATATCTAATGAAGAATACTGAATTGGTGAAATAATATCGTGATTTCCTGCAATAAGTGTCATTGAAATTTGCTGCTTCTTGACCCAATTTTCAAAAACATACCATTCTGAATTAAACGAACTATGAAACAAATCGCCCAGAAACACTACTTTTTTTGGTTTAAAACGTTTAATCGCTGCCGTTAAGCGTTCAAAATTAGCCTGAATTGCTTGTTGCGGTACCGCACTCCCATTTTTTCGAAAATGAGATATCTTTCCCAAGTGCACATCAGCTACAAGCAGCATTTTTTGTTCTTCCCAATAAGAAACACCGCTGAAATTCAACAGAAAATGGTTATTTAGAATGGTGATTTCCAATTAGCTATTTTACTTCTTCAAAAATAATTTCCTTATTTGTTTTAGGAATGGTGGCCAAATAATAGGGCTGCATCATTCCCATAGTAGCCATTCCTTCAGTTTGAAATTTCTTCATTTTAATTACCACCGATTCTTTTTTATTCTCTATTGTTGAAATTTTGATAGAATATCCACCTTTATTTCGTTGTTTATCAATTAAAGCAATAACTATTTGTTTATCAAAATCGACGGAATTTACTTGGTCTTCTTCTATAGCGGCATTAACAGTATTCATTTTAGCTACCAAATCTTTCCATTCTTTTTGATTTTTAAGAACTCTATTCTTTTCTGATAAGCCTTCAGCACCATTGCCATATAAGTTGCCTTCAGCAATTAGACTCGAATTTATATTTTGTAGTTTTTTAGCTGAATTACAACTAAACATTAATATCGCAAAACAGAAACAAACTAATTTTTTCATAAAAATTTATCTTTTTAAAAATCTAAGATAGAAATTTAGTTATTGAATAGTGGCTGAATTAACATGCTTTCTAGAGCATGGATTGAGCATAGAAATTCTTTATTGATCATAAATCAACCACTTCATCTTCGCTCAATATAAGTAAAGTATTGTTGAAAAGGTGAAATAGACTGCGTGACTAATATAAAAAACTTCAGCATTCAAAATATCTTAAAACTTATAATATGCTGGTGCAAAATGTTCAAAAATTGGCATGAAAACTTTTCAAATGATCCACAAAAAAAACCCGAAATCTAATAAGATATCGGGATTCTATATATGCTAAAAGCAGTTTACTTTTATTTAGTACTAGCTGCTAAATATTCACGATTCATTCGAGCTATATTGTCTAAAGAGATTCCTTTAGGACATTCAATCTCACAAGCTCCGGTATTGGTACAGTTTCCGAATCCTTCTTCATCCATTTGTCTAACCATAGCCATCACACGCTCGGTAGCTTCTACTTTCCCTTGTGGAAGTAATGCAAACTGAGATACCTTTGCAGAAGTAAATAACATTGCACTTGCATTCTTACAAGCTGCCACACATGCTCCACATCCAATACAAGTAGCGGCATCGAAAGATTCGTCTGCTTTAGCTTTTTCTACTGGAATAGAGTTTGCATCTATTGTATTACCTGAAGTATTTACAGAAACATACCCCCAAGATTGCTGAATTCTATCGAAAGCAGAACGATCTACAATTAAATCTTTAACTACCGGAAAAGCATCTGCTCTAAATGGTTCTATTGTAATTGTATCGCCATCGTTAAACTTTCGCATATGCAACTGGCAAGTTGTAATTAGGCGATCTGGCCCATGAGGCTCTCCATCTATTTGTAATGAACAAGTTCCGCAAATTCCTTCTCTACAGTCGTGATCAAACTCTACTGGTTCTTCTCCCTTTGCAACTAACTCTTCATTTAAAACATCTAGCATTTCAAGGAAAGACATATCCTCTTCAATTCCATCGATAGGATATTCAACTATTCCTCCTTTTGATTTGGCATCTTGTTGACGCCATATTTTTAATGTAAGTTTCATACGTAGTGTATTGTGTTTTGTGTAAATAATTTTACACTTACATTGTTATTTGTAACTTCTAGTTTTTAATTCGATATTGTCGAATATCAATTCTTCTTTATGTAATACCGCTTCGCTAGGTAATCCTTTAAATTCCCAAGCTGCTACATACCTAAAGTTTTCATCATCCCGTAAAGCCTCTCCTTCTTCAGTTTGATATTCTTCTCTAAAGTGACCTCCACAAGATTCATTTCTATGTAAAGCATCTTTAGCAAATAGCTCTCCTAATTCTAAGAAATCGGCTACTCGACCAGCTTTTTCTAATTCTGAATTCTTGCTTCCCGGTGTTCCAGTTACTTTTACATTTTTCCAGAAATCTTCACGTAAGGCTTTTATTTCTTCAATAGCTTCTTCTAAATCTTTTGCGTTACGGGACATTCCACATTTATTCCACATAATCTTACCAAGTTTTTTGTGGTAAGTATCTACAGAATGTTTTCCTCCGGCATTCATCAATTTATTGATTCTATCTTGAACTGCTTTTTCAGTCTCTTTAAATTCAGAAGATTCAATTGATATTTCTCCGGTTTGAATATCATTTGAAAGATAATCTCCAATAGTATAAGGAAGTACAAAATAACCATCTGCAAGACCTTGCATTAAGGCAGAAGCTCCTAATCGGTTAGCACCGTGATCGGAGAAGTTTGCTTCTCCTGCAGCGTAACACCCAGGTATTGTTGTTTGCAAATTATAATCTACCCAAAGTCCACCCATAGTATAGTGAACGGCCGGATAAATCATCATTGGAGTTTCGTATGGATTCTCATCAACAATTTTTTCGTACATCTGGAATAGGTTACCGTATTTCGATTCGATTACGCCTTTTCCTAATTTTATAATCTCTTCTTTTGAAGGATTCTTGTGTCCTGAAGTAAATGCTTTTTCTTTTCCATAGCGCTCAATTGCACTAGAAAAATCTAAATATACCGCTTGTCCTGTTTTGTTAACACCAAAACCAGCATCACAACGTTCTTTAGCAGCTCTAGAAGCAACATCTCTAGGTACTAAGTTACCAAAAGCAGGATATCTTCTCTCTAAGTAATAATCTCTATCTTCTTCAGAAAGTTCTGTTGGGCGCTTTTTACCAGCTCTAATAGCTTCGGCATCTTCTTTCTTCTTCGGAACCCAAATACGTCCATCATTACGAAGAGATTCTGACATCAATGTTAATTTTGATTGTTGATCTCCTGTAACAGGGATACAAGTTGGGTGAATTTGTGTATAACAAGGATTTGCAAAAAATGCTCCTTTTTTATGTGCTCTCCATGCAGCAGTAACATTACATCCCATTGCATTGGTAGACAAGAAGAAAACATTACCATAACCACCAGTTGCTAACACTACTGCGTGAGCAGAATGGCGTTGGAGTTCTCCTGTTACCATGTTACGAGCAATAATACCTCTAGCTTTGCCATCTACTAAAACAATATCCATCATTTCATGACGGTTATAAGCACGTATTTTACCACGATTTATTTGGCGGTTCATTGCAGAATAAGCACCTAATAATAACTGTTGTCCTGTTTGCCCTTTGGCATAAAAAGTACGAGATACAAGAACCCCTCCAAAAGAACGGTTATCTAAATATCCACCATATTCACGGGCAAAAGGAACACCCTGAGCTACACATTGGTCAATGATATTTCCAGACACCTCAGCTAAACGATATACGTTAGCTTCTCGAGAACGATAATCTCCTCCTTTTACAGTATCATAAAAAAGTCGATAATCTGAATCACCATCTCCTTGATAATTTTTAGAAGCATTTATACCTCCTTGTGCTGCAATTGAGTGTGCACGTCGAGGAGAATCTTGGTAACAAAACGTTTTTACGTTATACCCTAGCTCTGCTAAGGTTGCTGCAGCAGCACCACCAGCTAAACCAGTCCCTACTACTATAACATCTATATTACGCTTGTTAGCAGGATTAACTAGATTAATATCGTTCTTATGTTTAGTCCATTTATCCTTTAGTGGGCCTTCTGGTATTTTTGAGTCTAAAACTGACATAATTCTTCCGTATTATAGATTATTAAAGTAATGGAACAATGCTACAAAAATAAACCCTAAAGGTACAATGATAGCATAAGCCACTGTAAAACCTCTCAATCCTTTTGCATACTTGTTGCTCCATCCCATTGATTGAAAAGATGAAGAAAACCCATGAAGTAAATGAAGCATTAAGAATATAAAAGATATTACATAAAGCACCACTCGAACCGGGTTTTGAAATTTCGCTACTAATTCATGATAATAGCGTGTTGGCTCCGCAGGATTAGCTTCAATATATTTATAGGCAATCTCTGGAAACCAGAAATCATAAAAATGAAGCCCTAGAAAAGCTAATACCACTATTCCAGTGTAAATCATATTTCTAGACATCCAGCTAGTGTTAGCTGATTTGCTATATTTAACATATTTTACAGATCTTGCCTTATTGTTTTTATACTCTAAGACGAAAGCCATCACAAAATGAAAAATAACCCCTAGTATTAATATGGGTTGAAGTACAAACTGGACTAAGCCATTAGTTCCCATGAAATGGGAAGCCTCGTTAAAAAAATCTTCGCTTATAACAGAAGTGAAGTTGGTAAATACATGAAGTGCTAAAAATAAGACTAAAAAAAGTCCTGAAAGAGCCATAGCAAACTTTCTTGCTATTGTTGAATTTAGGAAACCACTCATTTTGGTTTAAGTTTTATAAAAAGTTGTCTAGCAAAAATAACTTTATCCCTTTTTTCTTACAAACATTTTATGTAGTTTAAATGCTATTTAGAATTAATATAAAATAGTCGATTTTATAAAAAAAAACGCTAAAAATCCCGATCTTTTATCAAATAGAAAATTACAGCATTTATTTTTTAGTAAATTATTAAAATAAAAAAAGCCATTCGATTTAAATCGAATGGCTTTTTTTATTTTATCCATAGGCTTTTTATTCCACAGTAACTTCTTTTTTATAGGCATCGGAATGTACATTAGCCACTGCTCTACCTGAAGGGTCGTTCATGTTTTTGAAAGACTCATCCCACTCTAACGCAGTTGGCGTACTACAAGCTACTGAAGGAACTGAAGGAACCGATTTTGCAGCAGCATCACTAGGGAAGTGTTCTGCAAAAATAGATCGGTAATAATACTCCTCTTTACTAGATGGCGGTTGTATTGGGAATTTAAAATGGGCATTTTTCAATTGCTCATCACTTACTTCCTCTTCCACCATTTCTTTCAAAGTATCTATCCAGCTATACCCTACTCCATCAGAGAATTGCTCTTTCTGTCTCCAAGCAACACTTTCTGGCAAGTAATCTTCAAAAGCTTTACGAAGTACCCATTTCTCTATACGCTCCCCAGTAATCATTTTATCTTTTGGGTTTAAACGCATTGCCACATCCATAAATTCTTTATCTAGAAATGGAACTCGACCTTCAATTCCCCATGCACAAAGCGATTTATTAGCTCGTAAACAATCATACATATGCAATTTATCAAGTTTTCTTACTGTTTCCTCATGGAAATCTTTAGCGCTAGGTGCTTTATGGAAATATAAGTATCCGCCAAAAATTTCATCGGAACCTTCTCCAGAAAGTACCATTTTAATACCAAGAGACTTTATTGTTCTTGCCATTAAATACATAGGAGTAGATGCTCGTATGGTAGTTACATCGTAAGTTTCTAGGTGGTAGATTACATCTTTTATAGCATCTAATCCCTCTTGAATAGTAAATTTAATCTCATGATGTACCGTATCTAAATGATCGGCTACTTTTTTTGCAGCAGCTAAATCAGGAGATCCTTCCAATCCAATAGCAAAAGAATGTAGTCTTGGCCACCAAGCTGCATCTTTATCATCACTTTCTATTCGTTTTTCAGAATATAATTTTGCTACTGCTGAAGTTATGGAAGAATCTAGCCCACCTGATAACAATACTCCATAAGGAACATCACTCATTAATTGACGGTGAACTGCTTTCTCTAAAGCTTCTTTTAAATCTTCAATACTAGTTTCATTATCTTTCACAGCATCATATTCCATCCAATCACGCTCGTACCATTTTTGGAAACCTTCTTCTGTACTAGACAAATAATGTCCAGGAGGAAATAATTCAATTTTAGTACATTTTCCTTCTAAAGCTTTCAATTCTGAAGCTACATAGAACGTTCCGTTTTGATCCCAACCTATATAAAGAGGAATAACTCCAACATGATCTCGAGCAATTAAATATTCGTCTTTTTCTACATCATAAATCGCAAAACCAAAAATTCCGTTTAATTCATCTAAAAATTTTGCGCCTTTTTGCTTATATAATGCAAGAATTATTTCACAATCTGATTCTGTTTGAAAATTATAGTCTGGGCATTGCTCACGTAAAGCTTTATGATTATAAATCTCACCATTAGCAGCAAGTACTAATTTTTTATCTTCCGACAATAATGGTTGTCCACCGGAAATAGGATCTACAATTGCAAGACGCTCATGCGCTAAAATTGCTTTTTCATCACTATAAATTCCACTCCAGTCTGGCCCTCTATGTCGTAAACATTTAGCCATTTCTAATAATTGAGGTCGTAAACTTTCAGCCTCTTGTTTTAAATCGAATGCACAAACAATTCCACACACAGTTTTAGATTTTTAAGTATTAATTCTGAAACAAATATCACCCAAACATTTCATTAAAAAAGCATATAAACACATTTAACTTACATCAATAAACAATATAATGCAAAATGAGTTATTATTTAAAATAACATAATGCAATTTTACTTTTTTTCTTTTCAGAAGTAATTTTAAAAGACCTGCACTTATCATTTATAAGATTCTGCACTAGTAAAAGATAAAAATTAGCCTTCGATTAACAGCTATTCTAAGCGGTGTTTTATAGCTTTGAGGGAAATTTTGAATTTTTAATTATGAAATACGAGCAGATAAACAAAGACCTTTTTATAAAAAACCGTAAAAACTTTATGGCTCAGATGATGCCTCAGAGTTTAGCTGTTTTTAATGCTAACGATATTTTCCCAATTGGTGCAGATAGCACAATGCCTTTTCAACAAAACAGAGACTTATTTTATTTAAGTGGTGTGGACCAAGAAGAAGCTATTTTGGTATTATTCCCAGATGCTCCAAAACCGAAACACCGAGAAATTTTATTTTTAACAGAAACGAATCCGCACATTGCTGTTTGGGAAGGCGAAAAACTTACCAAAGAAAAAGCTTTTGAAGTTAGTGGTATAAAAACGGTGTATTGGCTTCAAGATTTTGAAAAAGTTTTTTTCGAAATTATGGCGCAAGCTGATACTATTTATTTCAACAAAAACGAACATTATCGCGTACAAGGAAGTATTCAAACCGAAACTAGAGACGATCGGTTTATAAAATGGTGCAAAGACAAATACCCAGCTCACCGAGTAGCAAAAAGTAATCCTATTTTACAACGCTTACGCTCAGTTAAAGACCCTATCGAGCTAGATTTAATGCAAAAAGCTTGTAATATTACTGAAAAATCGTTCCGCAGAGTTTTACAATTTACAAAACCAGGTGTTTGGGAATATGAAATTGAAGCGGAATATTGGCATGAAATGATTAGAAACCGTTCTAAAGGTTTTGCTTACACACCAATTATTGCTAGTGGCAATAACGCCAATGTACTTCACTACACAGAAAATAATCAACAATGTAAAGCCGGAGAGTTAATTTTATTAGATACCGGAGCAGAATATGCAAACTACTCTAGTGATATGACGCGTACAATCCCTGTATCCGGGAAATTTACCGATCGCCAAAAACAAGTTTACAATGCGGTAAATAATGTAAAAAATGAAGCTACTAAATTGTTAGTACCCGGAACTATTTGGGCAGATTTCCATAAAGAAGTAGGTAAATTAATGACTTCTGAATTATTAAGTCTTGGTTTATTAGATAAAGCAGATATACAAAACGAAAACCCAGACTGGCCAGCTTATAAAAAATACTTTATGCATGGTACAGCACATAATATAGGTTTAGATACCCACGATTACGGTATTTTAACTGAACCTATGAAGGCCAACCAAGTATTTACCGTAGAACCTGGTATTTATTTACCGGATGAAGGTTTCGGAATTCGTTTGGAAGATGATGTAGTGATTCAAAATGAAGGAGAACCTTTCAACTTAATGCGAAATATTCCAATTGAAGCAGAAGAGATTGAAGAAATTATGAATTCATAACCTAAATTTTGCCTTATAATAATCGAAAATCGATTATTATAAGGCTTTTTATTTTTATTAATTATGGAAATAACATTCGAAAATTCAAGTATTCATTTTACCAATAAAGGAAGTGGAAACCCTTTAATTTTATTGCATGGTTTTCTAGAATCGGTTTCTATTTGGAACGATCTTCAAGAAAAATTAGCTAAAAATAGGCAAGTTGTATGTATCGATTTACCCGGACATGGTAAAACCGGTAATTTTGCCGCTATACACTCCATAGAATTAATGGCAGATGTAGTTAACCAAGTTTTACTGCATTTAAATATTAAAAAGGCAGATTTTGCCGGACACTCGATGGGCGGTTATGTATGCACAGAATTTTTGAAAAAATATCCTGAAAAAATTAATAAAGTTGCTTTAATAAATTCAACTCCTTCAGCAGATTCTGAAGAGAAAAAGGAAAATAGAAATCGTGCTATTAATTTAGTAAAAAAAAATAAAGATGCATTTGTGAGCATGGCTATTTCAAATTTGCTAACTCCAGAAAACAATTTAAAATTTAAATCTGAAATTCAAGATTTAAAGGCAGAAGCAATAAAAATGCCTGCAGAAAATATTATAGCTGCTATTTTTGGAATGCGAGACAGAGAAGATAGAAAAGAAGCCTTCAAAAATCATCCTTCAGAAAAATATATAGTGATTGGTATGCAAGATCCGGTACTCGATGTCGCCAAAACCACGACTATTGCTAAAAACACCGGTTCACATATTGTAAATTTTCCCGACGGACATTTATCATATCTTGAAAACAAACCACTTATACTGAATTTCCTACAATCTATCGCTTAAAATATTCCATTTAACAAAAAATTAAATGGTTTTTGGGAATTCTTAGCATTGTTTTTTAACTTTATGACATCAAAAAATTAAAAATCAATCATTTATATGAATAAAGATCCCGAAAAATTTTCTTTTGTAAAATTATACTGTCGCATTTTTGGCCACAAATTAAAAGTGACCAAAAACGTAACAGATCATGTATGTGAATATCGCTGTAAACATTGTGGCGAAGAACTTACAGATACCGCTAACGGTTTTTTAGCTCCTTTAACCCGAAAGTTTAAAGAAACCAATGCTTATATTGCTAAAATTCACCGTCGTCGTAAAAATCGAAAAAGTAAACAATTCGCTAAAGCTTCTTAAGCTTCTTCTGACTCTTTATCCATAGAGTTCCAGCCTCTAGCAATTAATTCTACAGCCTGATTGGCTCGTGTAATTAAATGCATGCCTTCATGCTCTTCGGTCATATGGCCAATAACCGTAAAATTAGGGTTCCCTTTTATTTTATCGTAATCAGATTGTGAAATAGTAAATAGTAATTCATAATCTTCACCCCCACTTAATGCGATGGTGGTACTATCTAGTTCAAACTCTTCGCACACTGAAATTACCGCTGGATCCAACGGAATTTTTTCTTCGTAAAGTTTAACTCCTGTTTTTGAGTTTTTACAGAGATGTATAATTTCAGAAGAAAGCCCGTCGCTTACATCAATCATAGAAGTAGGCTTTAAATCGAGCTCTTTTAATAATTTCGGAACATCTTTTCGTGCTTCTGGTTTTAACTGGCGCTCAATTAAATAGGTATATGGTTCTAAATCGGGTTGTGCGTTAGGGTTGGCTTTAAAAACTTGTTTTTCACGTTCTAGAATTTGCAAGCCCATATAAGCAGCACCTATATCGCCACTTAGAACTACCAAATCGTTACTTTGGGCACCATCGCGGTAAACAACAGCCTCTTTTTCTGCTTCTCCAAAAACCGAGATACTAATAAATAAACCTGAAGTAGAAGAAGTGGTGTCGCCTCCTATCACATCGATATTATAGACATCTGCTGCTAATTTTATTCCTGCGTATAATTCTTCTAAAGCCTCTACAGTAAAACGATTAGATGCTGCAATCGAAACGGTAATATGCGTCGCTTTTGCATTCATTGCATAAATATCGGAAAGGTTTACAATTACCGATTTATAGCCTAAATGCTTAAGCGGCATGTATGCTAAATCGAAATGAACTCCTTCCACAAGCATATCGGTACTAATAAGTGTATGCTTATTGGAAAAGTCTACCACAGCAGCATCATCTCCAATGGCTTTAATGGTTGAGGAATGCTTCGGGGCAAAATGTCTTGTTAAATGATCTATCAATCCAAACTCTCCAAGTTCAGAAAGTCCAGTTCGAGTCTCTTCGCTATTATCAAACATCAATATTTTTTTTACAAAATAAATGAATAATAAAGCAACACGCTATTTTAAATAAAATTTAACTACAAAATCATATTAACATTTTCCTTAAACCAGTCTAAATTAATACTAAAATTAAAGGACTTAAAAGTAAAAAATAATAATTTACAACTGATTTTCAATAAGTTAAAAAATTGACACTATTAGCTTTATTTATTACCCTATCAGTAAAAGAAATTTTAGGTATATGGTTAAACGTATCTTTTAATGTATATTTGTAAACTGATAAATTTAAGCTTTTTAAGCGATGGTAAAAGTACATGAAAACGCAAAAAACAAGATAACCGCCCTAATGGCGGAAGAGGGCTTTGATAGTTTACGAGATTTTGTGCGTGTTGGCGTAAAAAGTGGTGGTTGTTCCGGATTATCTTATGATTTGAAATTTGACAAATCAAAATCTGAAGACGATAAGCTTTTTGAAGATAATGGTATAAAAGTAATTGTAGATAAAAAAAGTGTTTTATACCTAGCTGGCACTATTTTAGAATATTCTGGTGGATTAAACGGGAAAGGCTTTGTTTTTAATAATCCAAATGCACAAAGAACTTGTGGCTGCGGAGAAAGTTTTTCATTATAAATCTCCAAAACATCCTTCACAGGGTGCTAAAACATAGAACAATACGAAATGGCATATACTGAAGACGATTTAAAAAAAGAACTCGAAACCAAGGAGTATGAGTATGGATTTTATACAGATATAGAATCTGACACATTACCTATTGGTTTAAATGAAGATATAGTTAGAGCAATCTCTAAAAAGAAAAATGAGCCGGAATGGATGACAGAATGGCGATTAGAAGCTTTTAGAGCTTGGGAAAAAATGGAAGAACCGGAATGGGCTAACGTACATTATGTGAAACCTAATTTCCAAAATATTTCTTACTACTCTGCTCCTAACAAAAAACCTAAATACGAAAGTTTAGACGAAGTTGACCCTGAGCTATTAGATACTTTTAAAAAGCTAGGAATCTCTATAGATGAACAAAAAAAGCTTACAGGTGTAGCTGTAGATGTTGTGATGGATTCGGTTTCAGTAGCAACAACGTTCAAGAAAACATTGGCTGAGAAAGGTATTATTTTCTGTTCTATTTCTGAAGCCATTCAAGAACATCCTGAATTGGTTAAAAAATATTTAGGTACAGTAGTTCCTAAAAAAGATAATTTTTACGCAGCATTAAACTCGGCTGTATTTAGTGATGGTTCTTTCTGCTATATTCCTAAAGGAGTACGTTGCCCTATGGAGCTTTCTACCTATTTTAGAATCAATCAAGCAGGAACCGGACAATTCGAAAGAACACTGGTAATTGCCGATGAAAGTAGTTACGTAAGTTACCTAGAAGGTTGTACTGCACCAATGCGAGACGAAAACCAATTACATGCAGCTGTAGTAGAGCTTATAGCATTAGATGATGCTGAAATTAAATACAGTACGGTTCAAAACTGGTTTCCAGGCGGAAAAGATGGCAAAGGTGGTGTTTTCAACTTTGTAACTAAACGAGGATTGTGTGAGAAAAATGCAAAAATATCTTGGACTCAAGTTGAAACAGGATCTGCTGTAACTTGGAAATATCCTTCTTGTATATTAAAAGGAGATAATTCGGTTGGAGAATTTTATTCTATTGCTGTTACTAATAACTATCAGCAAGCAGACACAGGAACTAAAATGATACACTTAGGTAAAAATACTAAGAGTACTATTATTTCTAAAGGTATTTCTGCAGGTAAATCACAAAACTCCTATAGAGGTTTAGTTAAAGTAAACCCTAGAGCTACTAATGCTCGTAATTTCTCGCAATGCGATTCGCTATTAATGGGTAACCAATGTGGAGCACATACCTTCCCATATATAGAAGCTCAAAATAAAACCGCAAAAATAGAGCATGAAGCAACAACTAGTAAAATAGGAGAAGATCAAATTTTTTACTGTAACCAACGAGGTATCGATACTGAAAAAGCAATTGCACTAATCGTAAATGGCTTCAGTAAAGAAGTACTAAATAAATTACCAATGGAGTTTGCTGTAGAAGCTCAAAAACTACTAGAAATTTCTTTAGAAGGTTCTGTAGGATAATCAATTATAAAAAGGAAATGAAATATATTTTGTTCATCGCAATCATTCTTGTAGGCTTTACAGCCTGCAAAGATGAATCTAATACAGCTAGTAAACAGAAAAAAGTGCGAACTGTAACCGAACAAGATAGTATCCCTACGCTAACGGGAAACTTTATTTTTGCAAATAATGTAGCGCTTTTACGAGGAGACGATTTTATTTACAATGTAGAGATAGATAGTCTTAGTAGAAGTTTAGCTAAAAAAGTTGCTCCTTACCAAAAGGAAGATTTCGATATGATTCCGGTTAAAGTAAGCGGAAAAATTAAAGAAAGTCCTAGAAGGAAAGGAATTAAAGAAAATTTAGAATTGCGAAAAATTATTGCTGTTTTAGCAGATAGCACAGAAATAAAAAAAGAAAATTAAAAACCCTATTATAAGCCTATACAGCTTATAAATGTAGATAATAGAAGTATGCTTAAGATAAAAAATTTACACGCTAATATAGATGGGAAAGAAATCCTAAAGGGAATTAATCTTGAAATTAACCCAGGTGAAGTTCACGCTATTATGGGGCCTAATGGTTCAGGAAAAAGTACTTTATCATCCGTAATTGCCGGTAGAGAGGAATTTGAAAAAACGGAAGGAGAAATCATTTTTGAAAATCAAGATCTTTCTGAACTTAATCCTGAAGAAAGAGCTCATAAAGGCGTGTTTCTTTCTTTCCAGTATCCCGTGGAAATACCAGGTGTTTCTGTGACTAACTTTATGAAAACAGCTATAAATGCTCATCGTAAAGCTAAAGGTCTAGAAGATATGCCTGCTAACGAAATGCTTAAGCTAATTCGCGAAAAATCTGAATTATTAGAAATAGATCGTAAATTTTTATCTCGTTCTTTAAACGAAGGTTTTTCGGGAGGAGAGAAAAAAAGAAACGAAATATTCCAAATGGCAATGCTAGAGCCTAAATTATCTATTTTGGATGAAACTGATTCTGGATTAGATATCGATGCACTTAGAATTGTATCTAATGGCGTAAATAGATTAAGAAACGATAATAATGCTGTTTTAGTTATTACACACTACCAACGTTTATTAGATTATATTGTACCAGACGTAGTACACGTTTTAATAGATGGTAAAATTGTAAAAACAGGTGGTAAAGAACTTGCTTACGAGCTAGAAGAAAGAGGTTACGATTGGGTTAAACAGGAAAAAGCGGTTTAATATTAAAATTCAATAACTAAGCGCTGATTTTTTTCAGCAAAACGAATTTTAATAAACCCGATAAACGGAAAACAATGGATTTAAAAGATAAATTAGTATCATCATTTCTAGCTTTCGATGAGAAATATCAAGTAGCTGATGATATTCACCAAATACGTAGTGAGGCCATTAAAGATTTCGAAAATTTTGGCTTTCCTTCTAAAAAAGAAGAAGAGTGGAAATATACCTCACTAAACCAAGCCTTAAAAGATAACTATAGCATTTTCCCAAAACAAGAAGATGCTATTGAATATAACCACATTAAACAGTATCTAATTCACGATGTAGATACTTATAATTTGGTATTTATAGATGGCATTTATTCATCACATTTATCAACTACTACACATGATAAAATCGATGTTTGCTTAATGTCTTCTGCGCTAAATAAAGATAAATTTAAACCTATAATCGACAATTATTTTAATAGAATTGCGCCTAAAAATGGTTTAAATTCTTTAAATACAGCATACACTAAAGAAGGTGCTTTTATTCATATTCATAAGAATGTGATGGCTGATAAACCTATTCAGATTATCAATTTTTCTACGGGCAACGAATCTTCTTTATTATTACAACCAAGAAACTTAATAGTTGTAGATGAAAATTCTCATGTACAAATTATCGAACGCCACCAAAGTCTTAGTGATCACCCAGTTCTAACCAATTCGGTAACCGAAATTTTTGCAGATCGTAGAGCTATTGTAGATTATTATAAAATCCAAAATGATAGAAAAAACGCTTCTTTAATTGATAATACCTATGTCGAACAACAATCTGAAAGTTTATGTTCAGTACATACATTTTCTTTTGGTGGTAACATCACTAGAAATAATTTAAATTTTTATCAAAAAGGAGAACGTATAGATTCTACATTAAATGGAGTTACTATTATTGAAGATAAACAACATGTAGATCATAATACTTTGGTACATCATACCACTCCTAACTGTGAAAGTCACCAAGATTATAAAGGTATTTTTTCTGATAGATCTACCGGAGTATTTAATGGGAAAGTAATTGTAGAAAAAGAAGCGCAACAAACCAATGCATATCAGTCTAACAATAATATTTTGGTAGACGATAAAGCAAGCATAAATTCTAAGCCACAGCTGGAAATTTTTGCTGATGATGTTCGTTGTAGCCATGGTTGTACAATTGGACAGTTAGACGATGAAGCTCTTTTTTACCTTCAATCTCGAGGAATTCCTAAAAAAGAAGCTACCGGTTTATTAATGTATGCATTTGCTAATAACGTTTTAGAAAGTGTAAAAATACCAGAAGTTAAAAATAGAATTAACACCTTAATTGCTTTAAAATTAGGGGTAGAACTAGGATTCAATTTATAATATCCTATTTCAAAATAATTTTTAGTATATGAGTACATCCACGGATGCTTTAAAATATAATATAGAATCTATTCGAGCAGATTTCCCTATTCTTCAACGAAAAGTAAACGGATATCCGCTAGTATATTTCGATAATGCAGCTACTTCACAAACTCCAAAAGCAGTGATAGATGCTATTACCGATTATTATTCTAATTATAATGCAAATATACACCGTGGCGTACATGCTTTATCACAAGAAGCAACCGATAAATACGAACAAGCTCGACTAAAAATTCAGCAGCACTTTAATGCTGAAAAGAGTCATGAAATAATTTTCACTTCCGGAACTACGCATGGCATTAACCTTGTTGCAAACGGATTCTCTGATATTCTAAAAAAAGGAGATGAAATTATTGTTTCTGCCTTAGAACATCACTCCAATATTGTTCCTTGGCAAATGTTGGCTGAAAAAACAGGAGCCGTTTTAAAAGTAATCCCAATAAATCAAGAAGGAGAATTAATAGTTTCTGCTTTTGAAGAATTACTTTCAGAAAAAACAAAATTGGTTTTTGTAAATCATGTATCGAATGCGCTTGGAACCATTAATCCTATTAAAAAAATAATTGATACTGCTCATAAATTTGATGCCGCTGTTTTAATTGATGGAGCACAAGCAGCTCCACATATTAAAGCTGATGTTCAAGCATTAGATGCCGATTTTTATGTGGCTTCTGCACACAAAATGTGTGGCCCTACAGGAGTTGGTATGTTATACGGAAAAGAAAAATGGTTAAATAAATTACCTCCTTACCAAGGAGGTGGAGAAATGATTGCTACTGTAACTTTCGAAAAAACTACTTACGCTGAATTACCTCATAAATTTGAAGCTGGAACACCTAATATTTGTGGAGGAATTGCTTTTGGAGCTGCATTAGATTATATGAATTCCATAGGATTCGAAAATATTGCAGCATACGAAGAAGAGTTACTAAAATATGCTACTCAAAAACTTTCGGAAATAGAAGGAATGATTATTTATGGTGTTTCAAAACAAAAAGCATCCGTAATTTCATTCAATTTAGAGGGATTACATCCTTACGACATGGGAACTATTTTAGATAAACTTGGAATAGCAGTAAGAACCGGCCATCATTGTGCTCAACCTATAATGGATTTCTATAATATACCAGGTACAGTTCGTGCTTCTTTTTCTTTCTATAATACAAAAAAAGAAATAGATATCTTTATAGAAGGAGTAATTAAGGCAAAAAATATGCTGTCATAATTCATTTTCAAAATTCATATAAGCGTTTTTTTTGCCATTTATAGCAGAATCTTAAAACGTTAAATAAATCTCAAATTTTCAAAATCAATCGGTTAAATAATCAATTCTTATTTTTGATTTTTTAAGGAATAGTATCTTTGTTGCTCCTTTAGTAAAACTGTTACGAGCTATTCCTAAATTTAAAAAATAAGAGGCTCAGTTTGTTACTAAAAAATTCGAGTGAAGTTTAGTAAGTTTGGCGCTATAAACCTACTAAACTAAATAGTAGAATTAATTAAGGTTTTTACAAACCCTATAAAAATAAGAAAAAGTGAGTAAATCTATACAAGAAGAACAAGCAGAGATAATCGATGAATTTTCAATGTTTGAAGATTGGATGCAACGATACGAATACATGATAGAGCTCGGGAAATCGTTACCTCTAATAAACGAGAAATATAAAATTGATGAAAATTTAATTAGAGGTTGCCAAAGTAAAGTTTGGGTTCATGCTGAATTAAAAGGGAATAAACTTCTGTTTACTGCAGATAGTGATGCCATTATCACCAAGGGAATTGTAGCTATACTTATTCGTGTATTCTCAAACCAACATCCATCAGATATTTTAGAGTCAAACACTGATTTTATAGATGAAATTGGTTTAAAAGAACACTTATCGCCTACCCGAGCTAATGGCTTGGTAAGCATGATTAAGCAATTAAAAATGTATGCTATTGCATACCAAACTCAATTAGATTAATAATGGGACAAGAAATAAATACAGAAGAATTAGGAGAAAAAATTGTAAAAGTGCTTAAAACTATTTACGATCCTGAAATTCCTGTAGACATTTATGAGCTAGGACTTATTTATGACGTAATGGTTAGTACCGATTATGATGTAAAAATTTTAATGACACTAACTACTCCTAATTGCCCAGTAGCAGAAAGTTTACCTCAAGAGGTTGAAGAGAAAGTAAAATCGTTAGATAGCGTTGAAGATTGTGAAGTTGAAATAACTTTTGACCCACCATGGACTCAAGATCTAATGAGTGAATCAGCTAAACTAGAGTTAGGTTTACTATAATAAGTATTAGGTAAATGGCAGACGAAATTATTAACAGAGTTGCAAACAGTAAACTAATTACTTTTAATTTAGAAGAGTATTATCCCGAAGGTAAAAGAGTAAGTTTCGATATTTCTACTTGGTTATTAGAAGGTTTTGTATTGCGCGAAAAAGTCTTTAGAGAAGAAGCTAAAAAACACGATTGGAGCCAATACCAAGACTGTTTTGTAGCTTTAAATTGCAGTACCGAGGCTATTATTCCAGCTTGGGCTTACATGCTATTGGCTACTTATTTACAGCCTTATGCCAAAAAAGTAATTAGCGGGAGTTTAAAAGATTTAGAAACGATTATTTACACCGAAGTAATTCAAAATTTAGAACTTTCAAACTTAAAAGACAAACCCGTTATTGTTAAAGGTTGTTCTAATAAACCTGTACCTGAAAATGCATATATTCTTTTAATTAATAAACTACAACCAATTGCAAAAAGTATAATGTATGGCGAAGCCTGTTCTTCAGTCCCATTGTACAAAAAAAAGACTAACTAACATGAAAAAAATCTTACTCGGATTATTGATTTTGGCTTCAATTTCTGTACATGCTCAAAAAGAGGAAACTAATAAACAAAAGCAAGGTTGGACAACAGAAGGAAATCTTCAATTACTTTTTAATCAGTCAGCTTTTAATGCAGAATGGACGGGCGGAGGAACATCAAACATTGCCGGTAATTTAATTGTAAACTACGATTTTAATTATTTAAAAGATGATTTTACTTGGGATAATAAAATTATGGTAGATTATGGTTTAACGAAACAAAAGGACAGTAAGTTTGCGCAAAAAACTAGTGACCGGCTTGAATACAATTCTGTTGCAGGTAAGCAAATAAAAGAATCTAATTGGTTTTATTCATTCTTTATAAATTTTAGAACCCAAATTACTAAAGGATACAAATACAGTGAAGATACCGAAACAGGAGAAAGCATTCGAACAGAAAGAACACATTTTATATCTCCTGCATATTTACAATTTGGTCCTGGTATACTTTGGAAAAAGAGCGAGAACTTATATGTGAACTTTGCTCCGGCAACCGGAAAATTAATTTTAGTAGACTCAGATTTCACATCTGCACCAGAATATGTAGATGGCGATTATTTTGGAGTTGATGCAGGAAAAAGCACTCGATTAGAACTTGGTGCTTCTATTTCAGGCTATGCGAAATTCGATCTTATTGAAAATGTAAAAATGGAAAACATTTTAAACCTATACTCTAACTATTTAGAAGATGTACAAAATGTAGACATTAATTACACGATGAATATTAAGATGAAGATTAACGATTTACTATCTACTAACTTCATCTTTCAGACCATTTACGACGATAATGCCGTAAAAGCTTTTCAGGTAAGAGAAGTATTCGGACTTGGTTTTAATTATAATTTTTAAAACCTAATTTAAAAATTGGATTTTGGAAAGCCTGTAATTTATAATTATAGGCTTTTTTTAAAGAATATTTTCTTAAAAATTTGCCACTAAAAAATCCAATAATAATCTATTATGTACATTTGTAATTATGATTGAAAAAACGGATTTAAGTTACGAGAAAGCTGTTTTGATTGGTATTGTTACCAAAGACCAGCCAGAAGATAAGTTAAAGGAATACTTAGATGAATTAGAATTCCTTACCTATACAGCCGGAGGTGAAGTTGCCAAACGTTTTTCACAGAAAATGGATATTCCGAATCCTAAAACTTTTATAGGAACCGGAAAAATGGATGAAGTAAAAGATTATGTAGTTGAACATGAAATTGGAACAGCTATTTTTGATGATGAACTTTCTCCTGCTCAACAAAAAAATATAGAAAAAATCCTAAAGTGTAAAGTTTTAGATAGAACCAACCTTATTCTAGATATTTTTGCACAACGAGCACAAACCAGTTATGCCAGAACTCAGGTAGAACTTGCTCAATACGAGTATTTATTACCACGCTTAACAGGTATGTGGACTCACTTAGAAAGACAACGTGGTGGTATCGGGATGCGCGGACCAGGGGAAACTGAAATTGAAACTGACCGACGTATAGTACGCGATAAAATTTCGCTACTAAAAAAGAAATTGGTAACTATCGACAAGCAAATGGCGGTACAAAGAGGTAATCGTGGCCAGCTAATTCGAGTTGCTTTAGTAGGATATACCAATGTTGGTAAATCTACGCTAATGAATACCATTAGTAAAAGTGAAGTTTTTGCTGAAAATAAATTATTTGCAACTTTGGACACAACAGTTCGTAAAGTTGTGATTCGAAATTTACCGTTTTTACTTTCTGATACCGTAGGGTTTATTAGAAAACTACCAACTCAATTAGTAGAATCGTTTAAATCTACTTTAGATGAAGTTCGGGAAGCCGATTTACTGCTTCATGTAGTCGATATTTCTCATCCTAATTTTGAAGAGCATATCGAATCGGTTAATCAGATTTTAAGCGAAATTGATAAGTCGGATAAAAAAATTGTGATGGTTTTTAATAAAATCGATCAATATATTCCGGAAGAGATTGAAGAAGACGATTTGGTTACCGAAAAAACTAAAGCTCATTATACACTACAGGAATGGAAAGAAACTTGGATGAACCGTTTAGGTGAAAATGTTTTGTTTATTTCTGCTTTAGAAAAAGAAAACATGGAAGACTTCCGTAAGAAAGTATACGAAGAAGTACGTAAAATACACGTTACCCGTTTTCCTTACAATAATTTCCTTTACCCGGAATACGATAAATACGGAGAAGAAAAATAATCTTTCTGAAAACTTTAGAATATTAGTATCTTCATCGCGTTAACCATTACGTGATGAAGATATTTTTTTTAGTACTCGTTTTTAGTATTAGCCAAGCTAGTTTTTGCCAAAACATAGATGGATCTTGGGAGCTTATTCAGAAAAATAATAAACCTCTATCAGGAAGTAGTTGTATTCGCATTTATGAAGATGGTTACTTTATGGAATCTAGTAAAGAAGGAGATTATAAATTTAGCGATGCTAAAGGAGGCCGATATACTGTAGATGCTTCAACGTACTCTGAAGAGTATGATTTTAATACCTCAGAAGAAAATCTAATTCATACTTCCAAAAAATTTAAAATTTCAACAACTAACGATACCTTGCAATTAAAAGCTGGAAATCAATCTTCAACTTGGCTTCGTATTAGTTCAGCAAAAAATAAGCTAAGTGGTTTATGGGTTTTAAAAGGAAATAAAGAAAACGGAAAAGTTACTTTCGATTTACCTAAAAATCAAACTTGCCTTAAAATTATAAGTGGTGAAAAATTTCAGTGGGTAACATTTAATCCGGAAAACGGAAAATTTATAGCATGTGGAGCAGGTTCTTCCTACGCGCAATATGATGTATATCTTGAAAATATCGAAGTGTTCTCTAGAGATGAAATTATGGTTGGGGCTAGCCTTTCTTTTGAATATGAATTGGATAATGGACAATGGTATCATCGAGGAACAAGCTCTGAAGGAAAACCGCTTTATGAAATTTGGGAACCTTATCGTTTCAAAAAAAGTCTTCGAGAATAATACTTCTTGATTCTATTCAGAAATAATTTCTCTAGCGTTTATCCGAATATTATCAATATCATAAGTAGTGGTTTTATCGGGATCGCGACCTAAATAATAAAACCCAACAGCAACACTATCTTGCAAACAGCTAATATCTATTTCTGAATGGGTAAA
Source organism: Zunongwangia sp. (assembly GCF_048269745.1). NCBI lineage: Bacteria > Pseudomonadati > Bacteroidota > Flavobacteriia > Flavobacteriales > Flavobacteriaceae > Zunongwangia > Zunongwangia sp. The sequence continues at coordinate 230,436 of NZ_JBLXIB010000001.1, read as the reverse complement.
ACCTGCCCCGTTCTGGTTGGTTGGTCCTATTGGAATAGATGCTTTTAAAAGTTTCCAATTTGCATTTTTAGGATTTCCGCTAAAATCTTCGCTTATATAAACTTTTAAAATACTACCATTATCGTAAGAAGCTTTAATATCGAAAGAGAGCATTTCTCCGCCTGATTTTGATAGATCTATATTAGGAGTTACCAACCAAACTTCTAACGGATTCTCGCCTGTATTATATCCTGAAATACGTATCGTTCGGTTACCATTAGAAGTGGCATCAACAAAACGTTCTTCACCTTCATTAATATTTCTATTCATCCATCCTAATTCATCTAGCTTTTTTTCATTTGTAATTTCAGCAAAATTCTCACTAAATAAAATATAATCACCCTCTACTGCGGTTTCACTACATTCAAAAAAATCAGGATCGCATCGTTCCGCATTAAATTTCATAGCTGATAAACTATTTACTTTCAACACGTAATAATCGTCATAATAATTACGGGTAAGTACACCTTCAATACTACCTGTACCATCGGGAACAGCAATAGATTTAAAATCGGCATAAGTACTAGTCCCTACAAACGAAATCTCAGTAGTTTGGCAACTTTCAATTTGGCGCACCGCATCGTATTGATCGAAACTTTCTCCGGCAAACGTATACGATTCTCGTACAATAGTTCGATTAAACTGAACCCGTTCAAGTTTTACATAGGTATTTAAAATTGCTTGCGAAAAATCACCAATATCGATTAGTTTAGGTTCTAATTTGCTTATTGTTTGTGTTCTCAAAATAAACCGATCAATCTCAGAAGGGGTTATCGCCACCACATCGCCCCTATTTTGTTTTCCTAATTGAAAAACACCATTATTCTTCCAAAGGCTAAGGCCTTCAAGACGAATAATTAATTTTCTACCTAAATCGTAAGTTTCAAATAACGCATTTTCATCTACCAAAATTTGAATACCGCTTTGTGAATTTTCAGGTGCATCTTGTAAAATTAGTTTATTATAAAAGTTCCCTGCTTTATCTGAAGAAATCACATAACCTACAAAATACATATCTCCAGAAAATGTATAAATTTCTGCCGTTTCTTGATTATAATTGTTTTTAACCGAATTTATACTTATTTCAGTTCCTTTAACTTGAGATTCGATTATACTTCCCGATTTTGGAATATCGTAATTATCAGTTTCTACACAAGCAAATGCTATTAAAAACACAAAAAGGCTACTAATCTTCTTCATTTTAAAACCGTATATAAAAATTAGTGAAATAAGTGATACCACGCCCAAACCAATATTTGTTACCAAAAATCGGCATTTCACGTTCTCGGTCTTCTTTTAAACTGGTATAATTCGCATTTCGAGATTGCTCGTAACCACCGGTTTTAAAAACTGTATCGAGTATGTTATTTAAACTGACAAACAGCCCCAAATATTTCTGTTTTATTTTCCAAGATTTCCCTCCAATTAGATTTACTAGCCAATAATCGGGTAACTGTTCTTGCTGTAATAAACGTTTAGCTACTTCCGGATTGTAATTTGCTAATGGCAATCCGTCAGGTGCTGTTGCAAAATTATCGGTTCGAATTAATGGACTGCTATTAATAAAAGCATGCGAAAAATAGTTTGCCGTTGCACCAAACCACCAATAATCAGGATCACGATATTCAAAACCTACTTGTGCAGCGTGTTGTGGCCCATTCGCTAATCGGTAGTTTTTTAATTTTGAAGTACCATAATCGATACTTCCAGAAAAACTATCGCTTGTTACGTATAAATTTGGATTGTTAGCAAAAATATGTTGCCCAATTGCTACAACTGTTTTTAATTTTAGCGAAGCCGTAAGTTGATAATCGGCTCCAAATTCAATCCCAATATGTTGTTTTTCAATATTGGTGAGTACTTCTTGCACAAAGGCGGTAGTTGTATTTCTACCCAAGCCAGACAAACCATCGGCATAATAAAAAGATACGTCGGTTAGTTTGCTAAAATTCGAAAAATAACCAGTAAGCTTTGCATTAAAATTTGAAGATCGAAATTGATAACTGCCATCTATAGAAAAAATATGTTCGCTTTCTAAATTCTGAACAATGAAATTATTTTGCCGAGGATTAGAAAATGAATTTTGAAGATTTGGAGCTCTTGTTTGATAGCTACTATTTAAAATTGCAGCATGCTTTCCGTTGAACTGATAAGTAATCCCTCCTTTAAAACCGAGATTAGTAAAATCTAACTGCTGGCTTTCTCCTAAAGATTGATTTTGATACAACCCACTCTGAAATTTTCCGTCTCGAATATAGTCTGTATAACTTACGCTTCCTCCCAAAAAAGCACTAAGCTTATTTTTTCGAAACTGAAGTTGGTAAAAAGCTTTTGCCTGAGCAGCATTTAAATTATAATGATATTTATAGACTTGCCCTTCCCTAACTAATTTATTTGGATTTTTTAAATTATTCTGAACGGCTTCTTCTAAAGGAATTGTTTCGGTTTCTTCAGCAAAAAAATTGATATCTAAAAATTCTGATCCACCCAACAAATCTTGAATTTCAGCATAATTTTTATTTAATAAATGAGTATAGGAAAGTGCTGCATTCGCTGAAAAAATAGGGGAAATAGTATGTTGAAATTGACTACTAAATAGCCATTTTCGATTATTAGCTATATCTGCTGCCAATGCATAAATTGCATTACTATTACTATTTTTTTGGCTTTGATTAGCTTCATATAAACTTTGCCAATTTAATTGTCCATCTTCAATAAATTCTTGTTGGATTTTATAGGCTGCTTCATAATTTTCATTTCCTTGAAAACGCAAAAAATAACTCGGCAAATTTTGATAATAGGCTGGATCCGGATTACGACCGCCACCTTCATAGAAAATATCATCTCCAAAATTAATCAGATTTGTTCCTCCATAATCTAACCTAGAGTTGCTTATTTTACCAAATTGATAGCCTAAATTGTTTTGTAATGAAGTTTTAGAAGTTAGCTTCCAATAATGATTCAACATTACAATAGGCTCTTTAATTTCACGCAAACGAGCATTTCGAATTTTCCCGTTCTGCAATCCCCAATAACTATTGTAACGTCTTCCCTTCAACTCGAAAACTTCATCGGTAATAGCTGCCGATTTGCCGCGTGTTGTTGGAGTATAGAATGCTGTAAGATTGATGCTGTGTTTTTTGTTAATAGTTTTTTCCGCAGCGAAGAATATCCCGTAGGAATTGTACAAAGTTCCGTTTGTAAAACCTTCCTCTCCCCAACGTTTACTGGCTGATACTGAATAATACCAAGCATTATCTATCTCTCCGGAATGATAAGTAGCCATTAAGCGGCCTCTATAACTTCTGTTAGCAGCCGAAATAGATATTTTACTCCCTTTCGAAAACTTTGAGGCTCGCATCGTAAAATTTGTTAAGCCTGCCACCTGACCAAAATGCTGATCGGTAGCTCCGACACCATATACAAATTCCTGATTGCGTTGTACATCATTTAATCCGCCCCAATTGCTCCACTGAGGTCGTCCATCAAAAAGTTTATTAAATGCCAATCCATTTATTAATATAACACCATATTCGCTATCGTAACCACGAGCTTTAAAAAAAGTTTGACTAAAATCGAAAGCGGCTGCATTTAAAAAATTATTTCTATTAGCATTTAATAAACCGGGAATAAAACCAACATCTATATTCTCTTGATTTAATGCATTCTCGGAAAGAACAATGCTTCCCATCTGTAATTGTTTTTCTGCGATATCGGGATTCATTAATAGCACTTCTAAATCTATCGATTTGTTAGCATAAATTACTAACGGTAACTTTAAATCTTTAAAACCTTCCTTCGCTATTTTAAGTAAAAATTCTCCCTCTGCCCTCTCAGGTATTTTCAGTTTAAAATATCCATTCAAATCGCTATGTATATATTCAGAATGGCCTAGTAATTGAATTTTTGCATTATCTATTGGTTGCTGAGTTCTGGCATTAATTAATTGCCCATCTATTTTAGATTGCTGGGAATAGAGATTGATAAAAACCATCTGAAACAATAAATAAAAAACAACAAATCTCATTGATAATCAGTATATTGAAAATCAATTTATTAAATTTATATACTAAACCGTAATTTTTATTTATTTTTTAACATAAATACAATTATTTGTATATGAGTAACTTATCTTATTTTTGGTTTTTTATTTGCTTTTCAGTTTTTGCTCAGCAACATCATGAATATCAAGTTATGACTGTTGCTTTTTATAATGTTGAAAATTTGTTTGATACTGAAGATGATCCTTTTAGGTTTGATGATGATCGCACTCCTGAAGGAAAAGATGCTTGGACTAGAATTCGGTATCAATTAAAACTAAATCATATTTCCAAAGTTATTGCTGAAATAGGAAATTCGTTAACCAGAAATTCTCCGGAAATAATTGGCTTGGCTGAAATTGAAAATCGAAAAGTTCTTGAGGATTTACTGAATACTCCAATATTGAATTCTGAAAATTATGATATTATTCATTTTGATTCTCCTGACCGGCGAGGAATAGATGTTGCTTTGCTATACAATAAGAATATTTTTATTCCTAAGCATACAAAGGCTATACCTGTAGAATTAATTACACCGAATAGCAATCGAAAATATACGCGAGATATTTTAGTTTGTACAGGAACTATCGAAAATGAGAATTTTGCTTTTATAGTTAACCATTGGCCATCGCGAAGTGGTGGTGAAAAAGCAAGCCGAAATTATCGAGAATCGACTGCATTAGTAAACCGTAGAATTTGCGATTCGATTTGGGCTACCAATGCTTCAATTAAAATTGTTAATATGGGTGATTTTAATGATGACCCTAAAAACAAAAGCGTAAAAAAGTTACTTAAAACTTCAGAAAACCCAAATCAATTTGAGTTTTACAATCCGATGCTAAATCTCTATAAAAATGGAATGGGCAGTTTAGCTTATAGAGATCACTGGAATTTATTTGATCAAATATTAGTTTCTGGTAAATTAACAGATAAGAATTATCTTAATTTTCAGTTTTATCAAGCTGGTATTTTCAGTAAAGATTATTTAATAACCAAAAATGGAAAATATAAAGGATATCCCTTCAGAACCTATGGTTATAATGGTTATTTAGGTGGTTATAGTGATCATTTTCCGGTTTATCTGTACTTGGTTAAAAAGAAAAATCCTCACTAAAAGTAAGGATTTTTAAATATTATAATTATCTATTGATTATGACAACCATGCATTCCAAGGAATTCTAGATAAGAGTACTATTAGTGCCAGTGTATAAAAAATAGCCAAAATTTTAAATTTTGGAGTTGATGTTAGTTTCTTTTTATGCTTAGAATAGCCAATAGTAATTAAAGCTATAGCAATAATCATCATCAGCGGATGTTCAACGTTATACAATCTTAGTGTTGCATCCTTCATTACTCCACCCATGCCAACTTCTCCCCACATTTTAAAATAAGGAGTTGTAAAGTACAGTATAATACCTATTAACAATTGGATATGAGATACAATAAGTGTAAATAAGGAAATTCGGAAATTAACCGCTCCATATTCTTTACCTGACAACCACCCAATAATTGAAGTAATAGAAGCTATTGCAAGCATTGCAACTACTAAAAATGCCCAATATGAATGTATAAATTGTATAGTCTCGTACATAGTCTTGTATTTTTTACAAAAATAGTTTTTCAAATGTAATTAAACGAATATTTAAAAATATTAATATAAAAAAAGCCTCCTTATTGAAAGGAAGCTTTTTTATATTATTGTAGATTAATTAGTAATTATTCTTTTACTACCCAATCTCCATTTTCGCTTTTAATCATATTTAAAGACTCTGTATCAGAGTTACCATAAGACTTATAAGTAACAACAAATTTTTGTCCCACTTCAGCATTTGGATTATTTTTATTTAATAGAAAAGCAACAACTTCAACCATCATTTCATCTGTCCAGCTACTGCTAGATCCTTGTCTATTAAAATTACCATAACTACCCAAGTTACTTGCTTGATCAGGATATGTTGAAGCAAACTCTTCAGCAATAGCATCATAATCAGCAGAGGTCATCGTATATTGAATTGTATTATCAGGTACCCATACACCATTTTCTAAACCAAATTGTATAGATGATTCTCCTATTGTTGCATCTGGTATATATACAAATTTACCATCTGTAAAATTAAATTCTGCATAAGTAGTTTCGGTACTACCATCAGAATAAAAATTATACTTTACAGCTGCAAAATCACCTTCTTCAGCATAAGTATATTTATTTTCTAAAAACAATCCTAATTTATAAGCTACTTCATCCTTATCGTCAAAGTTAGCATATCTCTGTCCCATATCGTAATAATCTTGCTCTACTAGCTCAATTGGCATTTCCCAATATCCGCCATAATTAACAAAACTCTCGGTAACTTGACTTGTTTTTGAAGCTACATTAGTATCGATTACAAAATTACTATTATTATAAATTAATACAGAAGTTGCAGACCCTGAACCTCCATATGTTTTGTAAGAGATAACAAAAGTTTGATCTTCAGAAGCATTTGGATATCTATCTTGTAACAAAACATCTAAAGCATCTAAAATCATATCTTCAGACCAATAGTTTTGGCTATCTGTATTAATATCAAAACTTCCATAGTTACCTGCATTTTCAGCTGGGCCAGGATATTTATCAGCTAAAGCTTCTCCGATAAATTCAAAGTTACTACTAGTCAATTTATATACTATAACATCTCCTTCTGTTATTTTAGAATATGTTAATTCTGCAACATCACCTTTTTTTGAATCAGGATAGAAATCTTCTAAAAAAGATTTAGTTTCATTATTGGTTGGTATATACTTACCCGAATATCCGTTTTCAGTATAATTATCGTCAACTAATGTATCTACTTTAACAGCTATAGAATTACTATTATTAAGATTAAAAGTTACATTAACTAAAGATCCATCTGTAAAAGCTGGATACTTTGAATTTAATAAAAAAGGTATCGTGTCTTTTGCAAAATCTAGATCACTAAAATATTCATTAGTTAATTTCAGAGTTTCTGTATAATCTTCTGATGATAAAACTAAATTTTCGTTTCCGTTTACTTGTATACTAGTGTCGATATCATCATAAATATCGTCCATAGGATCGCAGCCAACCGATAAAAGAGCGGTTAATCCTACTATTAGAGTGAAAATTTTTTTCATTTCTATATTTTTATCTTTTATTTTTAAAATTTAAGGTTAAAGCTTACACTGTAAGTTCTTCCTGATCCGAAGTATACTGTAGCATTTTGTGCTGTACCATCAGCATCTCTAGCATCTGATATATACTCAGTATTTAATGCATTGTTAATTTTACCATATAATGATGCTTCAAAAGGACCAAAATCGAATGTATGTTTAATTCCTAAATCGAACAAGCCATATTCTGGTGCTTTCCATGTTTGTTTTCCTTCATCACCCTCACTCATTCTACTGTCTATATTATAATAAGCATACATGTTTCCTGCATAGTTATAATCTACAAAAATGGTTGATTTTGGAGCAAAATCGTAGCTACCCCCTAAGGCAAAAGTAGTTTGGGCAGCATCACCAACTTTTAAACCTTTTGAATACAGATTTATTTCTTCAGTTACATTTCCAAATTCATCTTTTTTAAATCCTTGAGCATTATTTGTCCACTCCCAATCTCCTAAAGAAAGCATTCCGTTTACTTTAAATTTATCGGTTACATTATAAGATGCTTCTACTTCTATACCTTGGTGCAATGCATCTACTCCTTGAAGATTATAATATCTTCTGATATTATCTCTTTCTCCTTGAATTTGATACGAGCCGGCTAGAGCTTTATCAATATATTCTGTACGATATAAATTCAGTGCTAATTTTAAATTTGGCAATCTAAACCCGTATCCTAATTCTGCACTAAATATTTTTTCGTTAACTGCATCTTTATTAGCTTCTGTAGATCCTGTTGAGTTCATGAATACATTAGAAAGGAAAGGTGCTCTTGTAAAATACCCCACATTAGCAAATACATTTTGATTATCGGTAAAGTTATAGTTAGCTCCACCTTTTACACCATATCCTGTAAAATATACATGATCTGACTTTTTCTTATCGATTACTTTCTGGTTATTTTCTAAACTGTATACTGTTCTAGAAACATTAGCAGATGCAAAAACATTTAAATTATCTAACACATCATATTCTGCTTGTCCAAATACACCACCTCGAATTACTTTCCCATCATAATCTTTACCAAAAGTATCTCCTACTTGTAGAGCTTGATTTGCATTAATATCATTAGGATTGTTATCATTCAACCAATAATCGCCTCCTAATAAATCGGTAATCTCGTACCAGTGAGAACCTACATAATATCTACCATCAATACCTCCTGAAAGTGTTAGCTTATCGGTTGTTCTATTTTTAAAAGTAGAAAGAATTCCGTACCATTGATGGCTATTATTTGAAGCATAAACCATATCAGATGCCCCTAAAGTTCCTAAAGCTCTATTTTCGTCAACAATTTTATCAAAATCTATAGGCTGATCAAATCCTCCTAATCTGTACTCGTCAGATCCAATTTTATCACCTTGAGTTCTACGTCCTCCACCAGATCCAAAAGAAGCATATAATGCTGTAGATATATTAGTTTTGTCGTTAACTGTCCAGTAATGGTTTAAAGACATTTGTGGTTTGTGATAAAAGTTGTAAGAAGAATTATAAACTTCTCCATTTTTGTAACCCCAGTCACCATTAAATCTTTTAGGCCCTGCTTCTGATTGTTTATACTCTTTAATTGTATATCTTGTATAACGTTGCCCATGCTGCTGTTGTGCGCCAAATGCATTAAAAGAAAGAAGATGATTTTCATTTATCTGTTGCGATAAATTCACAAAATAATTGTATCCACTAAATTCAAGGCCATTTACATAACCATCTCCACTAATTCTAGAAGCCGATACAGTGGCAGCAAAGCCTTTATCAGAAAGACCTGTAGAATACGTCATTCCGTATTTTAAATATCCATTATTACCTATAGAAGACATTATTTTTCCACCTTCTTTAGCATCGGTACTTTTTGTAACAATATTAATAGTACCACCTACAGAAGGCACAGCTACTTTAGCAGCACCTAAACCTCTTTGTACCTGCATAGTAGAAGTAACATCTCCTAAACCAGCCCAGTTACTCCAGTAAACAGATCCGTTTTCCATATCATTAACAGGTACACCGTTAATCATAACCGCAACGTTTTCAGAACTAAATCCACGGATATTTACACGACCATCTCCATATCCACCACCTTGCTTTGTAGCATAAATACCAGGAGTAGTTTTTAAAATTTCAGGAAATTCTTGAGTTCCTAATTTAAGTGCTATTTCTTCAGACTTAACTGTAGAAACTGCAACAGGAGTTTTTCGATCAATAGCTAGAGAGTAAGCTGTCACCAAGACCTCATCTAAAGCACCTTGATCCATTTCTAACCCGATAGCTCCTAAATCTTTTTCACTACCATTAGATATTGCAAATTTTACATTTTTTGAAGCAAAACCAACATATGATATTTTTAGAACACCACTGTTTTCATCTACTTCTAATTGAAATAAACCGTCAAAATCGGTAATAGCACCATTGTTTGTACCTTCTACAAAAACATTTGCTCCTGGAATTGGAGTATCTGTTTCTGCATCTACTACTTTACCAGTTAAAATTCCTTGCGCTTGCATGAAGGCAGAACACATAATGAAAGCTACAACTAGTAGGTTTGTAATTTTTTTCATTGCACTTTGTTTGATTTGATTTTAGTTCAGCGCAAAAGAAGTTAATTTCAATAGATTCAAGTTTAACGTAATGTTAAGAATCTTAGTTTAACATCTTTTACGCTACAAACATAAACTTTTTATAAACTCTCTGAAAGTGAGGATGTAACTACTTCGATATTTAAATAAAAAAGATTGTATTTTTAACAAAAAACAACAATTAACAGTTAATTAATAATAATTTATCACTTAAACTAATAAAAACTTTAACAAGCCAATACAGATGATTTCTAAATAAAACGTTTTCGAAAAATTGAAATAAAAAAGCCCCCTTTAAAAAAGGGGGGCTTCTCATTTAAAATGATCTATTTTATAGCCTATTTTAAATAATTATCTAGCAAAGCTGAAGTTGATTCATCGTGACTGGTAATTTTTTTAGAATCTATATCTGTTAAAATTGAAGATGCTAATTGCTTTCCAAGTTCTACACCCCATTGATCATAACTGAAAATATTCCAAATTACTCCTTCTACAAATATTTTATGTTCGTACATAGCTACTAGTTTACCTAAACTTTCAGGAGTAAGCTTATTAATTAAATAAGATGTAGTTGGCTTATTACCTTCAAAAACTTTAAATGGAACAATTTTTTCCATTTCTTCCTCTGTCATTCCTTTAGCGACCAACTCTTCTCGTACTTCTTCTGATGTTTTTCCTTGAAGTAAGGCTTCTGTTTGTGCAAAGAAATTAGCCATTAATTTATCATGATGACTTTTATCTTCAAATAAGGGCACTTTAAAACCAATAAAATCTGTTGGAATTATTTTAGTCCCTTGGTGTATTAATTGGAAAAAGGCATGTTGAGAATTTGTTCCTGGTTCTCCCCAAATTATAGAGCCAGTTTGGTAATCTACTTTATCTCCGTTTCTATCTACACTTTTACCATTACTTTCCATAATTGCTTGTTGCAAATAAGCTGGTAATCTATGTAAATATTGAGTATAAGGAATTACGGCTTCGCTTTCAGCTTTATAAAAGTTATTATACCAAACACTTAATAATGCTGCTTGTACAGGAATATTTTCTGCAAAATCTGTGTCTTTAAAATGTTTATCCATTTTTTGGGCTCCGCTTAATAAAGCATCAAAATTAGGATAACCAATAGCTAAACTTATTGATAATCCAACTGCACTCCATAAAGAGAATCGGCCTCCAACCCAATCCCACATTGGGAAAATATTTTCTTCGTCTATTCCAAATTCTTTTACTTTATCTACATTACTAGAAATCGCTACAAAATGTTCAGAAACAGCTTCTTTAGGAGCCGTTCTGTTAAACCAATTTCTTACTGTAGTTGAATTAGAAAGCGTTTCTTGAGTGGTAAAAGATTTAGAAACTATTACAAATAAAGTAGTCTCAGGATTAAGATCTTTTATCGTTTCATGAACATGATCGCCATCTACATTTGAAATAAAATGAACATTTAAATGGTTCTTATAAAAAGCTAATGCTTCAGTAACCATTACCGGGCCAAGATCTGAACCACCAATACCTATATTTACAATATCTGTAAATGTTTTATCGGTATATCCTTTTTTAATTCCTTGAATTACTTCAGAAGAAAAAGATTTTATCTTGCTTTTTACAGCTTTAACTTCATCCATTACATTTTCACCATCTAATGTAATTTCTGAATCACTTGGCGCTCGCAAAGCGGTATGCAATACGGCTCTATTTTCGGTTTGATTAATTGCATCTCCACCAAAATAAGAATCCATTGCTTCTTGTAAACCACACTCTTCTGCTAATTCTAGCAATAAGTTTTTTGTAGTCTCTGTGATACGATTCTTACTAAAATCTACATAAAAATCTTCCCATTTTATAATGAATTTCGATGCACGATCTTTATCGGTATCAAATAATTTTTTTAAAGTATCATCTTTGGTTTCCTCAAAATGAGCTTTTAACTTTTTCCAGGCTTCTGTTGTGGTTGGATTAATATTTTTCATTTAAATATTTTTATATGGAATATTATCTAATTCCGTTTTCAATGGTTTTATAGAAGCTAAATAAGCGTCTTTCTTATCATCTTCTATTTTTTTAGCAGTTGGAAGGTTTTGTCGATATGGATCCACTTGTTTTCCGTTTACCCAAAAACGATAACAAACATGAGGTCCGGTTGCTAAACCTGTACTCCCCACAAAACCAATTACATCTCCCTGCTTTACAATTTGTCCTTTTTTTACATTTCGTTTACTCATATGTAAATATTGGGTCGTATATTTTTTATTATGCCGTACTTTTACATAATTCCCATTACCAGATGTATAGCTAGAAGCAATAACTCGACCATCGGCAGTGGTTTTAATTGGCGTTCCGGTTGGTGCCGCATAATCGGTACCTAAATGAGCCTTCCAACGTTTTTGAACCGGATGAAATCTTCTTTTTTGATAACGTGAAGAAATACGGCTATAATTTAAGGGTGCTTTTAAAAAGAAACTTTGCAAGGCTTTAGCTTCTTCGTCATAAAAGCTAGCTTGTCCAGTCACTGTATCCGTTTCATAATTAAACGCATAAAAAGGTTTATTACCATGTTTAAAAACAGCGGCATCTACTTTTTCGATACCGGCAAAAATAGTATCATCGATATATTTTTCGTGATATACTATTTTAAATTGATCTCCCTTCTGAAGTTTGAAAAAATCGATACTCCACTGATAAATATCTGATAATTTATACATTACCATATTACTTAATCCCTGAGCATTAACGGCTTCTGAAAGTGATGAAGTTATTACTCCAGAGACTTCTCGTTTTTTTATAGTTACTGGCTTTTTTGCAGTATAAGCCGAAATAGAATCACCTATATTCAGCACAGTATAATCTATTGTTCCGTTTTGATAGATAAAATGAAGTGGCTTGTGTGTGGAATCTTTAGATTTTAAAATAACATACTTCTTCCCGGCTATAATTCGAGCAGGATTAAACGTATCCTTAACTCGTTGTGTTATTTCGAAAACGTGACCTTGATCAACTCCATTATTATTTAATATAAATCCAAAATTATCTCCGGATTTAATGGTATCTACAACAACATCAAAATCATTTAAATTAAATCCATATTCTTTTATTACTGGCTTAGGAGCCGGCTTTTCTGCTTTAACTACTTCTTGTTTTTTTTCTTCTTTTTCTTGGCATCCTGCTAAAACTAGCACTAACAGGAAAAACAAACTAATTCTTCTCAATTTCAGCTTTTTGTTTTCAAAATTCAACATATAAAATATCTGTTCTTTTCAACGAAGAACAGTCAAAAATCTTATTTAGATTTTGTTTTATTTTTAAAATGAATGTTTTGTTTGAGAGATTTATAATCCTTTTGATTAAATTTAACTGCACTAGAATTTTTTGCTTATTTTCAAAAAGAAAATAGTTTATACAAGCTACTATTTTCCTTAGATATACAGGAAGTTTACCATTTAAAAAAACACTATTAAAAACAGCTATTTTCAGAAAAAACAGAGCTAATTTTTCTGAATATTCTATTTTTAAATTGGAGTATTTAGCCATCTTAAATTCAAATTACTATTCTTGTATTATCGTAAATGGATGTTTTAAACCTTTATAAGCTTCCAAATCTGCATCTAAAGACCCTACAGCTAAATCTGCTTTTATTTTTAACGGAATTTTATTTTCATCATCACTTACCCAAAAAGTAAGACTTTCTTTTTCCTTAAAAACTCTTCCCGCTAAAACATATGGTTTAAATTTCAATGCTTTTACTTTTCCGAATTTAGTTTTAATGATCTCTCTTTCTACAAAACGAACCTTAAAATCTATATTTTCACCGTCTAAGAAAAGATTTAGATGAAACTCTTCACCAGGTGTTAGTTTTTCTGGTTTTATTTGATTGCGAAGATAATAAAATGATGACAACATATCGTGGATATTCTCCTTTGTTGTATAGGTTTTTCGGGTGTCATGTTTTTTATCGTAAACCCGAGCCTTATTATCTTGATGATCAAAATTGATAATTAAGTTTTTAGTATGCCCACCTTCATTTATTTTCCGAAGAAATTTATAAGGTCTTGAATCTTGTTTATCAATAAATGTTTGATAAGTATCGTCTACTTTAAAGAATAAATGTAAAAGTCCGGTAGATTTACCTTTACCGGTTATATGATAAACAGGTTTACCGGCTAGCGATGTTTCGTTTAACTGTAAGGTTGCAAAACTAGCGTTAAAAAGCCCATAATGAATACGGAATTTAAACCACTCTCCATCTTGATAAGCTGTTTGCCCTTGGGATGATTTTAAGACAAACAATACTAATAGCAAACTAATTGCAAATTTTTTATACATAAAAGGCCTTTTAAAATATTAGGTCATAAAGCTAATTTACAATTACTATTCCAAATGTATAAAAAACAAAAAACCCCATTAAATGAATAACGGGGTTTTTTATCTTATTAACCAACTAAAACTTAAATTATGAAAAAATACATTATTTGGTAACCACTCCAAAAATGCAGGTGCAAATTTCTACAAAACTTCTCGTTTAAAAAACACAAAATTTTATTTTAACGCAAGAAATATTACTTATCAACAACTAAGCTTCATTCACATGTATTATTGATAATAATTTAGCATTTCCCGTAAATTTTAATCAAAAACAGAAGCACTTAAAAAACTAATAATAATCTCTTTTTCACCATTTTACTGTTTTCGAAATAGTCAAAAAACTAACTAATAAATTTAGATTATTAAAAAACTTGTAATATTTAGTATTATTTTTCAATTAAATTACAAAAGAAGGAAGGATGAAGGATTTGAAAATAGGACTTTTAGACCAATCGGTAGTTAGACATAATATTAGTCCCGCTCAAGCAATACAAGAAACAATACAAACTATAAAATTAGCCGAAAAATTAGGATATTCCCGCTTTTGGGTATCCGAACATCACAACTCAAAATTTATCGCAGGGTCTGCACCAGAAATTTTATTAGCTAGATTGGGTGCTGAAACAAATAATATTCGCATTGGTAGTGGCGGAATAATGCTCCCAAACTATAGTGCCTTTAAAGTGGCTGAAAACTTTAGATTACTAGAAACGCTTTATCCTGGTAGAATTGATTTAGGTATTGGTCGTGCATCAGGAGGAGACAAGGCAAGCGCAACTTTATTAAACCCTTTTAATAATTTTAACGAGGAAGATTATAAAGAGCAACTAACGCAGCTAAATCAATTTTTTAAAGATGAAGTTGAAACTGAGCAAGGACGGGTGTATGCAGTTCCTCAAGCAAACACAATACCTCAACAATGGATTTTAAGCAGTAGCGGTGATAGCGCAAAAATAGCTGCTAAAAAAGGTCTTAATTTAGCCATTGCAAAATTTATTAATGGCTTGGTTAGCCCAAACGTAGTAAATCAATATCGAGAAAGCTTTGTTCCAACATCAACAAACCCGAGTCCTAATGTTTTACTAGGTATTTTTGTAGTGTGCGGCGAAACTTCAGAAGAAACGAACCAAATGCGGAAATATGTTGATTATATTTTATTGCAGTTTGATTTAGGTAACTATCAGAAATTTCCAGATTACGAAACTATCCAAAACCATCAATTTACTTCTTTTGAGAAAGAGCGGTTACATTATAATTCAAAACGAATAGTATCGGGTACTCCAAATATTATAAAAGAGAAAATAAGCAATCTAGCAAAAGAATTTGATGTTGATGAAATTATGATCTCTACCATGAGTTTTGGTAAAGAATTACGATTTAGAAATTTCGAATTAATTGCTGAAGCGCTTTCTATAATTCCAGAAATACAATCACTATAATTATTTTACTTATAACCTTCCTAAATTAGATACACTATTAAAAAATCACCAAACACATTACGAATAAAACTTCCAATAAAAAATTTTGCGATTAAAATTTCAACAATAAAAATAGATATGCTTATTGAAAAATATGTTTTGTGAAACCTCATCTAAAACCAAAATCCTAAACTGAAAAACCATTGACTCTTTTTTATTTCAGGGGAATACGAATATTTTACTTCTAACGGACCAAGAATAGTTTCGAGCCCATAACCTAGTGCATAACCTGAATAATCAGGTATAGAAAGCCAATTACCATTAGAATATAAATCATCATCTACATTGGCATAATTAGCGCTAAAAACCAGATGGTTTTTCGGGAAAATCTCAAAATCAGCATCCAATAATGATTTTGCATAACTTTTCCCTCCTAAACTAAAAAAATCATAGCCATAAAAAGGCACTAAATTATTAATGAAGTTATTACCATACCCGCCTAAAAAATAATCAAAACTTGTATCTCCTTTTGAACCAATATTCATTCCTGTTTCAAAAAAAAATCGAAAACTTAATTTTGAAATAGGTGTAAATGCATAACCGGCTTTACCTTTTAAAATCGAAAATTCTGAAAAATTATCGATTCCAGATGCAAATGGATATGCATTAAAACGTGCATTAAAATAAAAGCCTTTTGATGCAAAATAAAAATCATCTAGCGTATCAAATTTTAAATACACAAAACCACTATAATAATTAGCGTCTGCAAAATTAGTTCCCGGAACATCTAAATCATTCTCTCTATCGTTAATAGTTTGCGAAGATATTTTTAGATATTTATGTTCTGCTCCTATTCCAAAAGATGCTGCTTGGCTAAACAGAGTTTCTACATAAAATTGATTGGTAAAATCTTTATAGTCTATATCAATACGATTAACATCGGTAATAGGCATTTGTATTCCTTCCTTTATCAAATCGTAATTAATCGGTTTATCGAATGAATTAAACCTAGAATTAATACCGATGCTCCAATAATAGCCTTTGTCAATATAATACTGAAAGTTATAGCGTAGATTTTCTCCTACAATTAAATCTAAAGAAGCTACATCGTTGGCAAAAAATGTACTCTTCTTGGTTAGGTTTAATAAAGCGGCACTTCGGTATAAATCATCATAATGTATTCCAAATTTTAAAAAGGTTTTATTTTCTCCTTCCTTTAGGTTTACATGGAATTCATATTCCTCTTCTTCATTTTCAATTTTAGACAACGAATAATTTATTTTATCAAAATTCCCAGAAGCCGATAAATTATTAATCGCATCGTTTAAATTATTTATTGAATACTTCTTAGGGTAATTTAACCGAAGTCTACCTAACACATAAGATCGAGGATATGTATTGTTTCCTGTTACCTCTATTTTTGAAACATAAACACTATCAATTTCCTGTCTTTGATAATTTACAAGATGTTTTTTTTGCTTAGCTGCCAAGTCTTTAAGTATTTTCATTTTAGGAAAAGCAGCTTTTTCTCCTGCTTCAATAATAGCTGGAGCATCGTCAAAAGAAAATACTGTAAAATCATCGATATTCGGATGAATATAGATATCTGTTTTAGGAATTTTAGATTTCATGTCCTTAATAGTCCTAAAATTGGTTACCTGAGTAAGTATATCAAAAACCCCTTTTAATTTTTTTCGACTTAATAAAGTGTCTTGAACATCAACACCTATTACAACATCAACACCTCGTTTTTTAAGCTCTTCTACTGGATAATTATTTACAATACCACCATCTATTAGCAACCTATCGTTAATTTTAACTGGCGCAAATACTGTAGGAATTGCTCCACTTGCTGCTACCGATTTTGCTAGCGAACCTTTATCTAAAATTACTTCTTCCCCGCTCTCTACATCCGTAGCTACACAAAAAAAAGGAATAGGTAATTTACTAAAATCTGTTTGATTATTTAGATGAACCGTAAGACCCGACATTAAATTATAAATATTTTGGCCTTTTGAAAGACCTGAAGGAAATCCTAAACTAAAATTATCGAAAGGTAAGTTTATTGCATATTTATCAACATTCTCTTTTTCATAAAATGTCATTGACCTTCGCGGAATGGCATCCTGAATTAGATAATTAAAATTAGTGCTCAGTACAATAGAATCTAACTCTTCCGAAGAATATCCTGCTGCATATAGACTTCCTACAATAGCGCCCATACTGGTACCTCCAATATAATCTATCCGGACGCCTGCTTCTTCAATAGCCTTTATAGCTCCAATATGCGCTAAACCTTTAGCTCCACCACCACTTAACACTAAACCCACCTTCAAATCGTCTTGCTGCGCAAAAACAGCATGAAAAGCTAACAGACCAAAAATAAGTAGTGTATTTTTCATATCAATCTGAGTGATAATAACTATAAATAATAGTAGCTTTTGAATGACCTACTACTTCGGTAAGTGCATCTAATGAAGCTTCTTTTATTCGTTTTAACGATCTGAAACTTTTTAAAAGCTCTACTACAGTTTTTTCTCCAATACCTTTAATAGATTCCAGATCTGTATTCAACGCACTTTTACTTCGTTTATTACGGTGAAATGTAATTCCGAAACGGTGGGCTTCATTCCGAAGATACTGGATAATTTTTAAGGATTCCGTCTTTTTATCAAGATATAAAGGAATAGGATCGCCTGGATAATAAATTTCTTCCAAACGTTTTGCTATACCCACAATAGCTATCTTTCCTCGTAAGCCTAAGGTCTCTAATGCTTTTAGTCCCGAACTTAATTGTCCTTTACCTCCATCTACAATTATTAATTGTGGCAAATCTTGACCTTCATCCAACAAACGCTTATAGCGCCTGTAAACCACTTCTTCCATCGATGCAAAATCGTTAGGCCCTTCTACCGTTTTAATATTAAATTTACGATAATCTTTTTTACTTGGTTTTCCGTTTTTAAAAACTACACAGGCTGCAACCGGATTAGTCCCTTGAATATTCGAGTTATCAAAACACTCTATATGGCGAGGCTCTACACTTAAACGTAAATCTTCTTTCATTTGAGCCATTATTCGATTTACATGCCTATCAGGATCCACTATCTTCATCTGCTTAAATCGCTCTTGACGATAATATTTTGCATTACGTTCAGAGAGTTCTATAATTTTTCGTTTATCGCCTAGTTTAGGAATGGTAACTTTTACATTCCCTCCTACATTCACTTTAAAAGGAACATAAATCTCTGGAGATCTAGAGTTAAAACGTTGTCTAATTTCAGTAATAGCTAATTCTAGTAATTCAGTATCGCTTTCATCCAACTTCTTTTTCATCTCTATGGTATGCGACCTAATAATGGACCCGTGCATAAGCTGTAAAAAATTTACATAACCATAGCCTTCATCACTAGTAACCGAAAACACATCTACATTATTGATTTTCGGGTTTACTACTGTAGATTTTGCCTGATAATTTTCTAGAACAGCTATTTTATCTTTTATTCGTTGCGCATCTTCAAACTCCATCTTTTCAGCATACGCTTTCATTTGTTCTTTAAATTGATGCAGGCTATCTTTAAAATTTCCTTTTACAATTTGCCGTATATGCTCTACATTTCTGTTATACTCTTCTTCAGGTTGATAGCCTTCGCAAGGCCCTTTACAATTTCCTAAATGATATTCTAAACAAACTTTATATTTATCGTTTCGGATTTTATCTTCAGCTAAATCATAATTACAAGTTCGTAACTTATAGAGCCCTTTAATTAAATCAAGCAACGTATTTACTGTTTTAAAGCTGGTAAAAGGGCCAAAATATTCACTACCGTCTTTAATGAGTCGCCTGGTAGGAAAAACGCGCGGAAAACGTTCGTTTTTAATACAAATCCATGGGTAGGTTTTATCATCTTTCAGCATCACATTAAAGCGCGGCTGTAACTTCTTAATCAAATTATTTTCAAGCAATAATGCATCTGTTTCCGAATCGACTACAATATGCTTGATCTCATGAATCTTTTTTACCATAACCCCTATACGGTGGCTATCGTGCTTTTTATTGAAATAAGAAGTAACTCTTTTTTTAAGATTTATTGCTTTACCTACATATAAAATCTTCCCATTTTTATCGTAATATTGATAAACGCCGGGGCTATCGGGTAAGGTTTTTAATTGTACTTCTAAAGAAGGTATTTCCATTATTTCAAAATTAAGATATCTAAACGATGCTTTGAAGAAAATATGTAAAATTATTACAATTTTCACACCAATTAAAAGCCGTTATTTGGCGAAGCTATTTTTCTATCTTCATTTTTTTAAAACTTTTTTATAATAATTAGCACTAAAAATATATAGATATTTAACTATCTTGGATTTATGAGTACAAACAATAAGGTTTTATTAGGCAGGTTTGATAAAGCAGACTTTCCCTTATTAGATTTACAGGAAATTTCCGTAAAAATAGATACCGGAGCATACACCTCTTCTATACATTGCGATAATATTGAAGTAAAAAACAATATTTTGCACTGTACTTTTTTAGATGAAGAACACCCACAATTTAATGGTAAAGCGTGGAAATTCGAAGATTTTAAAACGGTTTCTGTTCGCAGTAGCAATGGTATTTTACAAGAACGTTATCAAATCCAATCAAACATTAAACTTTTTGATAAGGTTTATAAAATTTCACTTTCTTTGTCTTCACGACAAGAAATGCGCTTCCCCGTACTTTTAGGGCGTAAATTTTTAAGCGGAAAGTTTTATGTAGATCCGCAACTAATCAATTTATCATTTAATCAGCATCAAGAATAATGAATATTAAAATTCTTTCCAGAAACTCACAATTATATTCTACCAAACGTTTGGTAGAAGCAGCCGCTAAACGCAAACATAATGTAGAGGTTGTTGACCCTTTAAAATGCGATATCGTAATTGAAAAACGTAACCCCAATATTTATTATAAAGGCAATTACATTAAAGATGTTGATGCAATTATTCCTCGCATTGGATCTTCTGTAACATTTTATGGAACAGCAGTAGTTCGCCAATTTGAAATGATGGGTGCTTTCACAACTACAGAAAGCGAAGCATTAGTAAGAAGCCGTGACAAACTTAGAAGTTTACAGGTACTGTCGAGAGCAAAAATTGGGCTACCTAAAACTGTATTCACCAATTATTCTCGAGAAGTATCAGGAATTATTAGTCAAGTAGGCGGCACTCCTTTAGTGATTAAACTATTAGAAGGTACTCAAGGCGTAGGCGTGGTTCTTGCAGAGACTAAAAATGCTGCTGAATCAGTTATTGAAGCTTTTAATGGCTTACAAGCTCGAGTAATTGTACAAGAATTTATTAAAGAGGCAAAAGGAGCTGATATTAGAGCCTTTGTGGTAGATGGCCATGTAGTTGGTGCTATGAAACGCCAAGGAAAAGAAGGAGAGTTTAGATCGAATCTTCACCGAGGCGGTACTGCCGAATCTATAGAATTAACCGATGATGAAGAAATTGCCGCAGTAAAAGCAACTAAAGCAATAGGATTAGGAGTTGCCGGGGTAGATATGCTACAAAGTTCTCGTGGTCCATTAATTCTTGAAGTAAACTCTTCTCCAGGACTAGAGGGTATAGAAAAAGCAACCGGAAAGGACATAGCCAAAACCATTATTAGATATATCGAGAAAAACGCATAGCACTATATGCCGCAGATAGACGAAAATAACATACTTAGCATTTTAGGTAAAAAAGTGCCTCCCGGTAAAAGTGTCACCATTAATATGAATATGGCAAAACTATACACTACCACTTCGGTAGAAGTACCGGTAATTATAGAACGCGCTAAACATCCGGGACCAGTTGTATTAATTACAGCAGGAATTCATGGTGATGAAATTAATGGAGTCGAAATTGTTCGGCAGTTAATAAGCAAAGGTATTAATAAACCCGATCGAGGAACGGTTATTTGCGTTCCAGTTGTAAACGTTTTTGGTTTTTTAAATATGATGCGAGAATTTCCGGACGGTCGTGATTTAAACCGAATGTTTCCCGGAACTAAAAATGGACCTTTAGCTAGCCGTTTTGCCTATCAATTTAAAGAACGTTTATTACCTATTGCCGATTTCTGTTTAGATTTCCATACTGGTGGTGCTAGCCGATTTAATGCTGCTCAAATTCGAGTAAAAAAAGGAGATTTAGAATGTATAAAATTGGCTAAAGTTTTTAATGCTCCTTTTACTGTAGTTTCTAAAACCATCACAAAATCATATCGTGAAACTTGCAGTAAAATGGGAATTCCTATTCTTTTATTTGAAGGAGGAAAATCGATGAATAGTAATAAAGAAATTGCTCGTGAAGGTGTAGAAGGTGCCATGCGTATTTTAAGTCATTTACAAATGCTAAAATCAAGATTTGAAGTACCTGAAATTCATTTTAAATCGGTTTTAATAGAAAATTCAACTTGGATGCGTGCAAAATACAGCGGATTATTACATATAAAAATTCCGTGTGGCAAACATGTTGAAAAAGGAGAATATATTGGTACAATTACAGATCCTTATGGAAAATTTCGACATAAAATAAAAGCTAAAAACAGCGGATACATCATCAATATTAATGAAGCAGCAATTGTGTACCAAGGGGATGCTGTTTTTCACCTTTCTTCACTTACCAATAATCCAGAAGACTAAAAATGGACAAACACGAACTTCGGAAAAAATATAAAGAATTACGATTAAACTTATCTGCTGAAACTATTGAAGATTTTAGCTTACAAATAGCTAATAACTTATTGAAATTACCGGTTTGGCAATTCGATTTTTACCATTTATTTTTAAGCATTGCCGAGCAAAAAGAAGTCGATACTGAATTTATACTACACATCCTCCAAGGAAAAGATAAAAATGTAATAATCCCACGAACCAATATTGAAGAAAATACGCTTATTAATTATTTACTTACCGAAACCACCAAAATAAAAAAGAATCGTTGGAATATTCCTGAACCTGTTGATGGAATTGAAATTCCTCCAGAAAAAATGGATGTAGTTTTTGTTCCTTTATTGGCATTCGATAAAAACGGACATCGTATTGGGTACGGAAAAGGCTATTACGATAAATTTTTAAGCACCTGTAAACCGGAAATCATAAAAATAGGATTATCTTTTTTTGATGCTGAGGAGGCCTTTCAGGATGTTTATACTAGCGACATTCCACTAGATTACTGTGTTACTCCGAAGCAGGTGTATAAATTTTAGATTTGGAAAATGAAATTTAGACCGCTAGAAGATAGACTTAAAAATAGCTTCTGAAAAACAGACTTTTAATCTAGTTTTAAAGTCATGCGGGACTTGTTTCAGCATCTCATTAAGCTTTAAGCTAATAACTATA
This sequence comes from Zunongwangia sp., assembly GCF_048269745.1. NCBI lineage: Bacteria > Pseudomonadati > Bacteroidota > Flavobacteriia > Flavobacteriales > Flavobacteriaceae > Zunongwangia > Zunongwangia sp. Next base: position 207,469 of record NZ_JBLXIB010000001.1, on the reverse strand, counting down.
AATCGAAAAATCTACGCCTCAATCTTATCTTCCTTCGGAAATGCTCTCTTATTGAACAACAAGAGTAAAGCAACCCCAATACTTATTGAAGAATCGGCAATATTAAAAACCGGCTCAAAAAAGGTGAAATACTCCCCACCCCAAATAGGAATCCATTTTGGTAAATACCCCTCATACAAAGGAAAATAAAGCATATCGACTACTTTACCATGAAAAAGTGTTCCGTAACCTCCTGCTTCTGGTAAAAAAGTAGCTATTTTATTATAACTATCACTAAATGTAATTCCGTAGAAAACAGAATCGATAATATTTCCAAATGCCCCGGCAAAAATAAGAGCTATAGAAGTAATTAAAATTCGGCTTCCATTCTTTTTTACAGAATCTATCAACCAATATCCAATACCGAATATAGCAACTAATCGAAATAAGGTTAAAGCTAATTTCCCGTATTGCCCAGGTATTTTAGTTCCCCAAGCCATTCCTTCATTTTCAACAAATAAAATTCGAAACCAGCTTAAAACGGTAAATTCCTCTCCTAAAGCAAAATTAGTTTTGATATAGATTTTAGAAACCTGATCGATTAATAAAACAATGAATATAAGTAAACCGGCTTTTTTTAAAGACATTTTTTTCTTTTAGTTAAAAACGCACCAAAAATAGTAATATTATTTAGTTTTAACTACGCTAATATCACCATTAATTGAGTTTAATTTAATTTGATGTAAACCATTAAGTGGTTTAGCCACATTCACTTTCCCATGTCGGCTAGTGGCTTTTATTTGGGCATTATTGGTTTCTACCCTAATATCTCCAAAATAGGTATTAATTTGGGCATTTCCTACAAACCTATCTAAATAGCAATGTCCCTCTTTCAAATTTGCAATGAAGTTTGAAAAATTACCTGTTGCTTTTATGGATCCTGAATTTGAGCTTACTGAAACCAACTTATTATTAGGAACATACAGCTCTAATTCTATAGAAAATACTTTATGAGCGCTTAATTTATCGAATCCTCCAACTAACCGATCTGGATATTGGGTTTTTAGTAATACTTGATGCTCTCTAACTTCTGAAAGAACAGCTATATTATTAAAGTATTCACCTTCAGAATGTGTGCTGAATTGTATTGAATTTCGATTTTCAGCAATTATATTTATTTTAAATACTTCATTGGCTTCTATAAATATGTCTACTATATTTTCAGCATTTATAGTTTTTCTAGTTTCCTTTTGTGCAAAACAGGTTAACCCAGTTACTATAAAAATTAATATGCTAAAACCATATTTCCTCATATTTACAAGTATAACAAAAAACGCTCCTTAATTAAAAGGAGCGTCTATAAATAAATTGTATACAAACTACTCTTATTTTTGCATGTTTTTAGCTTCTATACTTAAAGTAGCGTGAGGTACTAATTTTAACCGATCTTTATTAATAAGTTTTCCGGTAACACGGCACACGCCATATGTTTTATTTTCAATACGCGTTAATGCATTTTTTAGGTCTCTAATGAATTTTTCTTGACGAATCGCTAACTGCGAATTCGCTTCTTTACTCATTGTTTCACTTCCCTCTTCAAAAGCCTTAAATGTTGGAGACGTGTCATCAGTTCCGTTATTTCCATCATTCTTATATGCATTTTGATAAATGTCTAATTGCTCTTTAGCCTTGTCGATTTTCTTTTGAATCAACGCTTTAAATTCGGCTAATTCAGCGTCGCTGTAACGTTCTTTAACTTCGGTTGACATAACTATGGTTTAGTTTTTAGTGATTAATAATTTAGTTGCAAGCTCATCAAACTCTACTTCAACTCCTTCTTGAACTACTGCTGCAAAATCTAGATTTGCAGTTAAAGTTTCTGTTTTAATATATTCTATATTCTCTTTTACAGCATCTTCAATTATACCATCTTTTTGCAAAACAACATTAATGGTATCGGTTACTTCAAATCCGCTGTCTTTTCTTATATTTTGGATTCTATTTACTAATTCTCTAGCTACTCCTTCTTTCTTCAATTCATCAGAAATACTCACATCTAAGGCTACTGTTATATTTCCACTAGAGGCAACTAACCAACCTTCAATATCTTGTGAGCTTATTTCTACTTCACTGGCGTCCAAATTAATAAATTCTCCATTTACTTCAACATGTATTTTACCTTCTTTTTCAATAGTGGCAATATCTTCGGCTTGAAGTTGATTAATTTTAGCGACAACGTGCTTCATTTCTTTTCCGAAACGAGGTCCTAAAACACGGAAATTCGGTTTTATTTGTTTTACCAAAATTCCCGAAGCATCATCTATAAGCTCCACTTCCTTTACGTTCACTTCAGATTTAATTAGATCCTGAACGGCAAGAATTTCCTTTCCTTGTTGCTTATCTAATATCGGAATCATGATGCGTTGTAAGGGTTGTCTTACCTTGATCATTTCTTTTTTACGTAATGAAAGCACCAAACTTGAAACCGTTTGTGCTTTTTCCATCTTACGTTCTAAAGATTTATCTACAAATTTCTCATCGTAAACCGGGAACAAAGCAGTGTGAACTGAATCGTAATTTTCTTTATTAGTCGTGCTATTTAAATCTTTATACAATGCATCCATAAAGAATGGCGCTACAGGAGCTCCAAGCTTCGCTACGGTTTCTAAACAAGTATATAAAGTTTGGTATGCTGAAATTTTATCTTGCTCGTAATCACCTTTCCAGAATCTTCTTCGGCTTAAACGTACAAACCAGTTACTCAAGTTTTCCTGAACAAATTCTGAAATTGCTCTGGTTGCTCTCGTTGGCTCATATTCTGCATAAAACTTATCAACTTTCGCTATAAGCGTATGTAGTTCTGAAAGAATCCAACGATCGATTTCAGGACGTTCTTCTAACGGAATATCGGCTTCAGCATACGTAAAGTTATCGATGTTTGCATAAAGCGTAAAGAACGAATAAGTGTTGTAAAGTGTTCCGAAGAATTTACGGCTTACTTCTCCAATTCCTTCAATATCAAACTTAAGGTTATCCCAAGGATTAGCGTTAGATATCATATACCAACGCGTTGCATCTGGCCCATAAGCAGCTAAGGTTTCGAAAGGATCTACCGCATTACCCAAACGTTTGGACATTTTCTGCCCGTTTTTGTCTAAAACGAGTCCGTTTGAAACAACATTTTTATAGGCAACATCATCAAAAGTCATGGTTGCTATTGCATGAAGTGTATAGAACCAACCACGAGTTTGATCGACACCTTCTGCAATAAAATCAGCTTTACGCCAGTCTTTTTCTACTTTTTCTTTATTCTCGAATGGGTAGTGCCATTGCGCATACGGCATTGAACCCGAATCAAACCAAACATCGATTAAATCGGCTTCACGCTTCATTGGTTTTCCAGAATCAGAAATCAACGTAATCGTATCTACCACATTTTTATGAAGATCTACATTAGAGTAGTTTTCTTCACTCATATCGCCAATTTTAAAATCAGCAAAAATATCCTTGTCCATCACTCCGGCTTCTACTGCTTTGGTGATTTCTATTTTTAATTCTTCAACAGAGCCAATGATTTTTTCTTCTCTACCATCTTCGGTTCTCCAAATTGGTAACGGAATTCCCCAATATCGGCTTCGGGATAAGTTCCAGTCGTTAGCATTAGCCAACCAGTTTCCAAAACGACCTTCTCCGGTAGATTTTGGTTTCCAGTTAATACCGGTGTTTAACTCGTGCATACGATCTTTAACATCAGTCACTTTAATAAACCAAGAATCTAACGGATAATATAAAATTGGCTTATCGGTACGCCAGCAGTTTGGATAACTGTGCACATATTTTTCAACCTTAAAAGCTCTATTTTCTTCTTTCAGTTTAATAGCGATTTCTACATCTACAGATTTTTCGGGCGCTTCACCATCGTCGTAATATTCATTCTTCACGTATTTACCGGCAAATTCACCCATTTCTGGTCTAAATTTCCCCTGAAGATCTACTAATGGCACTAAATTATCATTATCATCCTTAACCAACATTGGTGGCACTGCAGGAGTTGCTTGTTTGGCAACCATAGCATCGTCTGCACCAAAAGTAGGCGCAGTATGCACAATACCTGTACCATCTTCTGTAGTTACAAAATCTCCAGCAATTACACGGAATGCGTTTTCAGGATTTTCGAAAGGCAACGTATATGGCAATAATTGCTCATATTCTATTCCTACCAGATCTTTTCCTACGTAAGTTTCGCCAATTAAAAAAGGTATTTTCTTATCGCCTTCTTTGTAATCCTTTAATTCTTCTTCAGTCTCAACTTGCTTAAATTTCTTATCGAATTGTTTAGAAACAAGCGGTTTACCTACTAAAATAGTGATAGGCTCGAAAGTATATTGATTATAAGTTTTAACCGTTACATATTCAATTTTTGGACCTACAGTAAGAGCAGTATTACTAGGAAGCGTCCATGGAGTAGTTGTCCAGGCAATTAAGAATACATCATCTACATGTTCTTTTAGACCAGCAGGCAATGTTTCTTTTTTCGATTTAAACATTGCGGTTACCGTAGTATCCGAAACATCCTGATAAGTTCCCGGCTGATTAAGCTCGTGAGAACTTAAACCTGTCCCTGCTTTTGGTGAATATGGCTGAATGGTATAGCCCTTGTAAATAAGACCTTTGTTATAGATCTGTTTTAAGAGATACCAAACCGTTTCCATATACTTGGGCTTATAAGTGATATATGGATCATCCATATCTACCCAATATCCCATCTTCTCGGTAAGATCGTTCCAGATATCTGTATAACGCATTACCGCATTTTTACAAGCCTCGTTGTATTGCTCAACACTAATTTTAGTGCCAATATCTTCTTTGGTGATACCAAGTTCTTTTTCTACGCCAAGCTCTACCGGAAGACCATGAGTATCCCAACCTGCTTTACGTTTAACCTGAAATCCTTTTTGAGTTTTATAGCGACAAAAAATATCCTTAATCGATCTTGCCATCACGTGGTGAATTCCCGGCAATCCATTTGCCGATGGCGGACCTTCAAAAAACACGAATGGTTTCTCACCTTCACGAGAAGTTATACTTTTTTCAAATATATTATTTTCTTTCCAATGCTTTAAAGTCTCTTCTGCAACTTTTGGCAAGTCAAGTCCTTTATATTCAGGGAATTTTGTGCTCATTTCCTCAAAATTTCTAATGATGTGCGAAAATAAGGAATTTTGATAAAAAAGTGGTTTCTATATGCTTAAATTACTTAATCTTTACGATCTTAATTTTAAAACCAACTTAGATTAAAGAAAATATACCATTTAATAGCTTTTATTTTAAAGTTTATAAAAAATTTTAAATAGAATAGTTCGATCTTGTAAATAAACTCGGCGATCGGTTACGATGAATTCTGAAAAGGAATTTTCTCTTCGGAAATTGGCATCCAGCATATTATTAACTTCGATCTCAAAATTCCAGGCACTATCTAATTTATTATAGAACAGAGAGGCATTTCCTATCTGAAAACGGTTCACCTGGTCGTTTTCTTGGTTTTTATAATAATTATATTCGTAATCGGCTTTCAGAATAAATCCGTTTAAAGTTACTTAATCAATAAGAATTCACATAACTAGTGTAAATAAATAGGCAAAATCAAGTGTAAACGATATTTTAATTGTAATTTTCTAGACTAGAAAAATTATATTACTTTATAATTTGGATAACAAAAGAATACTTATTCAGTAATTCCCCACTTTTTATTACTTAAAAGCTTTTAAGTCAATTTTCTGAAACCAGTTTTTACCATCTATGTTTAATTTTTTCGTTTCCAAAAGATAACGTTCGGTTTTTATATTTTCGCGAATTGCTTTTCTCATTTCAGAATTAACATCGATGATATAGCCCATATCAAGATCTTTATCTCCAAAGATTCTAAAAACAATTTGTTGATCTATCTTAAAAGGTTGGTTTCTTAAAATTTCAGACACCTGCTTTTGTACATTTTGAAAAGAAGTTTTTTCCTCTTCAACATAAATAGTTTTATTAGCACTTATAAACACATTAAGGTAAAAAGTATTACTACTCTCTGTATTAGATTGAGCCTTTGTTGTAATTGCGAACCCTAAAAAACATAGTAAGATGTAAAATTTATTAGCCATAATTCCCAATAGTTCTATAGTCTTCCAATAAATCTATTTTCTTTAGCTGCTTTCACTATCTACACTATAAAATAATTATTGAAACTGGTATTTACTGATGAATTACTAATGTAATCATTTAAACTAACTTATTAGTTTAAATCAAAAAAATTAACGGTATTAACGGTATTACCTAAAACTTAAATTAAAACCTAAACCTAGCTGAAATGATCAAATTTCGACCTGCTGCGGCGATGCCAGAACTATAAGTACGGTAACGCCGATCGGTAATATTTTCAACGGAAGCGGTGAGCAACCAGTTTTCATCTATATCGTACTGCCCAGTAAGATTTAATGTGTACCAGGAGGGAGAATATGGATTTCCGTTCACATCGATGGCATACAAATAAGCCTTTCCCTGCTCTGAAGTTGCAAGATCGTTATAACTGATCTCTCCGTTATATTCAGCAAAAAGATCGAGTTTTACTTTCTTTTTATGCCAGATTAAATGAGTATTTCCAAAAAGTGGCGCAGCATGGCGCAATGGTGCTACCGAGCCATCATCTAATTCTTCTTCGCCTTCAGTGATTGCAATTTTTGAAGCAAGTCGTAAAGCCACTGAAAAATCGACCTCAACACTTCCCTCAAATCCATAAACATGCGCATTCGATGCATTTTGAATCGCTTGTACATTACTTGCTTCGCCTTGATAATCGATTTCAGTTTTACCTTTCAGGTTAAAATCGCGGCGCACCATTGCATCTTCTAACCAGGTATAAAAACCTGCAAAACCAAATCGGATATTTTCAGCTGGTGTCCAATTCACTCCAACTTCAGCATTGTAAGCATATTCAGGTTTTAAATCGGGATTAGGAACTACCACCGATCCTGGTTCAGAATCAAATATTTTCCCCACATCATCGATATTTGGTGCTCTAAAAGCTGTCGATGTATTTACGCGCCATCGCAAAAAATTATTTTGTTTCCAGTTGATTCCCGCACTTGCGGTTAGCGCTCCGGTGTTAATATCAGCATCTCGAAACGGAAAATCATAGAGAGTTTCATCGAATTTGGCATTCAACAAAATATGATTATATCGCAAACCCGACTGAAAATTCAAGGCTTCCTGAATTTGCCACTGATAAGTAGCGTATGTTGCTAAAGACCTCCAGCTAGAATTATCGGGATATCGCGAGGCGGTTTGTTGCCTGGAACCTGAATTAATATTTTCCTGAAAACCTTCAGAATTTATCTGGTTATTTACATATTCTAAACCGTAAAATAATTTACTCCCAACAAATGCTTTTTCAAAATCTAAATTAGCGGAATAGGCACCCACATTTTCTTCTGTATTAAATAAAATTTCCTCGCCAAAATCACGATCATGACGACTTTCCTGAAAAAACTGATATGCTAAAGTAAATTGAGCTTTATCGTAAAAATCACCATTCCCTTTTTTATTAATTTTGAAATCCCCTAAAAACCATCGTTGCGGCCCATAATACCATTCGGCTGACCTTAACTGATCATTTCTACGACGATACAAACGATCGTACCTGGGAACATCTGAAGTTTCACTATAAATAAGCCCTAAACTAAAATTCCATGTTTCATTGGGCATATATTTTATTTTTTCCAGCAAACTAAGCTGCGTATAACCAGTTGGTTTTTGAATCAGTGGATCTTCATTTTCTAAAACAACATCTTCACCATTTTCTTGTGCGGCATATTCTTGCCTCAAATAAGAATCGGGACCATGTTCTCCCATTTTTAGATCATTAAAATCTGAATAAGAAATCGACGTCTGAAATGCCCAATTTCTCCATCCTAAATTAACATCGGCATGCAAGGTTTGTTCATTGTTTGCCGAGGAATATCTTCCGTAGAAATTACCACTTATCAAAGTTTCGGCTCCAAACGAAAATCGAGGTTTTAGCGTATAAAAATTCATTACTCCTCCAATAGCATCGCTCCCGTAAACCATGGAACCGGGACCTAAAATCACTTCAGATTTTTCTATCGCCAACGGATCGATATTAATCACATTCTGAAGATTCCCGCTTCTAAAGATTGCGGTATTCATCCGTACGCCATCTACCGAGATTAGCACTCGATTGGTTGCAAAACCACGAATCATAGGACTACCGCCTCCTAACTGACTTTTTTGCACAAAAACCTGTCCGGTACTTTCTAATAAATCGGCTGAAGTTTGCGGACTGTTCAACAGTACATCTTCTTTATCGATACTTACTATTTTCTGCGGAATTTCGTCTTTTTGAAGCTGAAATTTTGCTACGGAAAGCACTACTTGATCCAGCTTATTTTGGTCTTCCTGAAGATACACAATCTGATCTTTAATTTCAGACTTTTTAATCTTAAATAATTCATGCGAAATATGCTGAAAAAGGAGCACTTCAGCAGTATTAAATTTTGATATATCCGCACGACCTTCAAAATTGCTCAGGCTAGTTTTAGTCTTTTCAGCATTAAAAATCATGACATCGCTTAAAGGCTCTTCGGTAATTTTATCGAGAACGATGATATGCTGAGAAAATAGATTTCTGCTTAAAAAAATAAAGAATAATAATACTAAGAAGCGCATTAATTAAAGATTTCGTTAAGTACAGTTAGGGATTTTGGCTTTCTGAAGCCTTCGATATGCAACTCGTAATATAATAGGATCATCTTTAAAAATTCTGCTCGTTGTGAACTGCTCAACTTTACGCTTTTCATATCATTAAACCCCACATTTAAAAATGCTGGCAAAATATCAAGATTTTCACCTTCTATGCAATAGTCATTAGTTTTAACAGGTTCAAAAGTTCCTTCCAACAAATTAAAAAATGGGTACTCAGTATTCAAATCATCAGGCTGGAAGCCTAAAAATCCGGATAATTTCAGCAAAAACATAATATGAAAATTCGCAATTTTATCATGCAAATCCAGCCACGCAAAAGCGGTTTCTAAAAAGTGATACAGTGAAGTATTAGCTTCTTCTTCTCTAATAGCGCTTTTTAAAACTTCAGCAATAAACATCGCAACACTAGCCTTAATAACATTGGTATGTAGCGAAGTATAGGTGTTAATTACCTTGGCATCTTTCAGGTATTCGAGTGTGCCTTTATTTTTATGGCTGGCGACAATCTCGAGCTGTGTTAGCAGTTGAAACTGGCTGGCTTTAAACTTTCCTTTTTTCGATTTTAAAATTCCGCGAAGCATATAAGTCCGCAAACCACTTTCTGATGTATATAGATTTACGATAAGATCGGCTTCTCCATATTTAAGCGCGCTAATAACTATAGCTTTTGTAGTAACCAGCATGAAGTTTATGAAAATTTTAGAAAATACTCAGTAAGTGAAGATATAAAAAAAGCCGCTTCTAGAAGCGGCTTATAATATTTATATTGCTTGGAATTTATACAACCCCTTGAGCTAGCATAGCATCGGCTACTTTTACAAAACCAGCAATGTTTGCTCCTTTTACGTAATCTACATATCCATCTTCATTAGTACCATATTCTACGCATTTTTCGTGAATATCGTTCATGATTTCATGTAGTTTTTTGTCTACTTCTTCAGCTGTCCAATTATAACGCATTGAATTTTGCGTCATTTCTAACCCTGAAGTGGCTACACCACCAGCATTTGAAGCTTTACCCGGAGAGAATAAAATCTTAGCCTCACGGAAGATCTCTATAGCCTCTGGCGTACATGGCATGTTAGCCCCTTCACCAACACACATACATCCATTATTTACTAATTTCTTAGCATCAACTTCTTTTAACTCATTTTGCGTAGCACAAGGTAATGCTACATCACATTTTACTTCCCATGGCGTTGTATCCGCGTAGAATTTAGCATTCGTATATTTCTCAGTATACTCTTTAATTCTACCTCGTTTTTCATTCTTAAGTTCCATGATGAATTGTAGTTTTTCTTCATCAATTCCATCTTCGTCATGAACATAACCAGCAGAATCTGACATTGTCACTACTTTAGCACCAAGCTGAATTGCCTTTTCCGCAGCATATTGCGCCACATTACCAGATCCTGAAACAACAACCGTTTTCCCTTCTAGCTTTTCTCCTTTGGTTTTAAGCATATTCTGAGCAAAATATACATTACCATAACCGGTAGCTTCTGGACGAATTAAAGAACCTCCGAAAGAAAGACCTTTTCCAGTTAAAATTCCGGTAAATTCATTTTGAATTCTTTTATACTGCCCAAACATATAACCAACTTCTCTGCCTCCTACTCCAATATCTCCGGCAGGAACATCTGTATTATAACCTATATGTTTACTTAGTTCTGTCATGAAGCTTTGGCAAAAACGCATTACTTCATTATCAGACTTTCCTTTTGGATCGAAATCTGAACCACCTTTACCACCGCCCATTGGCAATGTTGTAAGACTATTCTTAAAGGTTTGCTCGAAAGCTAAAAACTTAAGAATACTTAAGTTTACCGAAGGGTGAAAACGCAAACCGCCTTTATAAGGTCCGATAGCAGAATTCATTTGAATACGATATCCGCGGTTTATTTGAATATTACCTTCATCATCTAACCATGTAACTCTAAACATAATTACACGCTCTGGCTCTACCATACGCTCTAATAACTGCGCATTTTGATATTTTTTATTTTCTTCTATAAAAGGTATAATAGTTTCAGCAACTTCATGAACCGCTTGTAAGAATTCTGGTTCGTTTTGATTTCTTTGAGATACATTATCTAAGAAATCCTGTATATTTTTTTCCATAAGGCGTCACTTAAATATTTTTTAAAAAATGTATTGATTTCGGCTACAAATATATAAGTTCTATAAATTTTGAGGCTTATTTTAATTTTTTTTCTACAAAATTAACTTTTTATTATTTACTAAAAATAAAAAAGAATGAAGATAAATAAATTTTTATTCTGTAGGTTTTATATATTTGCGGCATTACACCATAAACACTTGTATTGAAGTCAGTTACCATATTTTCATTCATCGTTTTTTTCTACCTTTTGTCGGGTAAATTACAAGCGCAAGTCCTTCATGAGATAGGTATATCTGCTGGGCCTGCTGCTTTTACTACCGACTATGGAGAACGAGGCGATTTCCGGAATTTCTATTTAAATACAGGAGTAGGTATTGGTTTACAGCACTATATGAACTTTACTTTTACCGGAAATAATTCAAACCTTTTTAAGGATTTTGTTAGAATACGCTCTGAGCTAGATTACTTTTATTCTAAACTTGATCACTACGGTCATATTTCTTATAAAAATAATCCTAGAGGTGAACTCTTACGAGCCATGCATGGTACTGTACAAACTATTGAAGCAGGCGTACAACTAGAAATTCATTTTACTCAAATTAGAAAATTTTTATTTTTCGATAAGCGTTTCTCTCCTTACGTACTAGGAGGTGCTCATATTGTATATTTTATGCCCGATGCATATAGCGATTTAGGACCATTAGATAGTCCGAATGTTTTATTTCCATCTTTTGAAGGTGGACTGAATTTAGATAGCGGATTTACCTATTCTTTAGTTTTTGGAGGAGGTTTAAGGTACCGATTAACTAGAGATAGTGATTTATTAATTGAAGCTAAATGGAATTATTATTATAACGATTATATTGAAGGATTAAATGTACAAGGTCCCCAAAACCAGTCTAACGACTGGAATATATGGGTTAACTTTGGATATATTTATTATCTAAATTTTTAAATAGCGGCTGAACAAAGTAACTGTAATCCTTTTGTTTCTAATTCTTCTTTAATTTTTGAAAAATTTGCTGAATCTATAGCTCGTGTTGCATCTTCAATTAAAAAACAAGTAAATCCTTGCATTAAAGCATCTTTTATACTAAAAGCTACACAAAAATCAGCTGCTAAACCTGTAAAGTACAATTCTGTAACTCCTTTTTCTTTTAAATATCCTTTTAATCCTGTCGATTTTAAATGTGCGTTATCATAAAAACCGCTATAGCTATCTATTTTTGGATTGGTGCCTTTTCTAAAAATCGCTTCAATTTTATCGGTTTTTAAATCTTTATGAAAATTAACTCCTTCAGTACCCTGAACACAGTGATCTGGCCACATAATTTGGTTAATACCGTCTAAATCGATAGTCTTGAATAGTTCTTTATGATGTGTACTGGCAAAACTAGCATGTCCGGATGGATGCCAATCTTGTGTTGCAACAACTAAATCGAATTTATCTTGAATTTTATTGATTATCGGTATTATCTGATCGCCTTGCGGAACGGCTAGTGCTCCACCCTGCATAAAATCGTTTTGAGCATCAATTATAAGTAAAGCTTTCATAACTGAATTATATTTTATGTTCGTTTATTAATCGATCTCTTTCGTTTTTTAATTTTTCTGAAATACTAACTTTATAAATATGCGGATTATTGAATCGTTTATACTCATGTGGTAATTCGGCTAATCTAGATTTAGAATATTCGGCTATTTCAGTGAGTGTTCGCTTTTTTATCTGAACTTCACCTTTTTTCATTACTGGTTTCAACAAAGCTTCTTTTTTATATTCTGAAGTATTCAAAAATTTATAAGGCTCGAATGGATGAAAAACTTTATCGATATTTTCTTCATTTTCCATACTTATTACATCAATCCCGATACAAAAACCATCTTTATCTTTCATCCGGTATACCTGCTTTCTATGCGGTAAGGTTGTTTTAATTAAACTTTCCGAAATTTTAATTCGAGGCTTACCATCTGAAAAAGTTAGTTTATAGACGCCATCCAAAGCACCATCTGAATTACCTATCACTAAATTGGTTCCTACTCCATAAATATCGATAGGTGCTTCTTGTTCTTGTAAACTTTTAATAACAAATTCATCTAACTGATTAGAAGCTGCTATTTTTACATACTGCAAGCCTGCAGCATCCAATTGTTGTCGGGCTTGTTTTCCAAAATAAGCTAAATCACCACTATCTAAACGAATTGCTAGTAATTTCTGCCCCTTCTCTTCCATTTCTTTAGCAACAGTAATTGCATTAGGAACGCCACTTTTTAACGTATCGTAAGTATCTACCAATAATACACAACCATCAGGTCTGTTTTTAGCAAAATCTCTAAATGCTGTTAACTCATAATCATAACTTTGCACAAATGAATGTGCCATAGTTCCAGAAACGGGAATATCAAAATCTATTCCTGCTATTACATTACTAGTCCCATTAAAACCTCCTATAACGGCTGCTCTAGAGGCATAGTAACCTCCCGGCCCCTGGGCTCTACGTAACCCGAAATCAAGAAGGGTTTGGTTTCCTGCAACCAATCGCATTCTGCTTGCTTTAGTAGCTATTAAAGTTTGAAAATTTAAAAGATTAAGCAACAAAGTTTCTATAAGTTGGGCTTCAATTATAGTTGCTTCAACTTGTAAAATAGGACGCGTTGGAAATACCAAATCTCCTTCCATTACAGAATAGATGTTACCTGAAAACTTAAAATTTTCTAAGTAAGAAAGAAAATCAGGTTCAAAATTTTTAGTTTTTAAATATTCAATATCTTTTTTAGTGAACTTTAGATCATTTATAATTTCCAATAAGTCTTCTAAACCGGCAAAAATTGTATACCCTCCTTTATATGGATTTTTTCTGAAATAATAATCAAAGGTGGCTCGGGTATCTTTTTGACCGTTTTTAAAATAGACTTGCGCCATAGCAAGTTGATATTGGTCGGTATAAGTAGCACTAAAATCGAACATATAATAGTTTATTTCTTTAAATTACTTAAGTATTGAATTAACTTGAAAAACAAATGTAAAAGTTTGGAAAGTTTTGATAACGCTTTGTAACGCCAAAATTATTATAAAAATTTACCTAATATTTCTCCTTTGATGCATTATTTAGAGAATAGTTAAAATTATGAGTGATTTTTAAATGGAATTTGGCTAAATCTATATTACATTTACGTCAAAACACAGAACAAAAATTATTACTAATATTTTTTTTTAAAAATTATTTAGTGATATTTAAAAAATAATATATATTTGCATCCGCAAAAACGTTTGCAATATTCCTCCTTAGCTCAGTTGGTTAGAGCATCTGACTGTTAATCAGAGGGTCCTTGGTTCGAGCCCAAGAGGAGGAGCAACAGTTTTTAAGGCAACATTGGCTGCCACAAATGCCAATATTTATTGATATTCCTCCTTAGCTCAGTTGGTTAGAGCATCTGACTGTTAATCAGAGGGTCCTTGGTTCGAGCCCAAGAGGGGGAGCAAAAAGCCGTATTAAAATACGGCTTTTTTGTTTTTTATTTCTTCCTTACCAACTTACCAAGCTATTTCTCTAAAATTATCATCCAAATCAAATAATTTTCTAGATAAAAAATATTCATGAACAATACTATTCGGGCAATTTGTTTTGGTGAAATTTTATTTAATGTTTTTCCTAATTCAGAAAAAATAGGTGGAGCACCTTTAAATGTTGCTTCTCGACTTAGCGCTATTGGGATTAGAACAATTATGATTAGCAAGGTTGGAGCCAACGAAAAAGGCAAAATACTTCTAGATTACTTAAAATCTAAAAGCATTGAAAATTCTTTAGTTACCAAAACTAAAGAATTTCAAACAGGGGTTGTAAATGTTTCATTAAGCACAAATGGATCTGCTTCCTAAACTATCGAGCACCCTTCAGCCTTGGACAAAATCGAATGTTCTAAAGCTATGATTGAAAAAGTAAAAGCTTCTGATGCTTTTATATTTGGAAGTTTATCCTGTCGAGATCCTAAAAGTAGAGAAACGTTATTTCAACTTCTTGAATACGCAAAATATCGGATTCTAGATATCAATTTAAGACCTCCGCATTATGCCAAAGAAATTTTGAAAATTTTAATGCAGAAAGCCAATTCTATAAAATTTAATGATGATGAATTATATGAGATTGCTACCATGTTCGATTCTCCTTTCCACTCTTTAGAACAAAATTTGAGCTACATATCCAAAATTACCAATGCAAAATCGATTTGTGTAACAAAAGGTAGTCACGGCGCTGTACTTTTAAATGAAGGAAAGCTGTATTACAATAGTGGTTACAAAACAAAAGTTGCTGATACCGTTGGTGCTGGTGATAGTTTTTTAGCCTGTTTAATTTCAAGTACAGCCACAAAAAGCTATTGATTTTGCCTGTGCAGTAGGAGCCTTGGTAGCTTCAAAAGAAGGGGCTAATCCTGAATTCTCTTCGGAAGAAATTGAAGCGTTTATGTTTCCGGAAAATCTTTAAAAAACAAACCCCGAAATTATAAAATTTCGAGGTTTACTATTTTGAAAATATCTCCTTTATTTATCGAATATGGCTCGATAGATATCATTTCCATTAGCGTATAACACTAAAGCTATTAAAATGAAGAAACCGACCATTTGAGCATATTCCATAAATTTCTCGTTCGGTTTTCTACCAGTAATAATTTCATATAATAAAAATATAACGTGCCCCCCATCTAAAGCTGGTATTGGTAGAATATTCATAAAAGCTAAAATAATAGATATTAAAGCTGTTGTGTGCCAAAATGATTGCCAGTTCCAAGCATCAGGAAACATACCTCCTATCGCTCCAAAACCTCCTACCTGAGTTGCGCCTTTTTTTGTAAAAACGTACTTAAACTGATATACATAATCCCTAAGTGTCCAATATCCATCTTTAAAACCTTCTGAGATACTTTCGGCTAATGTATAATCTTTATGAGCAATTGTATACGGTAAGTTATTAGATACGGCTACACCAATCATACCTTCCTCATCTGGAGCTACATTTGTAGATTGTACTTCGTCTCCTCGTTGATAAACAATCGTTAAATCCTTTTGCTTATTTTTTTTAGTAAAATGATTAAGTTCATTCCAGTATTTAATGTTTTCTCCGTTAATTGATATTATACTGTCCCCTTTTTTTAAACCTGCTTTAATTGCTGGTTTACCCTCAATTATACTATCTATAACTGGTCTACGGAAAGGCATAAAAGGTTGCATAACGCCTTCCTTAAACATTTTTTCGCCAATGTTATCAGGAACTTTAATTGTTTCTGTTTGGTTGTTTTGATGCTGCACGGTTATTGTATTTATTCCGCGTAACATCAAAAACCGATTAACATCCATGCTATTTTGAAGTGGCTCTCCATCGATCTCTAGAACTTTATCTCCGTCTTGAAAACCATATTGCTTAAAACTATCTGCTACAGCAAATCCTTTGTCCATTTGCTCCGGTCCCATATAGTTGGTTCCCCAAACAAATAAAATCATCATAAAAAGCAGGAATCCTAAAATTAAGTTTACTGTTACTCCACCTAACATAATAATTAAACGCTGCCATGCCGGTTTGCTTCTAAACTCCCAAGGTTGTGGTGGCTGAGCCATCTGCTCTTTATCCATACTCTCATCAATCATTCCGGAGATTTTTACATATCCTCCTAGCGGAAGCCAGCCTATCCCATACACGGTGTCACCTATCTTCTTTTTGAAAAGTGCAAATTTTACATCGAAGAATAGAAAAAACTTCTCTACTCTAGTCTTAAAAATTTTTGCCGGAATAAAATGTCCTAATTCATGTAGAACAATTAGTAAAGACAAACTTAAAATTAATTGTATTGCTTTAATTATAAACGGACTCATTGGCTATTGTCATTTTTTAATCGCACAAAAGTAGTCTTTTCATTAGACCTAAAAAAGTACGATTTTTTACTACCATTTATCTTGCCAAAATTTAAAAGCTAAAAATGGGTAAAACGAGCTATTAGCTTTAATTTTGTAAAAAAAATATATGAAAGGTTTTTTTTCTAAATATAAAATTTTCATAATCACTTTTGGTATTATTTGCATAGTTACTATGTATAGCATCTACACACTGCTTACTCCAAAAGAAAAATTACCAGTTTATCAGCCAGATATGGTAAATGCAGATCTTGTAGACTCAACAGTACAGTATGTAAGAAAATATCATAAAATTGCTGATTTTAAATTGATTAATCAAAATGGCGACACTATTACTAATGCCGATTATAAAGACAAAATATATGTAGCTGATTTCTTTTTTACCACTTGCCGAACTATTTGCCCTATCATGACCGACCATATGGTAAAAATTCAAGAAAAAATTAAAGATGATCCAGAGGTGCTATTACTATCGCATACAGTAATGCCTAGAATAGACACAGTAGCACAATTAAAACGCTACGCAAAAGAAAAAGGGGTAATCGATAAAAAATGGAATTTAGTTACTGGCGATAAGAAACAAATTTACGAATTAGCCAGAAAATCATATTTAGCTTCTAAAACTACCGGAGACGGCGGTAAATATGACATGGTACACACTGAAAATTTTGTATTAGTAGATAAACAACGACAAATTCGTGGGTTTTATGATGGAACAAACCCTGAAGCTATCGAAGAATTAATGCATGATATTGCTATTTTAAAGCAAGAATATCAAAAATAGCGATTTTTTCTATAAAATTTTTATTGCTGCACAAAATCCTTACTTTTGTTGTTTAAAATCAATCTAAATAAATTGAAGGTAACATTAGCAGACTTAAAACGTGGTGAAAGCGGAATTATTAAAAATTTTTCTGCAGAAAGAGTTCCTCTTAAATTATTAGAAATGGGATGTTTGCCAGGTAATGAAGTTACCATGGTACAAATAGCTCCTTTTCGTGACCCAATGTACCTTAATATAAACGGAAGTCATCTTGCATTGCGAAGAGAAACCGCTTTAGAAATTGAAATAGAGCTGATAAAATGAAGGGAAAACAAATAAATGTCGCTTTAATCGGTAATCCAAATACAGGGAAAACCTCTATATTTAATCAGCTAACAGGTTTAAACCAAAAAGTAGGAAACTACCCAGGTATTACGGTAGAAAAGAAAGAAGGTATCTGTAAACTACCACGAGGGCTAAAAGCGCATATTATCGATTTACCCGGCACCTACAGTTTAAATGCTTCTTCACTAGATGAAAATGTGGTAATCGAATTATTATTAAATAAAAATGATAAAGATTATCCTGATGTAGCCGTAGTAATTAGCGATGTAGAAAATTTAAAAAGAAATTTACTCCTTTTCACACAAATAAAAGATTTAGGGATTCCAACTATTCTTGTTATTAATATGGCAGATAGAATGGATCGTAAAGGAATCTCTTTAGACATTGAAAATTTAGAAGAACGGTTAAAAACAAAAATAGCCCTAGTTAGCGCAAGAAAACATATGGGTATCGATAAGCTTAAAGAACTTATTATTAATTACCGAAGTATTTCTAATGAACCTTGCGTAAATGCTTCTGTTATTGAACCTAATTATTTTGAAAGTCTTAAAAAAGCATTTCCAAATCAATCAGTCTACAAACTCTGGTTAGTAATTACTCAAGATGTTAATTTTGGTAGTATTAACCGAAAAGAGCTAACAGCTAACTCTGGTTTTACAACAAAATCGGTCTCTGATTTAAAACGGCTTCAACAAAAAGAAACCATACATCGCTATCAATTTATAAACGGTGCTTTAAAAGAAACTCTTACTATTGATCGAAATGCAGCTAAAGATTTACGCGGCCGTTTAGATAGAGTTTTGACTCATAAAGTTTGGGGGTATGTTATTTTCTTTGTCATCTTACTTTTAATTTTTCAGGCAATTTACGATTGGTCGAGCTATCCAATGGATCTTATAGACAATACTTTTGCCACTTTAGGAGAAATGGCAAAAGTCAATTTACCGCCCGGGGCATTTACCAACCTATTATCAGAAGGAATAATACCTGGCTTAGGCGGAATTGTAATTTTTATTCCACAAATTGCTTTTCTATTTTTCTTCATTTCTATTCTAGAAGAAACCGGCTATATGAGTCGTGTTGTTTTCTTAATGGACCGAATAATGAGAAAGTTTGGTTTAAGCGGAAAAAGTGTAGTCCCACTAGTATCAGGAACTGCTTGTGCTATTCCAGCAGTTATGGCTACTCGAAATATTGAAAATTGGAAAGAGCGCTTAATAACAATTCTAGTTGTTCCTTTTACAACCTGTTCTGCTCGCTTACCTGTTTATCTTATAATTATAGCGTTAGTTATTCCTGATGATAATTTTTTAGGTCTTAATTTACAAGCTCTAACATTAATGGCATTGTACTTAATAGGCTTTGGTACCGCTATTTTTTCAGCATGGATTTTAAACAAAATTCTAAAAATAAAATCTAAAAGCTATTTTGTAATTGAAATGCCTAATTACAAAATTCCGATGCCAAAAAACATTGGAATTAATGTAGTTGAAAAAACAAAGTCATTTGTTTTTGGTGCAGGTAAAATAATATTAGCCATTTCAATAGTATTATGGGTTTTAGCTAGCTATGGTCCAAACAATAACTTTAGTAATGCATCTGAAATAGTTAAAGACAAATACACTGAAACTACTGTTCCTTCTAAAGAAATTCTAGACCAAGAAATTGCTAGTTATAAATTAAAACACTCCTACATCGGAATTATGGGTCGTGGTATTGAGCCAGTTGTGGCTCCTTTAGGATACGACTGGAAAATAGGTATTGCACTTATTAGTTCATTTGCAGCTCGAGAAGTTTTTGTGGGTACACTTGCTACTATTTATAGTGTTGGTAGCGATGAAGAAGAAACAATTAAAAACAGAATGGCCGCAGAAATAAATCCTGTTTTAGGCGGGCCGCTATTCAATTTTGC
The DNA here is from genome assembly GCF_048269745.1 of Zunongwangia sp. NCBI lineage: Bacteria > Pseudomonadati > Bacteroidota > Flavobacteriia > Flavobacteriales > Flavobacteriaceae > Zunongwangia > Zunongwangia sp. The sequence continues at coordinate 187,680 of NZ_JBLXIB010000001.1, read as the reverse complement.
CAGTGGCGTAAGTTTAATGCTTTTTTATGCATTTGCCATGCAATGTATGAGTACACTAGCCATTGTACAACGAGAAACAAACAGTTGGAAATGGCCTGCATTTCAACTTATTTTTATGAGTGGTTTTGCTTATGTTGTGGCTCTTATTGCTTATCAGTTATTAAAATGATAATGTAAAGATTTACTATTAAAATCGACTAAATAAAAAATTATGGAAATCTTACAACAAATATTAGTCTTATTTTTTTTCTTTTTAGCTATAGGTTATTTAATAACCAAATTTGTATGGAAACCTAATTTTTTAAAAAGAAAATCGAATAAAAACAATAGTGCTTGCGGGATGTCTAATTGTAAATGTGGAAGTGATTAAGATTGCCTTTTGACTATTAGTTTTTATCCTAAAGCCACATCTAAGATCATCATTACCAAAAAGCCACCTATAAATCCTAATGTACTAACATCTGTATAATTTCGTTGCTGTGATTCCGGAACAACTTCCTCTACCACTACAAAAATCATGGCTCCAGCTGCAAACGCTAATGCGTAAGGTAAAATTGGTTGAAATGTCATTACAGCCCATGCACCTAAAACGGCTGCAATAGGTTCTACTATAGCAGATAATTGTCCATAATTAAAGCTTTTTAATCGACTAAAACCCTGCCCCCTTAAAGGCATAGCAACTGCAAAACCTTCAGGAAAATTCTGCAATCCTATTCCGACAGCTAATGCAACTGCTCCGGCAATACTAGCTCCTTCAAAACCAGCTGCTGCACCACCAAATAAAACACCTACAGCTAAACCTTCAGGAATATTATGTAATGTAATCGCTAAAACCAATAATATCGATTTATGCCATGGAGTTTTTATTCCTTCTTTCTCTTCAGTAGAAAAATTAACATGTAAATGTGGGAGCACTTTATCTAGTGCAAAAATAAATAGGGCACCTAGCGCAAAGCCTATTGCTGCTGGTATTACTTTAAAAAAACCCTCTCCCGGACTCATTTCGATACCAGGGGCTAATAAACTCCAAAAACTTGCTGCTACCATTACTCCTCCCGTAAAACCTAACATACCATCGAATAACATCCGATTCATCTTTTTAAATAAAAAAACTAATGAAGCTCCAGCCGCAGTAACTCCCCATGTAAATAAAGTGGCATAAAAGGCTGCTAAAACCGGATCTAAGGTTTCAAAATAATCTATAACGGTATTCATCATAAAATTTGGAATTATTTATGTAATAAAAACAGGAATATCTATTCTATGCCTAACAGCATCTACAGTAGTTCCTAATAAAATATCTTTAAAAAAAGTATGTCCATGTCTTCCTAAAACCAGCAAATCATAGCGCTGCTCTTCATCATTAATTGCCTTTGGAATTTCTTTCCTAGGATTTCCAAAATTAAGTATAACAGATACCTTATAACCTAATTCTTCTAACTGTGATTTATAAAGATTTAAAAACTCAGTGTCCTTATCCGTTTCGTAATCTTGAATATCTTTTCCATAAATAAAGGCTCCTGGAGTCTCTACACAATGTATTAATGTATAATTACAATCTTTACCTCCTAATTGCAATGCTCTATTAATACTTTTCTCATCTGATGAAGAAAAATCTAATGCTATCGCAATATTTTTATAGGATTTATCTGTAATTTTTGAGATAATACTTGGTGTTTTATGTGGTGCATGATTTTTAATCCATCGCTTACCAAGCTCTCTTTTGAAAAAAGGCCAGAATGTAATAAATAATAACAAAAAGCCGGTTGCAATTACTATTGGAATGACAATTGCCCAAATGTAAATAGAACTATCTGAATGTTGAATCCATTGCTGAAGCTCATCAATTACCAATTTCACATTCAACACAACAATTACAATACTAACAACCCAAGAAGCAATTACTGTATGCCATTTTATATGAAATCCTCTCATTTTTTTCTTATCGCTTACAAAATGGATAAGTGGAATTATAGCAAACCCTAATTGTAAACTAAGCACTACTTGGCTCAAAACCAATAAATTACCAGTAGAGCGTTCTCCAAAATAAATAATAGTAAGAAATGCGGGTACAATAGCTAATAGCCTTGTTATTAAACGACGAACCCAAGGCTGAATTCGTAAATTTAAATAGCCTTCCATTACAATTTGTCCGGCTAATGTTCCAGTAAGCGTAGAACTCTGTCCGGCTGCAATTAAAGCTAAAGCAAAAAGAATAGGAGCTAATGAAGATCCTAATAAAGGTTCCAATAATTTATGCGCATCCTGGATTTCGGCTACTTCATACATTCCATTTTTAAAAAAAACAGAAGCTGCTAATATTAATATTGCCGCATTTACAAAAAACGCCAAATTCAGAGCTATTGTAGAATCTATTAAGTTGTATTTTAAAGCTTGGCGAATTCCTTTTTTGTTTCTCTTTATAGTTCTCGTTTGTACAAGTGAGGAATGCAAATAAAGGTTATGAGGCATTACCGTTGCTCCTATAATTCCTATAGCTATATATAAACCTCCATTTGTAGGTACAGATGGTACTAATCCTGAAATAACTCCTGGCAAATCAGGTTTTGCCATAACCATTTCTAAAAAGAAAGATAAACCAATTATTGCTATTAAAGCTATAATAAAAGCTTCCATCTTTCTCATCCCCTTATTTAGTAAAAACAATAGTAAAAAACTATCAAAAACAGTTATAGAAACGCCCCAAAGCAATGGAAGTCCAAATAGCAGCTGAAGCCCGATTGCCATTCCCACTACTTCTGCAAGATCGCAAGCAGCAATAGCAATTTCAGCAAAAATATAAAGTACAAAATTTACAAAAGGTGGATATTCCTCCCGAGAAGCTTGTGCCAAATCTACGCCACGAACTACACCTAAACGCGTGCATAAACTTTGTAAAAGCAATGCCATTATATTAGACATTAGTAATACCCATAATAACGAATAACCAAATTTACTCCCTCCTGCTAAATCGGTTGCCCAATTCCCTGGATCCATATACCCTACGCTAATTAAATAGGCAGGACCTAAAAAAGCTAAAATTTTCTTCCATTTAGATTTCTTACCGGAAGTATTCACGGAATTGTGTACTTCTCCTAACGATTGGCGTTGGTTATCTTTACTCAAAAGAAATAATTTTTAAATAAATATTATTAGCTGCAACTTTAGATATAGTAATTTCTTTATTATTCATCTGTAAAACCATAGAACCATCAAATTGTTCTTTTTCAATAATTTTAATGGTTTTGCCTAGTTTAATTTTATTCCGATCTAAATACTGAAGAAATTCTGAAGAAGAATCCCTAACTCCCACACAAACACCTTGCTCCCCTTCTTCAAAATCAGAAAGTATCTTTTTATTCAGATTTATAAAATTTCCATTAGCATCTGGAATAGGATCGCCATGCGGATCTCGCTTTGGATATTCTAAAAACTTATCCAGTTTGGAAATTAATTCATCAGACTTTATATGCTCTAATTGTTCAGCAATTTCATGCACTTCATCCCAATTAAAGTCAAGCTTTTCTACCAAAAAATATTCCCATAATCGATGTTTCCTAATAATTTGGATAGCTATTGCATTTCCTTTTTCACTCAACTTTACACCTTGATATTTTTTATAATTTACAAGGTTTTTATCGGAAAGCTTTTTAATCATATCGGTAACCGATGAAGCTTTAGTCTCCATCTCCTCTGCAAGTGCATTGGTACTTACGCCACTGCTATATCTTTTCTCTAAATGATAAATCGATTTTAAATAATTTTCTTCTGAAAGTGTCATCTCAAATTTAATTCTAAACAAAAATACATTTTTTTTAATTAAAACAAATTTTTAGATTTGTCTAAAAATAATATTAAGCAAAGCTAATTAAATATATAATATGAAGATTATTAAAGTTTTAATTTTTATCTTTCCAATAATTGCAAACGCGCAACAAGAATTTAACATTATTGGAGACATCTCCTGTGAAGGAAAAACTGTAGCTTTTGCTAATATCTCCGTAATAGGAAAAACCAAAGGGACTTCTGCCGATCAAAACGGTACTTTTAGCATAAATCTAGCCAAAGGAAAATATAATCTTAAAATCCAGGCTATTGGTTATAAAACCAGAATCATTAAAATTGATACCGAAAATTACAAAAATGAAAAATTATATATTCAGCTTGGTGAAGATCAATTAGGCTTGGATCAAATTGTTGTGAGTGCCACAAGAAACAGAGTAAACATAAAAGAAGCTCCCGTAATTGTAAATGTATTAAGTCCGAAATTATTCAATGCAACACAATCTATCTCAGTTGCTGAAAGTTTAAATTTTCAACCCGGAGTTCGAGTAGAAACCAATTGCCAGAACTGCGGATTTACTCAAGTTCGATTAAATGGCCTTGATGGAAGTTATACTCAGGTTTTAATTAATAGTCGAGCCGTATTTTCAGCATTAAACAGCGTTTATGGGTTAGAGCAAATCCCAACTTCTATTTTAAATCGTATAGAAGTGGTTAGAAGCGGTGGTTCTGCTTTGTACGGGTCCAATGCTATTGCGGGTACCGTAAATATTATCACTAAAGATCCGGTTTTAAATTCATGGCAGATTTCATCAAGTTTGGGTTTAATAGATGGTAAAACTCCAGACCGAACCTTAAGTGTAAACGCCTCTGTAGTTAGTGAAGATTTAACCAGTGGTATTACAGTTTTCGGGATGAAACGCGATCGGGATAGTTACGATGCTAATGATGATGGATTTACGGAAATAACCGAACTTACCAATACAAGCTTAGGAGCAAAAGCATTCTTAAAACCGAACGAAAAAAGTAAATTAACTTTAGATGTTACCGCTCTAGAAGAATATCGCCGTGGCGGAAATCAATTAGATTTAGCACCACATCTTACTGATATCACTGAAGAATTAGATCATAACACTGTAATTGGCGGAATTACTTACGATTTTCACAACGAAGATGCCAGCAATAATTTTTCGATATACACTTCTGCACAACATACTGATCGGAGAAGTTTTTATGGCGGCCTTGGTGGCGGGCGTACCTGGCAAGATTCTATTAGTGCTGCTAATGCCTACGGAAATACTAAAGATTTGGCATTATTAGTTGGCGGACAATTTACTCGTAATTTTAAAAATAGTAATGATATTTTAACGGTTGGAACTGAATATAACCTCAGCAATACTGAAGATAACATTCCCGGATATAACAGATATATCGATCAAAAAGTAAATGCTATTGGAACTTTTGCACAATACGAATGGAAACCTTCTGAAAAATTTACGGCTCTTATCGGCGGTCGGTTAGACTATATAAATGTAGATGGAAAATACACTATTCAAGATATCAATCGAAATTCAGAAATCGATCAAGCTGTTTTAAGTCCACGATTAACTTTACGATACAAAGCCTCCGAAAATTTACAGCTTAGAGGCGGTTATGCTCGTGGTTTTAGGTCTCCGCAGGCATTTAATGAGGATATGCATATTTCCTCGGTTGGTGGCGAACCGCAATTTGTTATTTTATCGAATAACTTAAAAACCGAATACTCTAATGCTTACACTGCTTCGATAAATTATTCCAAAAATTATAATAAACTTCAAACCAATTTCTTGTTAGAAGGTTTTTATACCAATCTTGAAAATCCATTTACCACAATAAGCACCGGTGCGAGTTTGCCTAATGGTTCTATTTTAGAAGAAGTAAGAAATGGTAACGGCGCTTATGTAAGCGGAGCTAATATTGAAATTGGGGTTTCACCCTCGTCAAAATTGAGCTTTCAAATGGGCGGAACTATCCAGAATTCCAAATATAAAAAAGACCAAATTTTATTTGAAGCTGATGCAAATAACCCTAACGAAAATGATATTATCATTTCTGAATTTGTTCGTAACCCCAATATATATGGTTATTTAAATACCAATTTTTCCGTTTTCGAAGAAACAAGTTTTGATATCACCGGAACTTACACCGGATCGATTACGGTGCCGCATGTGGTTAGTAATTCAGGTTTTCTAAAGCTTAACAAAAGCGATTATTTTTACGATATTAATCTGAAAGTTACGCATCATATCGATATTACCGATACTTTCCAGATGAATATTTATGGTGGCGTTCAGAATATATTTAATGAATATCAAGATGATTTTGATAAAGGGCCTACTCGAGATTCCGACTATATTTATGGCCCGTCGCAACCCCGTACATTTTACTTCGGAATTAAGTTTGGAAACCTACATAATCTATAGAATTGAGATCGCTTCGCTGTTAGAGCATAGAATATAGAATCAAAAATCTGGAAACATGTTTTTGAATGTTAAATACTGGATTGAACACTATTCAGACTGGCCTATCGAAAATTGGTCGTAAAATTGGAAATGAGAGCAGCGAGTTCCTAAAATTTAGCTGCCGAACAAACAATTTAGAGCAAAATTCGTAAGCCTAGACTTTTTTGTTTCTTTTTTTGTCAATGCAAAAAAGAAAAGAAGCAAAACTTATTGGCAATAATGACCGCAAAAGCTATAAACTTAAAATCAAAAATATGATAAAAAACCTCCAAATATTGACTCTAATTTTCATCTTTCCTTCGCTCAGCTTTGGACAAAAAAATGAAGCAATAAACTGGTTAACTTTTGAAAAATTAGAAGATTCCCTCAGCGTAAAACCGAAGAAAACGTTCCTCTACTTTTACGCAGATTGGTGTGTGTACTGCAAAAAAATGGATAGAAATACTTTTAAAAATACTGAAATTATTGAAAAACTAAACACAGATTTCTACGCAGTGAAAATGAATGCGGAAAGTACCGACACCATCTCATTTGAAGGTCAAAAATTCTACAATCAACAAGCAAAAAGCATGCGAAATGGCACTCATCAAATTCCGCTACTATTAGCCAGTCGGAAAAATAAAGCATTCAGTTTACCGGCAATATTGATTTTGGATGAAGAATTTAGGGTCCAAAATCGGCAATTTGAATATTTAACGATTGATAAAATGTTGGAGTTGATTAGCATCCATTAAGCTAAGTGTCTGCAATTATTGGGTTGCTAAAGGTAAAATAACAAGCAGCTCAGTTTCAGAAACCTCCATCTGCTCTAGAGCTTCACCATTTACCGATGCTCCTACTGGAATAACATAAGAATAACAAGGTTCTTTTATTTGTTCTGCCTGAATAACTACCTCAACCGTTTCAAATCCCTCAGCACTAATTTGATATTTAAAAGTTTCCATATTGGTTGGCATAAATACTCCCAGAGAATATTGAACTTCACTATCTATAGAATTAGGTTCTACATTTTCAATTTCGGGTATATAAACAAACCCGTAATTCCCAAAATCTGATTCCACCTTAATAGTCTCTGAATCAATACTTTCGTTTTCAAGAAGATTTTCCCCCGAAGCATCTACCAGTCGTAAATAAAATTGCGGGGAATAATAAGAATCTAGTAATACATTTTTTTCTAGAGAACATTCAATTTCCCCATCATCGTCACCTGCACAACCTACCAGGAACACAACTAAAACTAAAAACCGTAAAGCTACTTTCATAAATACCTATTTTACAAATAGATACCTAAAAAACTAAATGGTTGCGTAGCTATCGAAAATTAATTCGCGTTAGGGATTGCAGTGAAAATCCTTTTGTGAGGTACGAGCAAAAGATTGTAGCGTAAAGCCCGGCCGTAGGCAACGCCCAAAATTTAATTCCTCGAAAATGTGCTACATCAATTAGAAATGGCTCAATGAGCCTTAGAAGCCGCGTTCTTTCTGAATGGTTTCGTAAGCTTCTTGTACTTTATCAAATTTCTCTCGAGCGCCTTTTTTATAGGCTTCATCCATATGTTCTAGCTTATCGGGATGGTATTTTTTCACCATTTTTCGATAGGCTTTTTTTACTTCGGAATCGGAAGCAGATTTATCGATTTCAAGTATTTTATAGGCATTATCGGGAGACTGCTTAAAGAACATGGCCTTTATACTCTCGAAATCTTTTGTTCCAATCCGTAAGTAACTGGCAATTTGCTGAATCATATTAGCTTCAGATGCGCTAACCGAACCATCGGCTTGGGCAATTCCGAATAAAAAATGTGTGATTTGTAAACGAGTTGGATATTGCGTTCGGCTTACTAGATATTGCGAAATTCTTGGAGCTGATAATTCGTGATTTTTTCGAATTTCGTTAAATGTCCTAAATGTAGCATTAGCACGCTCTTTTCCGTAGGCTCTTACAAAATAGGAACGTACGTAATCAAGTTCGGATTGAGATACTTTACCGTCAGCTTTAATTACTAATGCTGATAAGGAGAGTAAATTTAATTCAAAATCTCCCGGAGAAACTGAGGATTGTTGCTTCCCGCCCATCGATTTTAAAATTCCGCCACTACTACGGTTCCAATTATCTAATAACGTACCGATAATGAAACCTAGAATTGCTCCTGGAAAGCGCAAATACATATATCCCAAAACAGCTAAAAGCCACTTTATCATAAATCATCTTGTTTTATGCAAATATAGTATTTACAAAACTAAATGCTTTCTTGTAAGGTGGTTGAAATTTATGCGACCACTATACCTAAATATTGAGTTAAGGAAACTGACTTTCACTCAGCTAAACTTAATTTAATATCTTTGTCATTTAGAAAATGAGTCTAAAACTAATAAATTACAATATATGTATCCAGCAGATTTAGTGAAACCAATGCGAGAAGACTTAACCAGCATCGGTTTTGAAGAATTACATACCGTAGAAGATGTTGAAGCGGCAATGAAAAAAGAAGGAACTACCTTAGTAGTTGTGAATTCTGTATGCGGATGTGCTGCAGCTAATGCGCGACCTGGTGCCAAAATGTCTTTAAAAAACGAAAAAACTCCAGATAATTTATATACTGTTTTTGCAGGTGTAGATCGTGAAGCTACCGATTTAGCTCGTGGCTTTATGGTACCATTCCCACCTTCATCTCCATCAATGGCTTTATTTAAAGATGGTGAATTAGTACATATGTTAGAGCGTCACCATATTGAAGGCCGTCCTGCTGAAATGATTGCAGAGAACCTTACTAGTGCTTATGATGAGTTTTGCTAAGCAATAATCAGCTTAAAATATTGAAAACCGACATCAAAAATGTCGGTTTTTTTATGCTTTCTTTTACGCAACCATCGGCTATTCACTGAGTCTTAGATTTATATGAGAAAGATATTCCCATTAGGACCGATTTTTAGCTTAGTTGCTTGTAAGGATTATGATTTGTCTGAAAAAAAAGCTGAAGCTGAATTTGAAATGAAATTACAAAATCAATTTAATGCTATCGAAAAGCTTCCCAGAACAAGAAACTGCAATTATGATTGTGATTATTTACCATAAGAAAGAAAAACTTGTCCATCAAATAGAATCGTAGTTTTTATTAATTCTATAGATGTTGACTTTTTAAAGTAAAAAATTAAAGAGTATACCCAGCTTGAAGCAGAATATAATAAGGAGTTCAGTATCCCATCAAACTACTCAACAGAAAATCCTCAATTTATTACCGGTTGCCTAGATAGTAAATTTGCTAAGATGATCGAGTAAGAAAACTTCGGTTCATTCGCAGTAAAAACTTATTTTTGTAGTTTTTAAATTGAACAATGAAGAAACTACTTTCATATCCGTTAACGATTATCTTTTATATTTTCTTTTTTTTCAATCTCTTATTATTTCATCCGATCCAATGGATTTGTTTAAAATTAGGAGGTTATGAAGCTCATAAAAAAAGTGTCGATATTTTTAATTTCTTCTTATTACGATGTCTCAACTTGCTGGGAACTCGAATATTTGTAGATAACCCACATACAATTCCAACAGATAGACCTTGTATTTTTGTTTCTAACCATCAGGGTGTTTACGATATTCCTCCTATAATCTGGTATTTAAGAAAACACCATCCAAAATTTGTTAGTAAAAAAGAATTAGGAAAAGGTATTCCTAGTATTTCTTTCAACTTAAGACATGGTGGTTCTGTACTTATCGACCGTAAAAATAGACGAGAAAGCCTATTAAAAATGGCGAAATTTGCCAAGTATTTAAAGGAAACTAATCGATCTGCTGTTATTTTCCCGGAAGGAACGAGAAGTCGTGATGGTCAACCAAAGAAATTTGCAGCTAGCGGAATGCAAATGCTTTTTAAGCAAATGCCAAATGCATTAATAGTACCCATCACCATAAATAATTGCTGGAAACTATTAAAAGATGGTAGTTTCCCTTTATCCATTGGCGTACAATTAAAAATGAAAGTGCACCAACCTATCGAAATAGATTCTACCGACCCGGAAAGCCTGGTGGCCCTTGTAGAACGTACTATTATTGCTGACATTAGATAAAATATGACCGAAAAAGAATTAGTAATTGATAATACTATCGCATTTGTAAAGGAAACACTTATAAATGCCGAAGGTGGTCATGATTGGTTTCATATTCATCGAGTGTTGAACAATGCAAAGCTTATTTCCCAAACCGAAGACGCCGATAATTTTATTGTTCAGCTGGGAGCCTTACTTCACGATATTGCCGATTCTAAATTTCATAACGGAGATGAGACCATCGGGCCAAAAATAGCTACTGAATTTTTAGAATCTCAGCATGTTTCTCCAGATGTTATCGAACATGTGGTAAAAATTATTCAAAATATCTCCTTTAAAGGCGGAAATACGGAGCAACAATTTCATTCTGCAGAACTGGATATCGTTCAGGATGCCGATCGTTTAGATGCACTTGGTGCCATTGGTATTGCCAGGACTTTTAATTATGGTGGCTTTAAAAATAGAGCGCTTTACGATCCTGAAATCGAACCAAAACTAAATATAACCAAAGAAGAATATAAAGCCTCTAATACACCTACAATCAATCATTTTTACGAAAAATTATTATTGCTCAAAGATCGAATGAATACCGAAACAGGTGCTAAAATTGCACAAAAACGCCATGAATTTATGGAGCAGTTTTTAAACCAGTTTTATGCGGAATGGAATGGAGAAGCATAACTTATTAAATGATTCATTCGGCTATTAGCTTATAGTATTTTATCTTACAAAAAAGCCTCACAGTAAATTTGTGAGGCTTTTAATTTCTACTCATATCTAACTTCTAATAGCGAAGCGATCTAAATTCTAAACTTTAATTCTTCAAGTGTTCAGCGAAAAAGCCCATCATTGCTCTATATAAATCTAATCGATTCTCTTCTTTAGCAAAACCGTGACCTTCGTCGTATTTTACCATATAAGGCACTTCTACACCTTTAGATCGAAGGGTTTCTACAATCTGGTCGGCTTCATTAATATTCACTCTCGGATCGTTAGCACCTTGAACGACAAATAGCGGATTTTTAATTTTATCGACATGTAATGCCGGAGAAATTTCATCCATAATTACCTTTTCTTCAGGGATTCCTGGATTATACCATATCTTATATAACAACTCACGATATTTTTCCCAGTAAGGCGGAATAGTTTCCATAAAAGTATTCAGGTTACTTACCCCTACATAATCTACTCCACAAGCATATTTTCCCGGAGTTTTTGTCATTCCACGTAGTACAGCATATCCACCATGGCTGCCTCCGTAAATAGCAACACGGTCTTTATCTACATAACCTTGTTCGATTACATAATCTACTCCATCTTCAACATCGTCCATGGCTTTTCGACCAATTTCACCAAAACCTGCTTTCAGAAATTCTTTCCCATAACCTCCAGAAATTCTAAAGTTTACGTGCAAAGTGGCATAGCCTCTACTGGCAAATAATTGTGCTTCCGGATTAAAGCCCCAGCTATCGCGAATTCCTTGTGGACCACCATGCGGATTTACAACTAAAGGAACACGTTTACCTTCCTCATAATTATGAGGCAAAGTGATATAACCATGTAAAGTTAGCCCGTCTCTACTTTTGAAAGTAATCGGCTTCATACTGGCCATATCTTCAGCTTTAAGATGTGGCAATAACTTATACAATAAGCTTACAGTATCTTTTTCTACATCGTACAAATAGTATTCTCCTACAATCTTGTCACTAGTTACGGCAATCATATATTTCGATTCATCATCGGTTCTACCTACCGTAAAAAATTGCTTTTCACCAAATTCTTTCTCTAATCGATTATAGATTTTTTTATAGGTATCACTCACCGGAATTATTTTTGTTTTCTCTCCGGTATACGAAAAATAGTCGATTTCATAATTTCGTTTTCTAGAAAGAGACATGCCGGAAACATCGAATGTGTCATTGCTAAAGACCGTTTTAATCTTCTTATTCTTTTTTAAATCATAAAGTTGAATTTCTGTTTTATCACCTTCAAGATTAGAAACTACATAGGCTTCATCTGGATTGTCTGAATTTGGGTTAAAAGAATAAATCCCAAAATTATCTCCAAATTCGGTTAATTTTACTTGTTTGAATTCTCCGTCGATCTTATATGATACTTCAGTATTCACTCCATCAACAATATGGCTGATAGCTCTCAAATTACCTTTACGATCAAAATCGTAACCAGCTACCGGCGGCTCTCCTTCTTTAACAGTATATAACTTAGTTACTTCACCTGTATTAATATTTAAAAGATAAGGCTCTTCTTGTTTCAGATTATCTTTATTCATCTGCACAATAACATGGTCTTTATCTTCTTTTAAAGATTCTAAAATACTGACACGAACACCATCAAAAGGCGTAAGTTCTTTATCATTTTCACCATTAAGATCTACACCGTACACGTGATAATTTTCATCGCCTCCTTTATCTTGTACATATAGAATACGATTGTTGTTAGCCCAGTCGAAACCTCGAATCAAATCCTCTTCCTGCTTTTTTAAGAGGCTTTCTTCTTTTGTTTCCGTATCCATTATATACAAATCGCGTTCTCCGGAATCTCTACGCTTCATATATGCGATATGATTCCCGTCGGGAGACAGCTGAAACCCATAAGTTTGCGGAGTTTGAAAATAGTCTTCTACAGAATATTTATAATCTCCCGTTTCTTGAGCTGCAAGTTTTTTTAATTCTTCTTCGCTAGATGGTAATGTAATATTTCCTGGTCTTTTCTTCACAGTTTTCTTTAAATTTAAAGGCAAATTTTGCCCCATTTGCTCATAATTTCCTTCAATATTATCACCGGCCACTTTTCCGGTAAATGTCATTTTCATTTTTGCCGACTTGATCGTCAACGAATCGTTTTGCAAAATTACCGAATCCATTTCGATTCCTGAAGCGCCCTGGGCGGGAACATCTAAAGTGGCGGTATAGCCGTCTTCCGTCGGGCTAATATTAAAAATAAGCTCCAATTGCATTCCTTGAACTGCCAACTCTCCGCTATAAGAACCTTCCAATTTTTGCGCGTGTATTGAAATACTTAAAATTAATAGAAGTAAGCTTGTAATTACTGTTTTCATATTTATGGTTTTAGATAAAGGGGTTTGAAATATTGGTAACACAAAACTGATTTTGTTACATCTTAGCCCTTTTTTTATGAAAACATAAAAAGTATTCTCACCTATCAAGCTGTTGGCACTTGGAACAGAAATAAGTAGTTCTACCTGAAACTTTGGTTTGTTCGATTTTACCATTATTTCTTGGGCAATCGGCGCCTTCGCCTTCTTTTCGAATTCGGGTTAGGTAAGATTCAGGCACTCGTTTTCCTTCAATTCGTGCTTCTTTCACCACTTCTAAAATATCTTTAATTTTATCGAAAATTGATTTTAGCTGTTTTTCACTTAATTTATTCACTTTTGTTTTCGGGTGAATTTTTGTTTGAAACAACACCTCATCAGCATACATATTACCGATACCCGCAATTAAGCTTTGATTCATCAACAAACCCTTTATCGTGCCAGTTCTACCCTCGCAGATTTTTAAAAATTGATTTTCTGTTATTTCCAAAGCATCAACTCCAAGATTATGAGATTGCTGAAATTCTTCGATACTTTCTGCTAAATGAAGTTTGGCAAATTTTCGCGGACAGGTAAATGCCAATTTGGAATGATCTTCAAAAATTAATTTTAATTGCGTGTATTTTGGAGTATCGTCGTGTTGATAATAATCAAGTTTCCCCGTCATTCCAAAATGCATTACCAGCACTCCGTTTTTCTTTAGATTCAGAAATAAATATTTTCCTATTCGCGAAGTGGATTCAAATTCATTGTCTTTGAGGATCTTTTCAAAATCGAATTTATCTGACTGATATATTTTCTTATCACCGGTTTCAACCTCAATGATCTTTTTGTGCAAGATCGTCGCGTCAGCATATTTTTTCTGGTAAGCAACTTCTGGTAATTCTGGCATTGTGCTTTGGTTTAAGATTTAAGGTTTTTAGCCTCGATAAAGCTCGGCATTTTTTAGAATTCGATAGTTTTAGCTCATTGATTCTAATCTTTTCTTTTTTCTATATGCATTCCTCTCCCTTCGGTCGTCGGATGCAAAAAAAAGAAACAAAAAACTCTAGGCTTACTAACCTCATTCAAAATTGAGCATTTAAAATTCAGAATAAGGCTTGTCTCTTTTCTTTAAAATTATAAACCCTAAAACCATAATTCGCTAAATTCCTGCTAAAGTTTAAAACAACTTCATCTGTCCATCTTTATAATCTTCATGTAAATCGCAATTTAATCCCTCACGTTGGCGATCTTTTAAATATAAATTTCTGGCAATTTTAAACTGTTGTTTTACTTGATCGGCAAACTCACCTTCGCCCTTCATTCGAGTTCCAAATCTGCTGTCATTTAAACTTCCGCCGTGAATATTTTCAATTTGATTAAGCACCTTCTCTGCCCTATCCGGCATAGTTTTCTTTATCCAATCAGTAAAAATTCCCCCAATGGCACCATTCAATCTTACAATAGTATACCCCACACTAAGCGCTCCACGATTGGCTATTTCTTTAACCAATGGCATAATTTCATGACTGTTTACGGAAGGAATTATTGGTGCCATCATTACATTTACGGGAATTCCTCTTGCTGAAAGTTTTTCTACGGTTTCTAATCGTTTTTTAATACTCGCCGTACGCGGTTCTAAAATTCGGCGTGTTTCTTCTTGTAAGCTGGTGATGGAAATATTTACATGAATTAAATGATCTTTATTCAATTCTTCTAAAATATCTAAATCGCGAAGTACCAACGCATTTTTAGTGATGATCCCTACCGGATGACGGTATTTCAAAAAAGTTTGTAGTAGTTTTCTAGTAATTTCTAACTTCTTTTCTACTGGTTGGTAACAATCTGTATTTCCAGATAAAACTATAGGAACTGCCTGCCATTTTTTACTAAGAAGCTTTTTTTCGAGCAATTCTACTGCGTTTCTTTTAACCAGAATTTTCTGTTCAAAATCCAATCCAGCGCTGAAACCCCAATATTCATGAGAATTCCTTGCATAACAATAAATACAACCATGTTCACAACCCTGATAAGGATTGAGGGAAAATTCCATTCCCACATCTGGGCTTGCTACTTTATTTACGATGGTTTTGGGAAACGTATCGATGATCGTTGTTTTACTTTCTTGAAAATCATCACCTTCAGCAGCACAGTAATTTAAAAAATCATCTCGAAATTCATGATTATGCGCATCAAATCGATTAGCCACATTGCTTTGTGCTCCTCTACCTTTTATATACTCATTTGAAATTGACATATTTCAAAATTATGGAATTTTTCCATTATTTTGGATTTTATCCTCTTTTTAAAACATAATTAATAATTTATATTCTTAAGCGTTAACTCAAATATTTCAATTATCAGGCAACCTTTCTTAGAAAATATGCGTCTTAATTAATAGAAACCATCATCAACCAAATTTACATGAATAGAATAGTAACCTTAGCTTTTTTTCTACTATCGTTTATTACAAATGCTCAGCAACTAGAAACAATTCCACTTTCTTCTCCTGAAAGTGAAAATTATAAAGATTTAGAATTTCTGAAAAATCAAATCCAACAAAAAAATGTCGTTATGATGGGCGAACAAACCCATATGTACGCGAATATTTTTGAAATGAAAATTCGGATTATCGAATATCTGCATCAGGAATTAGGTTTTAACACCATTGCTATAGAATCTCCCATGTATGATATCTGGAAAATGAACCAAACAGGATTTGAACCCTATACGTTTAACAAAGCCATATTTGGAGTTTGGGGAAATAATGAAGAATTTCAGCGGCTGGTAAATTATATTGAAACGAATGACCTTAAAGTTATTGGGTTTGATTCTCAGGTAATAAACACCTCAAATTTTACTGACGATTTTTTTGATTTCATTGAAGAAAACAATCTCCGTTTAAAACATGATGAGAATGATTTAGGAATTATAATCGAAGGAATTTTAGAAAATTTAACTTTCGATGATTCAGACCTAAATTTTAGCCAGTTTAAAAAAGAAATTGAATCTATAATTCGGCAAATTGAAAAACGACCAAACACTGAAACAAACTATTATTGGAGGCAATTCACTAAAAGCATTTTAGCTTCAGCAAACGACGTTTACGAAAATGCGGAGCCTATCTTAAGCGAAGATTTTGCAAATAAACAGCATAATTTTAGAGATGCTCAAATGGCTGATAATTTAATTTCTTATGTTGAAAGAAACCCTAAAGAAAAAATTATAGTTTGGGCCGATAATATTCATATTATGCTAGATAATTCATCCATAAATCAACCGATAATTGGAGGGTTTATTTCCGCAGGAAATTATATCAAGGAAAAACTTCAGGATAACGTATATAGCTTGGCAACCATTCATGCTAACGACTCTCTATATGATTATGGAAGAAGAAAATGGGAAAAAACACCTATTAAAACTGGCTCTTTTGAGGATATTATTCTTAAAAAAGAAGCTGATTATTTGTTTATAGATGCGCATCAAAAAGCAATGGATAATTCTTACGATTCTCGGTTATTAAGTTTTATAAATTTTTATAACCTTCGATTAAATGAATTTCATGATAGCTATATATTCTTTAAACAAGCAAGCTTACCTAAAAGCGAAAAGAAAGCAATAACTGAGGCTAAAGAAGATACTATAACAGAAAATAAAATCGCTTCGCCGAAGGCTGAAAAAGAAAAGTCTGGTAGAATCATCAGATTAAAAGGAAAACTTATAGACGCTGCCAATAACGAACCGGTAGCTTTTGCGAATTTGATTATGAAGGATGAGCAAATTTATAGAGTTGCCGATGAAAACGGCCATTTTGAGCTTACAATTAACGATAGAATGTTTAAGGAATCTTCCGTCGAAATTTCTTCAATAGGATATGAAAGCAAAACAATTTCGCTTAATAATTTACCAAAAGAAATATCACTTAATCCTAGTTTTGAGAGTTTGGCTGAAGTTGTAATTTCGGCACATCTTACTCCAATTTCGGTATTAAAAAAAGCAGTTAAAGCAAAGTATAAGAATCATTCGAAAGATGACTTTAATTATCAACGCTATAGCCATATTATACTCAATACTAAAGATACTACTTTTATTGATTTAGACCTGATTACGAAGAATTATGATAACGGTTTTAAATCTGAATATGTGACTGATAAACGAGTAGAACAAATACGCTGGAATAAAAATCTGGTAGGTAACGCTTATAAAAATACAAGACAATTCTTTGGTTATCGCGAAGATCCTATTCGTTACGCCAATATTTTACATAAACGAAAATATAAAAAGTTCGATCTAGAATTTGTAAGCTCAGGATTACCGGAGGATAAAGGCAATTATATTATTGCATTCAAAACCAGCCGAAATAAATGGAATTATACCAATAGAGGCTATCCTACTTCATATTCCGGCAAAGTATATATTGATAAAGCTAGTTTTGCCATCACTAAGGTGGTGGAAAACTGGGAAACCCATTTAGATGAAAAAGAAGTTGAAAAGCACTATTCTGATAGGAGAGATTACCAAAAAGAAAGAAGCCTTATTATAAAGGAAGAAAATATAGCTTATTATAATAAAATCTATAATGGCAAATATTATCCATCTAGGTATTTTAGAAGAGCATACAAGGAAGGAGAATATAAAAATGGCAAAAAAGTCAATAATGTTTTCGAAATAAACTCTTATCTATACGATTATGAATTTGAGGATGTAGAGGAAATAAAATATGAACATTTTGGAGAGGAAAATGAAACGCTTTTAAACCATGTAGAATATAATCCTGAATTTTGGAATGATTTTAATCTTAATATAAATCAGCAAAATGACTAAAACCAGCTTAATTATTAGCCTTTTGATTTCTTTCAGTGGAATATGCCAACAATATGACGGCGTTGAAATCGAAAAATCCAAAATCGATAAAAACAATACGATTTACACATTAGGAAAACAGTTTGTTTTCAACATAAATATTGAAAATAATGGAGAAGTTCTTTATATCAAAAATAACGAAGATAATTCAATTCAACTCACTAAAAATTGTGATTCAGCAGCGATAACTGAAGTTCATTTAACAGTTATCAAACCAAAATTGTTTCAAAGAACAAATAAACATCAAACTGAAATTTATTATAGTTACGAGCCTAATCCTACTTCAATTTCAGCGACAGGAATTGTAGAAAATCAGAAGAATATTTGGTTGCACCCTCCTAGAAACGGATTTTTCAAAGCGCTGGAAACTTGTCCTTTTCCATATATCGTAAAAAATAAACCTGTAGGTTTTCAATGGAAAGACAGCATGAGTATAGGTAAACACTGGGGAAATAAACTATGGGGAGAATGGAATGATCGTTTGCTACTAAATTATAAATATGAAATTACTGAAACTGAAATTTTAAATACTCCATTTGGGGAAATAGAATGTTCAGTGATAAATGCAATTGCAACTTCAGAAATAGGCCAATCGCGGTTAAAAGCTTACTATTCAGAAGATTTTGGGTTCGTGGCACTACACTATACTTTATTTAGTGGAATAGAAATAGATTTAAAGTTGGATAAAATCATTGAAGGGTCTATTTTGAGAAGTGCCAGAGATTTTTTTGAAAATAGGTATCAGTAATATAAAAGTCTACTTAAATATAAAAACTTGTGGCGCTATCCAACTTATTTGAAATAGCGCCACATAATTATAAAAAGATAAAATATTACTTCCCAGGAAAATCGGCTTTTCGTTTATTTAAAAAAGCAGAAGTTCCTTCTTTAAAATCTTCAGTTCCAAAAGCTTTACCAAACTCTTTAATTTCAATTTCAAAACCATCAACACTTTTTTCAAAATTTGCATTTATAGCTTTTATTGCAGCACTAATGGCTACCATAGAGTTATTCATTATTTTTTCAGCTATTTTTTCAGCAAACTCTATTAATTCCTCTTGTGGAGTTACATGGTTTACTAAATTATATTGCAAGGCTTGGTTAGCATCAATCATTCCGGCAGTCATAATCATCTCCATAGCGCGACCTTTACCCACAAGTTGCGATAAGCGCTGCGTCCCTCCATAGCCTGGAATTAAACCTAATGAAACTTCCGGCAACCCCATTTTGGCATTTTCAGAAGCAATTCTAAAATGTGCTGCCATAGCAAGTTCTAATCCGCCTCCTAAAGCAAAACCATTGATTGCTGCAATTACGGGTTTCGGAAAATTTTCAACATAATCAAATAAAATATCATGCCCTTCAGCAGACAATTGTCTTCCTTCTTCTGTAGAAAAATCAGCAAACTCACTAATATCTGCTCCGGCTATAAAAGCTTTTTCTCCGCTTCCAGATATAATAACCACTTTTATTTCTTTATCGGTTTCAGCATCTTTAAAAGCTTCATGCAACTCTTTAATGGTTGCTTTATTAAGTGCATTTAATTTTGAAGGTCTATTAATAGTTATGTACTGTATTCCTTCTTCTGCCTCTACAATAATATTCTCAAACTCCATAAGGTCGGATTTTTCAAAAAAACTCATTCAATTTATTTATTTTCAGTTTTCTTAGGAAAACGTACTTTAAATATAGTGCCTTTGTCTGGTTTAGAGGTAAAATTTATGCTTCCTTTATAGGTTTCTACAATTTTTTTAACCATTGCTAAACCTAAGCCCATTCCGCTATTCTTGGTTGTAAATTTAGGCTCAAAAATCTTATCACTATTTTCTGATGTTATCCCGTGCCCATTATCAGACACGCAAATACAAACCATTTTTTCTTCTTCTTCTACACTTACTACAATTTTTGGATCAGTAACCTCATCTAGTGCCTGAATAGCATTTTTTACCAAATTTGTAACAACTCGTATAAGCTGAGTGCGATCGAATTTGGCTAAAATTTCATTTTTTTGGGTATAAAAAGATATATAATTTTCATTGAATATATCTAGCGCTAATTTCGTGATTTTAGGTACGTTGAGGATTTCGTTTTGCTGAGCCGGCATTTTTGCAAAATTTGAAAATGCAGAAGCAATAGAACTCATAGTATCGATCTGATTTATTAAGGTTGAGCAAAATTCTTTTAACTTTTGATCGATTTCCGGATCGTCTTTATCAAATCTGCGCTCAAAACTTTGCACACTTAATCGCATAGGTGTAAGCGGATTTTTAATTTCGTGCGCTACCTGTTTAGCCATTTCACGCCAGGCTTGTTCTCGCTCGCTAGTAGCTAATTTAACAGCACTTTCTTCCAAATCGTCTATCATGCTATTGTAGGCTGCTACTAAGGCATAAATTTCTTCGGAAGCATTAGTAATCTCTATTTTTTGATTTCGTTTATCTAAGCGAGTCTGATTAATTTTTTCTGAAATTATATTCAGTGATTTAGTAATATATTTTGAAAGGAAGTAGGCTAAAATAATGGCTAGCATCAGCATAAATAGATAAACTTCCGCCAAGCGCATTAAAAAATCTTTCAAATCTCGATTCAATTTAGAGTCGTCTTGTAAATAAGGTAGGTTTAATATTGCCAGCGGTTTAAACTTATTATCCGTTATATATGTATAAGAAGATTGGTATTTTTTATGATCTCTTTCTGTTTTATGTAAATAACGTCGGCTGGGGGCATTATCTAAGCGTTCTATTATTTTTTTTGGGATTAAATAATCCGTGGTATCTTTAAAAAATTGCTCTTTAGAACTAATTAAAAGCCGCCCTTCCAAATCGTAAATATTAATTTCCATTTGGTGAACCTGAGCCATCTCATAAATTTTTTGGCGTTCTTTAAAAATGGCGGGAATATTTTCGGTTTTCACCATGTAAGTTGTATTGGCTAATACAAAGTTTATATTTTCTCGTATAGCCTGCTCTTTACGCTCTAGCCTTTTTTGATGATAGGTTTCTGCTTCTGCTTTATATTGAAATACACTAACTGTAGCAATTAATATGGAAGCCCCTAAAACCAATAAAATCATGGAAATGAAAATACGGGTTCGTAAAGAAAGTTTTAACAGCTTCATATAATTGTACTTATGCCACGTTTAGCAATTATCGCACCAACTAAGCTTCGGGATTTTTATTCCGAATTTTTTTATACAGTTTAATGCCTAACATTAGTAAAATACCTAATAAAAATATAGATAAGACTCCGTAAATCCAATTTAAAGCATCCCTAACAATAACCAAAAATATTACGGCGAATAATATAATTGTAGCGCCTTCATTCCAAATTCGCATCTGGTTAGAAGTATATTTTACAACGTCTGCCTGTAGTTGCTTGAATATTTGATGTGTTTTTAAATGATAGGCGATTAAAAGCACGACAAACCCTAGTTTAACATGCATCCAGGGTTGTTGCAACCATACTGGTTGTAATACTAATAAAATTATCGCAAAAAATGTAGCCAATATTGCCGAAGGCCAAGTTATGATATTCCAAAGTCGCTTAGCCATCAATTTTAATTGATATCCCAAAATCGACTTATCGGGTTCGGGTTTCTCAGATGCTTCAATCTGATAAACAAACAATCTTGGAATATAAAAAAGACCGGCAAACCATGTGATTACAAAAATAAGATGTAGCGATTTTATGTAATTATAATATTCCAAAAGCGTAAAATTTAAAACTATAACCCCAAAAATATAAAGAGCGGTCTAAAAACAGATTGTTTTTTCAAGCTATTTAATAGAAATATTAAAATCGGCCAGAATTGTTTTAAATATCAAAGATAATGCTGATTAAAAAATTATTGCTATTTAGCTATTTTGACTTGCTTTTAAATTTTGACGAATTTCTCGATTTACAAAATATCCGGTAATTATAGTAGAAAGTACATCAGCTATAGGGAAACTAATCCAAACCCCTAATTCACCGTAATATTTCGGCAAAATTAGAACTAACGGTATTAAAAAGAATCCCTGTCGAGAAAGCGTTAATAATAATGCTGGGAGTGCTTTGCCAATTGCTTGGAAATATGCAGCTCCTATCAGCTGTAAGGCTATTATTGGTGTGGCAGCAAACACCCAGCGCATAGCATTTGGAGCTCTAGAAAGTATATCTTGATCTGATGTAAAAACACCGGCGATTCCATCGGCAAAAAACATTATTGAGATAAAAATTAATACCCCTAAAATACAGGCTGAAATAATGGCCTTATTGATTGATTTACGGACTCTGTCATAATTTTTTGCACCGTAATTATACCCAGCAATTGGTAAAAATCCTTGCGTAATCCCTAATACCGGGAATAAAGCAAACATCAGCATTCTACCAATTATTGCATATACTGCTACGCCACTTTCTCCGGCTAAATCAAACAAAATATTATTCATTAATAAATAAATAATACTAACTACTGCTTGCCGAGCTAAGGTTACAAAACCTAAAGATCCTATTTCTCTAAAAATTGAAAAATTGATTTTAAAATGGGATAATCTTAATTTTAATTCTGACTTTTTAGAAATAAAGAAGAAAAATATATAACAAAAACAAAGTATATACGAACCTGTTGTTGCCCAAGCTGCACCATACATGCCCCAGTCTAAAACATTTATAAAAATATAATCGCCTATAATGTTAGCAATAGAAGGTACAATCATGCCTACCATAGCAAAGGTTGGTTTCCCTTCTGCTCTCATTACATTATTCCCAACCATGTTTAAAGCTAAAATGGGTACGCCGTAAAGTACAACTCGGTAATAAATTTTGGCAGGTTCAAAAATAGCTCCTTTTCCTCCAAAAGCAGGAATAAGTGAATCAGCAAACAAAAGTCCTACACCTACTAAAACTGTACATAAACTAATTGTTAGTAGTATTTGGTTACCAAAAGTATTAGAGGCTTTTAAAGTATTACCGGCTCCTAAGGCTCTAGAAATAATAGAAGCTCCACCAATACCAATAGACATTCCTAAAGCAGCTATAAAAAATGAAATAGGCAATACTACATTTATTGCTGCAATTGCGGTAGAACCTATCCAATTTCCTACAAAAATGGTATCTACTAGAACATTAAGCGACATCACCAAAATTCCTATAGATGCTGGTGCAGCTTGCTTCAGTAATAATTTACCTATGGGTTTATTTCCTAAATCTTCAGAGCTTACTTTAGCCATTATACATTTACAGGCTTTTGATGAGCCCATTCATCTACCCAACGAGATAACATTTTAACCCACTCTTCTCGATCGTTTAAACATGGAACTACGTGGAACTCTTCGCCTCCTACTTCTTCAAAAATTTCTTTTCCTTCCATCGCAATCTCTTCTAAAGTTTCTAAACAATCTGAAACAAAAGCCGGAGTTACAATCGCTAATTTTGTCTTTCCTTCTTTTCCAAAACGTTCTATTGTCCGGTCTGTATAAGGTTTTAACCATGGATCGAAACCTAATCTAGATTGAAAACTGACACTATAGCTACCTTCTTTTAAATTAAGATATTTAGCAACCAAACGGGTTGTTTCAAAACATTGGTGACGGTAACAAAATTGATGAGCAGAGGAAGCTGTTTGGCAACAACTACCATCTAGCTTACAATGAGAATTTGTAATGTCGCTCTTTTTTATATGTCTTTCCGGAACTCCGTGATACGAAAACAATAAATGCTCGATATCTTTTCCATTTAAAGTTTCTTGAATGCTATTAGCTAAAACTCGTATATAATCGGGATGATTATAAAATGCAGGGACAGATGTAAACTGCATATCCGGAAAATGTTGTTGTCTTATTTCTTCAGCTAACACTAAAATAGTTTCAGTAGTAGCCATTGCAAATTGAGGATATAAAGGAAAAAGCAACACCTCTTTTACTCCTTTATCATGCAATTCTTTTAAACCGTCGTAAATACTTGGTGTACCATAACGCATAGAAAGTGCAATGGGTACACTGGTGCTCTCATCTACTTTTTTCTGCAATCTTTCAGAAAGCACAATTAATGGAGACCCTTCTTCCCACCAAATTTTTTGATAGGCTGCTGCCGATTTTTTAGGACGAGTATTTAAAATAATACCTTTTACTAATAAGGCTCTAAAAAAATAAGGTAAATCGATTACTCGACCATCCATTAAAAATTCCCCTAAATATTTTTTAACATCTTTTGGATCGGTACTATCGGGAGATCCTAAATTAACAAGAAGTACACCTTTGCTCATATCTGTCTGTCTCTTTTTTGCTATTTCAAAATTACAACTATTGCGCTGTAATGACTTCATTATTTATAAAAAGTATCTTTAGAGCTATTGTTTTTTGTTATGCTGAATTTTTATTTTCTTCTATTCTAAAAAAACCTTACTGGGATATTATTAATAGTTGATATTTTGAAATCTATTTTTATTGTGGATTAGAAGGCAACGACAATAAATACTTTTTAGGTGTAGTTCCAAACTTCTTCTTAAACGCCGCTATAAAATGGCTTGCTGTACTGTAACCTACTTTTAAACCAACTTCATTTACATTAAACTCTCCACTATCCAAAAGTTTACGAGCGTATTCCATTTTATAATGAAATAAAAAACTATAAACCGAATCTCCGTAAATTTGCTTAAATCCTTCTTTTAAGCGTTTTAAACTTAAGTTAATTTCTTCAGATAATTCTTGTAGCGATGGTGGTTCTGCCATTCTAGAAATAACAATATCCTTAGCTTTTCGTATCTTCAAAATATTTTCTTCATCACTTAAAAATGGGCATTGTTCCACATTTGCATCTTCTGCTCTATTAAAATATAAACTCAACAGCTCGTAGGCTTTTGCTTTAAAGTATAAGCTTTTGATGGTTGGCGTTAAATTAAAATTAAGTACCTGATTAAGCACAATGGCCATAGATGGGGAAATTGGGGCATCTTTATAATATTTTTTATCTCTATTTTCCGGATTTAAAAACGCAATATAATCAGCTTCTTCAGAAAATAATGCATGAAACTTCTGAATAGATATTACTAATGAAACTAACCAAGATTTTGGACCCAGTTTTAAATGTAATGGCAAGTTTTGTTGCGGATTAAAAAGTAAAAGTGATTTCTCTTCTAAAAGCGGTAAACTATAACTGCCATTATTGAACAAGAATTCGCTCTCTCCCTTTACTATAAAGTGAAATTGAATAAAACTGCTATCTATTTCTCGTTCTATTGTTTGCGATACAGAGGTCTCATTTTGAAACTTTAAAATAAAGAATCCTTCTTCAACCTTTGTTTCTTCTGAAAGACTTACAGCGATATTTTTCTCTTCATTCATAACTTAATATGTTTAATTTATTTAGAATTAATCTAAACAACATGTTTTCAAATCTTTGGTAGTACTACAAAAATAAGCTATTTACGGTGCTAGCGCCACAAAAAGAGTTAAAATCACTGAGAGCGATACAAAAAGTTCTTTCAGCGTTACTTTTTGAAGATACAATGCCTTAGTTTTGCCATGCAATCCCTATAAGTTCATGGAAAGTTTTATTTCGAAAGGAAGACATTTTTACGTTATTGGTCTTAGTTATAAAAAAGCAGATGCCAAAATTAGAGGACATTTCAGCTTGAATGAAGACGCTAAGTCTAAATTATTAAAGCAAGCGAAGAAAGAAGGAATAGAAGGTATATTAGTTACTTCAACGTGCAACCGCACAGAGGTTTGTGGCTTTGCAGCTCATCCCTTTCAGCTTATAAAATTACTTTGTGAACACACCCATGGTACTGTAGAAGAGTTTGAAAAAGTAGCGTATGTTTATAAAAGTAAACAAGCGATTTCTCATTTATTTCGTGTAGGGACAGGTTTAGATAGCCAGATACTAGGAGATTTCGAAATTATAAGCCAGCTTAAAACGGCATTTGCACATTCAAAAAAACTAGGCCTTACCAATGCATTTATAGAACGTTTGGTAAATGCTGTTATACAAGCCAGTAAGCGTATTAAAAATGAAACAGAACTTTCTTCCGGAGCAACATCAGTTTCTTTTGCTTCTGTGCAGTATATTTTAAACCATGTAGAAAATGTATCTACTAAAAACATATTACTCTTTGGTACAGGTAAAATAGGAAGAAATACTTGTGAAAACTTAATAAAACATACCCAAAACAAACATATTACTCTAATAAATCGTACTAAAGATAGAGCTGAAAAAATTGCCGGAAAATTTCAATTAACGGTTAAAAACTATGCTGATCTACAGGCTGAAATTAGAGATACTGATATTTTAATAGTTGCTACAAGTGCGCAAAACCCAACTATTAATAAGGAGCTTTTATATTGTAAGAAAGATTTGCTGATTTTGGATCTCTCCATCCCTAAAAATGTAGCAGAAAATGTGACTGATCTACCAAATGTTTCTTTAGTTCATTTAGATCAACTTTCCAGAATTACTGATGAAACGCTATTACGTCGCAAAAAATTTATTCCGCATGCCGAAGCAATTATTTCTGAAACCGAGCTAGAATTTAATCAATGGTTAGAAACCAGAAAATTTGCTCCTACTATTAAGGCTTTAAAGAAAAAGTTAGGCATGATGAAAGATGCTGAACTCGATTTTCAGCGTAAAAAACTAGTAGATTTTAACGATGAGCAAGCTGAAATTGTTAGTAATCGAATTATTCAGCAAATTATGAAGCGTTTTGCTAATCATTTAAAAGAAGATTCCGATTCTACCGATGAGAGCATAGAACTCATTCAAAAAGTATTTCAGCTAGAAGAGCAAGCACGATGAATAAAACAATACGTATAGGAACACGAGACAGCGAGCTGGCTTTGTGGCAGGCAAAAACTGTTCAGTCTGCATTAGAAAAGTTAGGCCATCAAACTGAACTTGTTCCTGTAAAATCAACCGGTGATCTTAATCTAGACGTTCCCCTTTACGAAATGGGAATTACTGGCATCTTTACTAAAACCTTAGATATTGCCATGCTTACTGGAAAGGTAGATATTGCAGTACATTCCATGAAAGATGTACCAACCACACTACCTAAAGGAATTGTAGAAGCTGCCGTTTTAAAGCGTGCAAACACTAAAGATATTTTAATTCATAAAGGCACCGATTTTTTAGAAACTAACGGGACTATTGCTACCGGAAGTCTCCGTAGAAAATCGCAATGGCTTAATAAATATCCACAACATACCGTGGAGGATTTACGTGGAAATGTAAATACACGTATGCAAAAGCTGGAAAATAGTAACTGGAATGGAGCTATTTTTGCTGCTGCCGGTCTGGAAAGAATCGAGATTAAACCTGAAAACTTCATCAATTTAGACTGGATGATTCCAGCACCTGCTCAAGGAGCTATGCTTGTGGTGGCTTTAGAAAATGATGAGTTTATTCGAAAAGCAATTGGGGCATTAAATCACTACCAAAGCGATGTTGAAGTTCATGTAGAACGTGAGTTTTTAAAAACACTAGAAGGCGGCTGTACAGCTCCCATAGGCGGTTTAGCAAAAATAGATAAAGACAATATTCTGCATTTTAAAGGAGCGCTTTTTAGTCTAGATGGAACCCAAAAATTTGAAGTAGAAAAAAGAATTGTTGCTGAAAATGCAGCTGGATTCGGGAAACTTTGTGCTGAAGAAATTTTAGCTAAAGGAGGTTTCGAATTAATGAAAGAAATTAAGGAAGTTTTAAATTAAGGCTCATGGCCACTGTACTTTCCACAAAAAAACTTACCACTGCACAACAGCAATTATTGCTAAATGCAAAAATTGGTTTTGTACAGTACAATGCCATTTCTATAGAATTTCTTCCTTTTTTATCGAATATTGATTTTGTGGAACATGCAATTTTCACCAGCAAAAATGCTTTTAAAGCTATTCAAGGCAAAGTTTCAATTAAAAGCGCCTTTGTAGTAGGTAACAAAACAGCGTTATTACTTCAGCAAAATAACATTGAAGTTGCTGAGATGGCTGATAATGCCTTAGAACTAGCTGAAAAAATAATCGAAAATCATCAACATAAACACTTTCTTTTTTTCTGCGGAAATAAACGCCGAGACGAGCTTCCATCAGAACTTACAAAAAATAAGGTGTCTTTTGAAGAGCGTACCGTTTATAAAACCAACTTAAATTATACCAAATTTCAACAAGATTTCAACGGAATTTTATTTTTTAACCCCAGTGGAATAAAAAGTTATTTCAAAAAAAATAAAAAGACCGATTCTATTGCTTTTTGCATTGGCACAACCACAGCAAATGCAATAAAAAAGTATACAACCAATATTAAAATTGCTACTAAACCAAGCATAGAAAATGTACTGGTACAAGTAGTAAAAACGTTTAATAAAAATAAATTGAGTAATTTCTAAAGAATTTCGGAGTTTACTGAATTTTAAAATAAACCCAAAAGCATGATTAAAAACGACCTTTTCTTAAGAGCTTTAAAAGGCGAATCTGTAGAGCGTCCACCAGTTTGGATGATGCGCCAAGCAGGACGCTATTTACCAGACTTTATGAAGCTAAAAGAAAAATATGATTTCTTTACGCGTTGTCGCACTCCAGAATTAGCAGCCGAAATTACCACAATGCCTATCGAGCAAGTTGGTACAGATGCAGCTATTTTATTCAGTGATATTTTAGTGGTTCCCCAAGCAATGAATATCGAAATCGAAATGAAACCCGGTGTTGGGCCATTTTTACCTAATCCGGTTCGTAGTCCGCTTGATGTAAACAACATTGTAGTACCGGATGTATACGAAGAATTAGGTTATGTTTACGATGCCATTAAGCTAACTAAAGAGCGTTTAAATAATGACGTTCCGTTAATTGGTTTTGCAGGTTCTCCGTGGACAATTTTATGTTACCTGGTACAAGGACAAGGTTCAAAAAACTTTGATAAAGCGAAAGAATTTTGTTTTAAACGCCCAGATGCAGCACAAGTATTACTACAAAAAATTACAGATACTACAATTGCTTATTTAAAAGGAAAAGTAGAAGCCGGTGTAGATGCTATCCAGATATTCGATTCTTGGGGAGGCTTATTATCTCCTACAGATTATCAAATTTATTCTTGGAAATATATTCAGCAAATTATTGATGCATTAAAAGACGATATTCCAGTAATTGCTTATGGTAAAGGTTGTTGGTTTGCATTAAAAGAAATGGCCAATTCTGGGGCTGCTGCTATAGGTGTTGATTGGACATGTTCAGCCACTAATGCTCGGTATTTAAGTGGCGGAAAAATTCCGTTGCAAGGCAATTTTGATCCGTCTAGATTATATTCTACCCCACAGGAAATTAAAAAAATGACTACTAAAATGATCGATGAATTTGGCAAAGATCGATACATCGCCAATTTAGGGCATGGTATTTTACCAGATATTCCGGTTAGAAATGCACAAGCATTTGTAGATGCTGTTAAAGAATATAAGCCAAGATAATGGCAATTTGGGCAAGAATATGGCAAGTTTATAAAAACAGCGACTACTAATAAAATGATAGTTAGATGTTCGGGTTTACTTAAAAGTAAAGTTAGTCAACAGATTTTTGGAAATTATAATTAAAGTACAAAGCAAGAATTAATGAAATCTGTCGTTAAAATTTCAGAAATAAATCCAATTACACCAAATTAAATAAATTGGGATACACAAAAAATTAAGTTATGCTTAGTAAAGGACTTAGAGATGAAAAAAATGAGGAAATCGATAAAATAATTGCTTCATTATTAGAACTTGGCTTTCTACCTGATGAGTGGAGAAAAATCAGAAATATCCTAAATAGTAAACTAAAAGAAGGTTTAGGATTAAGTTTCGATGAAATAGAGCAACTTTCTCAAGAAAAACTAATGGAAGTATTGGCTAGTTTAAAATTAGAAGCTTCTCAATATGAATCTCTTGCCGATGTTTTATTGAATAGCATTCCTCTAGAAGCAGAAGAAAAACAGTCCGATTTAGCCCGTAAAACACTTTGTATTTACCAAACCTCTCAAGAAATAAGTAAAACATTTTCATTCAGCCTAACACAAAAAATTAATGACGCAAGAAGCTGGACCAATGACTAGTATGAAGGATGAATTTTACCAATATATACAAGATCTTCAAGATCGAATTACAACAAAACTTGAAGAAGTAGATGGCAAAGCTAAATTTCAACAAGACTTTTGGGAACGAGAAGAAGGTGGTGGTGGCCGCACTCGCGTGATTGAAAACGGCAATGTATTTGAAAAAGGAGGCGTAAATATTTCTGCCGTTCACGGGCCTTTACCTCCTGCTATGCAAAGCTACTTTAAAGTTGGTGATGTAAATTTCTTTGCTTGCGGATTAAGCTTAGTCATTCATCCAAAAAGCCCTATGGTTCCTACTGTCCATGCCAATTGGCGCTATTTCGAAATGTACGATAAAGATGGAACTATAATTAACCAATGGTTTGGTGGAGGGCAAGATCTAACGCCTTATTATCTTTTTGAGGAAGATGCTATTCATTTTCATCAAGTTTCAAAAAATGCTTGCGATAAACACGACCCTAACTTTTATTTAGAATATAAGAAAAGATGCGACCTATATTTCTGGAATGCACATCGAGATGAAGCTAGAGGAATTGGTGGATTATTTTTCGATTATCTAAAAGATTCTGAAGAATATAGCATTAAAGATTGGTATAATTTTGTTACTGAAATAGGTGATAGTTTTCTGGAAGCTTACGTTCCAATTGTAGAAAAGAGGAAAATGCTTAACTACGAAAAACAACATCGTGATTGGCAAGAAATAAGACGCGGGCGCTAT
Source organism: Zunongwangia sp. (assembly GCF_048269745.1). NCBI lineage: Bacteria > Pseudomonadati > Bacteroidota > Flavobacteriia > Flavobacteriales > Flavobacteriaceae > Zunongwangia > Zunongwangia sp. The sequence goes on along the minus strand of NZ_JBLXIB010000001.1, from coordinate 156,660 downwards.
GTAGAATTTAATCTAGTTCACGATAAAGGCACACTATTCGGACTAAAAACCAATGGGCGGATTGAAAGTATTTTAATGAGCTTACCTCCACATGCACAGTGGGTGTACGATCATCAACCTCAACCAGGAACCAAAGAAGAAAAACTCCTAGAGGTTTTAAAGAAACCCAAAGATTGGGTATAGAATAGATCACTAGAATTTTGAATTGATACTAAAAAATTATGTTTCCATTACGAAGAAATAGAAGATTACGAACTAATGAATCAATAAGAAGTTTAGTTCGCGAAACAAATTTAAGTCCGCAAGATTTTATGTTTCCGATGTTTATTGCGGAAGGGAAAGGAATAAAAACAGAAATACCGTCGATGCCCGGAATTTACCGCCAATCGATAGATGGCACGGTAAAAGAAGTTAAAGAATTATGGAATCTAGGTGTAAAAGCGGTAAATCTTTATGTGAAAGTCAGTGAAAATCTAAAAGATAACACCGGTAAAGAAGCATGGAATAAAGATGGCCTAATGCAACAAAGCATAAAAGCAATTAAAGATGCTGTACCGGAAATGATAGTAATGCCAGATGTAGCGTTAGATCCCTATTCAATTTACGGCCACGATGGAATTATCGAAAATGGACAAATTATTAACGATGCTACCGTAGATGCGCTAACACAAATGAGTATTAGCCATGCTGAAGCGGGGGCCGATTTCGTTGCACCTAGCGATATGATGGATGGGCGCATTCTTGCTATCCGCAATGGCTTAGAAGAAAACGGTTTCCATAATGTTGGAATTATGAGCTATAGTGCTAAATATGCTTCAGCCTTTTACGGTCCGTTTAGAGATGCGCTAGATTCTGCTCCTAAGGAAAGTACAGAAGCTATTCCAAAGAATAAAAAAACCTATCAAATGGATTATGCCAACCGAATTGAAGCCATTAAAGAAGCTATAGACGATGTAGATGAAGGAGCTGATATTGTAATGGTAAAACCAGGTATGGCTTATTTAGATATAGTTCGAGAAGTTAAAGATAATGTAGATGTTCCTGTTGCGGTATATCATGTTTCCGGAGAATACGCCATGATTAAAGCTGCTGCCGAAAAAGGTTGGCTAGATCACGATAAAATTGTATTAGAACAACTATTTTGTATTAAGCGAGCTGGAGCTAGTATTATTTCTACCTATTTCGCTAAAGAAGCTGCAAAATTATTACAATAAAAACTATTGTAAAAAAGATAAAAAAACAGCCTCAATTATAAATTTGTAATTGAGGCTATTTTCAATAATAAAATAATTTTTCATTGTTCAGTACTACCAAATTACACTTCATATTTTATAATTTCTTTCAAAGTTTTTAGTTTTTTAATAATTAATTTAGGCCTTTAAAACTAAAAATCAATAATGGGTTTACTCCTAGTTTTTGCTGCATTTTCTATTTTATTTTCGTTTATGTGCTCAATTTTAGAAGCTGCACTACTAAGCTTTACGCCTGCATATATTAAAATAAAAAAGCAAGAAGGGAAAAAATACGCCGAAGTTTTAGCGAATTTCAAAAAAGATATCGACAAACCTTTAATTGCAATTTTGACTATTAATACGGTAGCTCATACTGTAGGTTCTATTTTAGTGGGAGTCCAAGCCGAAAAAACCTTTGGAGATGGTAGTAATGCCGTTGGGGTTGTCTCAGGGCTACTTACTTTGGGAATTTTAATCCTTTCTGAAATTATTCCAAAAACTTTAGGAGCTACTTATTGGGACAGGCTAGGCTATTTTACCGCAAATACCTTGCGATTTATGATTGCTCCCATAAAATATACAGGAATATTATGGCTTTTAATGTTAACTACCCGACTAATCGGAAAATCTGCTAAGGTAAATACCATGAGTCGTGAAGAATTTGCTGCAATAACGGAAGCTGCTGAAGAAGAGGGTGTTTTTGAAGAAAATGAAAGCACCGTTATTAAAAATATGCTCATCTTCAAATCTGTTGAAGCAAAAGATATTATGACACCTTTTTCTGTAGCAATTACCGAAGATGAAGCAATAACCATAGAAGATTTTCATCATTCCCACAGAAATTTAAAATTCTCTCGAATACCGGTTTATAAAGATAAATCCAACAACATTTCAGGGTTTATTTTGAAAGATGATGTGTTGGAAGAAATGATTAAACAAAACGGAAAAAGCCCATTATCATCTTTAAAGAGAGAAATTTTTGTCACCACATCTGAAGTTGCTATTCCCGATCTTTTCGATATATTTATTAGAAAACGCACCCATATTTCCATGGTTAGTGATGAATTTGGAAATGTTGTAGGCTTAGTAACTATGGAAGATATTATTGAAACCCTGCTTGGCTTAGAGATTATGGATGAAAGCGATAATATTGAAGATATGCAAAAGCTAGCTCGTAAAAATTGGGAACGCAGAGCAAAACGCTTAGGTCTTATCCAACGAAGAGAAGAAGCCCAACCCGAAAAATTGGAACATGAAAAAGACGATTTACCTAAAAACTCCGATAGCAACCGCTCAACTAACGGGTAGTAAAAATGGTGTTTCTGAAATAAAAATTATTGATAACCAATCTTCGTTTAAAGATGATATCGATATTCCGAAATGCTTACTACAAGCAAGACTTCAACTAAGTGAATATTTTAAAAAAGAACGCACTAAATTCAGTTTTCCGATTAATCCGGAAGGTACAGAATTTCAGCAAAAAGTATGGAAAGAGTTATTACATATCGATTACGGAAAAACCTGTAGTTACTTAGAACTCTCAAAAAAATTGGGCAATCCAAAAGCCATACGTGCCGTTGCTTCTGCAAATGGGAAAAACCCACTCTGGATTGTTATCCCTTGCCATCGCGTAATAGGCTCAGATGGATCTTTAACAGGTTATTCAGGTGGTTTATCACGAAAAAAATGGTTGCTAGAATTGGAGAGTCCTTCCCAGCAACAATCCTTGTTTTAGTAATAAATTCTTAAAGAATTAATATATTACAAAAAGCTATAAATTTATCTTGAATACGTACTTTTAGGGTATGAAAAAGTTTTTCCGCTTCCTAAAATATTTTGCTGGATTTATTTTATTACTAGTCGTTTTACTATACGCTTTTGGATATGGTTATATCTTTAAAGGCATTCGTATAATGTATTTAAATGGTCATAAAACAGCCTATATAGATGATTATAAAGAATTCGATAATCGACTCATTAAAAATGATAGTACAAATAATGAGCAATGGCCGGAAAGCAAGTATTACAATTCGGTTTTAGCTACCGATTCTCTTGACACTTTAAACAAACAACTTAACACTTCAGCTTTCCTCATTATAAAAAAAGATAGTATTTGGTTCGAAAAATATTACGATACTTATACCGCAACCAGTAAAACCAATTCTTTTTCAATGGCAAAAAGTGTTGTAGTTGCTCTTTTAGGAAAAGCTATAAAAGATGGATATATTACCAGTGTTTACGAACCAGTAAGTCATTTTTTTCCGCAATTCGATACCCGCCTTACGGTAGGTGATCTAGCCTCTATGGCTTCTGGTTTAGATTGGGATGAAAGTTATTATAATCCGTTTGGACATACCGCAAAAGCCTATTTAGGCAATAATATTCGAGAACTTATTTTAGAACAAAAAGTAATAAAAAAACCAGGACAAGAATTTGAATATTTAAGTGGTAATACCGAATTGCTAGGAATGGTTATTGAAAAAGCCACGCGAAAAACACTTTCCGAATATTTAAGCGAAAGTTTTTGGCAACCTATGGGTATGCAGAGCGATGCGTTATGGCAGTTAGACAGTAAAGAAGATGGTATGGAAAAAGCCTATTGCTGTATTGCCAGCAACGCAAGAGATTTTGCCCGTTTTGGAAAGCTTTTTTTACACGATGGAAACTGGAAAGGAAACCAATTGATTCATAAATCATTTGTTCGGAAAATGACAAATCCTCGATTTGAAAAATCATCGTATTATGGGTATGGATTATGGCTTAGTGATTACAGAGGCAAAAAAATCTACTATATGCGCGGAATTTTAGGCCAATACGTCATTGTAATTCCGAAAGATGATTTAATTATTGTAAGACTGGGACAAGGAGTTAAAAAGCGAAAAAGAGACGACAAACACAGCCCGGATTTTTATAAATATATCGATGAGACTTATAAGATGTTAGATAAAAAATAATTTAAATAAAATTATTTTTTATTTTTAAAACAAAACATCCTTGCAATAAAAATTACAAGGATGTTTTTTAAACTACTTTTATAAACTTAAAGTGTTTCTTTTAACCATTTAAAAAATTCATGTTGCCAAACTAGTGCATTTTGAGGTTGTAATACCCAGTGATTTTCATCTGGGAAATACACCAACTTACTTTTTAAACCAAGTAATTGTGCGGCTTGAAAAGCACCTAAACCTTGTTCAATAGGAACACGATAATCTTTACCTCCTTGATAAATTAAAATAGGGGTATTCCAATTGGCTACTTTTGTAATTGGGTTAAACTCGTTATATGCCTTTTGTGCATCAGCATTATCTTTTTCCCAATATGGATCTCCAAAATCATGGTTTACAAAAAATAATTCTTCAGTAGTTCCATACATGCTTCGAGTATCGAAAACACCATCATGCGCTATAAATGTTTTAAATCGATTATTATGAATTCCGGCTAAATAAAACACCGAATACCCCCCGTAACTAGCACCAACTGCTCCTAAACGTTCGTTATCCACGTAAGGTTCTTTAGCTACTTCATCAATAGCCGATAAATAATCATCCATTACTTGACCACCCCAATCTTTACTAATTTCTTCATTCCATTCTACACCATGCCCTGGCATTCCACGACGGTTAGGTGCTACTACAATATAACCTTGCGAAGCCATTACCTGAAAATTCCATCGGTAAGAGTAGAATTGTGATAATGGAGATTGTGGGCCACCTTGAGTATATAATAAGGTTGGATATTTTTTAAAAGCATCAAAATTAGGAGGTAAAATAACCCATACTAACATCTTCTTACCATCGGTGGTTTTTACATATCGTTTCTCTACTTTAGGCAAATCTAAGGCAGCATATAATTCAGTATTTACATTGGTTATTTGCTCAAAATTTTTCTTTCTCAAATCAAAGCTAAATACTTCAGCTGCATGGTTCATATCGGTACGGGTAACCAATAATTCTTTTTTCTTTTCAGCTACAATTCCAGTAACATCAAACTGCCCTTCAGAAAGTTGTTCTACTACAGCAGCAATTCGCTTTTTACCTGGATAATTCACTTTAAATAATTGAATTGTACCATCTACCGGAGCCGTAAAATAAATTTCTTTTCCATTTTTAGCCCATACAAAACTATTTACTGTTCCATCCCAATTGGCAGTAAGGTTTTGTTTTACGCCATTTTCTAAAACAACTATATCATTTTTATCAGCCTCGTAACCATCTTCCTTCATTTGCAACCAAGCTAACACACCTTCCGAAGAAAAAGCTGGATTAGTATCATACCCTTTGTTTTCTTTAGTTATATTCTGGGTATCCTTAGTTTCTAAATTATACTTATAAATATCGGTATTGGTACTGGTAGCGTAATCTTTTCCTTTTAATTTTTTAGATACGTAATAAATACTTTTACCGTCTGGAGACCAGCAGTAGTCTTCTTCACCACCAAAAGGTTTCTGTGGTGTGTAATATGGTTCTTTTGGCATAATATCTATACCTTCGCTATCTTCTTGATTTACTTTTTTGTAAAAAACATGTGTAAAGCTTCCGTTTTGCCAAGTATCCCAATGGCGAATGTCTAAATCTGAATATACATATGCATCAGATTTATCTAATTCTTTATAAATATCTTTAGACTGTACATCCTCTAAATGAACTTCTTGGTTAAAAAGTTTATACGTTCCATTAGGTGATATATTTCTATCGTGAGCTACTGCAATTTTATCTTTAGTAATCTCTTTTGCCGTTCCGCCATCAGCAGGAATTTGATAATACTTTGTAGTATAGTCGTTTTCTTCGATATTCGGGATTGAAACTTTATAAAATAACTGGTCTCCACTTTTATCGAGTCCTAAAACGCTAATTCGTTCTACCTGCCATAATTTTTCTGGCGTCATTTTTTGTTGCCCAAATACAAGCGGGCCACTTATTACTAAGCTCATAACTAGCATTAATTTCTTCATAAGTCTTATAATTTTCTCTATTTAGAAGTATAAATAGCAGTTTACATTCTACAAATTTAAGCCTTAGTTTGCGAATTTTACTCGATAATCAAAATTTAAAATGCCTATAAGATTATCTAGAAGTCACTTTTTTTTATAAAATAAGATAAGGTTTTTCTTTAGGGAATTTAAAATATCACAACTAGTTTTAAAATCAAAAATTGCTTAGAAATAGCCATTCAATTATCACAAAAGGGTACTTTTGTTACCTTAAAACTTTAAACCATGTACCGAAAATATATATTCTTTTTACTGATTATTACAGTTTTCTCTTGTAAAACCGGAAAGTTTACTAAACTCGATGAAACTGAACTACAAAAAACACATAAAAAACTAGCCAATTTAATTGAAGAAGACTCGATCGCGACTTTTAAAACGCTATTTAAAAAAACAAATTTCGATCCAAATCATGTAGATTTTGGTACTACTTTATTATTTGATGCTGTTTCAGAAAACGAGTTAGAAATCTGTAAATTTTTATTGAAAAAGGGTGCCGATGTAAATTTTATTTCTCATTACGGCACAGTGATGCATTGGGCTTTAGAATCAAATAAAATTGAAATGGCAAATTTGTTACTGAAATATGGTTATGATCCTTCCACCGAAAAAAACAGTATCCAAGACGCTAAGCCCTTAAATGTTTTAGCCGCTTTTTTAATAACCAAAAACAGCGATAATTTTGAGCTTTTTAAAAAATTACTAGAGAAAGGGATGAATCCAAATTTAAAAGATAGAGATGGTGCTTGTGCACTTATTTTGGGCTGTTATTATGCTAATTCCGAGTTAATTTCTCTGCTTCATAAAAATGGAGCGAATATGAATATTAAAGCAATCCCACAGGAAGACAACCCCAATTTAAGGCCGCCTGAATTTACCAAAAATCAGTATACGCCGCTAATGATTGCTACATTATTTGAAAAAACGGAGGTTGTAAAGCAATTATTAAGCTACCCAGAAGTAGACAAAAGTATTGAAGGCTTAGAAAACCATAAAACGGCTTATGATATTGCTCTTGATACTAAAAATGAAGCCTTAATTGCTTTATTTAAATAAGCTATTTTTATAGACGTCCTAAAAATAAACATATAAGTTTTTGAAAATTGAGCTATAAAATTGTAATTTAAAATACTGAATTTCAGTTTTTAATGAGCTTTGAAAAATATAATATAAAGCATATTTTATTTCTGGATATTGAAACCGTTCCGGATACGCCTTCTTTTGACGATTGGGAAGAAGAAAAGCAAGATTTATGGGCTGAAAAAACCAAATATATTCGAAAAGACGAATATTCTGCAGAAGATTTTTTCCCTAGAGCAGGTATTTGGGCTGAATTTGGTAAAATTGTTTGTATTTCAGTCGGATTTTTGAAGGTTAAAAATGAAAAACGAAACTTTAGACTTAAAAGTTTTTCGGGCGATGAGAAATCGATTTTAACCGATTTCAGCACTCTTTTAAACGAACATTTTAACAAAGCTTATCACCTACTTTGCGCGCATAACGGTAAAGAATTCGATTTTCCGTTTATTGCTAGAAGAATGATTATTCATCAGCTAAAACTTCCGCAGAAATTAAACAATATGGGTAAAAAACCCTGGGAAATTCCGCATCTCGATACAATGGAGTTATGGCGCTTTGGGGATTATAAACATTTCACTTCACTAAAATTACTAACCCACACTTTGGGGATTCCTTCTCCTAAAAACGACATTAGTGGCGAGCAGGTTTTTGAGGTGTATTATCAAGAAAATAACTTGCAGCGAATTGTCAAATACTGTGAACGTGACGTAGTTGCCATTGCGCAAATCTTACTAAGATTAAAGCAGGAAGCACTTTTAAAAGATTCAGAAATTAGCTCTGTTTCATTATAGATTCATTTCTTGGATTTCTCCATCAACGATTAGTTTTCCTTCAGTAGCAGCCTTTATTTCATCTACACTTACGCCCGGAGCCCTTTCTAAAAGTTTAAATCCATCTTCGGTCACTTCAATCACGGCAAGATTGGTCACTATTTTCGTGACACAGCCCACTCCGGTTAAAGGAAGCGTGCATTTTTTAAGTAATTTCGATTGGCCGGCTTTATTTGTGTGCATCATAGCGACAATGATATTTTCGGCAGAAGCTACCAAATCCATCGCGCCTCCCATACCTTTTACCATTTTACCCGGAATTTTCCAGTTGGCAATATCTCCATTTTCAGCGACTTCCATGGCACCCAAAATCGTAAGATCTACATGCTTTCCTCGAATCATTCCAAAACTTAAAGCTGAATCAAAGAAACTTGCTCCCGGTAGCGCAGTAATGGTTTGTTTACCTGCATTAATTAAATCGGCATCTTCTTCACCTTGTAAGGGAAAAGGGCCCATCCCCAAAATACCGTTTTCACTCTGAAATTCTACCTGTATATCATCACGCACAAAATTGGCCACCAAAGTAGGAATTCCAATCCCCAGGTTTACATAAAACCCATCTTTTACCTCTTTGGCAATACGTTGTGCTATTCCGTTTTTGTCTAACATTTTCTTATAATTTGAAAATTAGAGCTTCTTTTGAAGCAATTTTTAATTTGTGAAAAAAATCCTTTTTACTCTCAGCATTCTTGGCTTCACAAGTATTTGCTCCTATTGAATTCCCCTTTAAATAACGGAGAGGACATTTCATATTTATGATCTGACTTTAATTCTTCTGAAAATTCAATGATAATCAATTAAAAATTGAAGCTTTTATCTACGATTATATTTGGCGTATCGTTCCTTATTTTCAAATTGATTCATTTTCAAATCGTCAAATTACCCATATTATCAGATTATTTTTCTCTAACTGTTCGTTTCTCTATTCGTTTTTCGTAATGCTGTCCTTCGAAAATACGTTGTACAAATATCCCTGGAATATGAATAAAATTAGGATCCAGCTCTCCTGGTTCTACTAGTTCTTCTACCTCAACAACAGTAACTTTCGCAGCACCACACATCACCGGATTAAAATTTCTGGCTGTTCCTTTAAAAATTAAATTTCCTGCTTTATCCCCTTTCCAAGCTTTGATAAAGGCAAAATCGGCTTTAAAAGCTTCCTCTAAAACATACATTTTACCATCAAACTCCCTGGTCTCCTTGCCAAGGGCAACCTCGGTTCCGTAACCGGCAGGTGTATAAATTGCCGGAAATCCCTGCTGTGCTGCCTGGCATCTCGCCGCTAATGTTCCCTGCGGAATTAACTCGACTTCCAGCTCTTCGCTTAACATTTGTCGTTCAAATTCGGCATTTTCACCTACATACGAAGATACCATCTTATCGATTTGTTTATTTTGAAGTAAAAGCCCCAATCCAAAATCGTCTACCCCGGCATTATTAGAAATACAGGTTAAATTTTTAATGTTTAGCCGTACTAATTCTGAAATAGCATTCTCTGGAATTCCGCTCAGTCCAAAACCACCAAGCATAAACGTCATCCCATTATGGATACCTTCTAAAGCTTCAGCAACATTATTCACCGTTTTATTAATCATTTCTAAATTATTTCCTATTAAAATACATAATTTATCATTAAAAATAGGTATAACGTTAAAATCATTAAAATAAAAAGCCTGATTAGCTATTTTCTAATCAGGCTTTGACATTTCTTAAGGGCTATTTTAAAAATCTAACTCTTCTATTACTCCAGAATTTGAATTTCCTTTTTTTCCGTAGGTATCACAATCTATAGCTATTGATAAGTCTTCCGGTTTCTCAAAATCTTCTTGAGAAATATTCATATCCTTATCAGCGTAAAGCTTTTTCATATACAATCCCCAAATTGGTAATGCCATAGTTGCTCCTTGTCCATATCTAATTCCCGGAAAATGTACTGCACGATCTTCTGCCCCTACCCATACTCCGGTAACTAAATTAGGTACCATCCCCATAAACCAACCATCACTTTGGTTTTGTGTAGTACCTGTTTTTCCGGCAATTGGATTTTTAAAATCGTATGGATAACCGGTTACCGCTTTTTCATAAAACGAATTTCCTTTAGCCCAATTCCCGCGTAAACGAGCTCCAGATCCAAATTTAGTTACTCCTTCCATTAAATTTACAGTAACATATGCTGCTTCTGCACTCATTACATCGTGAGTTTTTGGTACATTTTGAAATAAAACAGTTCCATTTTTATCTTCTATTCGGGTTATCATTACCGGATCTATTCGAACTCCTTTATTTGCAAAGGTGCTATAGGCAGAAACCATATCGTATAAACTGATATCTGCTGTTCCTAAAGCAATTGCAGGACCTGTTGGAAAATTAGTAGTATCTATTCCTAACTTACCAGCTAAGCTAATTACATTATGTGGTGTAGTTTTATCGATAACACGAGCAGTAACGGTATTTACCGAGTTTGCTAGCGCTTCTTTTAAACTCATCATTCCTACATAAACATCGTCTCCACTACCCGAGTTTCTTGGTGACCAATCTTTTATATTTCCGTATTTACCGGCTGGAATGGTGAATCTATTAAGCGGTAAGGTATCGCAAGGAGACATTTTAAGCTGATCGATTGCTGTGGCATATACAAATGGCTTAAATGTAGAGCCTACTTGGCGTTTCCCCTGTTTTACGTGGTCGTATTTAAAATGTTTAAAATTAGAACCTCCAACCCAAGCCTTCACTTCTCCGGTTGTTGGATCCATAGACATTAAACCTGCCTGAAAAAAGGATTTATAATACCGAATAGAATCCCTTGGTGTCATAGTTGTATCTATATCACCTTTCCAAGAAAAAATACGCATTTCGCGAGGTTCATCGAAAGAAGCTAATATTTTTTCTTTAGAAATTCCTTTTTCTCGCATTTTTCTATATCGCTCAGAACGACGAATAGCTCCGTTTATAATATTCTCGGTCATCGACTTATCGATATCTCTAAATGGTGCTGTACGATTATTCTTATTCTGACGGTCAAATTCTTTCTGTAAATTAGCTAAATGCTGAGTAACAGCTGTTTCTGCATATTGTTGCATTTTAGAATCTATACTTGTATAAATTCTTAGTCCATCTCGATAAATATTGTAAGTTTCTCCATTTGGTTTTGGGTTATCTACAATCCATTTTGATAAAAACTGACGTGTATATTCTCTAAAATATGTGGCAATCCCATCATCATGACCTTCTGGAGTGAATTCGATTTTAAGTTTTTGTTGTTGTAAAGAATCTTTTTCTTGTTCGGTTAAAAACCCGTTTTTATACATCTGTACTAAAACCTGATTTCTACGTTTTTTTACAAGTTCCGGACGTCTAACCGGATTGTAAAGAGCTGAGTTTTTTAACATTGCTACTAATACCGCTGACTCTTCAACTTTTAAATCTTCAGGCTCTTTATCAAAATAAATATGTGCAGCCGAACGTACACCTACTGCCTGATAAAGGAAATCGTATTTATTTAAATACATCGTTATAATTTCCTCTTTTGTATATTGGCGTTCGAGACGAGTAGCAATAACCCATTCTTTCATTTTCTGAAGCACACGCGCAAAAGGATTGTTAGATACATTTTCAGTAAATAATTGTTTTGCTAACTGCTGAGTAATGGTACTAGCTCCTCCTTTAGTCCCTAGAAAAACCGCTGCTCTTATGGTTCCTCTAGCATCTATACCCGCATGTTTATAGAAACGTTCATCTTCGGTTGCAACTAATGCCTGCACTAAGTTTTGTGGTAAATTTTCGTACTTAATAGGAGTTCGGTTTTCACGATAGTATTTCCCTAAGGTTTTTCCATCTGCAGAAATAAGCTCGGTTGCGAGGTTCGTTTCCGGATTTTCTAACTCTTCAAAAGTGGGCATTTTGCCAAAAACACCCCACCCTGCTAATAGAAAGAATACAATTACCCCTAAGAATCCGGCAATAAATAAGGCCCAAAAGCCAAGTATATACTTGCGATTACTGTGTTTTTTTTGCTGTTTTTGCTTTTTACGAGATTCAGCCATTTGCTCTATTTATTCTGTATATTTTTTTCAATTCGAAACCCCACATCGGTAATTCCGTCTAAATTTTCAATTCCTTCAACAGATCCATTTTTACGCATGGCCTGCCGAATTGATATTTGATATGTTCCGGACTCTGTAAAACGAACGCCTTCTTTGTACCAAAGTTTATTTTCTTTTACATCTCCAAAACCATCTCCTAACCAACTTCCATCCGGATTGGCCATTTTATATTCTAACGTATCAATAATTACTTTACCTTTTGGAAATTGCATTTCAGTAATTAAAAACAAGTTTGCATATTTATAATCTGCATTATTCCGAACATTAAGAAATAAATTATATGTTGATGTGGTATCTAATTTATTTACCTTAAACGAAACAATTGAATCTTTATTCCATTCGTTGGGTAATGACTTATAACTATCGTAAACTCGATTCGAGTCACAACTCCAAAAAATGAGACTTAAAATGGCTAAAACCGATACTAAATTATTTCGCATTTCGAGAAGAAGGTTTTTTCTTAGTTCTTCTTTTTTTAGTTCGTTTACGTTTTTTTGTAGGTTTATCGAAACGAGTTAAACTATCCTGCCCAACCACATTATTAAAATCTGGTTTTTCTTCTTCTTGCTGCAAGATTACTTCAAATTCTTCTAAGCTACCAACTCCTTTTTTCTGCTTATTTAAATCTATAATTTTATTAGCTTGTTCTGCAGTTAGTTTATGCCAAGTCATCCATTCTCCTTCATAAGCATACCATAAAAAGCCTTTAAAAATATCGATTTTCTGGCAAACTGCTATGCCTTTTTTTGTATGAAGTTTAATATCAGTCTTTGGAAATTGTTTTAAAGCTTCCAAATACGTATCAAGTTCGTAGTTTAGGCAACATTTTAATTTACCGCACTGTCCGGCTAATTTTTGAGGATTTAGGGATAATTGCTGATAGCGAGCTGCACTAGTACTTACCGATCTAAAATCGGTTAACCAAGTTGAGCAGCACAGTTCTCGCCCACAGGAACCTATACCTCCTAATCGGGCGGCTTCTTGCCTTAATCCTATTTGTCGCATTTCAATTCGAGTATTAAACTCACGAGCAAATTCTTTTATTAACTGGCGGAAGTCTACTCGATCATCTGCTGTGTAGTAAAAAGTTGCTTTAGATGCATCCCCCTGAAATTCAACATCGCTAATTTTCATACTCAACTTTAAACGAATAGCTATTTCTCGAGCCCTTGTTTTAATCTTTTCTTCTTTTTCGCGAACTTCTTGCCAAACATCAAGATCTTTTTGTGTGGCTTTTCGATAAATCTTTAAATGTTCTTGATCGTTAGGATCTGCTTTCTTTTTTTTCATCTGAATGCGAACTAGCTCTCCTACAAGGCTTACCATACCAACATCGTGACCTGGGGAAGCTTCAGTAGCTACCGCATCGCCCATACTTAAGCTTAGATTTTCAACATTCTTATAAAAATTTTTTCTACCGTTCTTAAATCGTACTTCTACAAATTCAAAAGGTTCAGCTCCATTAGGAAGAGACATATTAGAAAGCCAGTCGAAAACCGAAAGTTTATTACATCCGTCTGTTCCACAAGTTCCATTATTCTTACATCCTTTAGGCTGACCATCTGTTCCGGTTGAGCAACTGCTACACGCCATAAATTATTTTATATCTTGACAAGGAGTATTAAAAGTTGAACGGTATTTTGAAGATACATCTCGATATCCTAAACGTATGCTAACTTCTCTATCACTAAGGACCTCAAAAGATTATTTCAAAATCCAACTTTTAACTAACCTCCTTTGGGTTCGTAAATTAGTTCTTCAAAAGTAAAGATACCAATATTAATTGGCATCATTTTTTAGAACGAATTGTTAAGGCTTATATTTTAACACTTCTGAACGTCCTTTTTTGAAGATTTTATTGCTGTTTCCTTTTCCTTTTCGGAGTTTTTTTTGTTTTTCATACGGAAGATCGTTAATCTTCATACATTCTTCACTACAGCAATTATTCATTTCCATTGCACATTCTTCACACTGTATAAATAAAAGATGACAAGCTTCATTAGCGCAATTTACATGTGTATCGCAAGGTTTTCCACATTGGTGGCAATGGGCAATTACCTCATCACTAATACGTTCGGAACGACGATGATCGAAAACAAAGTTCTTACCAATAAACTTGTTTTCAAGCTTTTGCTGTTCTACTTGTCTAGCATATTCAATAATTCCGCCTTCTAACTGGTATACATTTTTAAAGCCTTTATGCTTATAGTATGCACTCGCTTTTTCGCAACGAATACCTCCAGTACAATACATTACTAGATTTTTTTCTTCTTTAAAATCTTCTAAATCTTTTTCGATTATTGGTAAAGAATCTCTAAACGTATCTACATCTGGTGTAACAGCGCCTTTAAAATGACCAATTTCACTTTCGTAATGGTTTCGCATATCAACACAAACCGTATCCGGATTGTCTAATAGTTGATTGAAAGTTGCTGCGTCTACATGAATCCCTTTATTGGTAACATCGAAACTTGCATCATTAAGTCCGTCTGAAACTATTTTCTTACGAACCTTTACTTTTAGTTTTAGAAAAGATTTAGCATCCTGTTCAATAGCAATATTAAGCCGAACATCTTTTAAAAAATAAATGTTATCTAGAAAATCTTTAAATTCTTGAAAGCGTTTTGCAGGAACAGAAAGTTGAGCATTAATCCCCTCTTGAGCTACATATATTCGTCCCAGAACGTCCATTTCATCCCAAGCTAAGAATAAATGATTTCTAAAAAGTTGTGGATTGCCTATTTTAGCGTAGGCATAAAAAGAGAGTGTAAGCCGATCTTCGCCAGCTTCTTCTATTAAAACTTCTCTTTCTTTAGCGCTTAATTTGTTGTACAGTTGCATGCTATACTAATTTTAAGTGTTAAAGATTATTTTATACTTTTTTTGTGGTAATAATTTTTACCGGACAAGCTTTTTGTGCTTGTTGACATTCATCGAAAATACTATCATCGTGCGTTTTTAAGGTATAAAAACCTTTTTTTTCTTTAGAATGAAGTAATACGCTCTTTCCATCTTTCTTTGACATTTGAAATTCTGAAGGAGCCATTTCTACACAATAGTTACATCCAATACATTTTTCGCGTTGCAAAGTTACTACAACCATTATGCCTTTACAATTTTATAAAGTTTATCTGAATTACGTATTCTGAATTTTAAAGGAATAGTGCATGAATCTCCTTTTTTTGCGGTTTCCAGCTTCTCATCGTTTACCATCATTTCAGAAAGCTCTAATTCTTTCGCTCCAGTGGTTGGGCCTGTAATTAATAAGGTATCTCCAACTTTTATATCGTAAGCTTCAATTTTGAATTCTCCAATATTAGCTTTTGGAAAATAATGCATTCCTTTTCCTACATATACTTTTTTCTGAGTAGCATGAGAACCGGAACCATCACTCCATTCTCCTAATTTTTGTCCTAAATAATAACCACTCCAAAAACCACGATTGTAAACTGTTTTTAAATCGGCCATCCAAGCTTCGACTTTTTCTTTAGTATAGGTTCCTTCCTCGTAAGCATCGATAGCTTCTCGGTAGGTTTTTATAACTTTAGCTACATATTCCGGAGCTCTTCCCCGACCTTCTATTTTTAATACTTTACAACCAGCATCGATTACTTGATCTAAAAAATCTAAAGTACATAAGTCTTTTGGGGACATCATATACTCGTTATCAAGCTCTACTTCAAATCCGCTTTCCTGATCGATAACCGTATATTTTTTACGGCAATTTTGCTTACAAGCCCCACGATTGGCAGACGAGTTATGCGAGTGCAAACTCAAATAACATTTCCCTGATACCGCCATACATAAGGCCCCGTGGCCAAATATTTCTACTTCAACAAGATTTCCTGAGGGCCCGGTTATCTGTTCTTTTTCAATTTGTTCACAAATCTTTTTTACTTGCCGTAAACTCAATTCTCTACTCATTACCATCGTATCAGCAAACATGGCATAAAAACGAACTGTTTCTATATTGGTAATATTAATTTGAGTAGAAATATGTACTTCCATACCAATTTGTCTAGCATAAGCAATTACCGCTTGGTCCATCACTATAACTGCTGTAATATCTGCCGCTTTTGCTTTATCCAACAAAGTTTTTACAATCGATAAATCATGATCGTAAATTATTGTATTTAGTGTAAGATATGTTCGTACACCTTTAGCTTTACAACGGTTGGTTATTTCCTGTAAATCCTCAAGCGTAAAGTTAATTGTTGCTCGTGCACGCATATTTAGCTGCTCTACTCCAAAATATACAGAGTCTGCTCCATTATCTAAGGCTGCTTGCAGAGATTCAAAATTACCTGCTGGCGCCATAAGTTCTATCTTTCCTGTACTTGTCATTTTCGCATAAAAAATTAGGTTGTAAAGATACATTTCTTTCAAATATTACATACCTTTAAATTTAACTGATTCATACACTTGTACTTCAGTTATTAAAAAGTATCGCACACAATTTGTAGTGCTATAGACTAAACAATAAAATTGCTACGATGAAAAACTTATAGTAATTTAGCAATTCGCAAAAACAGGAGAATTAAATGAGTAAAGAAAAAGACGAAAAAGAAAAAGACGCTAAATTAAAAGCACTAAAGCTTACCCTAGATAAAATGGATAAAACCTATGGGAAAGGGACTGTTATGAAAATGGGAGACCAAGCAGTACAAGATGTTCCTTCTATATCTACAGGTTCTTTAGGTTTAGATTTAGCATTAGGTGTAGGTGGATATCCAAGAGGAAGAATTATAGAAATATACGGGCCAGAATCTTCTGGTAAAACAACCTTAACTTTACATGCTATTGCTGAAGCGCAAAGCGAAGGAGGTATTGCTGCCTTTATTGATGCAGAACATGCTTTCGATCGTTTTTATGCTGAAAAATTAGGGATTGATATCGAAAACCTAATTATATCACAACCAGATAATGGTGAGCAAGCCTTAGAAATTGCAGATAATTTAATCCGATCCGGAGCAATAGATATTATTGTAATTGACTCGGTTGCTGCCTTAACACCTAAAAGTGAGATTGAAGGCGAAATGGGAGACTCTAAAATGGGACTTCACGCTCGTTTAATGTCTCAGGCACTTAGAAAATTAACCTCAACAATTAGCAAAACCAATTGTACCGTTATTTTTATTAACCAATTACGTGAAAAAATTGGAGTAATGTTCGGTAACCCGGAAACAACAACCGGTGGTAATGCGCTTAAATTTTACGCTTCTGTTCGTTTAGATATTAGACGATCTACCCAAATAAAAAATAGCAATAGCGATGTAATGGGTAATAAAACGCGAGTTAAAGTAGTTAAAAATAAAGTTGCTCCTCCTTTTAGAACTGCAGAATTCGACATTATGTATGGCGAAGGAATTTCTAAAATAGGAGAAATTATAGATATTGGTGTAGACTACGAAATTGTGAAGAAAAGTGGATCTTGGTTTAGTTATGAAGATACCAAACTTGGCCAGGGTCGTGATGCAGTAAAAACATTACTAAAGGACAATCCAGATTTAATGGATGAGTTAGAAACTAAAATTAAAGAAGCAATTCGTATCGCAAAAGAAGAGAATTAATTTATTGATTTTGAGAAATATAATTTAAAAATCCCCAAAATGGGGATTTTTTATGTTTTATACGCAACCTTTTCTAGCGTCCAACATCTAAGATAGAAGAAACCTAATTTTAAATAAAAAAATGAAAAAATTAATTTTACTTTTAGTGGTAGCTGCGACTACTCTTGTAAGCTGTAACGATGATGACGGGCCTAGCATTGCTTACGATTATGCTAAAATTACCGGCAATAATTTACCTGACTATTTTGAAGCTGGAGAAGAATACGAAATTAAAATAACTTATGAGCTACCCGATGCGTGCCATAATTTTTATAGTATCCCAAATGCACAAGGATACCAAAACCAAGATGATGATACCATGTTAATTTATGATATTGCGGTACAAACCTCATATGATGTTAACATTACAGAATGTACAGAAGAAGATGGTACGGACTTAGAAGAAACAAAAGTTCTTGCTAGTAACTATAAATTACCAAGTAACACTGAATTCAAAACAATACGCTTCAGGCTATTAAAAGGTTTTAATTCATCAAATGAAGCGGAATTCACCACAGTAGATGTTCCTGTAGGTGCTCCGGAAGAAGATGGTTCTGGAGACGAAGGGGGTACAGACGATACCGAAAATACTGGCGAAGAAGGTAATGCCTAAAAACAGCCTATTACAATAACACCTATTTTATAAGCCGGGAATCATTAATTTCCGGCTATTTTTTTTCATAATACGCAACCTTTTCGACTAATTCTCATCTATTTAAAAAATAACTTTCAAATAAATCTATTCGAAAATTGAAAAAAATAATCATACTTTTAATAGGCGTATTCAGTTTATACGCTTGCGAAATTGAAGATGATGGTCCTACACTCATTTATAATTTCGCGCCAATAACTGGTGCCGATTTTCCGGAGCATTTTACAACAGGTGAAATCTATGATTTTCCGGTGACTTTTATAAAAAATAATTCGTGTAGTGCTTTTGCTGGTTTCGATATAAGTCGAGAAATAAACGGAAATACCAGAGATATTTATATTTATGCAGTAACCAAAGAAGCAGAAAGTGCAGGCTGTAAAACAGAAGTAACTGAAGAAACCCAAGTCCTTCAACAGATTACAATAACCGGAAGTAATGAAACCGAATATACCTTTCATTTATGGGAAGGTGTAAGCGAAGAAACTGGTAAAAACAGCTATCTAGAAATTAAGATACCGGTAAAAAATACCGATACTAACTAATAAACTTAAACCATCATTTTTTGACGCTAGAACAGCTCATAAAAAATTGTAAAAAACAGAATAGTAAAGCGCAAGAACAATTATACCGGCTTTATAGCAGTAAAATGTTTGGGTTATGCCTTAAATATTCTGATAGCTACCAACAAGCAGAAGACAATTTGCATGATGGGTTCATGACTATTTTCGAAAAAATAGATCAATATAAACATAAAGGCTCTTTTGAAGGTTGGATGAAACGAATCATGATAAATACTGTGCTTCAAAAATATCGAAACAATAAAGTATATAGCCTTAATAATGAAGAACAATTAGAAGAAGAAGTAACTGTAAACTATGATGAAGAAAATGTATCCTTAGATTATTTATTACAAATAGTGCAAGAATTACCTGATAGGTATCGAGAAGTATTCAACTTATATGTGTTAGATGGATATTCTCATAAAGAAATTTCAACATTACTTAAAATTTCAGAAGGTACATCAAAATCAAATTTATCAAGAGCACGTTTACTTTTAAAAGTTAAAATAGAAGAAAAAAACTATAATTCTTCCGCCAAAACCCTATGAGAGAAGATAAAAACATAGATCGTCTGTTTCAGGAGCGCTTTAAAGATTTCGAAGCCAGTCCTAATGAAAAGGTTTGGAAAAATTTAGCGCAAGAATTACAGAAAAAGCAAACTAAAAAATATAGAATTCTACCATTTTGGTATAAATTAGGAGGCGTTGCTGCTATTTTAGTAATTCTTTTGAGCGGCTCTTACTTTATAGGTGTTTTTGATAATTCTCAAGATCAAAACTTAGAAATTACATTTGAAGTTGACCAAAATTTATTACCGAAAATTGAAAAAATCACCCCAAACCCGGATTTTCAAAAGTCACTTAACACCTTAGAATCGATAAGCGAAAATCGGCAAAAACAAGATGATTTTCAAAATTTAAAAGGTAGTAATAATTCAATCTCAAAACCCTCAAAATCCACTACTAATTTGATAGATTCTAAAGATCTGTTAGCTACTACTGAGAATTCAGAAAATACTACTTCATCAAAAATAGATTCTAAAATTCCCGATAATCAAAAAGAAGAAAAAAGTTCAGAGGTAGAAGATTCTGAAAACTTATTAGAAAAAATTCAGCAACAAAAAGAACAAATTGCTAAAAATGAAGAAAACGAAACTGATAAAAACATAAAAATTACAGATTCAGAGAAAGGTAAAATAATAATAACCCCAGTTGCGGCACCTGTATATTATGGTAATCTAGGAAGTGGCAATCCGGTAGATGCCTCTTTTGCTAAAAATAATAATAGTAGTGATATTACCATGTCTTATGGATTAAAAATTGCGTATGCAGTATCTAAAAAAGTAAAAATACGATCTGGCGTAAACAAAGTTAACTTACAATTTAAAACAAAAGATATTAATTACTCCTACATGACCGCTGCAAAAAATATTAACAATATCGATTATCAGGAAAGTGCAACTAATATTCAAATTAGAAGCAATGTTAGTTCGGGAAACTTAATGAGTGATCCTGTTAATAATTCCGAATCCTTCTCTAATTTAGTAAATAGCCCAACAGAAAATGGTACTATTAATCAGCAGTTTGGTTATATTGAAGTACCTGTGGAGGTTGCTTACCAGTTAGCAAGTAATAAATTTGGCGTTACTGTTATTGCTGGTGCCAGCAGTTTATTTCTACAAGAAAATAATATTGGTATTAACTCTAAAACAGGAAATGTAGATTTAGGGAAATCTAATAATTTAAAAGATGTTAGCTTTACAACTAACATAGGTATTGGTTTAGATTATCAGCTTACCAATCAGTTTAAACTAAATATAGAACCTACATTTAAATATCAGCTCAATAGTTTTAATAATGTGAATAATGTTAAGCCTTATATATTTGGAGTATATACTGGTATAAGTTTTGAATTTTAATCCTAAAGTTAAGAAATAGTTGGTGCTGTCAATTCTTTTAATATCACAGCACGAGCTTCGTCTTTTATACAACGTCGATCTTTTTGCGTTTTGTTTTCGGTTGGAATAAAATTATGAATCTTAACACGTAATTTACCAGGACCACCCGAAAAAAACTGATATGAAAATCGCTTTTTAGTATCGTGAAATGTTAGGGGTACAATCGAAATTTGATGATCTATAGCCAGTTTAAAAGCTCCCTCTTTAAATTCATCTAAAATAATACTCTGGTCATCGGGCACACCTCCTTCAGGAAAAATACAAATACTATTACCTTGCTTTAAGCGCCGCTGAGCTTCATTAAAAACAGCTTTTCTACTTTGTGGAGAACTTCTATCTACCAATATACATGTGCGCCGATAAAAGAAACCGAAAATCGGAATTTTGGCTAACTCTTTTTTTCCAACAAAAACAAAAGGATGATTAATGGTAGAAAGCATAAGCATAATATCTAACATAGAATAATGATTGGCTATAAACATATAGCTTGCCTGCTTATCGAAGGATTGTTCTCTATGTACTTTTCTATAGAAGCCCATCCCGAAAATAATGAATTTTGCCCATACCCTAGCGCAAAAGAAAAACTGCGGATAAAAACGTTCTGAAGCTGTAAATACAACAAGTACAGGAAACATCAAGACAATTGGTACTACCAATAATATATAGAACCAAATTCTCCAGAAAAGAATTAAAACGTTTTTTAATAATTGCATAGAGCTCAAAAATACTAAATCCTTTAACCTAATTCTATAAAAAAAGTACCTTTGCATAAAAATTAATTCAAAATGTCTAGAATATTAACAGGAGTACAAAGTACAGGCACTCCGCACCTAGGTAATTTACTGGGTGCCATAATGCCTGCCATAAAAATGGCGAATAGCCCTGAAAATGATTCTTTTATTTTTATAGCAGATATGCACTCTTTAACGCAGATTAAAGATGCAGAAACTTTAAAAAACAACACATACTCTGTTGCAGCAACGTGGCTTGCTTGTGGTCTTGATATAGAAAAAACCGTTTTTTACAGACAAAGCGATATCCCACAAACCAGTGAACTTTCTTGGTATTTAAGCTGTTTTTTTCCGTATCAACGTTTAACCTTAGCACACTCTTTTAAAGATAAAGCTGACCGATTAGAAGATGTAAATGCCGGGCTTTTTACATATCCAATGTTAATGGCTGCAGACATTTTATTATACGATGCTGAAATTGTTCCTGTTGGTAAAGATCAATTACAGCATATAGAAATTACTAGAGATGTAGCTTCTCGATTCCATAATAAAATGGGAGAAACTTTTGTAATTCCCGAAGGAAAAGTGGAAGAAAACACCATGTACGTTGCGGGAACTGATGGGGCTAAAATGAGTAAATCGAAAGGCAATACAATAAACATCTTTCAAACCGATAAAAAGTTACGCAAACAAATTATGGGTATTGAAACAGATAGTACACCTTTAGAAGAACCTAAAAACCCAGATACTTGTAAAGTTTTTGCTATTTATAAATTATTAGGAACTCCTGAAGAGACTGCCAATTTAAAAGCAAAATATGAAGCTGGCGGATTTGGATATGGACATGCTAAACAAGCTCTTTTTGAACTTGTTAAAGAGAAATTTTCTACTCCTCGAGAAAAATATGAATATTATATTAATAATCCTGCTGAGATAGATAAGGCATTAGCCATAGGAAAAGAGAAAGCATCAACAATAGCAAACAGTGTTTTAGAAAGAGTACGGAAAAAATTAGGATACTAAATAGCTTCAAAAAGTTTACCAGGCAAAGGTTTCACCAAACCCTTGAGTTCCAAATTTAATAGAATTGAAGCTACTTTATAAGTTGGGAAATCGTTACTAAACGCAATTGTGTCTAATAACGATTTCCCATTTTCTTTTAAAAAAGTATAAATTACTTCATCTTCTCCCTCTATAGAAACAAAAAGCTTTTGTTGAATCGGTTTTGGTTGTTCTTCTTTTAATTTCCAATTCAGCATATAGACCAAATCAGCCGTACTGGTTAGTAAATGGGCTTTGTTAGTTTTTATTAAATTATTACACCCCTTGCTCAATAAATCTGTCGGGCGACCTGGTACCGCAAATACTTCTCGATTGTAGGAGTTCGCAATATCTGCCGTTACTAAAGAGCCTCCTTTTTCAGCACTTTCTATTACTACAGTAGCTTCACTAAGGCCGGCAATTATTCGGTTTCTTTTTAAAAAATTATTTCGATCAAACTTATCTGTACTCCAAAAATCAGTTATAAAACCACCGTTTTCTAATACAGAATCGGCATATTTTGTATGTGTTTTTGGATATATTTGATTTAAACCATGCGCTAAACATCCAATAGTTTGCAAATTATTAGCAACAGCTGCACGCTGCGCAACAATATCTACTCCGTAAGCAAAACCTGAAACAATAATAGGATTAACTACACTCAATTCTTCAATAAATTTTTCAGTAAAAGCTCTTCCTGAGTTCGTAATTTTACGGGTTCCTACTACACTTATAATCTTGGGATTATCTAAATTAATTTTTCCTTTAGAAAACAATAAAATAGGGGCATCAGAGCAATGTTGTAACCGTTCTGGATAATCTGAATCTAAAAAATATTGTGCTTTTATTCCTTCTTTTTCGATAAACTGTAGCTCTCTTTCTGCTTCTTTAAAATTATTCTTTTCAAAAAGGCCTTGTACTCTAGTATTTCCTATCCCATCTATTTTTAAAAGATTTTCTTTCTTTTCCTTAAAAATAGCAGCCGCACTTCCAAATTTAGCCAATAGCTTTTTTGCAGTTTTACTTCCCAGATTAGGAGCGTGTTGTAACGCTAACACACATAGTAATTCAGATTTTTCCATAACTTGTGTTTCTTTAAAAATACACAAAAAAAGATTTGTTAATAAAAATTGTTTTTCTAACTTTAAATATTACATATTCCTACTATTTTTGCGATTATGAGTTTAGCTAAGCATATACAAGATTTATTGTACCGTTACGAGTGTGTAATTGTACCGGGGTTTGGAGCGTTCTTATCCCAAAGAGAAGCTGCTGTTATAAATAATGAAACAAATACATTATTACCTCCCAAGAAAACAATCTCATTTAATCGCCAGTTACTCAAAAACGATGGTTTGCTTGCTAATTATATTACAGAGGTTGAAAGAGTATCTTATAGTACTGCACTAACTATTATTGCTGATTTTGTACACCAAATTGAAGTTTCTTTAAAAACAGAACGAAAAGCAGATCTTGAAAATATTGGTCAGTTTTCTATTTCTGAAGAAGATACACTGCAATTTGAACCTTACAATACAGTAAATTATCTTACTGATGCTTTTGGTTTAGCTAATGTACAAGCTACAAAAATAGCTCCTAAGGTTTCTGAAGAAATTGCTATACCTTCTCACGCTAGTAAAGAAAAAGAACTTGTTTCTTTTGTTCCCAAAAACAGATCTCGAATTTATAAATATGCAGCTGTAGGTGTTGTTGCAGTTGGACTTTCTGGAATCTTAGGATTAAACTTTTATAGTAATACAATTCAGGAGCATAATATAGCAGAACAGCAAGAGGCTGAAACACAACTTCAGCAACAAATTCAAGAAGCTACTTTTGTAATTGATAATCCGCTTCCTGCTATAACTTTTACTGTAGAAAAACAACCTGGTAACTTTCATGTAGTTGCCGGAGCTTTCCGAATGGAAGAAAATGCAGAAAAAAAGGTAGCTGAACTTAAAAAAGAAGGATATAAAGCACGTTTAATCGGTCAGAACAAATATGGCTTACATCAAGTGGTATACTCTAGCCATAAAACTAGACGTGATGCTACCAATGCTCTAATCCGAATTAAGAAAACAAATAAAGCTGCTTGGTTATTAGTAGAAGAACTTTAGTATTTTTTAAGAGTATTTACTAAAAGGTATTGTATTTTTGCCCAAAATCTGGAATATAACCAAATTACATGAAGGCAAAAAAACCAAGCGATTCTCGAACTACTTTAACCGATTTAGTATTACCTAGTGAGACCAACCATTTAAATAATCTTTTTGGAGGGGAACTTTTAGCTCGAATGGACAGAGCTGCGAGTATAGCTGCTAGAAGACATAGTAGACGGATTGTAGTAACCGCTTCGGTAAATCATGTTGCTTTTAATAAAGCAATCCCTTTAGGTAGCGTTGTAACTGTAATAGCCACTATTTCTAGAGCTTTTAAATCCTCTATGGAGATTTATATTGATGTTTTTGTAGAAGACCGCGAAAGTGGTTTAAAAACAATTGCTAATCATGCTATCTATACTTTTGTAGCAGTAGACGAAACTGGAACACCAGTAGCCGTTCCTCCTTTAGAACCCGAAACAGAAGAAGAAATTGAACGTTACGAAGCTGCATTAAGAAGAAAGCAACTAAGCTTAGTTTTAGCGGGCAAAATGGCTCCGAAAGATGCTACCGAGCTAAAAGCAATTTTTAATAATTAAAGAAAATCAATCGAATTTCAGAAATGAAAATTACTTACTCTAAGTACTATTTTCAGCATAAATGCTTATTATTATAACAAGCCTTTAATTTAATTTTACCGATTTATAATCCAATCTTCTGGATCCATCTTTTTGGTGTTTTGGAAAATCAAGAAATGGAGTGTTGTTTTCCCATTACTTTTGCTCGTCGCTATTTTACCAATTTCTTGGCCTGTAATTACAACATCTCCTTTTTTTACATATACTTCAGAGAGATTATCATAAATGCTTATATAATTACCATGCCTAACCATAATTGCTTTGTTAGCGCCTTTAAGAACTTGAACTTCACTAACCGTTCCGTTAAAAATTGTTTTAGCTTTGCCTCCTTCTTCGGTATCTATATTAACACCATTATTATTAATCATGATATTATGAACAATAGGATGCGGATGTTTACCAAATTTCATACTTATTCGGCCTGAAGCTACTGGCCAAGGTAATTTCCCTTTATTCTTAACAAAATCGGCTGCTAAAGCTTTAGATTCTGGTGTTAATTCAAAAGCATCACGTTTAGAAGAACCAGATTTCTTATTGGTTTCAGCAATCGAAGATTTTACCATCTCTTCAATTTGACGGTCTATCTTATTTATTGCTTTTTGTTTTGCATTAATTTCTTTCGAGAATTGGCTCTCTTTAGCAGTAATAGTAGCCATTAATTCTTGTTGCGCTTTTTTGTTTTCTTGCAAACGCGCCTGTACTTTTCTATTTTCTGCCAATAATCGCTGTTGTTCTTCTTTCTGATTTCCTAAACTTTCATTTAATCGCTGTAAATCTGCCGTACGAAGCTTTATGCTCTCACCTTGTTCTTTTCTGAAGTCTGCATATTGCTTCATATATTCTAACCGTTTATAAGCCTGCAAAAAACTTTTAGAAGATAATAAAAACATTAACCGACTTTGTTCTGAACGGTTTTTATAGGTGTTTTTTATTATGCCTGCATAGTCTTCTTTTAATTGCTCTAATTCTTTTCTGAATTTGGCAATCCTACGTTCATTTTTGTTGATTTTATTATTTAGAAGTTCTAACTGTTTATGTGTAACATCAATTAGATTTTCGGTACTTTTTATTTGCTGATTTAAATCTTGTACCTCGGTAAGTATCGACTTCTCTTTCTTTTTATTAGATGTTCTTAATTCTGAAATTCGTCTAATTTCATTACGTAATTCAATACGCTTTTTCTCAAGAGCTTCTCGAGTAGTTTGTCCCCAGCTTACTGTTGCTGCAAAAAACAAACAAATGCTTACTGTAATTTTAATGATGTTTAATCTCATTTTATAGAAATTTCATCGTATCCGGAAGGAATTTCAAAAGGAAAACTAACTGGTTTATCAAATTCTAAACTCCTATATTCTAGCGTTATATTTGTATTTTTATCTCCTTCGTTAGCTATAATTGTAATTGTTTTTGGAAAGCGAATTCCATTAATGGTTTGATAATCGTCATAAGTAACTGTTACCGATTGGTTTTCTGCTTCTTGAGCTAATTGTTGTGCATTAACTTGATAAGTATCTAAGTTTAAAAGAAACATCTTTTTAATAGCTTCATCCTTTTTAGGAATTAACTGAAAACCGCGTTCTGAAACACTTATTTTGTATTTATCGTCTCGCAAATCGTAAATGGGTTGTCCCATTAATAGATTTTGTACTTTTTCAAAATCTAACGGAGTTCCTAACCAATCTGCTAATAACCGAAAATCGCCTTCAAAATATGTTTTTCCTACTTTTTCGTAATAACTTGCTTTTTCTGGAGTAATATATACTTTTGCCATTGAAAACCCGAGTAAACTCGCGCTTATCCAAACAGCTTCATCTTTTTTCATTCGGAAACTAAGGTTGGCTGATTTTGTTTTATTCTCAGTTTTATAGGTTGCTCTAATTTTACCTCGAATAGTATTAAAATTTGGTGTATTAGCGTAATGTTCTTTTATTACTCGTGAAGCTTTTGCGTTGGTTGGAAGAGAACCTTCCATATTTTTTTGAGTACCACAAGAGGTAATTAAAAAAGCTATTAGCATACTTATACAAAAGTATTTATTCATGATTTTTGTCTCTTTAAATTGTAACGAATTTCGCCTGAATTCTATTGCTCTTGCTAAAAAAGCTAGTAAAATTTTAGCTATCTCAGCTTAAATTGCTTTTGCAATAATTTTAAATACATTTCAAAAGTAAGCATTTCAACTTCTCTCTTATAATTTTTAATTTTATTTAAGAGAATCAAGTATTCAACTAAAATTAAAAAAGGAATATCAGACCTATTTTTCGTATATATACCATTGAAAAAGCCTTTTTAAACTGAATAACTAAGTTTAAAAAGGCTTTTTTATTTTTCAAAAATGGTAACCATTTAAAAAAATTATTCTAAAACCGAATAATCTCCGATACTTATAGCGGTAAATTTTCCGTCGAACTTCGCAAAATTACCAATCATTGCATTATCTAAATTTGCATTTTTAACTTCAGCAAATGTCTGTATTAAACTATTTTTAATTGTTGATTCTTCAATTTTGGATCCATCCCCAATAGAAACATTCGGACCTATTTTAACATTCTTCAAGACTACATTTTCTCCAATATAACAAGGTTCTGTAATTTCAGAATTTTCAATTTTAATACTATCTGAAATTAGTTTTTCGCCATTTTTATGAAGTATTTTTAAAAGACGTCCATTAGTTTCTACAGTTACATTTTTATTTCCGCAATCCATCCATTCATCTACTTTCCCAGGCTTAAACACTAAACCTTTAGCTTGCATTGCCTTTATTCCATCGTTAATTTGATATTCGCCACCATGAATAATATTCTGGTCTAATACCTTTTGAAGCTCATCTTTAAGAACAACTACATTTTTAAAATAATAAATACCAATAACTGCTAAATCCGATACAAATGTCTCAGGTTTCTCTACCAGTTCTGTTATTTGATTGTCTTCATTAAGGTTTACAACGCCATATGCTGATGGATTTTCTACTTTTTTAACCCAAATTACACTATCTGCTTCTTTATCGATTTTAAAATCGGCTTCAAAAAGCGTATCGGCATAAGCAATAACCGCCGCACCGCTAAGCGAATCTTTAGCACACATAATGGCATGCCCAGTACCTAAAGGTTTATCTTGATAGTAAATAGTTCCTTTAGCATTTAAATCTTCAGCTATACTTAAAAGGTCTTTTTCTATAACTTCTCCAAAATCTTTACCAATAACATACGCTATCTCATCTATTGGATCTTCTACAACTTTAGCTATGCTTTTAACTAAACGTTCTACAATTGGTTTACCAGCAATAGGAATTAAAGGTTTTGGTGTTGTAAGGGTGTGCGGCCGTAGGCGAGAGCCTCTTCCTGCCATAGGTACAATAATCTTCATCTTCTTTCTGTTTGTTTGACTAGTTAAACAAGCTTATTTTGTTCCTGTACTCCCGAATCCGCCAATACCACGAGTACTATCTGTTAACACTTCAACTTCTTCCCACTGTGCATGTTCATGCTTCGCTATAACCATTTGGGCAATACGCTCGCCGTTTTCTATTGTAAAAGGCTGGTTAGATAAATTTACAAGTATCACACCTATTTCCCCTCTGTAGTCGGCATCTATAGTTCCAGGAGCATTTAATACTGTTATTCCCTTTTTTGCAGCAAGACCACTTCTAGGACGTATTTGAGCTTCGAAACCTACCGGTAATTCAATAAACAACCCGGTTTTTACAATGCTGCGTTCTAAAGGTTTTAAAGTAAATGGCTCAGAAAGTTCTGCACGTAAATCTACTCCAGCTGATGCATCTGTAGCATAATTTGGTAATTGGTGAGAACTTTTATTGATAATTTTTATTTTCATGCTCTTTTTAAAATTTTTTTAATGTCTTCTTGTTCTTTAAAATAAGTTATGGCCACAAAAATGAAAATAAAAATTGAAGCTACTATATAATTTTGTCGAAAGAATATAAAACTAATACTTGAAAAAGCAATTGCTAATCCTAAATAAAAGCCCACTCTTTTAATATTATAAGGTACGGGATAATACTTTCTTCCTAAAAAATAAGAGATTAACATCATACTTCCATAAGCGGCTAATGTTGCCCAAGCAGCAGCTATAAAACCAAAAATATTAATCAAAAGCAAGTTCATAACCACTGTTATAAATGCACCAAATAGTGAGATATACATTCCCATTCTGGTTTTATCGGTTAATTTATACCAAATGGATAAATTATGATAAATACCCAGAAACAAATTAGCTAGCAATATAATTGGAACTATAGACATGGCTACCCAATAATCGCTATTTGGAATTACAACTTGCTTAAAAAGATCTACAAAACAAACTAAAACAAGAAAAATTAAACTCCCTAAAATCACAAAATAATTTAGAATTTTAGCATACGTAAACTTGGCATTTTTTTCTTTGGAATGATTAAAAAAGAAAGGTTCTGCTCCCATTTTAAAAGCCTGAACAAAAATCATCATAAATACCGCTAGCTTATAACAACCCGAGTAGGCTCCCATAATACTATCGGAAATCATATCCTTCAAGAGAATTTTATCTAGATTATCGTTAATTATAAATGCAATCCCTGCTACCATTATAGGCCAGCCATACTTCCACATTTGCTTAAAAAGAGGTACACTAAACTGGATTTTCGATTTAAAGAAATAGGGTAATAAAATGATAAAGGTTATTCCGCTTGCTATTAAATTAGAAATAAAAATATAACCAACTATATCTTTCTGATCATAGTTATTGAGCACATAAGTTGGTGCCAGATCCGGAAATTCTGGGACAATTTTTAAAAAGTATAAATTCAATAAAAAAACGCTTAAAATATTTAATATTTTAATTGCCGCAAACCGAACCGGACGATTCGTAGCTCTTAGATATGCAAAAGGGATCACCACCAAGGTATCAAGCACTAAAACAGAAAAAAGTATTGAAAAAAAATAAGGATCTAAATCAACAATACTGATTAAATACTGTTTAAATAGAAAAACTAAACTTGCAAAAAGAATAGTCGTTGTCGTTAATGCTATAAAAGAAGTTGAAAAAATCTTCTTTTTATCGGTTGCTTTACTAAAAAAACGAAAGAAGGAGGTTTCCATTCCGTAAGTAAGCAACACATTAAAAAAAGCTGCCCACACGTAAAAGGTTGTATTTACCGAGTATTCATCGCTATTTAAAATACCGGTATGCAATGGTACAAGTATAAAATTTAGCAATCTGGGAACTACAGTAGCAATACCGTATATTATTGTATCCTGAAAAAATCGTTTTAAAGTACCCAACAGGTTAATTATTTAACTTGCTGCAAATATCTTAATAATTAGCAACAATAAACCTATTTACGCTCTTCGATATTAGTTAATACAAAATAATAGGTTTTGCCCTTTTTTGAATATTCTAACAAAGCTTGTCCCTTTTTTAGCTCAACAGGGCTTTTAACAGGCTTTTGTGGTAATGTATTCCCGTATTCTCCTTTAGGGTTTCCACTCATCACAAAATCTAATTTACCAGTATTAAAATACGCTTGAAACATATTATTATCAGATACATTAGTTGCTATAGGAGATTTTAAGCCTTTAAAATATAAGTATTGAAGATTAACTTCTGGAATTTTAGTTGCTACAGATACGTAGAAATTAATATTGTTATCAGCTGTAGTACGATAATACGCTTGTTTAAAAGCTAACGGTGCTGATTTTTGAAGTTTTTTAGTACTCGCGCAATTAGTAAAAGAAGCACAAATTAAAACTGATATAAAAAATGTAAAGTTATTCATGAGATTACTTTTATTTCAAAAAATAAATCAAAACAAGTGCCAACTTATTAAGTCTATTGATCTTATAACTAAACCTAGGTCCCTTATTTTCAGCTTTAAGAGTTTTACATAGAACTTCATAAAATAAAAAAAGCCTCGTAAAAACGAGGCTTTTCAGTATAATAGATCTTAAAATTAGTTGCTAAGTGCTTCTGCTCCTCCAACAATTTCAAGAATTTCATTAGTAATAGAAGCCTGTCTTGCTTTATTGTAAGACAATTTAAGAGAATCTCTAAGCTCTGTAGCATTTTCTGTCGCTTTATGCATTGCAGTCATCCTTGCTCCATGTTCTGAAGCAAAAGAATCTCGTAAGGCTTTAAAAAGCTGAGTTTTTAAAGATTTAGGGATTAAATCTTTTACAATCTCTAACTTCGAAGGTTCAAAAATATAATCTAACTCTATTTCGCTATCTGCTTCAAAAGTTGGAATTGGCAAAAATTGCTCTGTTTGTATAATTTGAGTAGCTGCATTCTTAAATTGATTGTATACCAATACAATTTTATCAAAATTACCTTCCACAAATTCGTTCATCAACTCTTCAGCAATTTCAGCTACATTATCAAAAGTCAATGTATCGAAAATACTTTCGTTATGTTTATACGCTTTGTAGTCTTTTTTCAGAATTTCAAAAGCTTTCTTTCCAAGACCATAAATGTATACATCTTTATCACTATACTCATTAGCGATCGCATGCTTTACACCCTTTACAATATTAGTATTAAAAGCTCCCGCTAAACCTCTATTAGAAGAAATAGCGACTATCATAACTTTTTTCACTTCACGCTGCTCTGCAAAACGGCTTCCGCTATCGCCTTTTAAAGTAGCGCTAAGATCTTGTAAAATTTGTGTTAGTTTTTCAGAATAAGGACGCATTGCCTCGATAGCTTCTTGAGCTTTACTCAACTTAGCAGCCGATACCATTTTCATGGCACTGGTAATTTGCATAGTTGAAGAAACCGAGGTTATCCTACTTCGTAATTCTTTTAAGTTTGCCATTGCTACAATTTACAAATTCAAAAAACAGTAAATACTGAAGTTTAAATTAAGCTTAATACTTCTCTGAAAGTTCTTTAGCTACTGATGTTAATGTATCAGTAACTTCATCTGTTAATTTACCAGATTTCAAAACATCCAAGATATCTCTGTGTTTTGTATTTAAGAATTCTAGGTAATCTTTTTCGAATTCTTTTACTTTATCTATTGGTACATTTCTTAATAGGTTTTTAGACCCTGCAAAAATAATTGCAATTTGATCTTCTACCGGATATGGGTCATTCTGACCTTGTTTCAAAATCTCCACGTTACGTCTACCTTTTTCGATAGTACTTAGTGTAGCAGCATCTAAATCTGATCCAAATTTCGCGAAAGCTTCTAACTCACGGAACTGTGCTTGATCTAGTTTTAATGTACCTGCTACTTTTTTCATTGATTTAATCTGGGCTGAACCACCAACACGAGATACTGAAATACCAACGTTAATTGCCGGACGAACTCCAGAGTTAAATAAATCTGTGGTTAAGAATATCTGACCATCTGTAATTGAAATTACGTTAGTCGGTATATATGCTGAAACGTCTGCTGCTTGTGTTTCGATAATTGGTAATGCTGTTAACGAACCACCACCTTTAATTTTATCTTTTAAAACATCAGGTAGATCGTTCATTTTACTAGCGATATTATCATCGTTTAT
This sequence comes from Zunongwangia sp., assembly GCF_048269745.1. Lineage (NCBI taxonomy): Bacteria > Pseudomonadati > Bacteroidota > Flavobacteriia > Flavobacteriales > Flavobacteriaceae > Zunongwangia > Zunongwangia sp. The sequence continues at coordinate 123,645 of NZ_JBLXIB010000001.1, read as the reverse complement.
CACTTTTGCAGAACGCTCAAGTAATCTAGAGTGCAAGAAGAATACATCTCCAGGATACGCTTCACGTCCTGGTGGACGACGTAATAAAAGAGAAACCTCACGGTATGCAACCGCTTGTTTCGATAAATCATCATAAATAATTAATGCAGGGCGACCTGTATCTCTAAAATACTCACCGATAGCTGCACCAGCAAACGGAGCATAAACCTGCATTGGCGCAGGAAAAGATGCATTTGCAGCAACAATAGTAGTATAAGCTAAAGCTCCTTTATCTTCTAAGTTTTTAGCAATACTAGCTACAGTAGATGCTTTTTGGCCTATTGCAACATAAATACAATAAACTGGCTCCCCAGCATCGTAAAATTCTTTTTGATTAAGAATAGTATCAATACAAACTGTTGTTTTACCAGTTTGGCGGTCACCAATAACAAGTTCACGTTGACCACGACCAACTGGAACCATAGCATCGATAGACTTAATACCTGTTTGTAAAGGCTCAGTTACTGGCTCACGATAAATTACTCCAGGAGCTTTACGCTCTAGAGGCATTTCGAAAGTTTCGCCTTCAATAGGTCCTTTACCATCTATTGGGTTACCTAGAGTATCTACTACTCTACCTACAATACCTTCACCAACCTTTATTGAAGCAATACGTTGCGTTCTTTTTACAGTTGAACCTTCCTTAACTTCTTCTGAAGCACCAAGGAGTACTATCCCTACGCTATCTTCATCTAGGTTAAGAACCATTCCTTCTAAACCACTGTCGAACTGAACTAATTCTCCGTATTTAGCATTAGCCAAACCATAAACGTTTGCAATACCGTCCCCTACATTAAGAACAGTACCAACTTCATCTAAAGAGGCTTTAGCTTCAAATCCAGAAAGCTGTTGTTTTAATATTGCTGATACTTCAGCAGGATTTACTTCTGCCATAATTTAAGATAATATGCCGTTTACTAAAGCGGCGATTTTCTATTATATTTTTGAAACGTATGAGTTGCTTGTATTAAATTTTCTTTTCAGTGTATTTAAACTGTTAATTACACTGGCATCATATTGCAAATCTCCTACTCTAAGTATAAATCCACCTATGATGCTATCATCAATAACATTTTTAATTTTTGCTTCTCTACCCGTTAATTCTTTAATCTTTGCTTGAATTTTGATTTCTAAAGCGTCATTTAGAGGAACAACAGTAGTTACTTTAGCATTTTGAATATGTCTTGATTCATCAAACTTCAACAAGTATTGATGACAAATTATATTTAAAATGCCAATTCGCTCATTCTCTATAAGTAAACTAAATAATTTTTTAGTTAATGGATTAACAGCCTTAAATACTTCTTGAAGAATATTTGATTTAATAGATGCCTTAATTACCGGACTAAGTAACGTATTTTTTAATTCGGGATTGACGTCTATTGTTTTAGATATGCTAATCATATCATCTTTAACAGCTTCATCAATTTTATTTTCTGAAGCTAATTCAAACAATGCTTTTGCGTAACGCTGTGCTGCTCTTGATCCTTTCATGCTTTAAGCTTAGTTTAAGGTAACATCACCCAACATATCATTGATCATTTGGTGCTGTTGTTCTTTACTAGATAATTCTTTACGAACTACTTTTTCTGCTATTTCTAGTGATAAAGTAGCTACTTCAGATTTAATTTCAGCCATAGCTGCTTTTTTCTCTAACTCAATACTTTGTTGAGCTTGAGCAACAATTTTATCTGCTTTAAGCTGCGCTTGTCCTTCAGCTTCAGAGATCATTTTATCTTTCATAGCTCTCGCTTCTTTTAAGATAACTTCTCTTTCTGCTCTTGCTTCTTTTAACAATTGCTCATTGTCAGCTTTAAGATTTTGCATTTCTTTTCGCGCTTCTTCAGCAGAAGATAATGCATCATTAATGGTAGTTTCTCTAGTTTTAATTGCATTTAATATTGGCCTCCATGCAAACTTTCCAAGTATTACCATTAATACCAAAAAGACTATTGTCTGCCAAAAAATTAAACCAATTTCAGGAGTAATTAATTCCATAATATTTTAAATAACTGTTTCTTTAAATCTTGATTAACAAGTTAAATCTACTTCGTAACCAACCGTTACGAAGTAGATTCATTTTTTTAGGACTATGCTGCTGGCGCTGTAAGAACCCCTAATAAAGAAGCTACAACTCCAAATAAAGCAACACCTTCTACAAGAGCGGCTGCAATAATCATAGCAGTCTGGATTTTTCCAGAAGCTTCTGGTTGACGTGCGATAGCGTCCATTGCTGAACCACCAATTTTACCAACACCAACACCAGCTCCAAGAACTGCTAATCCAGCTCCTACTGCTGCAAGTCCAATGTGTAAATACTCCATAGTATAAAAATTAAAAATTAAAAATTAATGATGTTCATGTTCTTCTACTGCCAAACCTATAAATAGTGCCGACAGCATTGTAAATATAAAAGCTTGTAAAAAAGCTACTAATAATTCTAAAACAGAAATAAATACTGCAAAAGGAACCGAGACACCGGCAACTCCTGCACTTTCCAAAATAAAAATCAGCCCAATTAAACTTAAAATAATAATATGTCCTGCTGTAATATTTGCAAAAAGACGAATCATTAAAGCGGCTGGTTTTGTAATAATCCCAATAATTTCTACTACTGCTAAAATAGGTTTCACAAAAGTAGGAATCCCAGGCATCCATAGCGTATGCTTCCAAAAATCTTTGTTCCCGTTAAATACTATTAATACAAACGTAAACATCGCTAATGAGAAGGTTACAGCTATGTTACCGGTAACATTTGCTGCTCCAGGCAACAAACCTAATAAGTTTGTAATCCAAATAAAGAAGAATACAGTTAATAAAAACGGCATAAACTTCATATATTTTTTTTCTCCAATTTGTGGCCTAGCAATATCGTCTCTAACGAAAATTACTAGCGCTTCTAAAGCATTATTAAGTCCTTTTGGAGATACCTCTTTTTTCTTATAATGTTTAGCAAGTAAACTAAAAATAATAAGCATTATAACAACCGTTATAAGCATTGCAGCAACGTTCTTTGTGATTGAAAAGTCATAAGGACGCTCAGCGTTTTCAGGATGATCTGTTTTATCTAAAATCAGCTCTTCTGCACCAGGATCTAACTGATAAATTTTCTCGTGAAGATTCACAAAACGCATTCCGTCTTTTTCAACTACGTGGTGACCTTTATCATCATGGTGAAATTCGCTAGACATAAACGTAACCAGACCATTATCGGTATATAAAATTACTGGTAAAGGAATAGTAAAGGAGTTTTCAGCTTCACCGTAAAAATGCCACCCATGGGAATCTCCGATATGGTGAAGAATCATTTCAGTTGCGTTAAATTCTCTTTCATCTTCCACGATCGAATCGTCTTCTTTTGAAGCAAAAGATAAAACAGGAAGTAAAGTTAGTGCGAATGCCACTATAATCTTGAACGATTTATGTGCTATCATGGTACCTGGTATGCTTAAAATATTTAGGCTATAAAATTTCCATGCAAAGGTATACTTTTATTTTTTATACAAAAGCGAGCATTTTATTTTTTTCAGTTATTCTAACAAAAAACTTAAAATACTGAAAATAAGCCATTAATTTTGATTCATTAGTTTTACAGAAAATACTGTTTTAAAGGTTAAGAATAGGAAATAAGGTATGAAAAACACTATAATCTCCTCCAACAAATCTACAGTATTATTTGCTATTGCAGGCAACAAAAAAATGATTGCTGCAAACATTTTTAATACCGAAAATCCCATAAAGGCTAAACCGGTAATGTCTTCAAAATTTTTATGAATATAAAGCAGTAATAAAAATATAAAACCTGTCCCTAAAACATGAAAAGTATAGTTAGCAAATGTGCTATAAAATAAATCTGCTTCCAAAAAATGATACTCAACTAAAAACTGAATCACTAATGAAATACTAGCAAAAGGAAGAAAACTTTTCAAAAAAATTAAAAATGTTATTCGCTGCTTTTTAGTCATTTTTACCTCCTAAATCTTTTACGCTTCTAAAAACTTGATAAAGTGCCAAAAATACACCAAAAAGTGATAATCCAATGGTGAATGCAGAATATTTATTTGGAATTTTTTTATCTAGCCAAATTCCTAAAAAAACGCCCCCAGCAATCATAATTCCCATCTGAGCACCTAAATTTATAAAAACTAGATATCTATTATTATGCGGTTTTTTTTCCATTTTCAACATTTTTTAAGTTGGAAATCATTTCACAACTTGCATTAAAAATTGCTCCAGAATCTACTTCCAGCCTATTAATTTTAATGGTTCCGAAAACTTTAGCTGACGATTTTAGCTTTAGAATATCGGCAACCTTCATTTCTCCATCAAATTCCCCAGCAATATCAACACTATCGCACTCTAATACACCTACAATTTTTCCTGTTTTACTTACCACTACCTTACCTTTCGTTTTTAATGTTCCTTCAAGAAAACCTTCAATTCTAAAATTTCCATCTCCAACAACATCTCCTGTAAGCTTTGTACCTGTTGTTATTGTATTTTGTTCTTGGATATTTTTCTTTGAATTTGAACTCTTCTTTTCTGAAAACATTGTTATTATTTTTCTGGTACAGGTTTTAAATAAGTATCTAGATTTTTTTTAATTTGAATTACACGATAGTTATGATTAGAAATGGTAAAATATTCATTTTCAATTTCATAATCATCATTTTTTCGTAATAATTCTCCAAACCCTAAGGCTCTTTGTTCATTTTTTAAATGATAAACACGCACAAAAATGCTTTTTTCTGAATAAACATCAACTGAACAAGCAATTGGTTGATACTTTAATTTTACAATTGCAGAATCTATAGTTGCCTTTAGTTTATTAGCTTCTTCGCGCTCGGAATATTTAAATTGATAAACAAGATTATACGGTCCTGATATAGAATCGGTCTCTAAATTTAATCGAAATAATTTTGGAAGCACTTGCCCAATTAAATTAGCAGCCTTTATTCCTTCTTCAGATTGTGGATACGTTACAGCAATCTCATTTAACGCTTTTCGATATGCAACTAAACCTTCTAATCGACCTATTGTAGTCGCTTTTAACAACTTAAATTTTGTAACTATTGGATTTCCTGTAAAACGAGGTATTAATGTATTACAATCTGTTAATACCTGTTTATATAGCTGATTTTCGTATTTTTTATAAGTCTCTTTATATTCCTGCTCCGGTAAGCTTTTTTGATTAGCAATCGATTTTGGATTACGAATGTAGCTTGCAAACTGAGAATCGGGATAATTCTTTAAAATATCTTGTTTGTATTGCTCTCTTTTTTCTGGTTTCTTGAGAATCTCGTAAAGTTGGTACAAATTGAATTTTGCCGGTAGTACTAATCGCCGCTCCTGATTACTTTTTAATAATGATTCTAGATGCTCTACCGCCCAATCGTATTTTCCAAACTGTTCTTTATAGAGTAATCCTAATTCATAATAAGCATAATTACGCTTATCTTGAATACTATCTATAACTGATTTTTCTGTCGGTAATTGAGAAATGTAAGTTTCTGTATTAAATCGCGGATCGTTTTCAAAATCAAATTCAGCTAAATCATCCTCAGTTTGTTCTGTATAAGCCATGCTATTGTAGGCTTTCCATCTCCAATTATCGGTTAATTCGCGATTACCCCACGTTTTAATAAACTCACGTTCCCCTCTGAATATCCGATTAGCATTATAAAAATAAAAGGCATTACTCGATTCCTCAGGAGTTACAAGATTAGGAACTCCAGGACCACGATTATTTAAAGCAATTATTTTTTTATTTTCTTTATTTTCTAAATCCGCTAAATATTGTTGCTTTAAAGTATCTATATATTGTTGAAAATACTCTTGCTGCTTATTTTTAGGCATCGCAAGCAAATTCAAAATACTGTCATTTCTGGTAGCTATTTTTTGGTAACGGATTACTTCATCTAATTTTTTACGCTTTTTTGATATGGTACGATATTCTCTTAAATCTGTAGACATTTCTGCTAGTGTACTATCAAAATAACTGGCGGCTGCTTGGTAATTAGCTTTGTCTAGTTGAATGTTACCTAATATTTCGTAATTAATAGAGCGCAAATACCGATCGCTACTTATTGGCGTTTTAAGCGATTCGTTATAATAGCTAATTGCCACTTTAAGAGAATCTCTTTTTTTAAAGTATTCTGCTATTTGAAAATAAATTTTATCTAAAAATGGTCGATTTTCACGGTCATCAGCTAAATCGAATAACATTTCTTTTAATTGTAACGGATCTTTTTCTTTATAATCAAAATTCCGGGCTTTTTCTACATATGCATTTATTCGATATATACGAGGGGTTTTTCGTTGCAAATCTATAACCTCATCGAAAACTATATTCGCATTATCTGATTGACTTAAGCTGTTGTATAATTGTCCAAGGATAAAGTAGTAACGACCTTTTTCGTCATTTTTTTTAGTGAAATTAGCTGCTACTGTTAAAGGTGCTAGAGCACTATCAGGATATTTTAGGTTTATATATACTTGTGCTATTGCTGCATTTGCATTTGCAAGTTCCTGATCTTCTAGATAATTATTTGATATAATTTGTTTTAAATTCTCTAAAGCAACTTGATTATTTTCTAAGCGTATATTAGCTTTTGCTCGCCAAATTTGAGCATTTGTAACATTATTACTTTCTGGGTAGCGTTGTAATATAAAATTAAAAGCCTCTAAAGCAGGAATAAAACGTTGATCAAAATAACGAGCCTTACCGAGGAGCATGTAAGCTTCATCTATTTGCGGATTTTTTTCCTTTCCACCAATCATCATAGAATGGCGTTGTATAGCTTTTACAGCTTTTTCTTCCGCAATTCCAAAATCAACATTACGAGCACTATCTGGTAGAATAATACGATCATCTAACTGTAAAGGTTCTATTGGTAATAAATCCCAATAATTATCTCGGTAACCCGAATTCAATTGAGATTGCCCACTTGTTAAAGCTAGGTTACCATTATACAAAGTATTATACTCTGTAGTAACAGCATGCCAATTTCTATTTAAAAATGTATTTTTTTTTCTGGAACAAGCAATACAGGCTACTAAAACCCATAGTACTAATACCGCTCTTTTAAATCTGCTCAAATTCTTTTTTCTTACGATCGCACTAACAAAATTAGGCAAAATTTGGTTGGTAAAAATACGTTTCTTTACAGAAAAAAAAGCCTTACAAATTATTCTATTTCAGATAAACTATCTTCAGTAACTTGTTTTCCAGAAAAATAAGCTTCTAATTCCTGTAAAGTCGCTTCTGATGTTTTTATATCTCGTACAATAACGCCTTTATCTAAAACTACAATACGCTCGCAAACTTCGGTTACATGAATTAAATCGTGACTAGATACTAATACTGTAGTTCTAGAGATTTCAGACAGATCTTTAAGTATTTTTTTTAAACGGATTTGGGTAGTAGGATCGAGATTTGCAAAAGGCTCATCTAAAATAACCACTTTGGGTTCGCCTATTAAAGCTGCTACTATTCCTACTTTTTTCTGATTTCCTTTCGATAAATCCCGAAGATATTTTTTACGCCCAATAATTTCACCGTTAAAGAATTCTTCAAATTGCATCAAAAAACTATCGATATCGGCGCGGTTTTGATTACGCAGCTCTCCTACAAAATAAAAATATTCTTCAGCAGTAAGATATCCAATCAAAAAGCTCTCGTCGATAAATGAAGCTGTAAAAGTTTTCCAGTCTTCACTCTCGTTTACAGTGATATCCTGATTAAATATATTTCCTGTGGTAGGCCTAATAAGATCTAATAATAAACTGAAAAATGTGGTTTTTCCGGCACCATTATTCCCTACAAGTCCAAAATTTTGTCCTTCAGGAATTTCAAGATTATCAATATCTAAAACTTTAGTACCGTTGTATGTTTTAGAAAGGTTAGTTGCTGTAATCATATTGCTTTTTTCTGAATATTCAGCTCTATACTAATTTACACTTTTAGCCTCGAAATGAATATTTATTTAATTTCTTCTTTTAAATATTTCTATTAGCTATCGGTTTGTTTAAATCCGTATATCATCACATACTTTTTCTTTTTATACTGAAATGTAATTTGTTCCATCAGAAAGCCTTTAAGTAAAAGACCTACAATTCCTAAAAATCCCAAAACCGAAATACTAATATAGAAATTGAGGAATAGATTGCATACATAGAAAATTCCTGGCGGCAATAATAATAACGGTAAGCTGATAATCCATTGCGCTGCACCCATACCCTGATAATTCATCACAGGACTTTTTTCCAGATCAATTCTCTTTTTGTTTAAGGATCCTAAATATAGGATAAAGGGAACATTTATTCCCAAGTTATACAATGCGCCAATAAAGATGATAAACATAATTTTCCAACCAAAATAGAGATAAGGAGTGCATAAAATGCTCAGCACGACAACGCTAAAGCTGAGTAATGCAGATTTAGCGTCTAGATATTTACGCATGGGAATATTTTGGGCCATCATCATCTGGTAATAAGGGGAATCCCAGCTAGGTATAAATTGCCCAAAATTCAATATAAAGGTACTTGTCATAAATAAGGCTGCAAAAACCGACATGGTACTAAACTTTTCAAAAACAGGATTTATAAAGAATATCACCCCGTAAAAAACGAAAATAAATGCAAAATAAACAGTAGTTTTCGGACGTTTATTACGCAAAATTAACTTCATATCTAACTGAAGGAACGTTGCCAGATCTCCAAATCGCTTTAACCATTCAAAATCTTGTGATTTTACTTCTTTTTGCTTTGTCTCTAAACCGTCATCCAGATAGAACTTCCCTTTTAATGTATTTCTTATCCAAATAAAAATCAGTAAGACAAGAATTAATGGTACAATAGCCAAATAGGGCATTTCCAGTACATAATTTAGGAATAAACCAAACTTCTCGCTAACAGGAAATACATCAAAATATTCTAAGCCCGCTAAGGCTAAAATTAAAATTATAACTGGTAGAAAGGATTTTAAATCTTCAGCAAACTTCTTTTTAATTAAGAAATTAAAATAATTTACAGAAAAACTTAAAAACAACACACTACATACCCAGCCAGTCATCGAAAGCTCAGTATGATTAGATTTTGCTGCTACTACAATGGCAAAAGGCACGTAAATTAAAATTGGTAAAATATTATAAAACGAGAATAGCGATTTTAGCAACACAAAATTGATCACCTTCTCTTTTTTTATATTCTGAAGTAACAAAGGTTTTATTTGCACTACCGGAAGACTTTGCATAAAAAACCGAAATATAAGTTCAAAAGCCAGCCAGGCTAAAATATATTCGTTCAATTTAAAAAGCGGGTCTTCTTCTGGAAATACCTTTTTTATAATTGGATATAAGCCAATTCCCATAAAAAGAAACACGACAGCGAAATAAGCCCCTATAAAAATCATGAAAATCTTAAGTCCAAGACTTTTGCCAAAACTTGCACTACGCGTAAATGACTTCCACTCTAAACTGAGTAATTTACCTACCATAAAAAAATGCTTTACTTACTTGTGTCTAGGTTTTGACTTTTGTTACATGTAATTAATATTTTAACGCTAACTCTGGGTATACTCTGAATAAAATAGCAGGCATTTTTAAAGGAAGAACAATAACTGCTACGTAATGTATTACAAATGCGAATGCGATCAATAAGGCTGTGACAACAGATGCAATTTTATTTGGAATTATTTTATCAAAATACAAAAGAAAGTAAACTGGATAAAAAGATACCGCTACTATTTGACCAACATTTAAAATCATATCCTCTAAAAGGTATATTCTACCTTTTCTTTTTAACCGTTTTTTCTTTTCACGGTTAAGTTTAATAAGATGGTAAATAAGAAAAGTCATTTCGGTTAAAACACCTATAATTATTTTTCTGTATCTACAAATTAGATGTTATTTTAATAATTAAAATACTTTTAAAAAAGGGGTTACTTTGTATTTTTGCGATAAATACGTTTGTTAATGAATACATTTCATACTTTAAAAATAAAAGAAGTTATACGGGAAACGCCACAAGCCGTTAGCTTATCTTTCGAAATACCTGCTAATCTTCAAAATGAATTTTATTTTGAAGCTGGCCAGTACATTACCATTAAAGCTCAGGTTGACGGCGAAGAGTTACGTCGCGCTTATTCGCTTTGCTCGACTCCTACTTCAGAAGAATTTAAAGTTACTGTCAAAGAGGTTGAAGGTGGTAAATTTTCGGTACTTGCCAATAATAAATTAAAAGCAGGCGATAGTTTAGAGGTACATCCGCCAGAAGGAAAATTTAAGTTAGTTCCTTCTGCAACTCCAAAAACCTATGCTGCTTTTGCTGCAGGTAGCGGAATTACACCTATTCTTTCGATGATAAAAACAGTTTTGCAGCAAGAGCAACATAGCAAATTTATTCTTACTTACGGAAATAAATCTCCTGAAGAAACTATATTTTTTAAGGAGTTACTTGAACTGCAGGCTACTTATCCTGACCGGTTATTTATTGAATTTACATTTAGCCGCAGTCGTGAAGAAAATGCTCAATTTGGAAGAATTGAAACTAGTACAGTAAACTATGTGCTCAAAAATAAATTTAAATCGCATACTATAGATGCATATTATCTATGCGGACCAGAAGCGATGATAAATACGGTAAGTGAAGTGCTAACTAATAGAGGTGTTTCGGAAGATACTATTTTCTATGAACTGTTTAATAGTACTAATACTGGTGAAGTGACATCTAACCTTGAAGGTCAATCTGAAATTACCATTATGATTGATGATGAAGAAACTAGCTTCACCATGAACCAGAAAGAAGTAATTTTAGATGCTGCTCTTGAAAAAGATCTAGATGTACCCTACTCTTGCCAAGGTGGTATTTGTAGTAGTTGTATAGCTAGAATTACGGAAGGAAAAGCTGAAATGATGAAAAACCAAGTGCTAACCGATGATGAAATTAAAGAAGGACTAATACTAACCTGCCAAGCTCATCCACTTACTCCATCCATAAAAATAGATTTTGATGATGTTTAAATAGCATGTAAACGAATTAAAAAGCTCTTAAATAAATATTTTAAGAGCTTTTTTTATCGATTTTCTAATAAAATTGTTTGTATTTTTTTTAAAATTTCGGAAGGATTTATCGAGGCAATTGCTTTCTCATACCCATCAGGATATTTATTTCCGTAGATAGAAGTAGGTATTTTTGGATACTTTTCTAAATTAGGCAAAATACTATTAGAAAGTGGCTGATTAAAAGGTACAAAACCAGCAAATGGATGCGTTACACCCCAAATTGTTACCACCGGAACACCGTACATTGCTGCCATATGGCCATTTCCGCTATCCATAGAAAGCATGATATCCAAATTCGACAATAAAGCTAGCTCTTCTTCAAAATTGAGAAGCCCGGCAACACAAATAGCACATTCAAATTGATTTTCCCACTTCTGAAGCTGTTCTTTTTCAACTGCACCACCGCCAAATAAAAATATTTGATATTCTTGGGTATTATTTAACTCAATAAGCACATTCTCCATTAACTCAACTGGATAAACTTTGGATTGGTGTTGCGCAAAAGGAGCAATTCCTATTATTTTTTTTGAAGTATCAATTTTACGTCGAATAGCGTTAGGAAGGGCTCTTTTTTCGGGAAAAACATGATCATTTAAATCAATCGGAAAACCCAAGTTCGCAAAAACATCTGCATAACGTTGAACACTACTTTTTAAAGGAACAGCGTTTTTAATCGATTCTTGAATTAGTTTTTTTTTCTCTGCTCGTCCTTTATCTATTTGCTGAAAAGGAATGCCATAAAAATAAAAAACTGATTTTAGAACATTTGTTCTTAACACATTATGTAAATCAGCTACTTTTTCAACTCCTTCATTCCGGAGTTCTTTCGCTAATCTTCCTAAACCTAATACTCCCTGATGAACGCCATTTACATCAGCTTCATATACCTGAGTGTTTGGAATATCATTAAACATAGGTACAAAAAAACGCCGTGTTAAAAAGGTTATTTTGAGTTGCGGATATGTAGCTACTAATGTTCTAATTACCGGAACAGCCATCGCTACATCTCCCATAGCTGAAAGCCTGATGGCAAGAATATGAGTTCTCTTTTTTGTTGAAGGTATTAATTCCTGAAATTTAGTAGAACTCATATTCTTTATAACATTATTTATTTCGAAGTACCGGATTCAATTCATCATCATTATACATCTTCATCTGCTTATAGACTTTCATATATTTATCCCCATTCTCAATATCATGAAGTAATTGGTCTATTGCTGAAGATAAATCTACTCGCTGCTCTAATAAAATAGCTAATTTTTCTTGGCATTTTTCTCGGTGATCTTCAGAAGCATCTTGTCTAGTTGCTTCTTCATGCATATGATAAATTTTTAGAGCCAAAATAGACAAACGATCAACTCCCCAAGCTGGACTTTCTGTATTAATAGTAGCAGCATCTTTAGGCTGTATATTTTTATATTTTTCTAAAAAATAACTATCTATATATTCTACCGTATCAGTTCGATCTTGGTTAGAAGCATCTATTAATCGCTTTAATTTTAAAGCTGCAACCGGATCTATATTAGGATCTCTAACAATATCTTCGTAATGCCATTGTACAGTGTCTATCCAGCATTTTCGGTATAATAAATGCTCGATTAATTGCGATTCACTATCATATGGATTTGTAAAAGCTTGTTCTACGCTATCTATTTTATGATAGTTTACAATTACCTCTTGAAATATTTTATTTGCTTTATCTGAAAACATTCGTAGTTAATTTTTTCGTTTAAATAAACGGAATTTGAGTGTTTATTATTTCGATTCACGAATTAAATTGTAGCTAATTTTATCGAATTTCAATTATTTAGCTACATTCTTTAGAATCTTAAAATGCAAAGATATTATAAAAAACGAATTTATTAAATTTAGTACTATACTAGATTATTGAATAAATAGAATAAATAGAATACCTATTGGCATAACTAATATTATTAATAAAAGAATTTCTCTAAAAAGTTTATCTTGTACATTATCGAAATAATTAGAGCCTATTATACTTAACGGAATAAAAAAGAAAATAAGCTCACTTCCATTTTTCGAAGGTGCTAAAAAGCCAATTAAAATTCCTAGAACTAGGGTAAATAAAATAAGGTTTAAAGAAGGCCGTAAACTTACACCCGCCTTTTGGATTAAAGAGAAATAATAAACTAACCACCAAAGCATTAGGGCTAAAATAATACTTACTGGAACTAATAACTCCAAGCTCTGATATTGAGAAAAATCAAAATTAAACGGTTGATACCAATCATTTAATGTATAAAACTGGTCTTTAAACATTAAATAAACAGTGTTATACAAGATGGCTACGCTACTAGCAGACACTATAGGAATTAACCAATATTTTGGTTTTGGGGCGTAAATTAAGATCCCTCCAAAAACAACCAAAATAAAAATAAAACTCCAAAAATAGAATAACGAAGCTATAGCAATCCAAAATGAAGCATCAAAAAGCTTTTTTTGAACAGCAATTTGAGATTTTAAACTAATAACACGCCGAAGTGCTAATAATACAAGAGATGCCGAAACTATGCAATTATAATCGCGTAATAATGATGAAAATGAAGCACAAAAAACACTAAATAGCAATATTTTATAAGCACTCCTCTTAGTTAATTCATTTTTTTTTGCAATAAAATTCAGCATAAAAATGCCGAAAAGCAATACTAAGTAAACCCCTATAATTTTTGTAAAAACAAAAGGCTGAAAGGGAGAAAATAGGTTCCCGAAATTAGCAGTTACAAAAAAAACCGATAACAATATTATTATAAATAAAATGTTTATAGGTTTTGATTTTGCAAAAAAGCTTGTTAGCATTCCTCTTTTTTATATTTTTGTAGTGTTAAACTAACTCTGTTAAAGATGACTGAATTTTTTAAAGGTATATCCTGGCTTTTTGAAAACGTGCTTTTTGTACCCTATGATGCATTAAGATCTCTAGAACTTGATTCGTGGTGGGCCGCCAACGCCATAAACTTTGTTTTCATCATAATTGGTATGATTGCTTTTGCTTACTGGTGTAAGCAACTAAAAATGTTTCAGGACGCTGACGACGAAAAAACAAGATCTAAGCCTTATTCTTAGGCTAAATCAAATCCTAGATCTTTTCTAAAATACATCTTATCAAAATGTAGTTTTTCTATGTTTTGATAAGATACTTTTAGTGCTTCTTTGTAATTTTCTCCAAATGCAGTGGTTGCTATAACTCGGCCTCCATTGGTAATTACCTTACCTTCTTCATTTATTGTTGTTCCTGCGTGAAATACTAATGCATCCCCAACAGTATCTAACCCTTTAATTTCTTTTCCTTTTTCGTAAGCTTCCGGATATCCTCCTGAAACAGCCATTACTGTAGTAGCAGTACGAGGATCGATTGTTAAAGTTGCTTCAGCTAATTTACCTTCAGCAGTTTTCGATAATAATTCAACTAAATCTGATTGAATTCTAGGTAAAACTACTTCTGTTTCAGGGTCTCCCATACGTACATTATATTCAATAACATAAGGGTCTTCCCCTACTTTTATAAGACCTATAAATACAAAACCTTTATAATCGATTTCTTCTTTTTTTAAACCTTCTATTGTTGGCTTAACTATCCGATTTTCAATTTTTTGCATAAATACATCATCGGCAAATGGTACCGGAGAAATAGCCCCCATTCCACCAGTATTCAAACCAGTATCTCCTTCTCCTATTCTTTTATAATCTTTAGCCGTTGGTAATATTTTATAATCAGACCCATCGGTTAAAACAAATACACTTAATTCAATTCCTTTCAAAAATTCTTCAATAACAACCTTTGCACTAGCTTGTCCAAATTTTTGATTTTTTAGCATATTTTCTAATTCATCCTTAGCCTCTGTAAGATCATTTAAAATTAAAACTCCTTTTCCGGCTGCTAATCCATCTGCTTTTAAAACGTATGGTGCATCCAAGGTTTCTAAAAATTTCTTACCAGCTTCTAAACTTTCCGGTGTAAAGCTTTCGTAAGCTGCTGTTGGTATGTTATAAAGCCCCATAAACTCTTTAGCACGTTCTTTACTCCCTTCTAATAAAGCTCCTCTTTTAGAGGGTCCTACAATTTTTAAATGACTAATCTCGTTGTCCTGTTTAAAAAAATCGGTTATTCCATTTACTAGCGGATCTTCTGGACCAACTACCAACATCTCTATGTTTTCTTGTAAAACGAATTTTTTAATTTTAGTAAAGTCATTAGGATCTATCGCTACATTTTCTCCTATTTGTTTTGTTCCGGCGTTACCTGGTGCAATAAATAATTTATCGCATTTAGAACTCTGTGCAATTTTATAAGCAAAAGTATGTTCTCTTCCGCCTGAACCTAGAATTAAAATTTTCATTTTTTTGAAGTATATTTATTTTTGGTCTTCAAAAATAATTGTTTGTAAATTGAAGCACCAATAATTTCTTATAAAACATCTATAATATTTTGGATTGGTTTAAAATTTCGCTTCAACTTAATAATTTTCCGATAAATAAAGCTCGGAAAATGCTTCATGAAATTGATAGCATTTCCCAAGAAAATTACCCTGATTACATATCTGCTAAAAAGAGGGAGATAGTAAACTATCATTTAAAAAATAATCCTTTTTATAAAAGTTTTATTGGTGATAAATCGATTGAAAAATGGGAAGACATTCCTATAATGTCTAAATCCGACTTACAAAAACCTATAAAAGAACGACTTAGCAAAGATTTCAATTTAAAAAATACATATATAGGGAAAACATCCGGAAGTAGCGGACACCCTTTTACTTTTGCTAAGGATAAACTATGCCATGCTTTTACTTGGTCGGTTATAGAACGTTGTTATGGTTGGTATAATATATCACTAGAACGTTCTAAACAAGCCCGTTTTTATGGAATTCCTTATGACTTTTTTGGATATTATAAAGAGCGATTAAAAGATTTTTTAGGTAACCGTTATCGCTTTCCTGTTTTTGATTTAAGTGATAATGTATTAGAAAAACATTTAAAAAAAATACAAAAGGGAAATTTTGAATATATATATGGATACACCAGTGCTATTACGTTATTTTCTAAATTTTTAGCAAAAAAAGGAATCGTTTTAAAAAATAGCTGTCCAAATTTGAGATTATGTATAATTACAGCTGAACAATTATTTGAAGATGATCGGATTATAATGGAAAAGTCATTTGGAATACCTATTGTAAATGAGTATGGAGCAAGTGAAATAGGATTAATAGCCTTCGAAAAAAACAATGATTTAGTTTTAAATACAATTGATCTTCATGTAGAAATAGTAGGTAAAAATGGAAAGAATGTGCCTTCAGGACAAAAAGGAGAAATAGTAATTACTTCTCTCTATAATAAAGCTCACCCTCTAATTAGATACAAAATTGGAGATATTGGCAGTATCGTTTCAAATGAGAGCTCAAATCCTAAGTATCCCATTTTAAAATCAATAAATGGTCGAATAAGCGATTTTGCCATTTTACCTAATAACAAAATAATACCTGGACTTACTTTTTATTATGTAGCTAAAAAGGTAATAGATGATTCTGGAGAAACTAAAGAGTTTATCATTACGCAAACTAAGTTGGATACTTTTGTTATTGATTATGTTAGAGAAACAAAATTTACTGAACGTGAAATTATTGCTATTTCTAAAGCTATGGAAAATTATGTCGAAAAAGATTTGATTCTTCAGTTTAACCAAAAAAAATCTTTATCTAGAAACAAAAGAGGAAAACTAAGACAATTTACTTCATTAATTTAAGTTTTTGTATAAAGTTATTTTAACATAAACATGCATTATTAAAAATGCAAAAAGATAGTATACACTTTTAGCTTTGCTAAAATTCAATTCTCGATTATAAACATTAAAATTATATTTGATAAGTGTAAGTTTATTACTAGAAACCGATATTTTTCGAACACGATATACAGCTAACGATTCTTGAATACCAATTGCTTTTTTTGCTTTTTGTAAAACAATTAACCACATAGCCCAATCTTGTCTTTTCCGCATTTCAGGCTGTAGAACTACTCCAATTTTTGAAGCATCATATAAACCTGTCAAATTCCCAATATAATTATGCTTCAATAACTTTTTATAAGAAAGTAACTTTATTGCTTTCACTCCTTTTAGGTAGAAGTTACCCTTTTCATCAATTCGCTCATAACTACTAAAAACGACAGAAACATTCTCCTTTTTTATAGTTTCAATTTGAATTGAAAGCTTTTGAGGTTTCCAAATATCATCTGAATCTAAAAATGTAATATATCTTCCTGAAGCAATTTTTAAAGCTCTATTTCTAGACTTTCCTGCTCCTATATTATTCACATTATTTAAATATTTAATACGCTTATCTAAAAAAGTAAATTTCTCAATAATATTTTTAGTTGTATCTGTAGAACAATCATTAACAATTATCAGTTCCCAGTTTTGATACTGTTGATTTATTACAGATCGTATTGATTCTTCAATATAATCAGCTGAATTATATGCAGGCATAATAATACTTGCCAATTCAGAAACTACCATATCTAGCGCCTTATATGTTTCGAAAAATCTTTATGTTCCTTTTTATTTAAGTCTTTCTTTGGGAGGCTTTTAAAATAATTATAAGTAGCCTTCATTCCCTCTTCTCTTGAAACCTGTGGTTCCCAGCCCAAAATTTCTTTGGCTTTAGTAATATCTGGTTGGCGTTTTAATGGATCGTCTTGCGGAAGTGGTTTGTATATTATTTCTTGCTTCTTTTCTGTTAAATGCAAAATTTCTTCTGCAAAGTCTTTAATGGTAATTTCTTCGGGATTACCAATATTTACCGGATCGCTATAATCACTCAATAATAATCGATACAGCCCTTCAATTTGATCATCTACATAACAAAAAGAACGCGTTTGTGAACCATCTCCAAAAACCGTTAAATTTTCACCTCGAAGTGCTTGCCCTATAAAAGCAGGAATCACTCTCCCGTCATTTAAGCGCATTCTAGGGCCGTATGTATTGAATATCCTTGCTATTCGAGTTTCTAGCCCGTGGAAGCGATGGTATGCCATTGTTAGCGATTCTTGAAAACGTTTTGCTTCATCATAAACTCCTCTTGGCCCTATAGTGCTTACATTTCCATAATATTCTTCAGATTGCGGATGCACCAATGGGTCTCCGTATACTTCAGAAGTAGAAGCAATCAGTATTCTTGCTTTTTTTTCTTTTGCTAAACCTAAACAATGGTGAGTCCCAATAGAGCCTACTTTTAAAGTTTGAATAGGGATTTTTAAATAATCTATTGGGCTAGCCGGGGAAGCAAAATGAAGAATATAATCTAATTTCCCAGGAACATATATATACTTTGTTATATCATGATTGTAAAACTCAAAATCCTTATTTTTAAACAGATGCTCGATATTTCGTATATCTCCTGTAATAAGATTATCCATCCCTAAAACTCGATAACCTTCTTTTATAAATTTATCACATAAATGAGAACCTAAAAATCCCGCTGCACCCGTAATTAAAACAGTTTTTGGCATACTTTTGATATTGAATTTGTAAAAATCTGTCCTGTTATTTCAACAATCTTGATTAAAGTTGTAAGAAACTTCAAGAATTAATGCTTGAAGTTACTCATTAAATATTTGTTCTAAAATTTTCTCGGTAATTAAATAAGTTGGTTTTACGCCGGATGTTCCTAATCCGCCAGAAGCAAGAGTACTTCCTGTTTCTAAAGGATTATCCGAAGCATAATATGCATAACGTACTTTTACATCGGTAGAAATACTGCAACGTAATTTGCTTGCAGCTTGTATCGCTTTTTGATAATGTACTCCTTCCATTTCTAAACCGATCACATTCCAAGTAGAATCATGGAAAAATTTCAGAATATCTTTATTCTGCAAAGAAGTTCCTAATACCGTTATCATACTACCCGAAACCACATCAATTCCATTTCCTTCTAAATCGGAAGCTTTTAATTCATTCTCGAATGGATAATTATCGGCGGTACCTTCAAAAACATGCGCAGAAGGAATCATGATATCTCCTTTTCCACCTTCTAAAATACCAGCTTTTCCCATTATGGAAACAGATGTTACATTCATTTTCACTTCTTCTTCATTGAATGTATAAGGTTTTAAAAGCTCATCCATAGTTTCGTAAGCTTGTTCTCCAAAGGCATAATCCATTACAATTATTACCGGCTTCTGAGATTCTTCTAAATCTTTAAAATTAGTATTTCTAAAACCATTTTCATTTTTCGCAGTATCAAAAACTTGTACATCTATATTAGTACCGCTTTTGTCTTCTATAAACTTCATTCCTTTAGCTAAAGCAGCTTTCTGAACTCTTTGCCGTAATTGTCCATTTGCGCTATCGCTTAAGGCTTCATACACTTCTAATATATTCCTTTTCTTTACTTCATTTTTTAAAGCTTCCGGAGCAAATAACGTATTCATTACACTATGCATATTGGCACTTATAATATGTATAGGCCGGTGTAATAGGTTTTCTTCAGCTAAATAATTTTTAATATTATCAGCCCAAACTTCGCCATGGATGTGGTGTCCTAATCGTTCTCTTAATACCGGGCTAAATGTGATAATGCGTTTATCGTTATTAATAGTTTCTTCGATCGCTAATTTCCCCATCCAGTAAATAATGTGTAAAAAACGTTCTGGATTTTTTACTGAAGAGAATTGCCCATAAATAGTAGATACTTCATAGAATGTTCTACCTAGAATATTAGCAACATGTGTAAGCGCAATCTCTCTATCGGATTGGGAAATTTCTTCTTTAGAAAGCACTATACTTTCTAATTTTTTCCAATCTCTAGTTACACTACCCTCTTCATCAATTACGACACGTCTCATTATTTTATGAGATTCTATAAACAAAAAGGTTAAGTGAGTTAGAATATCGTAAATTTCAGAACGCCCACGGGTTATTTCAATATTCATTTGTTCTTCATCTATACGGTAACAATTACGCCGACGTTTTGGAGGAACAATAGGTTGAAAATGGGATTCTCCGTAACCTTCATCACTTGTTAGATTAATATAACGGCATTCTTCAATACCTACAGGCAAACGCTCTATAACATATAGAAGTCCGCTAAGCTCGGCTTTTTCTTCTGATACAGCTCCATAAATTTCGGGGCGAAGCGCTAATAAAGCTTCTCGTAAAGTTTCTCCGGAAACTCCCATTGGTTTGTAAAACCCTCTATTAAATAGGTGCCGCATTGTAATATACATACGCTCGATAGCATTTGTACTTTCTTGTGCTCTGGTGCGTCCTTCATTTTTAAAAATCATAACAATACTTTTTAACTAATTTTTTCTAAAGCTTCCGCTATTTTTCTGTCGTTCGATAATCTTGGTAGTTTGTTTTGTCCTCCCAATTTCCCTATTGATTTCATGTAATTTTGAAATCCATCTTTTGGAACCTCAGTTATTTTTAAGGGTTGTAAAATATTCCCTTCAATTAAATCTAGATAATATGAGTTCTGTTCTTGTAAAGAAACATCTAACAATTGCTGAAATTTAGCGTTATTTTCAGGTTCTTTATCAAACTCGATAAACCATTCGTGATACGGTAATTCTCCTTCTGTTGGGTTGACTTGTGGAGCCACGGTAAACTCATTAATTTGAGCATTTGTTTCTTTTGAAGCTTTCTGTAAAGCTTCTTCTACTTCTTTAGCTATAACATGCTCTCCAAAAGCTGAAATATAATGTTTAATACGTCCGGAAACTCGCAAACGGTATGGTTTTGTACTGGTAAACAAAACTGTATCGCCAACATTGTAGCCCCATAATCCTGCTGAAGAGCTTATTATCATTACATAATTTACGCCTACTTCTACTTCTCCGATTGTTAATCGTTTAGGAGACTCTTCAAAAAACTCATCTGCTTTTATAAATTCATAAAATATTCCACTGTCTAATTGAAGTAACATTCCCGATTGTTTTTGCTGATCTTGAAAAGCAAAAAATCCTTCAGAAGCTGGATATAACTCGATACTTGGTACTTTTCTACCGATTAAGTTTTCGAATTTAGAACGATACGGTTCGTAATTTACTCCTCCGTAAATAAATAAGTCAAATTCCTTAAAAATATCACCTATTTTTTTTCCAGTTTTCTGCTGAAGCTTTTCAAAATACATTTGTACCCAACTAGGAATACCGCTTATAATCGTCATATTTTCCGCTACTGTTTCTTCAACAATAGCATCTACTTTAGTTTCCCAATCTTCAATACAATTGGTTTCCCAAGAAGGCATTCGGTTTCTTTGTAGATAACCCGGGATATAATGCGCAACAATACCAGAAAGACGTCCTAATTTAACGCCATTTTTTTCAGAAAGTTCAGGACTTCCTTGTAAAAAAATCATTTTACCATCTACAAATTTAGAGTTTCCGCTTTCTTCTATGTAACATAAAATAGCATTTCTAGCTGCATTAATATGTGTAGGCATACTATCTTTTGTTATTGGTATATATTTAGCGCCACTGGTAGTTCCGGAAGTTTTTGCATAGTAAAGTGGTTTACCCGGCCAAAGTACATTTGGCTTTCCGGCTACCATTTTATCGATGTATACCCTTAAATCTTCATAATCTCGAACAGGCACTTTTTCAACAAAATCTTGATGATTTTTAATGCTTGAAAATTCATGATCTTTTCCAAAATCGGTTTCTTTAGCTTTAGCCAATAATGTGGCAAATGTTTTTTGCTGAACCGCAACAGGATTAGAAGCCCATTTATCTATTTTATTTCGGATATGTTTTGCAAATATTTTTGCAGCAACTGATTTTAATGACATACGCTATTCAAAATCTATATAATCGGTTGGATTAACCGGGTTTTGTTCATTCCATAATTCAAAATGCAAGTGTGGCCCCGTTGTATAGTCTCCGGTAGAACCAGCTGTTGCAATTACTTCTCCTGCTTTTACAAAATCGCCCTCTTCTTTCATTAAAGTTGCATTATGCTTGTAAACAGATAATAATCCATAACCATGTTTTACTATTATTACATAGCCGGTTTCTGTTGTCCATTCAGAAAAAATAACTCGCCCATCGGCAACCGATTTTATAGGTGAATTTTTAGCTACAACCACATCTACTGCATAATGTTTTTCTTCCGGATTATAGTTTTCGGAAATACTTCCTTTTACGGGTGGAAACAACGAAAAATCTAACTGATCCGTAGCACTTGGCAATATATTATATTTATCCTCCATAGCTACTTCTTGCCGTAAAATACTATCGGTTTTAGAAGGTGATATAATTTCTACGTCAGGACTATCTTTTGAATGTTTAATAATAGAATCCCTATTTAAATCTTTAGTATCTATCTTACCCGTTAATACATTTTTAACTGAATTCAAGTACTGATTATTTAGCATCAATACATTTTGTAAAGAATCGGTTTTGTACGCTAAATCAGCAGCTTGTTCTTTTAACTTTGGAGAAGAATAGCCTGGTATATATTCTCTTAAAGGCGTAAATGCAATTATAAAAGTAGTAGCAGCAACAAGTATTATTGCACTACTGGTACCCAAAACAAATACGTTTAAACGTGTTAATTTAAGCGAGTATCGCTCTTCAAAAGTATCTTCATTTAAAATTACCATTCGGTATTTATGAAGCAACTTTTTAGTTAATTTAGATTTATTTTTTTTGTCTTTAGCCATAATTAATAAGCAAGCACGCTACAAAGATATAGTAAAAATTATGCTGTACATAAGGCTTTATTTTAAATAAAAAATTAAAATTTATGTAATTAAATAAATATGATATTTTCTTTATTTACAGCAAGCAAGGGTTTTACATGTAATTTTCGAACTAATTAACGCATATTTATTTATTTCTTTTTTATGTTTGTAGCATAAATTTAGAGTTATGAATGCACTTATTTTGCCATTAGTAATGGGAACAACACAAATAATACTTATTGTAATTGTTGTTCTGCTTATATTTGGAGGTCGAAAAATTCCTGAATTGATGAGAGGTTTAGGTAGTGGAATTAAGGAGTTTAAAGATGCATCTAAAGAGGACGATGATACAACTAGTAGCTCTTCTTCACAAGAACCTAAGGAGGTGAAAGACACCAAATAAAAAAATTAAGTATCAATAAAAAAGGCTTTCAAAAATTTGAAAGCCTTTTTTATTGAATTACAGATTCAAAAAATCACTTCAGTTTTGCTGATTTTAAAATAGCATCTAACTCAAAAATTTCATTTCTTTTACTTTTTGCAGGTCTAAATACAAAGCCCTCTAACACCAAATACCGGTTATTTTCTTCATCCCGAATAGCATAATTAACAAATGGACCGGCCATAAATGCATTTTTCACCTCCCATGTTCCTCTTGTTTCGTAAGCAAAATGTCCGTTAATTTTAGTTTTAAACAAATAAGGAGCATAAGCTTCCTCAGTAACCATATAACTACCTTCTACAGGACCAGGCACATATTCACTCCCAATACTATCTCTCATTTTTATAATATTTACTATAGTGCTAGTATCCTTATCTATCGCATTAAGAGGTACTTGATAAATAAGAATTTCCATTAACCCTTTAGGAATATCTTTTCGAATCCATGTGAAGTTTTTTCCTTCTGTAGCATATCTATAGGCTGTTGGAAAGTTTAATGAAAGTCCAAATTTCTCGTTTAATTTCTCATCAGATTTTAACGACTTTTTTATTCGCCGTTGCTTTTCTTTTATTTCCGTTTTCTGAAATTCCTCAATTATTTTGGAACTATTTTTAGTTATTTCAGAAATTATATCCTCGTCAGTAGCTCCTGTAATTACAATACTTGTTTGCGGTTTAGCATAAACATTATGCTTTATCATCAAAGATTTTTTAAGTTTAGGTGACTTTTCTATTCTTAAAAAAGAACGGCTTCGCTTTACAAATCCGGTAAAAGAAGTTGTAGGCATTTGCGCTAAATTAAATATAGGCTCGTCTTGTGGTAAACCTTTAAAAGGTGCAGCTAGTAAATCTCTAATTGTATCTCCTACTTCTCCTTCCCAAAGGGAATTATCTGTAACAACGGTAATTAAATTAATTTTACCTGAAGAATCTAATAAAATGCGTTCTTCTGGTTTTTCTGAGCCATCCGAATTCTCTTTACAGCAAACAACTAGTAATGAAACCAGTGTTAAGAAAATAATTTTTTTCATTTTGAAATTTTTGAATTTGAGATTGGTTTTTTTAACCTCTAGAAACCTTGATTTTCATTCCAGGTTTTAGATGTTTAACGTTTATATTATTCCAACTCCTCAAATTCTGTACCGTAACTCCCGGAAACTTTTTAGAAATACTCCAAAGTGAGTCTCCTTTTCGGACAGTATACACTTTTGATTTAGAAGATGTTTTAGATGTATTACTTCTTTTACTAGAAGTAACATTAGCCGTAGCTACTGGTTTTTGGGGATAAATAGTAAGGTATTGCCCAGCTCTAATAGAATTACCTCTTAGGTTATTCCACCTTCTAATCTGGCTCACTCCTACTCCAAATTTTGATCCTATTTTCCCTAAATAATCGCCATTTCTAACTCGATATCGAATACGATCTTCGGTTTCTACGTATTTAGGTAACTTTTTTTCTCCTTTTTCAATCTCGTTAGTTGCGTACTCATAAATTGCGGCTTCGTTAGCTACAAATTTACCACTTGCTTTTCTTGGTAGCCTAACCGAATAGTTTTTCCCATCTACGTAAGGAATAATATCAAGCTTATAACTAGGGTTTAAAAATTCGAGTGTCTCTTTATTTACGCCTGTTACTTTGGTTATCTGATCGAAAGTTAAAAGCTTTTTTACCTGAATAGTGTCGGTCTGGAAATAAGCAATATCAGGATGTGGAGGCTCAAAGCTATGAGCATCTGCATATTCAAAAATATAAAGAGTTGCTAAAAAAGCGGGGACATAACCAGCAGTTTCTCTCGGTAAATGCCTACGTATTTTCCAATAATCGGTACTTCCTCCACTTCGGCGTATAGCTTTGGATACGTTACCCGGACCAGAATTATAAGAAGCTAATACTAAATCCCAATCTCCAAAAACTTTGTATAATCTAGATAAATATTTAGCAGCGGCCTCTGTAGATTTCATGGGATCCATGCGTTCATCTACATAAGAACTCACGTTAAGATCGTGCATTTTACCGGTTGTAAACATAAATTGCCATAAACCAGTAGCTCCTACTCTAGATCGAGCTTTAGGATTTAAAGCCGACTCTACAATAGCCAAATATTTAATTTCTAAAGGAATATCATACTTATCGAGTTCTTGTTCGAACATAGGGAAATAATAATCTCCCAATGCCATCAAACGTTCCATCGATTTTTTATTCCTTTTTAAATAGCGTTTTATTACACTTTCTAAACTGGGGTTGTATTGAATATTAAAAGGCGTCCTGGCATTTAAAATAGCCAGGCGCGCTTTTAAGGTATCCGTAGGCAATTCATCGTATACCACAGGATTATAATCCTGTTCGATGATTGATTCTTGCATTTCATCAAATAGTTCGGAATTGGTAAGTTCTGCCATCCAAACCGAATCGATTTTAGCTGCTTTTGGATAATCTTTTAATGCTACTTTTGAAGAATCTCGAATTACTGCCGAAATAGGTAATTTCGACTTAAACTCCGGATCTGGTTCTTCTAATATAATTTTAGCACTATCCCTTTTCTGAAAAATTTGAACTCTAAAATTAGCTTTTTCAACCTGTTTTTTAGTATTCTTTTTCTCTTGAGCTTGTAAACCGATAAAGGAAAAAAGTCCTAAAATTAAGCAAGTGCATTTTTTCATACTTTAAACATCATTTTTATAAAATGCTAAAGTATCAAAAATTATTCCTTATTTACCAATTGCTTCGATTCCTGGAAGTGATTTTCCTTCTAACATTTCCAACATTGCTCCGCCACCGGTAGATACGTAGCTCATTTTATCTGCTAGACCAAATTGTTTAACTGCAGATACAGAGTCTCCACCTCCTACTAAAGAGAAAGCTCCATTTTCTGTAGCTTTTGCAATTGCTTCTCCTAATTGGATAGTTCCTTTAGCGAAAGTTTCCATTTCGAAAACCCCTAATGGTCCATTCCAAAGAATAATTTTAGAATCTGCTATTACCTGTTCAAAAGTTTTTAAAGTTTCAGGACCTGCATCTAATCCCATCCATCCGTCAGGAATACTTTCGATTTTTTCTACTTGTGTACTAGCTTGTTCAGAAAAACTATCAGCAATAATTACATCACTTGGTAAGTATACTTGTACATTTTTCTCTTTCGCTTTTTTAAGAATTTCTAAAGCTAATTCTTGCTTATCATCTTCACATAAAGAATTTCCTATTTTTCCGCCTTGAGCTTTAATGAAAGTATACGTCATACCTCCACCAATAATTAAATTGTCTACAGCATCTAGTATATTTTCAATAACAGTAATTTTTGAAGATACTTTAGCACCTCCTAAAACTGCTGTTACAGGCTTTTCTTTGCTATTTAAAACTTTATCTAAACTTTTAATTTCTTTAGCTAATAGGTATCCAAAGCATTTTTCTTCGAAGAATTTAGCTACTATAGTAGTAGATGCGTGGGCACGGTGAGCAGTTCCAAAAGCATCGTTTACATAAATATCGCCTAATTCAGCTAATTGCTTAGCAAAAGCTTCATCTCCTTTTTTCTCTTCCTCATGAAAACGAAGGTTTTCCAGAAGTAAAATTTCTCCGGCTTTTAAATTGTCTGCAGCTTCTTTAGCTTCTGCACCTACACAGTCCTCTACAAATTTAGGTTCTACACCTATAATCTCAGTAACTTTAGAAATAATATTTTTTAATGAAAATTTAGCTTCTTTACCATTTGGTCTCCCTAAGTGAGACATAAGTACTACGCTACCTCCATCATCAAGAATTTTTTTAATGGTTGGTTTAGCAGCTTCAATACGGTTGGCATCGGTTACTTTAAGGTCTTCGTTTAAAGGAACATTAAAGTCTACACGGATTAAAGCTTGTTTATCCTTAAAATTGAAATCGTCTACTGTTTTCATAAATATGGTTTCTTACAAATATAATTTTTTCCGAAGACATAAAAGCTGATATAAATCTTATATTTGCTTATGTTTTTTTCAGAAATAGCAGGTTTACCACATATAAAAAATCACCTTACCACTACAGCTCAAAATGGGCGTATTCCGCATGCGCAATTATTTGTTGGAAATAGCGGAAGCGGTACATTACCAATGGCTATAGCTTACGCTCAGTATTTGTTGTGTAAAAATTCTGGAGGTGAAAACGAGAACGGAAATAATTCGTGTAATATTAAATTTAAAAATTTATCGCATCCCGATCTTCATTTTGTGTATCCAGTAGCAACAAATTCACGAATTAAAAGCCATCCGGTTTCAACCAATTTTATTGAAGAGTGGCGCAATTTTATTCAGCAAAACCCTTATGGAAATTCTGCCGAATGGTATAAACATATTGGGATTGAAAATAAACAAGCGCAAATTGGTGTGGATGAAGCCCACGATGTGGTTAAGAATTTATCTTTAAAAGCTTATGAAGGCGGTTTAAAAGTAATGATTATTTGGATGGCCGACCGAATGAATATTGCGGCAGCTAATAAACTTTTAAAACTAATAGAAGAGCCTCCTACAAAAACTATTTTTATTTTAATAACCGAAGATGAGGGACAAATTATCCAGACTATTAAATCTAGATGCCAAATTTTAAACTTCCCTCCTTTACCAGAAGTAGATATTGCTGAAAAATTAAAGCAGGATAAACAAGTAGGAGAACAACAGGCAAATCTTGTGGCTCATCAGGCTAATGGAAGTTATACTCGGGCACTAACTTTACTAGAAAAAAATACAACCGACGACCAATTTGAACAATGGTTTATTGATTGGGTACGAACTGCTTTTAAAGCTAAAGGAAATAAAGCAACAGTTTTAAAATTGGTAAGTTGGAGCGAAGAAATTGCAAACTTAGGCCGCGAGCAACAAAAAAGTTTTCTTTTATATTGTTTAGATTTTTTTAGACAAGCTTTGGTATTAAATTATAAAGCAAAAGACTTGGTATATCTTTCACCAAAAACAAAAGGCTTTCAATTATCTAAATTTGCTCAGTATGTACATGGTAATAATATTATTCCTATAAGTAAAGCTCTTGAAGATGCTATTTACCATATAGAGCGTAACGGAAATGCAAAAATAATATTAACCGACCTTTCTATCAGACTTACTCGGTTTTTACACATAAAAACAGCTTAAAATGGCTAATATCGATTTTAAGATTGCTTTTATTTTAGTATTACTCTTTTTATTAATCACTTTTTTCATGTCGTTTTACGAAAAAGTGAGTACATACAAAGGTACCAAAGCTTGGATGGAGAGTCATTTTGAAAATACCTTTCTAAAAAATAAAATATCGGTTTTATTACCTGTTTTGGTTTTTATTGAATTAATAGCTGTTTTGGCTTTACTTCCGGCAATCATCAATCAGCTTTGTTTCTTTACTGAATTTCCTTTTGCCAGAATTAGCCTTATTCTTTGTGCTATAAGTTTACTAATGCTGCTTTTTGGACAACGCATTGCTAAAGATTACCAAAGTGCGGCAGGAATCACTATTTATTTTGCAGTTGTAATTTTAGGTTTTTTTATTTTAGGCCAATAAAAAAGCCCGGTTTTCACCAGGCTTATACTGTTATTTACTAATAAGCTAATTACTCTGCAGAAGTAGTATCGTTAGCTTTTTCGGTTTCTGCTTTAGTTTCTTCAGTAGCATCAGCTCCACCGTATTTATTATTTAATTCTTTTAAAACTTTATCTGTAATATCTAAGCCTTCTTTAGCATACATAATGTTAGCAGATTCGTTACTTCCGAAGATATAAGTATATCCGTTTTCTTTTCCATATTCAGCTACAAAATCTTTTACTTTCTCTACAACACTATCAATAGCAGAGCTACTTTCATTTTGTAGTTGCTGACCAATCATTTGTTGGCGTTGCTGCAATTGCTGACTTTTTTGTTGTAATTCTTGTTGTTTCTTTTGAAGTTGAGATTGACTCATAGAACCTGCATTCTTCTGAAATTCTTGAACTTCTTGTTGAAATTGTTGCTGTGGCCCAGAAATTAATTGAGAAAGAGAATCTCTTTTTGCTACAAACTTAGCTTCAACATCTTTCATTTCTTGATAGTCCTGAATAACTTTTGTAGTATCCACATAAGCAGTTTTTTCTTGATTACAAGAAACTAACGAAATTGCTAATGCTCCTATCGCGATTATTTTTTTCATAATTAAAAATTTTTAGTCGGCAGCAAATGTATAAAAGTAAATGTATAAAATTTGTCTATCCTATTAAATTTGCCAAAAACCACAATTCATAAATAAAATCTATAATAAAATAAAAAACATCAAAAAAAATTATTAAAAATGAATTAAAATAAGCTATTTTAACGAATTTTTAATTTCATCGAATATAATTATAGTACATACACTATAAAAACAGCTTAAAAAGCCTAAAATAAGCTATTTCTATTGTTTTTTAAAGAAATATACCATAGAGCTATATTCTCCTGTATTCAGAGCTGAAATATTCGAGGATAAGCCATTCCAAAAAGCTTTAATTAAATGTACTTTTTTAGTTTTATGCTTTTCGGAAAGTAGACTTACATAGAAAGAGTCAAATTTCAAGCCTTCGGTTTTAATAAGTTTATATCCGTTATCAGAAAATAATTGTTCAATCCCTTTTTTAGAAAAATGCCAAATATGTCTAGGTACATCGTAAGCCGCCCAATCTTCTTTATAAACATTAGCATCTTTACTTTTATAATTAGGAACTGCTATTACCAACATTCCATCTTTTTCTAATAGTCGATTAAACTCTAAAAACTGATTTTCTAAATCTGGCACATGTTCTAAAACATGCCACATACTAATTATCGAAAATTGCTGATTTAAAATTTCTGAAGTATCAGCATATAATTGTTTTCCTTTCTCTAAAGATTTAGCACGTGCTTTTTTGTTTGGTTCTACTCCTTCTGTTTTATAATATCGACTAGCTGCTTTTAAAAAATCTCCGGTTCCCGCTCCAATATCTAAAAGCGAACCTTCTGCTTTTTCTTTTAATAGCCAACCTACTTTTTTTTGAAGCATATATGTTTTAACCGATTTATAAATTTTATCGGTTAATGTTTCTGCTGAATCGGTATGCGAAATATATTCTTCACTTTTATAATATCGATCTAAATCTTCTGGCACCGGACTTGTTTTTAAAATATCATAATTAGGTAATTTTTCTAATCGATATTTTTCTCCAGATACTAAATGATCTTTACAAATAAATTCTGATTGTTCCACTTAAGGTAAGGCTTTAAAATTTTTCTGATATTCGAAAAAATCAGCTTCTAATTTATTTAGATACTCTCTAATTCTAATAGAATATAACGAGGATGTTTTTAAATGATCTTGTGCTTGTGCATCTAAAATTTTTAGATGTACAAAAAACTTAATAGATCCTGTATTATCATCGTCGTCATCTTCTCGTTGTGAATTGTTATCATCATCGTCTAAACCTAGCAAATTATCCACCAAAGTTTTTACAATTGGATTATCTATATATTCAGCTCTACCGTCTTCAATATCTACTGTAATTAAAAATTCTTTTTCCAATTCGGGAAATAAAACCACAGGAGTATTCACTAAATATTCAGATCGATCTAAACCCATATATTTCTTAATCCATGTTTTTACAATTGGTTTTTGAAGCTTTGATTGGAATAAAAAATAGTTAGGTTCGTTTTTGGTTTTTACAATTCGAGAGCCTTCGATATCGGGTACCGAATGGGTTTGAATTTTACAACTCATTACCAAAATAAGAAACAAAAAAACAAGACCTTTTTTTATCATTTAAATTAAATGTTCCACGTGGAACGTATTAAAAAATCACCTACCCATATAGACTAATAATACAGAAATATCGTTTGGACTTACTCCACTTATTCGAGATGCTTGAGAAACATTTGCAGGTTGAATTTTATTCAATTTTTCGCGAGCCTCAAAAGACATCGATTTAATTTTTGAATAATCAAACCCCTTAGGAATCTTAACATCTTCTAACCGATTTAGTTTATCGGCATTGTTTTTTTCTTTCTCAATATAACCAGAATATTTAACCTGTATTTCGGTTTGTTCTAACATTTCGGTATCTAAATTATTTTCCTGAATGTACTCCTCTACTCCAGAAAATTTACGAACATCTTGCATAGCAATTTTTGGTCTAGAAAAGATTTTAAAAATCTTATCACTTTGTTTCATAGGTGAAGAACTGTATTCTTCTAAAACCACATTAGCTTCTTCAGGAGCAACACTTTTATTTCTTAAGAAGGATACAAAATCGAAAGACTTTGTTTTTTTCTCTTCCATTTTTCGCATTCTAGATTCACTAGCTAAACCAAGATTATACGATTTTTCCGTTAATCTAAAATCGGCATTATCCTGTCGTAACAATGTTCGATATTCAGCTCTAGAAGTAAACATTCGATATGGTTCTTCTGTACCTTTCGTAATCAAATCGTCGATAAGTACTCCAATATAAGCCTCATTTCGTTGCAGTATAAAAGGATCCTTTTCCTGAACTTTCAAAGCCGCATTAATACCTGCCATCATTCCTTGACAAGCTGCTTCTTCGTATCCGGTAGTTCCATTAATTTGACCTGCAAAATATAAACCCTCAACAAGTTTTGTTTCTAATGTATGTTGCAATTGTGTTGGTGGAAAATAATCGTATTCGATAGCATAACCCGGTCTAAAAAATTTCACATTTTCAAAACCTGCTACAGAACTTAAAGCTGCATATTGAACATCTTCCGGTAAAGATGTAGAGAATCCGTTTACATAAACTTCTACCGTATTCCAACCTTCTGGTTCTACAAATAATTGGTGACGATCTTTATCTGCAAATCGATTAATTTTATCTTCTATAGAAGGACAATATCTAGGTCCTAAACTTTTAATCCTACCATTAAACATTGGAGATCTATCGAAACCGGAACGGAGGATATCGTGCACCTCATTTGAGGTATACGTCATATAACAAGATCGTTGTTTTTGAAGTGGTTTAGTTTCATCTGAAAAAGAGAATTTACCTGGAATATCATCTCCTGGCTGTTCAATCATTTTTGAATAATCCAAAGATCTGCCATCTACTCTTGGAGGGGTTCCAGTCTTCATTCTTCCAGCTTCAAAACCTGCATCAATTAAATCTTTAGTGATTCCGGTTGCAGCAGCTTCACCTGCCCTTCCTCCTCCACGTTGTTTATCTCCAATATGAATTAAGCCGTTTAGAAAAGTCCCGTTAGTACACACAACAGATTTCGCTTTAATCTCAATACCCAAAGAAGTTTCAACTCCTTTAACTTTACCATTTTCGATTAATAAACCATGAACCATCTCTTGGTAAAAATCAAGATTTGGCGTTTGCTCTAACCGAAGCCTCCAATCTTCGGAAAAACGCATCCGATCACTTTGCACTCTAGGACTCCACATTGCAGGCCCTTTAGATTTATTAAGCATTTTAAATTGAATAGCACTGGTATCACTAACCAAACCACTATAACCACCCATAGCGTCTATCTCTCGAACTATTTGTCCTTTTGCAATACCTCCCATAGCAGGGTTACAACTCATTTGAGCTATGTTTTGCAAATTCATAGTTATAAGCAATGTACTAGACCCCATATTCGCGGCTGCAGCGGCAGCTTCGCTACCGGCATGTCCTGCTCCTACAACAATAACATCATACTCCTTTTTGAACATAAATGCATTTAATTTTTAAGATTGTTCCACGTGGAACAATTCAATTTTCTCTTCTTCTTTTTGTCGCATTAGTTGCGAATCGATTTCAGTTTTATCTTTATATCCACAGTAATGTAAAATACCATGAATAATTACTCGTTTTAATTCAGATTCGAAATCTTGATTATAAGTAACCGAATTCTCTTTTACTCGCTCTGTACTTATAAAAATATCGCCGTCTAATATATTCCCTAACGTATTATCAAAACTTATAATATCAGTAAACGTATCGTGATCTAAATATTGCTGATTAATTTTTAATAAATAATCATCGTCACAAAAAATATAACTAATCTCTCCTACTCGTTTACCTTCAGATTCTGCAACGCGAATAATCCAATTTTGGAAATCTTTTGTGTTTG
The DNA here is from genome assembly GCF_048269745.1 of Zunongwangia sp. Taxonomy (NCBI): domain Bacteria; kingdom Pseudomonadati; phylum Bacteroidota; class Flavobacteriia; order Flavobacteriales; family Flavobacteriaceae; genus Zunongwangia; species Zunongwangia sp. The sequence continues at coordinate 90,343 of NZ_JBLXIB010000001.1, read as the reverse complement.
TTAACTCAAAATCATTTTCTGAGTAAAAATTAATTAAGCCTTCTTCAGTCATAAGTAAAATAATAAACGTATTTATTCGATAATTAATTTAAAATAGGATAAGTAAATTTACTTTGATTAAAACCAAAAGCAATAATTCTTTTATTTTTACCCTAAACTACTTTATATAAAATGATTGGCAAAGGTAAGATTTGTATAGTTAAAATATTAATTGAAATACAACATTCTTAATTCTATTTACAATAACATGAGAATGCAAATATGTTTTACAAATCAAAAAACACTTGCACACGTAGAACAAATTCTTTGCCAAAAGGCTTGTAGTATAATCGCTCTAAGTGAAGATTGAAATAAGATACTACAATAGTATAAATTTAAAAGGTAAAAAAAGCAATTTGAAATTTAACAAAATGCATTTAAAGATCCTGAAAATCTAAATTAGGATTGCATTATTTTGATTGTATCTTTGCAGTAAAAACAAAACTATGTCATCTAAAGTACGTGTTAGATTTGCGCCCAGCCCTACCGGACCATTACATATTGGCGGTGTAAGAACAGCTCTTTATAATTACTTGTTTGCTAAAAAGCATAATGGTGATTTTATATTGAGAATTGAAGATACAGACCAAAATAGATATGTAGAAGGTGCTGAACAATATATTATTGACTCTTTAAACTGGTGTAATATTCCTTACGATGAAGGACCAGGTAAAGAAAAAGATTGTGGCCCATATCGACAAAGCGAACGTAAAAATTTATATAAAGAATATGCCGATCAACTTATAGAAAGTGGAAATGCTTACTACGCTTTTGATACTGCCGAATCGTTAGATGCACATAGAAAAGAACATGAAGCTGAAGGAAAAACCTTTATTTATAACTGGCATAATCGTGAAAAGTTAAAAAATTCTTTAGCACTTTCTTCAGAAGAAGTAGCCAAAAGAATTGAAAAAGGAGAGCATTATGTAATTCGATTTAAAGCTCCTAAAGATGAAATTCTTCATACTGTAGATGAAATTCGTGGAGAAATGGAAATTGACACTAGTATATTAGATGATAAAGTTTTATACAAAAGTGACGGTATGCCTACTTATCACCTAGCTAATATTGTGGACGATCATTTAATGAAAATTACCCATGTAATTCGAGGTGAGGAATGGTTGCCATCCTTAGCGTTACACGTATTATTATATCGATCTCTAGGCTGGGAATCTCCAAAATTCGCACATCTTCCTTTAATATTAAAACCAAAAGGTAAAGGTAAATTAAGTAAAAGAGATGGTGACAAACTTGGTTTTCCTGTATTCCCTTTAGAATGGAAAGATCCAAATTCTGGTGAAATAGCCTCAGGATATCGTGAAGATGGTTACTTTCCTGAAGCAGTCACTAATATGCTAGCCTTTTTAGGATGGAATCCGGGTACTGAACAAGAATTTTTTACAATTGAAGAGCTTACTGAAGTTTTCGATTTAAAAAGAGTACATAAAGCCGGAGCTAAGTTTGATCCTGAAAAAACTAAATGGTTTCAACAACATTATTTACAAGAAAGCGATAATAGTTATATAGCATCAGAATTTTTAAAAATATTAAAGACTAAAAATATTGATGCTACATTAGAATATACTAAACATGTAGTAGATTTAGTTAAAGAACGAGCTATATTTATTGAAGATATATGGGAACAAGGTTTTTACTTTTTTGTAAATCCTACATCTTACGATCCAAAAAACACAAAAAAAGCCTGGAAAGAAACTACTAATGAGTTAATGAAAGAACTTATTAGCGTGCTAAAAAATATTGAAGATTTTAAAGCTGATAAAGTTTCTGAAGAAGTAAAAAATTGGATTAAATCTAAAGAAATTGGTTTTGGAAAAGTGATGCAACCATTACGAATTTCATTAGTTGGTTCGTTACAAGGTGTTGATATTTTTCAAATTGCTGAAGCAATCGGAAAAGACAAAACAATTTACAGAATTGAAAATGCTATTCAAATTATTAAAAAATAAGACTCAATATTATACCATAAAAAAAGCTACTTTAAAAAGTAGCTTTTTTTATTATATCTTTATATCTAGTAATAGTTATTTACGTCTTGTAGTAGTAATCACTTGTTTTACTCCAAATATTTTTCCGACAGCTTTTAATACAAGTGCTTTTTGCAAGATTGAAGAAACCGTACTTCCTAAAAGTGCAAGCGGTGATAATCCTTCTTTAACTTCTTCTAAAGTTAATTTAATCTCTTCCTTATCTATCTGAGATTGTAACTTTAAAATTTTTAAATCCTTGTCTATTTCTTCGAAAGAGGAATATTTTTTACCCATGGTTAATTGTCTTCATTAAAAAATTGCTTAGAAAATTTCGCAAGCATAATTTTAGATAATGGCTTTCTTCCAAAGATTAAAAACAATACAATAACAAGTATATAAAAAGCTCCCACAATAAAAAATCCGGCTGATGGTTGTCCCATTGCCTCTCCTATTGCAATTGCACATCCGAAAGAAAGAAAAGCAATAGCTGTACTTAAGGCAAAAGCAACAATTAAAAAAGTTATCAGCGATATTGCGGACTTACTGGATTGCTTAAAGAGAAATAGTCTATAATATTCGGCATTACTTTGCGCAAAAGACTTTACATTCTCATTAAGATCGTCTATACTATTGCTTAATTTTTCAAATGCCATAAATATTATACCACTGCTTTATTGGCACTATCTTTAGCTTCTGCTTTTTTTGCTTCCTTCTGTAATTTTGCATTTTGCTTACGTAGTTCTTCCAACTTACCTTCCATAGCAGTTAAAATATCATCTGCTTTGTAACTGGCATTAGAAAGTGTTTCCTCTAATCTAGTTTCAAATTCAGACTTTGCTGTTTTAACACGCTCGCTTAAAGTAGAAGTTGTGTCTTTATATTTCTTGTTAAATTTATCTTGAGCATCTAAAGCATCCTTACGTAATTTTTCTCTCGTTTTTTCGCCTTTATCTGGAGCATATAACAAACCGAAACCTGCACCTAATGCTGCTCCAGTTACTAATGCTAAAAATGTTTTTCCTGTATTTGCCATAATAATTTAAAATTTTATGAATAGTTATACCAAATATACATTAACATTTATACGATTGATGTTAATATGCGGTTAATATACAAAAATGCTATACTAAAATATTCTTAAACAACAAGTTACTTCTTTTTAGCCCAACTATCTCGTAAAGTTACAGTACGATTGAATATTAAATTTTCGTCGCTACTATCTTTATCTACACAAAAATATCCGATTCGTTGAAATTGATACTGACCTAATACGGATGCTTTTTGCAAACTTGGTTCTAAATAACCAGTAATTATTTTTAAAGATTCCGGATTTACAAATTCTGTAAATTCTTTTTCTTTATCACCATCAGGAGATTCTACTGTAAATAACCTGTCGTACAATCTAACTTCTGCTTTAATAGCGTGTTTTATAGAAACCCAATGTAAAGTTCCTTTTACTTTCCGTTGCGATTCTTCTGTACCGCTACCACTTCTACTTTTAGGATCGTATGTGCAATGTATTTCAGTTATATTACCTTCTCCATCTTTCACAACATCTTCACCTTTAATTATATACGCATTTTTAAGACGTACTTCTTTATTTAAGGTTAGTCTAAAGAATTTACGGTTTGCACTTTCTTTAAAATCCTCTCTTTCTATATATAATTCTCTACTAAACGGAACTTCTCTACTTCCTGCAGCTTCGTCTTCCGGATTATTTTCTGCAGTTAGCCATTCCTCTTCTCCTTCTGGATAATTCGTAATCACCAACTTAATAGGATCTAGCACAGCCATTACTCTTGGAGCTTTTTTATTTAAATCTTCACGAGCACAAAATTCAAGATGCGCAACATCAATCATATTTTCACGCTTCCCTACTCCAATAGATTTTGCAAAATTTACAATAGAGTCTGGTGTATAACCTCTTCTTCGTAAACCTGAAATTGTTGGCATTCTAGGATCGTCCCAAGAACTTACAATTCCTTTTTCTACCAACTGTGCTAATTTACGCTTGCTTACAATTGTATGGCTTAAATTTCTTCTAGCAAATTCACGCTGTTTAGGAATAAAATTTCCTGGTTTTTTTACCTTTTCTAAAAACCAGTTATAAAGTTCACGATGTGGTAAAAATTCTAACGTACAAAAAGAATGAGAAACTTGTTCTATAAAATCACTTTCTCCGTGTGCCCAATCGTACATTGGATATATTTTCCACTCACTTTCAGTACGGTGATGTGGTTTATGCAAACAACGATACATAATAGGATCACGCATTAACATATTTGGACTAGCCATATCTATTTTTGCTCGAAGTACATGGGCTCCTTCTTGAGTCTCTCCATTTTTCATTTTTTCGAACAGCTCTAGATTTTCAGCTACAGTTCTATTTCGGTACGGAGATGCTGTTCCGGGCTCTGTAGGAGTTCCTTTTTGCTCGGCCATTTCTTCAGAAGTTTGGCTATCTACATAAGCATCGCCACTTTTAATTAGCGCTATTGCCCAATCGTATAATTGCTGAAAATAATCTGAAGCATAACATTCTTTTGCCCATTTAAAACCAAGCCATTCTACATCAGTTTTAATTGCCTCTACATATTCTTTTTCTTCTTTAATAGGGTTAGTATCATCAAACCGTAAATTAACAGGAGCATTATACTTTTCTCCTAACCCAAAATTTAAACAAATAGAAGATGCATGACCAATATGAAGATATCCATTCGGTTCCGGTGGAAATCTAAATTTCAATTGATCGTTACTATAATCTGTTTGTAAATCTTCTTCGATTATTTGTTCTAGAAAATTGAGTGAATGTTTTTCTTCAGCCATAATTTAGTTTAAATAGTTCGCAAAGTTATCAAAAATTAAAGCGTTATGGTAAAAGCTAAAAAATAGATTTATATCTTGCTATAAATTTATTCTAAAAGCATGAATATTCTTAGTAAAATACCATTATTTTCAGGTTTATCAGGTTGTACTGTTTTATTAGGGTGAGTATAATCCTATTTCTATGGAAAATCTTTCAGAAATAATAAACATAGTACTGCGATTTTTTTAATAATAGCTTTCGAAGGAATCATTAACTCTTGTACTTCCTAATTGATTACAAAACTTATAACTATTACATTTTGTAATATACTTTTGGATTAAAATACTAGTCTTTATCTTTTCGAATATAAAATTAAAAAAATATGAAAGCCAATTATCTCAACTTATGGCTATGATTTTGGATTATATTCCAGAAGACATGCTATTTTTCTAAAAGAAGATAAAACCGGGATTTTATATTTTTATAAGATTACAAAATTTACCAAGGCTTTTAATTCCTATAGAGATCTTGAATTTAACGGATTTAAAATTTCAAAAAGTTTCGAAATTTTGTCCTTTTTGAGTTTTTCTAGGCTAATTACAGCTTTTACTGGCTATAATTTTCTTAGTGCTTAGCCTAATTATTACTTCTGCATTAATTACGTTTGCCAATGGTGATATTTTATACTTTATTTTAAAAATGTTGGTCCTTCTATTCCTAATAAAAAATAAATAGACAATTGCTTTGGTTACTAATTTCAACTTTTTAGCACACTTTATTGCTGAAAAATTGCTAGGATAATGATATTTTTAAAAACAACAGTATCTTTGAAAAAAATAAAAACGTGGGAAGTATTACATTAAAAAACATCAAGGTTTTTGCCTATCATGGTTGTTTGGAAGAAGAAGGTAAAATAGGAAGCGAATACCGAGTTGATCTAAAAATTAAAGGAGATCTTAGCCAATCTGCAAAAACTGATTTATTAAAGGATACTGTTGATTATGTACATTTAAATAGCATTGTAAAAGAAGAAATGGCTATACGCGCTGAATTATTAGAAACAGTTGTAGCAAGAATTAATACAAGAGTATTAAAAGAAATACCTAAAGTACAAAAAGTAAAGGCTACAGTTTCTAAAATAAACCCTCCAATTTGTGGAGATGTAGAAATGGTTTCGGTAAGTGAAAGTAAAACTCGATAAAATTAGTTTCAAAATTTAAAAATTTTATTACATTTGCGTTCCTGAAAAATGGCATCGTGGCCGAGTGGCTAGGCAGAGGTCTGCAAAACCTTGTACAGCGGTTCGAATCCGCTCGATGCCTCCAAAATAAAAAAGGCTTTCCTAAAACTAGGAAAGCCTTTTTTATTTCTATCTATTTAACTCTTTTTCCGAACTAATTAAAAAAACACCTATAAAAATAAAGAAACATAATTATAAAATAAAAGTTGAATGGACAGGGAACCAAGGAAATGGAACACAGAATTATAAATCGTATACAAGAAATCATAATATAATAGCTGAAAATAAATATGAAACTATAAAAGGATCTGCAGATCCTTCCTTTTTAGGAGATAAAACGAAATATAATCCTGAAGATTTATTTTTATCGTCAATATCAGCTTGCCATATGCTTTGGTATTTACATTTATGTTCTGTAAATAACATTATTGTTACCGACTATTTAGACAATGCAAATGCGGTTATGGAAGAAACAAAAGATGGAAAAGGAAAATTTACAGAGGTAACTTTACATCCAAATGTAAAAATTACAGATCCTTCTAGAATAAATGAAGCAAACAAGTTACATCAAAAGGCCAACAGAATGTGTTTTATAGCAAATTCTTGCAACTTTCCTATTAAACACACCCCAATTACAACGAAAGAATAGAAAATAGCTTAAAACGACACGCTTTTATTTTTAGCATATCGTTTTATTTAGGTTGTTCTATATTTAAAAAAGAAAAAATTAAAATTTGTTTAGTGATGAAGTAAATTTGTAGTATCTGAATCTGGAGTTATATTATCCAACTGTTGTTTAATTTCGTTTACTTCACCCGGAAAAGCTCCTTGTGAAATTAAAACAGCTCCAAAAACAATAAGTAAAATACTAATTGCTTTTTTCATAATGTAAATTCGGTGAGGAGTTAACTTCCTATTCAACTTTTTTGCTAGTATTATTTTTAAAATATCTACCATCAAATAACTTAGTAAAACGGTACTAAAAAAAAGTACTATTCTATTAGTTTGCATATCGAGTCTAGGGCCAAAAACGATTATTAAACCAAGCCAAAAACCGAGTACTCCAATATTTATAAAATTCAGTAAAAAACCTTTAAGCGCTAAGCCTAAATAATCACTTTTTCCTAATTTTCTAATATCTGGTCCATCATCATCCTGAGGCATGGCTTTTTTAGTTCTAATAAAAGTCATAACTCCATAGGTGGTTAAAATAACACCACCAAATATAAATAATGCCGGATCGTCTTTTATTCGCTCTAATAACTTTGTAGTACTTAAGTAAGCGATAAAGAGGAAAACCGTATCGGCTAAAATCACTCCTAAATCAAAAGAAAATGCAGCTCTAAATCCTTTTATTGCTGCGGTTTCTAGTAAAACAAAAAACACTGGCCCCAGCATAAAAGCTAAAAAAATCCCTAATGGTATAGCTGCTAAAATATCATGTAGCATTTGCCCAATTTAAATTGCTAAAATATGCTTTTTAGTTTTTTCTGACTACATCGCCACCAAATAAGGTGCTTTTATCTATTTCTTCTGGATTACCATAAACATTTACAGTCCCCCCTGCTCTAACTTTAGCAGTTACTTTTCCGGTTACTGTTACGTCAGCCACTCCTCCAGCTTTTATTTTGATATTTAAATAATCGGACTCTAAATTTTTAGCATAATATTTTCCGCCGGTATTAATACTTACTTCTTGATTTTTTGATGTTCCGCTTGGTGTAATCTCACCCCCACTTCTAACAAATGCAGTAAGATGGTTTACCTCAAAGTCTCCGGTTACATCTCCACCTTCTTGTGCTTCTAAAGTAAACAGATTAGTTTTAATTTTATCTTCAATTACAATGGATGCATTTCGTTTTGCGCGTACTTCATTTAAATCTTTATAATAAACAACAACTTTAGTATCATCATCGTCACTCCATAGATTATCGATTCCCAATTTAATTCGAAGTGTAGTTCCATCTATATCAAATTCTACTTCAGACCTACTTTTTCCGGTAACCACAGCTTTATTATCATCTCCATGAATTAAAGTAACAGGAAGATTATCGTAAGCAAAAATTTTATCGAAATTATCTAAATCATGTTTAGATTCTTGTGCATTAGTTAGTAAACCAATACTCATCATTACTATACAAACAAACTTTTTCATTTTATAAATTTTAATGGGTTGGTTGGTATTCTTCTTGTTTTCCTAATAAGAAAAAATCTAAATGTTTTTTTGCTAAATCTGCATTCTTGACTTTTACAAAAACTTCATCTCCTAATTGGTAAACTTTTTTATGCTTCTTACCAATCACTGCATAAAGTTCTTCATCAAATTCATAATGGTCATCTTGTAAATCTCGTAAACGCACCATGCCTTCACATTTATTTTTCTGAATTTCTATAAAAATCCCCCAATCGGTAACACCAGATATCACTCCTAAAAATTCTTCATTTTGGTGATTTTGCATGTATTTAACCTGCATATATTTTATAGAATCTCGCTCAGCATTAGTTGCTAAACTTTCCATCTCGCTAGAATGATGACATTTTTCATCATAAGTTTCTTCACTTGCCGATGCTCCATTATCTAAATAATGTTGCAACAATCGGTGAACCATTACGTCTGGATAACGCCTAATTGGAGAAGTAAAATGTGTATAATAATCAAAAGCTAATCCATAATGCCCAATATTTTGAGTTCCATAATACGCTTTACTCATTGTCCGGATTGCTAAAGTATCAACAAGGTTTTGTTCTTTTTTACCTTGCACATCTTTCAATAATGAATTAAGTGAACTGGTAACCGATTTTCGATCGGTAAGATTTAATTTATGCCCAAATCTAGAAACCACCGTTTGTAACGAAGCTAATTTTTCATCGTCCGGTTCATCATGGCATCTATACACAAATGTTTTTTTAGTATCTTGTTTTCCGATAAATTCTGCCACTTTTCTATTCGCTAAAAGCATAAATTCTTCAATCAACTTATTAGCATCTTTAGAAGTTTTGAAAAATACACCAGTAGGTTCGTTATCTTCATCTAAATGAAATTTAACTTCGATCTTATCAAAAGAAATTGCTCCTTCTCGCATTCTTTCACTTCGCATTTTTTTTGCCAAATCATTCAATTCTAAAATGGCATTTGCAATTTCTTTATCTACAGTATAAGCTTCATCCTTTATCGAAATTTCTTTCGGTATGCTTTGCTCTTTAGTTTCAATAATGTGCTGTGCTTCTTCATAAGCAAATCGAGCATCTGAATAAGTTACTGTACGCCCAAACCATTGGTTTTTGACGGTCGCTTTTTTATCAATTTCAAAAACTGCAGAAAACGTATATTTTTCTTCTAAAGGACGTAATGAACATGCACCATTAGATAAAATCTCTGGAAGCATTGGTACAACTCGATCAACTAAATAAACCGAAGTAGCTCGTTCGTAAGCTTCTTCATCTAAAATAGTATTAGGTTTTAAATAATGCGAAACATCAGCAATATGAATTCCTATTTCAAAATTTCCATTTTCTAATTTTTTAAAACTTAGCGCATCATCAAAATCTTTAGCATCTTTTGGATCGATAGTGAATGTTAAAACATCTCGCATATCTCGACGCTTTTTAATTTCTTCAGAAGAAATTGAAGTATCGATATTATTCGCATATTGTTCTACTTCCTCAGGAAATTCGTAAGGCAAACCATATTGAGCTAAAATAGAATGCATTTCGGTGTGATGCTCTCCAGGTCTACCAAGTGATTTTGTAATGATTCCGAAAGGTGAATCGGCTTTTTTTGGCCAATCGTCTAATTCAACAACTACTTTATCGCCATCTTGAGCATCTCCAATTCTATTTTTCTGAACAAAAAAATCGGTATACATTTTTGGATCGTCTATCACTACAAAACCAAATTCTTTTTTTAGTTGAAGTGTTCCGATAAAATTTGTCTTTTTCCGTTGAACGATTTTAATAACTTCTCCTTCCGTCTTTTTACGTCTCCTATGTTGGTATACATAAATTTCAACTTCATCGCCATGAAAAGCTGTATTTAATGCATGCTGGGGTATCATTACATCATCTGCCAGTTCGTTTACAATTACGAAACCATAACCCCGGGTAGACATGTCTAAAATACCGGTATAGTAATTACTGCCTTTTTGAATTTTGAATTTTCCTCGATCTACTTGAGTAATTTCTTTTTTTGCTGCGAGTTGGGATAATTTTTTTGTGATTTGATTTCGACTACTAGGGTCGTCCACCCCAAGCTTTGAAGCTATTTGTTTGTAATTATAACTCTTGCCAGCATCTTCTCTTAAGATCGCTATTATTTTTTTTGAAAGATCACCTATTTTGGTGTTCCGTTTATTCTTATTTCGGTTTTTTGGTTTTCTCATACACGATAAAATTAAGGTATATAACTGGTTTTCGTGATTTTTGAATGTAAAGTTTTGTTAAGTTCTGCCACTAATAGCAATGTTAAAGCAAAAAAATAAAAGCTTCTAAGTATAATATATTAGATGTACATACGTTTTTTTAGTATAAATAGTCTTAATATTTTCTTAATATTGCTGAATATAATTTGATATCATCATTGATAACACTAGTGTATGAAATGCTTAGTTTTTAAATCTAATCGAATCTCGATTTTATTTATTTTGATTTTTCTAATAGGCTTCATTGGATTTTATGCTTATATAAATTCTACGCTCAATAAAAAATCGGAAGAAAATCCAGTGACAACAAAAATGAAAAATAATTATTCAATTCTCGCGAATTAATTTTTTTTTAATTCTCAGAAAAGGTCCTAATTGAATTTTTCAATTAGGACCTTTTTTTTGTTTTAGACAATTATAATAAGCTACTTCATTTTTTTTTAAAATTTCGAAACTTTTTTCTCTTTTCAACTTCTAATCACCTCATAAAAAGTTCAAAGTTATTAACCATATATATAAACATTATCATTCTTATTTAAATTAAAAAAAATAATGATGTGATATGATTGTTTGTTAATATCTAGCATAACTTTCTTTTTAAAAATTTTGATATTGAGTTGTTATTTTTTAATAACATGTTATCAACAGGTGTATTTGCTTTTAAATAATTGATTTTCTATGTTTTATTTTAAAATTTATATTCACATCAAATTTAATTAACAATAAAATGCTAATAACTTAACGTGATGTTTACGGTTAATAACCCGGTTAATAGTGCTGAAAATTTGATAACAAAATGTGAACTTATAATTTGGCTTATAAGGTATAGAGCGTGTATTTAAATTTTTTTGGAATAAACCAAAAGAGGTTCTTATTTATGATTAACGGTTATCCACAATTAATTGTTAATAGTAAAGTATTGATTATTAAAGGTGTCTAAAAAGTAATTAACAATGAATTTTGAAATGGTTAATAGTAGGTTTTTATACCTTTGTACATCTAAATAATACACAATATGAAGATCTCTATAGGTAACGATCATGCTGGTACACAGTATAAAAATATTATCAAGTTATATCTTGAAGAACAGGCAGGTATAGAAGTAATAAACTATGGAACAAATACAGATGATAGTGTAGATTATGCTGATTTTGTACATCCTGTTGCCGAAGATGTTGAGAACGGAACCTCAGATTATGGAATAATAATTTGTGGAAGTGGTAATGGCGCTAATATGACGGCAAATAAACATCAAGCAATACGTTCAGCTTTATGTTGGTCCGGAGAAATTGTTAAACTTGCTAGAGAGCATAACAATGCTAATGTTTTAAGTATACCTGCGCGGTTTGTATCTGTACAGCAAGCTGTAGATATGGTTAAAATATTTTTAAATACTGATTTTGAAGGAGGTAGACATCAAACAAGAATAAATAAAATACCGCTGAAATAGTAGTATATGGATTTTATTGCAAAGAATTTTAATGAACTTTCTATTAATGAGTTGTATGAAATTTTACGATTACGATCTGAAGTTTTTGTGGTAGAACAGGATTGTGTTTACCAGGATATAGATAATAAAGACCAGCAAGCATTACATATAATAGGTATAGAAAATGGAAAAATTGTAGCATATGCTAGATGTTTTAATAAAGGAATTTATTTTAAAGAAGCTGCTATAGGAAGAGTAATAATCAATAAATCTATTAGAGGAAGAGGCTGTGGAAACCAGTTGTTAAATGCTTCTATTCAGTCTATTAATAGTATTTTTAATACTACCGAAATAAGACTCTCTGCACAGCAACACCTTACCAAATTTTATGAATCGCATGGGTTTTTGGTTACAGGTGAAGGTTATTTAGAAGATGGTATCCCACATATTGATATGATTAAATAAAAACTACCAGAAATTTAAAATAGAAAAGACTGTAAATACAGCTATAAACAGCTATTTGTTAATAAAATTTAATTTCAAGTTGTTTGTTTTTAGGTGTTTGTGAGGTTATTCACATTTTAACTGTAATTGTTAATAAGTGATTTTTAACATGCTAATTTCACTATTGGAAACGGAAAATAGCTATTTTAAAATGGAAATAAGTAACCTTAGAATTTTAATACAAATGATGAAGATATACTAGCGAATTGTACTTGAAAATTGTTTCAATAAACTGATCATACAGCGCTCAATTTCTTGTTGAGAAAGTATCTCTCTAGATAAATAAATAAACATAAAAGCATACGTTTTATCCGTACTAGATAAGACGATATATTTGTTTTTTCTAAAGCTTTCTCTAAGTAAACGTTTTACTCGATTTCGGGAAACAGCAGTTTTAAAATTACGTTTTGATACTGAAAATCCGGTTTTAAAATGTGTATCTTTTGGGGAAGAAATAGGAATATAAACTAATCGAATTGGGTACTTTTTAATAGTATTTCCTTCAGCAAAAAGCTGATCTATTAATCGAGTACTTTTCAATTTTTCTAATTTTCCGAAGCCTTGTTCCATATGCCAAAAATAGGTATTTATTTGTAACACCAGAAAGGCTTCGGGAAATTATGAATGCTTTAAAGTTTTACACAATTATCATTTTCTATACCAGCTTCAAAATCTCTAATATTTTTTACTGTAACCTCAGCAATTTGTTGTAATGCTTCCTTAGTTAAAAAGCCTTGATGAGAAGTAATTAATACATTTGGAAACGATATTAAGCGAGAAATAATATCATCCTTTATAATACTTTCCGATAAATCTCTAAAGAATAAATGCTCTTCTTGCTCGTAAACATCGATGCCTAAATATCCTAATTTTCCAGATTTTAACGCTTCTACGGTATCAATAGTATTAATAAGTGGCCCACGGCTAGTATTGATAAGCATAACCCCGTCTTTCATCAATTTAAAGGTATCCTTATTAATTAAATGTTTAGTTTCTGGTGTTAATGGACAGTGTAGAGAAATAATATCAGATTTTTCTAATAATTCCTCTAAGCTAACATATACACCTCCTTTTCGTTTAAGCTCTTCGTTTTCATACATATCGTATGCTATTACATCACAGCCTAATCCCATCATATTGCTAGCGAAGATTGTTCCTATTTTACCAGAACCTATTACACCAACTGTTTTACCATGTATATCGAAACCTCTTAAGCGTTCTAAAGAAAAGTTACCTTCTCGTACTCTATTATAGGCTTTATGTGTTTTTCTATTTAAGGTTAAAATTAGTGCTAAAGCATGTTCGGCAACAGCTTCTGGGGAATAAGCAGGTACTCTATAAACACCCATATTGTATTTTTCTGCTGCTTTTAAATCTACATTATTAAAACCGGCACAACGTAAAACAATAAGTCTAACTCCATTTTCAGATAGATTTTTTATAGTTTCTTCATCTAAATCGTCATGAACAAAAACGCAGACAGCATCAAAACCATTGGCAAGATTAGTAGTGTCTTTATAGAGGTGTCCATCGAAATATGTGATCTGTATTTCTTGATTATCAAATGTATCGAAGAATTCTTTATCGTAAGATTTAGTGCTAAAAAAAGCTAATTTCATGTTTTTGAATTTTTGTTAAAATTACAGAAATAATAGTGTAAAAAAGTGAAGTTTAGACAATTTTAAGGAGATATTAATAACTAAAAAAGCCCGAAATTAATCGGGCTTTTTACTATAAAAAATTATTTTTTTTATGGTTTTACCATATTATTACTTCTGTCGATGTCAGCCATTTTCTCTGAAGAGTCAATTTCTATAGAATCAATTTCAGATTTTGGAGTGTTTAATTGTAGGGTATAATTAGATTGAGCCCAAGGCCAACTTTTCTCTACAATACGTTCTATATTGCCTTCAGCTGGTTTCTGCCAACGCATCATTCGTAATGGAATATAATATAGCTTTTTATCTCCATTCTTGTAGCTTACAGTTACTTCAATAGGCATAGGCATAAGTCCTTTTCTTTGTAAGTCTACAGCAGTTCCATTTTCCGTATCAGCTACATTTGTAATAGCATAATCAATAGTGTTGGTGGTTTCTGTCCAATCGGTTAAATACCAATGTAATTGTGCACCAGAAACCTTTTCTGCTACTCGAATAAAATCGTTTGGAGTTGGATGTTTAAACTTCCAATCTTGATAATAACGTTTTAAGGTTTTTGCTACATTTTTTTCGCCAATTACATATTCTAATTGTCTTAAAAAGATAGCTCCTTTACTGTAGGCTGCTATAGAATATGCCATGTTTACTTTGTAACGATCTCCGTGTGTGGTTTGTGGTTGTTCCATTCCAGAAGTAGCAAGATAATTGTAACCTCTGTAAGTATTAGAAAATGGATTACCAGTATTCCCTTTAAGTTGATGTCCAGCAAGAGTAGAAATGTAGGTAGTAAAACCTTCGTCCATCCAAGGATGCTCAGATTCATTAGTTCCTAATAGTTGCTGAAACCAAGAATGTGCAAATTCGTGAGCTGTTGTTCCCATAAGGCTTTCATAATCTTCTCCTCCGGTAATTAGCGTACACATAGCATATTCCATTCCACCATCTCCACCTTGGATAACGGAATATTGTGGCCACGGATAAGGACCTACATGTTCATTATAAAATTGTAATAATTTAGCAGTATTAGGCTGGATTTTTTCCCAAGCATCTTTAAATTTCTTATTATCTTTATAAAAGAAATGAAGTACAACACCGCTTTCAGTTTCTAATGTATCATGAATAAATTCTGGATCGGCAGCCCAAGCAAAATCATGTACATTTTTAGCCACAAAATGCCAGGCTAATTTTTTGCCTTTTCGCCTAACTTTTTCTCCTTCTTTTTGGTATCCGTATCCTATTTTTTCTGGGTTTTGTAAAACACCAGTCCCACCAATAATATAATCTTTATCGATAGAAATAGTAACATCGAAATCGCCCCAAACGCCATGAAATTCTCTAGCAATATAGGGGTCGGCATGCCAGCCTTCAAAATCATATTCGGCTAATTTTGGGTACCACTGTGTCATAGAAAGAGCAACACCATCGGCATTATTTCTTCCAGACCGTCTTATTTGCACTGGTACTTGTCCTTCAAATTTCATTTTAAATGTGGTAGAAGCTCCCGGTAAAATGGGCTTTGCTAAAGTAACTGAAAGGATAGTTCCCTCCTCTTTTACTTCTACAGATTTACCATCTTGTTTTAAAGATACAGCTCTTAAATATCCAATTTCATCTTCTTTTAATTTTGAAATTCTACTCTCAAAATCCGGATTTTCTCTAGTACCATTATTGATAGCCATTCTGCTATCTGGATCTTGAATGTTCTGCAAGCGTAGATCCATCTCACTCCCTGGCTGAAAAGCATTAAAATACATGTGGTAAAATACCTTTGTAAGTGTATCGGGGGAGTTATTTGTATACACTAATTTTTGGGTTCCGGTATATTGATAGTTTTTTACATTAACATCAACATCCATTTTGTAATCTACGTGTTGCTGCCAATACGAAGTATTGTTTTGAGCTTGAGTTAAAGCAGCAGCAAAAATAGATAATGTGACTAAAAACTTTTTCATAAAAACTATTTTGAAACTTTAGAAGCTAGGATTAACGCATTGTATAGGTTAACTATTTTTCCGGATGTAGATAGGTTGCTGAAAGCTTCTGTATCTAATCTATTTCCGGCAACAATTACATTTGCTTTTACTGGTAAACCACTATCCATTATAATTTTTTTCACTTGTGGAGCGGTTAATTTTGGGAAATATGAACGAATCATGGCAGCTACACCTGCTACTTCCGGAGAGGCCATAGATGTTCCCTGTAAGAACTCATATTCATTATTGGGAACAGTAGAATATATTTTAGTACCAGGGGCAAAAACATCTACATTCTTTTTTCCGTAGTTTGAAAAAGTAGCAACTAAATTAGCGCCATATTCATAGTTTAATGCACCAACTACTAAGAAATTATCTGCAATTTCTTGTGGATTTTTAGGAGTTTGGTCGTTTGGATATACCATTTTTTTATCTAGATTTTCTCCTTCATTTCCTGCTGCATTTACGATAAGTACATCGTTTTTGGCTGCATATTTAATGGCATCCCAAACCCATTCTGGATGTGGAGAATAATATTTTCCGAAGCTAGTATTAATAACTTTTGCTCCATTATCTACAGCATATCGAATGGCTAAAGCAATATCTTTATCATATTCATCTCCATTAGGTACCGCTCTAACCGGCATAATTTCAACATTATTAGCTACACCATCCATGCCGATATCATTTTTACGTACAGCAGCTATAATTCCGGCTACGTGTGTACCATGTTTTATATTTTTTTTATCAGCTTCCGGTCCCATAACATTGCTATTCCCGTAGTTAACATCAGAAATATCGTCTGGATCGTCTCCTAAAATTTCTCTTCCATTAAGATTAATATTAAGATTTACTAACTTTTGATCGGAATAATATTCTACAGCTTCGTTAAGTTCTGCCAATGCATCCGGTATATTTTCACTTACATTTTGTTGAATTTGCAACAGCATCATTTTGTACTGTGAAAGAGGTTGTGCAGAAGCTTCCATAGCTTTTAGCTCTTCTCTTGTATAATCTTCTTTACCTAATTGAGAAGAAACAGCTTCATGAGCAGCTAAAAGTTGTTGTTGAATTTGCTGATATTGCTGAAGATTTTTTTCCGCTTCGGTTAGTTTTTTATTGTATTCTGCCTCTGCTTCTTTGTAAAGAGTAAATTCATCTCTATTTTCAGGAGCAATACTACTAGCCGATTTACCTTCGTATTTAGGTTTTAAATCTCTGTAAATTCTAACTAATTCTAAATTTTCCTCAACTACATCACCTAGAAAATTCCATCCGTGTACATCGTCGATGTAGCCATTGTTATCATCATCTTTTCCGTTACCAGGAATTTCATCGGTATTGGTCCAAATAACCCCGTTTAGATCTTCATGTTCAATATCGACCCCACTGTCGATTACGGCAACAATTACTTTTTTTCCTTTTTGTTTTTTAATAATTTCAGAATAAGCTTTATTTACACTCATTCCGGGTACTGTATCTTGTAAAATATCGTCACTACTCCACTCTTTAAGTTGAGCTTTTGAAAGCGGAGTTACTTTTAAAGGTATGGTATCTATACTTTCTATAGGTGTAGAAACAATAGTTGGGGCACTGCTTCCGCAAGAAGCTAAAATAGCAGCGGTAGAAGCTGCTAAAAATGGTTTTAAAACTGGGATTTTCATATTACTTAAATAATTCATCAAATGTGTATGTTTGGTTTAGACGTACTCCTTTTTCGGTGTGTTTAACAGTTATAATTTCGTTATGAGCATCGTGCTCAAGAAAAAGAAACAGTTCTTCGTCTGCAGCTTTTTCAAGAAACGATTTTTTTTCATTTAAAGTTAGCAAAGGGCGAGTATCATAACCCATTACATACGGTAACGGTATGTGACCAGCTGTAGGCAGTAAATCTGCTGTAAATACAAGTTTTTTTCCTTTGTACTCCAAGTGAGGTATCATTTGTTTATCGGTATGGCCATCTACAAATAATACGCCAAAACCTAATTCATCAACGTTAGTAAAGGTTTGGTTAGTATTTCTTTCTATAAAATTTAATTGTCCGCTTTCTTCTATCGGTAATATATTTTCTTTTAAAAAAGAAGCTTTTTCCCGAGCATTAGGTTGTGTAGCCCATTCCCAGTGTTCTTTATTACTCCAAAATTTGGCATTTTTAAAAGCGGGTTCGTAACCGGTGTGTTCTTTATTCCATTGTATACAACCACCACAATGGTCGAAATGTAAATGTGTAGTAAAAACATCAGTAATATCATCACGATGAAAACCAAACTTTGCTAAAGATTTATCTATTGAATGGTTTCCCCACTGATAGTAATAACTAAAAAACTTTTCACTTTGTTTATCGCCTAAACCAGTATCTATAAGTATCAAGCGGTTTCCATTTTCAATAAGCATACAGCGAGCACCTAAGTCTATCATATTATTGCTATCTGCTGGGTTGGTTCTGTTCCAAATACTTTTAGGAACCACCCCAAACATAGCCCCACCATCTAGTTTAAAATTGCCCGATTCGATAGGATATATTTGCATAATTTATTTTGAAATTTATAATTGTGTTGCAAATTAGAAAAACAAATACGTATTAATTAAATTTTAGCTTGATTTAACGGCAGCATTTAGTAAGTTTATTTCTTATAGTATAAATTTTTCTAAAAACTCAAGGATTTTTTAATATTTTTAAAACTTCATAACAAATACATTTAGATGTTAGAATTAGCAGGTATCATTATTTTAGGAATATTAGCACAATGGGTTGCTTGGAAGTTTAAAATTCCCGCAATTTTGCCATTAATTTTAATAGGTCTCGCTGTCGGGCCTGTTGCTACCTTGTTTACGGAAGATGGAAGTAAGTTAATTGAACCAATTTGGAACGGAGAATTTGGACTTTTTCCAGGAGAAAGTCTGTTCTATTTTGTTTCGTTAGCCATTGGTGTTATTTTATTTGAAGGAGGTTTAACCTTAAAAAAAGGTGAAATTTTAAATGTAGGCTTTGTAATTGTAAAGTTAATTACCGTTGCTGTTATTGTCACCTTTATAGGAGCTGGAATTGCTACCCATTATATTTTTAATTTATCTTGGGAGATTTCGTTTTTATTTGCCTCTTTAATTATTGTAACAGGACCAACTGTTATAACTCCAATTCTTCGAAATATTCCATTAAAAAGAGATGTTTCAACCATATTAAAATGGGAAGGAATATTAATTGATCCTATTGGAGCTTTGGTTGCGGTATTAGTATTTGAGTTTATTAGTGCAGGTAAAGGAAAAGAGTACACTTCTACAGTACTTTTGGAATTCGGCAAAATTGTACTGTTTGGGTTTACCTTTGGGTTTACTTTTGCTCATGCATTAGCTTATAGTATTAAAAAAAATATTATTCCTCATTATTTATTGAATGTATTAACCTTAGCAGCAGTTTTAGGGGTTTTTGTATTATCAGATCAGTTTGCTCACGAAAGTGGATTATTAGCAGTTGTAGTAATGGGAATGGTTATGGGAAATATCGATTTACCTAACCTGAAAGAGTTGCTATATTTTAAAGAATCTTTAAGTGTATTATTAATTTCAATATTATTTATTTTACTATCTGCTAATATTAATATGGCAGATTTATACTTAGTTTTTACCACTAAAGCGATTCTATTATTTGCGGTAATTGTTTTTGTTGTAAGACCATTAGGCGTATTTATAAGTAGTGTAAATTCTTCTTTAAAGTTTAATGAAAAGCTATTTATTAGTTGGGTTGGTCCAAGAGGAATTGTTGCTGCAGGTATCGCCTCTTTATTTGGTATTGAGTTGGCTAACCGAGGAGTTGAAGGAGCCGAATATATAACCCCATTAGTATTTATGATCGTGCTGGGAACAGTACTTTTAAATGCCACAACAGCACGACTTTTTGCGAAATTAATAGGCGTATTTCTTAAAAATTCTGAAGGGATTTTAGTAATTGGGGCTTCTTCTTTTTCACGTTTAATTTCTGAATATTTAGTAGATAATGGTCGCCATGTTGTATTAGTAGATAATAACGGAATGAATGTAAGAAAAGCTAAAAGTGCCGGATTAGATGCTATTGAAGAAAACGTATATTCTGAAGATTTAGTAAATAATATTGAGTTAAATGATATAGGATATTTAATGGCTATGACTAGCAATAGCGAGATAAATAAAAACGCAATTACTAAATTTAGAAAGCATTTTGGCGAAAACGGATCGTTTCGAGTTGTTTCTCCAGAAGAAATGCAAGATCCCGAAAATAATCCAAAAGAAGGTTTATTCTCGCAAACTGACGATTACGTGAAATTAACCAATTTAGCTAGAAAATATCCTTCTATTCATGAATCAGTATTAAACTCTCAAGAGCATTACGAAGGTTTAATTGAAATTTCGAAAACCGATTCGGATATTATTCCGCTATTTGTAAAAAATAATGATGGAAAATTAAGCATTATTCCTTCTGCTAGTAAAGAAGTAAAAATAGAAGAAGGCTACAAATTAGTTTATATGGGGAAACGAATGGAGTCTGACCAAGAAGAAGCTCGAAAATTAGAAGATGAGGAGAATACTAATTAATCTAAAAAATAGTATAAAAAAGCCCAATATTGATTATCAATATTGGGCTTTTTTATGAATGGTCCTCTTTATTCTTTTTCCATTTCGGTTATAAGCTCATCAGTGATTTCTAAAGTATGATAGACGTTTTGAACATCATCATCATCTTCAAATTTTTCAATAAGATTAAGCATTTTTTTAGCATCCTCAACAGGCAGTTCTGTAGTATTAAGTGGTATTCGTTGTACTTCAGAGTTTTTAACTTCAATATTTAACTCTTCTAACTTTGAAGACATTAATCCAAAATCTTCAAAATCTGTATAAACGGTAAGTAAATCCTCTTCTTTTTCAATTTTAGTAGCGCCTCCTTCAATAAGTTCTAATTCAAATTCTTCTAAATCGCGTTCTATTTTTTCTTTTTCTAGTACGAAAACGCCCTTTTTATCAAACAGAAATTCTAACGAACCATTAGTTCCTAAACTACCCCCATTTTTAGAAAATATAGATCGTACCGAAGATACCGTTCTATTTGTATTATCGGTTGTGCATTCTACAAAAATAGCAATACCATTTGGTCCGTAGCCTTCAAAAGTTACTAGCTCGTAATTATCTGCATCTGCCCCACTAGCCTTTTTTATAGCACGTTCTATGGTGTCTTTAGGCATATTTACACCTTTTGCATTGCTAATTGCATTTCTAAGTGTGGGGTTAGCCTCAGGATCTGCTCCGCCTCCTTCTTTTACCGCTACACTAATTTCTTTAATTGCCCGGGTAAATTCTTTCGCTCGCTTTTTGTCTTGTGCGCCTTTACGGTGTTTTATATTTGCCCATTTGCTATGTCCAGCCATTTTCTTCTTCTTTTTAGTGTTTTTTATTCAATTTTACTTCAATTTAGATCGATTTTCATCAAAAATGAAGCAATTTTTACAAATTTAAGAAATTGAGTTACAAATAAGAAATAAGCAATTTTATTCACTATTTCCAAAAAATAGTTTAGTATAACTTGACGTTTTAGCTACTAAAACTGCAAAAAGAAGATAGAATTTGGTTTTGATAAAAATGAATAAAATAAAAAACCTCGTAGTTTTTAAGGCTACGAGGTTTATATAATTCAGGTTTCACTGTTTGTTAATCGTTTAGTTTTAAAACAGCCATAAATGCTTCCTGAGGAATTTCAACATTACCTACTTGTCGCATTCGTTTTTTACCTTTTTTCTGTTTTTCTAAAAGTTTTCTTTTACGGGAAATATCACCACCATAACATTTTGCCGTTACATCTTTTCGAAGTGCTTTTACGGTTTCTCGGGCAATAATTTTAGCACCAATTGCGGCCTGAATTGGAATATCGAATTGTTGTCTAGGTATAAGTTCTTTTAATTTTTCACACATTTTTTTACCGATATCGTAGGCATTATCTTGGTGTAATAAGGCAGAAAGAGCATCTACTTTATTAGCATTTAAAAGAACATCTACTTTTACTAATTTAGAAGCGCGTAATCCAATTGGTGAATAATCGAAAGATGCATATCCTCTAGAAACTGTTTTTAAACGATCGTAAAAATCGAAAACAATTTCAGCCAGTGGCATATCAAACGTTAACTCAACACGCTCAGTAGTTAAATAAGTTTGATTGGTAATCTCTCCCCTTTTTTCAATACAAAGCGACATTACCTGACCTACAAAATCAGCCTTTGTAATGATAGTAGCTTTAATATAAGGCTCTTCTACCCTATTTAAGGTGGATGGCTCAGGTAAATCTGATGGGTTATTTACTAAAATAACATCGTCCGGATGTTTATTGGTATAAGCATGGTAAGATACGTTAGGAACAGTTGTAATAACTGTCATGTTAAATTCACGTTCTAAACGTTCTTGAATAATTTCAAGATGAAGCATTCCTAAGAATCCACACCTAAAACCAAAACCTAATGCTGCAGAACTTTCTGGTAAAAAAGTTAACGAAGCATCATTAAGCTGCAATTTTTCCATTGATGCTCTAAGTTCTTCATAATCTTCAGTATCAACCGGGTAAATACCAGCAAATACCATTGGTTTTACGTCTTCAAAACCAGCTACAGCTTCGGTAGTTGGATTTTTAGCATCGGTAATAGTATCCCCTACTTTTACTTCTCGAGCATCTTTAATACCGGTAATTAGGTAACCTACATCTCCGGTTTTAATTTCTTGTTTTTTATGCTGAATTAGTTTTAGTGTACCAACTTCATCTGCAGTATAATCGTTACCGGTAGCAACAAATTTAATATGCTGATTTTTTTTAATACTTCCATTTATTACTCTAAAGTAAGTTTCTACACCACGGAAAGGATTGTAAACAGAATCAAAGATCAAAGCTCTTAAAGGAGCATCTACTTTTCCACTTGGTGCTGGAATTTTAGTAATAATTGCATGTAGTATTTCTTCAATACCAATACCTGTTTTTGCACTAGCAGGAATTATTTCTTCTCGGCCACAACCTAAAAGATCGACAATATCATCAGTTACTTCTTCTGGATTTGCACTCGGTAAATCTACTTTATTTAATACCGGAATAATTTCAAGATCGTTCTCTAAGGCTAAATATAAATTAGAAATAGTTTGTGCTTGAATACTTTGGGCAGCATCTACAACTAATAAAGCGCCCTCACAAGCAGCAATAGATCGAGAAACTTCGTACGAAAAATCGACATGGCCGGGAGTATCGATAAGGTTTAAAACATAGTGTTCCCCTTCGTATATATAATCCATTTGGATAGCGTGACTTTTTATGGTAATGCCTCGCTCCCGCTCCAAATCCATATTATCTAAAAGCTGCTCTTGTTTTTCTCTTTCGGTAACCGATCCAGTAAAATCCAATAGTCTATCTGCTAATGTACTTTTACCATGGTCGATATGGGCGATGATACAAAAATTACGAATGTGTTTCATCAATTCTTTTTTATTGCTTTATCGGTTCGATGTAGTTCACCATTTTGCGGATTATTCATCCTAAATATTATGGTGTCGTGCATATGAACATTAAAATTATTATGCGCTTAATGTACTTTATAAAAAGTTTGGCTGCAAATATAGTTTATTTCTTACTCTAAAATCAAAAGATGCTAAATTGTAACAAATAGTTTGTTAGGAGTTTATCGTTTTTATGTTATGTAATTTTATAAAAGGAGCTTGGTTTTATAAAATTATATATAAAGTAAATAAAGATTGTTTAAATATTTATTTAACTATTAGTTCTATATTCACGTTATTTTTAATAGTTTAGTTAAAATTTTATAATTCTAGGTTAAAATTAATTAGATGGCTACAAAAAATACTTCGCAAACCAGTAAATCGATAATTATAATAGGTATTTTATTTTTTATTTTTGGGTTTGTAACTTGGTTAAATTCAGTATTAATCCCTTATTTAAGAACAGCAAACGAACTCAATAATTTTCAGTCTTTCTTTGTCGCTTTTGCATCTTATATTTCATACTTTGTAATGGCAATACCTTCAGCAAAAGTTCTGGAAAAAACTGGATTTAAAAAGGGTATGGGGCTTGGTTTGTTAGTAATGGCCATTGGAGCATTAATTTTTATTCCGGCCGCAGCTTCTAGAACGTATGCCTTATTTCTTACCGGATTATTTGTTCAGGGAACAGGTTTAGCTTTATTACAATCGGCTGCTAACCCTTATATTACAGTTTTAGGCCCAATCGATAGTGCTGCTAAGCGAATTAGTATTATGGGGATTTGTAATAAAGTTGCCGGCGCTTTGGCTCCGCTAACTTTAGGGGCTATTCTCTTAAAAAATATGGATAAAATCGAAGCAAAGCTAAGTACATTAAGCGGAGCAGAACGAGAAGCAGAATTAGATATTTTATCCTCTAGAGTTGAGATGCCATATATAGTGATGGCTGTTGTGTTGGTATTATTAGCTGTATTAATATATTTTTCTTCATTACCTGAAATAGAAACGGATAAGGAAGATGATATGGTAGCTGCGGCTAATAAAAATAAAACTAGTGTATTACAGTTTCCAAATTTATTACTTGGGACTTTAGCTATGTTTTTATACGTTGGGGTAGAGGTAATAGCGGGTGACACAGTTATTACTTATGCTAAAAATGGTCAAGGCATAGCTACAGAAATAGCTAAAAACTTTACATCATACACGTTAGTTGCCATGATTGTTGGTTATTTAATAGGAACGGTAACAATTCCTAAACTTATTAGTCAGGCAAAAGCACTTCGAATTTCAGCCATTTTAGGTATTTTTTTAGGACTTGCAGCAATTTTTACAGATGGTTTTGTTTCCGTTGTTTGCATATCCATGTTAGGTTTAGCAAATGCAGTAGTTTTCCCTGCAATATGGCCTTTAGCTTTAGATGGTTTAGGAAGGTTTACTAAAATAGCTTCTTCATTTTTAATTATGGCAATTGCTGGAGGAGCAATCGTTCCGTTAGCTTACGGAGCTTTAGCAGATAGCATTGGTCTTCAACAAGCATATTGGGTGGTAATTCCTTGTTATTTATACATACTTTTCTTTGCTGTAAAAGGCTATAAATTGAGATAATATTTTTAAAAATTTCTTTTTATGATAATTTTTAAGCTTAAAATTTGAAGATCTTTTTTTATTCTGAAAAAAAATATCAGAACTTGCATGCGTTAATTTGATCTCATGGAATGCAAAAAACCGGATACCGAAAAGCAATCGAACTATAACGATCTTGAAAAAATGAATACTTCAGAATTACTCTTAAGTATTAATAAAGAAGATCAAACAATTGCTGAAAATGTGCAAAAACAACTACCTGCTATTGAAAAACTAGTAACAGTAATTGTTGAAAATATGCAAAAAGGCGGCCGGTTATTTTATATTGGTGCAGGAACTAGCGGCCGTTTAGGCGTTTTAGATGCTTCTGAATGTCCACCGACTTTTGGGGTATCTCCAGATGTTGTTATTGGTTTAATTGCAGGAGGCGATACCGCTTTGCGGAATGCGGTTGAAAATGCAGAAGATAATTCAAAACAAGCCTGGAAGGATCTTCAGGAATTTAATATTTCAGATAATGATACTTTGGTTGGGATTGCAGCTTCGGGAACTACACCTTATGTAATTGGTGGTATAAAAGAAGCAAGAAAACAAGGAATTTCAACAGGTTGTGTAACCTGTAGTAGTGGAAGCCCATTAGGAGAGGCTTCAGAATTTCCTATTGAAGTAGTTACCGGTCCCGAATTTGTTACCGGTAGCACTCGAATGAAAGCTGGAACTGCACAAAAAATGGTGCTAAACATGATTTCTACTAGTACTATGATAAAGTTAGGAAAGGTGAAAGGCAACCGTATGGTAGATATGCAACTTTCTAATAAAAAATTAATAGAGCGTGGTACCGAGATGATTATGGAAGAATTAAAGGTGCCTCAATCCGAAGCTAAGCAATTATTACTGAAATATGGTAGCGTTCGAAATGTTCTTTTAAATTATAATAAAAAAGTAAATAAGTATTAATTTTTAGTACGAAAATTATAGGAGTTCTAAGCCTGCTTTTTTGTAATTTTTTAGATCTTCATTTGAAGGATCTAATTCGGTAATAAGTGTATTTACTTGTTGAATGTTGCATACTTTATATCGATTTGCAGTATTTAATTTTTTTGAAATACTAAGGGAAATAACTTTTTTTGAAGAGTTAATCATCGCTTTTTTCATTTGTGCAATTTCCCAATCAATTTCCGAAATTCCTTTATCGATATCCACATAACCGGTTCCTAAAAAACAAATATCGGCTGAAATATCACTCAATGTATTTATAGAGCTTCCCCCAGTAGCAAGTTGCGAACCTTTGGATAACTTCCCTCCAATTAAATGAATATCGTTAAAGGTAGAGCTGTTATTTAATAACTCTATTGCCATAGGTAGGCTAGGAGTAAAAACAGTAAGATTCATTTTTTTAGGGAGTAATTTTGCTAATTCTAAATTTGTAGATCCGCCCGTTATAAGCACAACATTTCCATGATTTAAACATGAGATAGCTTTTTTAGCAATAATTGTTTTGTTTTCGTATTCATAAATCTCTCTATTTTGATCAGATTGAATATTAAAACCATTAGATATCGCACCACCATGTACTTTTTTAAGTTGTTTAGATTTATCTAATTCAATAAGGTCTCTACGAACCGTATCTATAGACACATTCATAATATTTTTTAAATCGCTTAAAAGAACTCGATTATGTAAATGAACTTCGTTAAGAATAATTTTATGGCGTTCTGTTTTTTTCATGTATTAGAATTAAATAAAAAATCAGTCTCTAATATTTCAATTTTAATTAAAATTTAAGTTAAAAAAGAGATATTGTTAAATTGACTATAATTTATTAAATTAAATAAAAATTTAGTTTTTATGCAACAATATATTGCATATTGTGATTTTTTTATTATATAAAACTGCATTTTAATTAAAAAATTGCAATTTTGTATTGTTTTTAAGGTTTTTATATGATAAGTTTGTTTATAACTAATTGTTAACGAGCAACTATGAAAAACCAACTAAGGAAACCAATCCTTTTTCTACTCTTAGTATTTTCAATACAGATTTGGGCGCAAGAAAGAGAAATTTCTGGGACAGTGGTAGATGAAGATCAAATTCCACTTCCTGGTGTAAATGTTCGATTAAAAGATTCTAAAACAGGAACCGTTACTGATTTTGATGGTAATTTTAGTTTATCAATTCCAGATAATAATTCAGTTTTAGTATTTTCTTCTGTAGGATTTATAAGAAAAGAAATAGCAGTCACTAATCAATCAACTTTATCCGTTACAATGTCCGTCGATACCGAGAGTTTAGATGAAGTGGTGGTAACTTCATTTGGAATTGAAAAAAAGAAAAAAGCGCTTGGGTATGCCGTTCAGGAGATTTCTTCAGAAGAAGTCTTAGAAGGTAATCAGAAAAACGTAGTGAGCGGTTTACAAGGCAAAGTTTCTGGGGTAACTATTGGGAACTCTGGAGGTGCACCTGGTTCTTCATCAGTAATTTTAATACGAGGAGGAACATCGATAACAGGTGATAATCAACCTTTATTTGTAGTAGATGGTATTCCAATAGATAACTCTACCGGTTCTAGTTTAACTGTAGCGAGTATTAATAGAGCAGCTGATTTGAATCCTGAAGATATCGAAAACATTTCAGTACTTAAAGGTCCGGCAGCCGCAGCATTGTACGGAATTCAAGCAGCTGGTGGAGCAGTAATTATAACCACTAAAAAAGGAAAAGCAGGAAGTAGTACTATTTCGTATTCCGGAACATTTTCTGTTGATGAAGTTTTAGGAACTCCAGATGTTCAGCAAGTGTTTGGTCAGGGTAAACAGAGTATTAACAAAGGAGTATTTAATTATGTCGATCAATCGGAATTTAGTTTCGGTCCTGAAGTCTCTTCCGGTGCTAAAACATATAATCATATTAATGATTTTTATCAAACGGCAATTACTCAGAATCATAATGTAAGTTATTCCGGAGGGACCGAGAAAAGTACCATGTATCTTTCGATAGGAGACTTATCTCAAGAAGGCGTAATCGATGGAACGAGTTACGATAAAACATCATTCAAAATAAATACATCGTCTAAAATAAACGATAAACTTACTATTGGTGCTTCGGCCAATTATATTGTAAGTGAGATTGCTAGTACCAAACAAGGGAGTGCAAGTGGGAGTAGTTACGGAAGTTTACTTTCGTATCCAATAAATATAGATATTCAGGATTATTACAATGAAGATGGATCGCAAAAAATGTTTTATACCGATCAAACTTTCGATAATCCATATTGGAGTTTGGAAAATAGCCCTAATAATAATAAGGTAAATCGATTATTGGGAATTGTAAATATTAGCTACGATTTTCTAGAAGATTTTAATCTTTCTTACAAATTAGGAACCGATTATTTTAGAGAATTTAGTAAAAGAATTATCGGAGATGGCTCATTAATTGAGAGAAGAAGTGAGGGGTACATTAGCCAATTTGAACGTGAAAATAGACGAACTACTTCAAATTTAATACTAAGCTACAATAAAGCGATAACAGAGGATTTTTCAGTAGATGCTTTGGTAGGAAATATGGTAGAAGATTCTAAAATACATACTGTTTATACCTATGGTGATGGTTTTCAAGCTCCAAATATTTATAGTATTGGAAATGTTTCTAAAGAGAATCAATCTATTTCAGAGATCATACGAAGAAGAAGATCCGTGGGAGTGTTTGGAGAAGTAAAATTTGGTTGGAAAGATGCACTTTTTCTTAATTTTACAGGAAGAAATGATTGGAGTTCTACTTTACCTAAAAAAGATCGCTCATTCTTTTATCCTTCTATAGGAACCTCTGCAGTTCTTAGTGATTTATTAAGTCAAGGTGGGCACAATATTACATCCGATAACGGGCTAACTTATTTAAAACTCCGAGCAACTTGGGCTCAGGCAGGTAAAGATGCACCAATTGGAGCACTTGAAAGCTTTTTAGGTACCGATATTAATTCTTTAGCAAGTTCTGCGTACACCTACAACGGAGTTGATATAGGAAATCCGGAATTAGAACCTGAATTTACGAATAGCTATGAGTTTGGTTTCGATTCTCGATTTTTTAAAAATAGAATAGGCTTAGATATGAGTTTTTATTACATGAAGTCTAAAAATCAGATTCTTAAAGATATTCGTGTTCCGCCATCTTCAGGTACATTTTATGCAACTATGAATGGAGGTTCTGTAGAAAATAAAGGAATAGAAGCTTTATTGACCGCTAAAATTTTCCCAAGAAATAATAATTTTCAATGGGACATGACTTATAATCTAGGGATAAATCGAAGTGATGTTATCGAGTTACCTGGCCAATTAGATGAAGTTTATCTTTCAGATTCTTGGACATTTGGAAATACTGCAGCCGGAGCGGCCATCTTAGGAGGATCGTTATTCGGGCTAAGAGGCGATAAACCGAAAAGAACTGAATCTGGAGAATTAGTTATTGGTGCTAATGGTATTCCTGAATTTGAAACCGTAATTTTTGAGGATGTAAATCGCTTACCGAATTGGACGCTGGGTATAACCAATACCTTATCGTATAAAAACTTTAATTTCTCATTTTTATTAGATTTTGTACAAGGTCAGGAGGCTTATAATGCTACAAAATCAGCATTAGCTTATTATGGTCTTGCTGAAGAAACGCTTACTAGAACAGGAAATAATTTAAGAGTTATTGAAGGAGTATATGCCGATGGCTCACCGAACACCACACAAATAACCGATCAGCAATACTATCAAAATTATTATTCTCAAAATGCGGAAAATTTTATTGAAGACGCTTCTTTTACAAGGCTACGTTATGTAACACTGTCTTATGATTTACCTAGCGATTTTTTGGATAAACTACATATTGTGTCAGCACAACTTTCAGTAACCGGAAGAAACCTTTTTACCATTACCGATTATAGTGGGGTAGATCCGGAAGTAAATACGTTTGGAGCCGGAATTCAAGGAGCGGGTTCTGTAGGGATCGATAATTTAGGAACACCGAATACCAGAGGTTTTGATATGGGTTTACGATTTAAATTTTAGAAATTATGAAGAATATTTATAACTATATATTGGCTATTTCAGTACTGATGTTGTCGTTTTCATGTAGCGATGATTATTTTGATGTAAACAGTTCAGAAACACAACCTTCTACAACAGGTTTAGCACCGCAATATCGAATAGAAGGAGCCATAGAAAATACGGTGGCAACTGCTCAATATCGAGGAATAAGAGAAGTGCTAGGGATTGTTCAGTACGGTTCACAAAATACCCCAGCCTATTATTCAGAATCATGGAATACTTATTTAACTACTGGAAGTTATTATTTGTGGCAAAACGTATATGTATATGCCTTGCCTAATACAGCAGACCTTATTTATCTAGGGGAACAATATAATTCACCACACTATACTGCTGTTGGTAAAATTTTACGAGCTTATATTTTCGGGATGGCAACCGATCAATACGGATCAATTGTAATGGAAGATAGTTACGATCCAGAAAGAACCATAATTCTAGAGCCTGAATTTTCGACTCAGGAAGAAGTTTATGAAAGAATTTTTCTTCTTCTAGATGAAGCTATTGCTGAATTAGATCAGGAATCCGAAATTGGATTAAATGATGAAGAAGGGGATATCCTATTTAATGGAGATACTGAACAATGGAAGCGTTTTGCATATTCAATAAAGGCAAGATATTTAAATCATTTAACCAAAAAATCTTCAGGAGAACATGCTTACGATCCACAAGCTGTTATAAGTGCTATTGAGAAGGGATTCACTTCAAACCAAGATAATGCGTTAATTCAGTATGGAGGAGGAGAAGCCAGTAACGATAACCAGCCTTTTAGTGAAGATGGTTATGGTTCCACCCGATTCGATTTCTTTTCTGAATTTTTTGTAGAATTACTTAAAAATCCATTAAATATCGATGAAGAATTTCAAGATCCGCGATTAACTCGTATTGTTACCGAGGCCGAAAATGGAGGATATTATGGTGTAAAAACAGGTGCCGGAATTAATAATGACCCTAAACTTAATGATGCTGATAATTACTCTACTGGATATGGAGGTTTTTATACTTCACCAGATTCACCAACGTATATGATGACTTTTTCTGAAGTAAAATTTATTGAAGCTGAAGCCAAATTTAGAAGTAGTGATATAGCAGGAGCATATGCAGCTTATAAAACTGGAGTAGAAGCCGATCTTCAAAAATTAAATATTCCTTCTGAAGAAATTTCAACTTATATAACAAAAATCGATGAAGAAATTGGACAGGAAAATTTTGGGTTAACACAAATTTTTGTGCAAAAATATATAGCAAATATGTTAAATCCGGAAACTTGGGTAGATTTTAGAAGAATGGATTATAGTTCAGCAATTTATCCGGGCTTAGAGCGTCCAGATAATGTAAATGTAAGTATTTTTCCAAACGAAGATGATTGGATAAGAGCGATGATGTATGAATCTAATGAAGAAGCTCGTAATTACAAAAATATGCCTAATAATAATCCTGCAATTCGGTTAACTACACCACTGTGGTGGGATACCGAATAGTAATCTTTTTTAGATCGATAAACGTATTCAAAATTGGTTGATTTTGAATACGTTTTTTAGTTATAAATAAAGTTTACACACTCAATAAAATTTATTTTAATTTTTTATGTTTACTTCTATTCATAGCTAACTCTAAACCAAATTTATGCGTCAGCATTTGTTTTTTAAAAGATCCTACATATTTATCGTTTGTTTTCTGATAATTTCCTCCTGCAAAACTCAGCAAAAAGTTCAAAATTCAGAGTCGGAAAATAAACCAGAAGCTGTGGAAACCGAGATTCCGGTTGAAGATAAAACTGACGGGATCAATACTACAACACCTGCAGAAGTAAATTCAGAAGAATTACCCGATACTGTTGAAGTTGAAAAAGAAATTTTAAAAAATGAATCCCCAATTGATGTGGCTGAGTTTCGTGCCGCATGGATAGCAACGGTCGCAAATATCAACTGGCCATCACGTTCGGGTTTGCCAACTGCACAGCAACAGCAAGAAGCGATAAAATTACTCGATTTTTTATCGAATCATAATTACAACGCAGTAATTTTTCAAGTGCGGCCACAAGCCGACGCGCTTTATCAAAGTGATTTGGAACCTTGGTCTTATTTTTTAAATGGCACTCAGGGAAAAGCTCCCCAACCTTATTATGATCCTTTAAATTTTTGGATAAACGAAGCCCATAAACGAGGAATGGAATTACATGTTTGGTTAAACCCATATCGAGCCTATCATACCACCGGAGGCGAAATTAGCGATGCTTCCATAGTAAAAACCAATCCCGAAATGGTAGTGAAATTGCAAAACGGAATGTATTGGATGGATCCTGCCCGTAAAGATGTTCAGGATCGTACTTCAGCAGTTGTCGAAGATTTGGTGAATCGATATGATATTGATGGAATTCATTTTGACGATTATTTTTACCCGTATGATTCGTATAACGGAGGTAAAGATTTTCCGGACGATAAAAGTTGGAATTTTTATAAGACTGAAGGAGGAAAATTAAGTAGGGGAGACTGGCGTCGTAAAAACGTAGATGATTTTATTGAGCGTGTAGCGAAATTGGTTAAAAAAGAGAAAGATTTTGTAAAATTCGGGATTAGTCCGTTTGGAATCTGGCGTCCCGGTTATCCGCAATCTATCGTAGGTTACGATCAATATGAAAAGTTGTACGCCGATGCAAAAAAATGGCTAAACGAAGGTTGGGTAGATTATCTTACGCCGCAGTTATATTGGAAAACCGATCAAACTCCGCAAAGCTTCCCAGTCTTATTAAACTGGTGGAAAGAGGAGAACACCAAAAATCGACATGTTTGGCCGGGAATTAATGCCGGGCTAATCGAGGAAGAAGTTTACGAAAACGAACTGTTTAATCAGATAATGATTACTCGCGGAATGTTAGCTAAAGATCCCGGAGCAGTACTTTGGAACCTTAAGGCTTTGATGAATAATAAAGAAGCTGAAAAAGCTTTAGCTGAAAATTATTTTAGAAAACCGGCTTTGATACCAGCAAGTCCGTGGATAGATGATAAAGCTCCAAAATCACCTGAAGTTTTAACTAATCTTGATGGAAATACGCTTAGAATTTCTTGGCAGCATCCAGATGAAAATGACGTCTTTAAATGGGTTTTATATTTTCAATACGAAGGCAGTAAATGGGACTTCAAAATCCTGAATAACGATCAGCTTTCAGAACTAAAAACCACGCTTTCTTACCTTGTTGGACAAAAGAAAGTGAAATTATCGAAAATCGGAATTACAGCCGTAGATCGTACCGGAAATCAAAGTGATTTTAAAGAAATCATTTTAGAATAGATTGATAAAATGAAGATCGAATATCACCAATATCAGTTGCAGTTAAAGGACACCTTTAGGATAAGTCATGCATCGCGAGATGTGCAGCCAAGTTTGGTGGTTTCAGTATCTCACGATGGTTTTACCGGCTTTGGCGAAGCTGCCGCAACTTCATATTACGGAGTGACGGTAGAGGGGATGATTCGGTCTTTAAAAAAAGTCGAAAAAATTGTCGAAGATTATATCGAAGAACCTCCGGAAATGATTTGGGAAAAGCTTTATCCTGAATTAAAGACTGAAACTTTCGCGCTTTGTGCGTTAGATATGGCATTGCATGATCTTTATGGAAAGAGACAGCAAAAACCCCTGCACAAATTGTGGAATCTTGATCCTTCTGAAGTACCGCAAACCAGTTATACAATAGGAATTGCTTCAACCGAAGAAATGATTCGTAAAATTAAAGATTTTCCCTGGCCATTGTATAAAATCAAGTTGGGAACCGATCATGATATCGATATTATAAAAGCGCTTCGAAAACATACAAAATCGATTTTCAGGATCGATGCAAATGTGGCGTGGAATGCAAAACAGGCGATCGAAAATAGCCATATTTTAAAGGAATTAAATGTTGAATTTTTAGAACAGCCACTTCCGGTTGAGGATTATGATGGACAAAAACTGCTCTTTGAGCATTCAGCTTTACCTGTAATTGCCGACGAAAGTTGTATCATAGAAAGCGATGTTGAAAAGTGTGCCGATTATTTTCATGGGGTAAACATTAAACTCACTAAGTGTGGTGGAATTACCCCGGCTTTACGAATGATTGCTAAGGCAAAATCACTTGGTTTAAAAACCATGGTAGGTTGTATGACTGAGTCTACTGTTGGGATTTCAGCGATTGCGCAACTCGCCCCAATGTTAGATTATGTAGATATGGACGGTGCTTTGCTTTTAAAAAACGATACAGCAACCGGAGTGAAAATCACTTCAGAAAAAGTGATTTATCCTACGGAAAATGGTACCGGAGTAAAATTGTTTAAATTTGAATAAGATTGAAATTCAGTAAAAATGAAGATAAAAAAATATAGTTTTTGGACCCTGGCTTTAGCAGGTATTTTGGTAAGCTGCAACGAGAAAGCAGAAAATACTTCCGAAGAAAAAAACGAGGCACAAATAGTTATTGATAGTTTGGAAAATGTATATGCTCCAGATGGAAGAGTAGCCTTATTTGATGTTGAAGCAGAAAAAAATGCTGACGGTTTTAAGATCGAAGGCGAAACCAATATGCTAGAAGCGGCGGATGACCTGGAAAAAACACTGAACCAAAAAGGCATAAAATTCACTTCAAATATTCAAACTTTGCCAGATGAGAAAGGTTTAGAAAATCAAACGATGGGGGTGATCAAGATTTCAGTAGCAAATCTTCGTGAAGAACCGCGGCACGCAGCGCAACTGGTAACGCAAGCTACATTGGGAATGCCGGTAAAAGTGTATAAAAAGGAGGGAAGCTGGTATTATATTCAAACTCCTGAAGGGTATTTGGCTTGGGTAGATTATGGAGGCATTCAGAATATGACCAAAGAAGAGTTTTCTGACTGGAAATCGAAAGAAAAGCTGATCTATTTAAATCCTTACGGAAAATCGCTAAAATCACCTAGTAATGACGCTGAGGTAGTTTCCGATCTTGTAGCCGGAAACGTTTTAGAGTTAACTTCAGAAAAAGGTAATTTTTATGAAATAACTTATCCTGATGGCAGAACGGCTTTTGTACCAGAATTTGATGCAAAACCTTATAAAACCTGGTTAGCAGATTTAGATGTTAATGGTGAAACATTAGTTGAAACAGGCGAGAAATTGATGGGACTTCCTTATTTGTGGGGAGGGACTTCACCAAAAGGAGTAGATTGTAGTGGTTTTACAAAAACGGTATATTTCTTAAACGGAATGGTAATTCCACGTGATGCTTCACAGCAAATTCATACCGGAGTTTTAGTAGATTCTACCAAGAATTTTGAGAATCTTGTTGCGGGAGATTTGTTATTTTTTGGTAAACCTGCAACAGATTCTAGCAAGGAAAGAGTGATTCATGTAGGCATGTGGATTGGTGATCATAAATTTATACATTCTATGGGTGATGTGCACATTAGCACAATGGATACCACTGCTGACGATTTCGATGAGTATAACTATAATCGTTACTTGCGTACAAAACGAATTTTAAACGAAAAAGATAAAGGATTACAATACCTTAAAGAGGCGGATATTTTTACAGAATAGAAGTTTTTAATAAAGCTTTATGTCTTAGGTTTCTTCTAGGTTTACAGAAAAGACGAGACGATAAATTATAAAACTAATCTAAAAAGTTTAGGAAAATAAGAGCATGAAAGACAATATTATATATTGGGATTTAGATCCTGTTATTTTTTGGATTACCGATTCTTTTCCGCTAAAATATTACGGTCTCTTTTTTATGAGTGGCCTTTTTTTAGGCTACTTTATTATATAAGAAAGAGAACATTCCGGTGCAGGATTTAGATAATTTGCTAACCTATATCATTTTGGGGACGCTAATAGGAGCAAGGCTTGGGCATTGTCTATTTTATCAACCCGAATATTTTCTTAGTCGACCTTTAGAAATGTTTTTACCCATTCAAAAAATAGGAGGATCCTATCAATTTGTTGGTTATCAAGGTCTGGCCAGTCATGGTGGTGCAATTGGTGTTTTGATAGCTATTATACTTTATTGTAAAAAATATCAGGTAAATGTCTTATGGTTACTTGATAGAGTTGCAATTGGTATTCCGGTGGCTGGTGCTTTTATACGTTTTGGTAATTTTATGAATTCAGAAATTTATGGAAAACCAACCCATGCTAATTGGGGGATAGTTTTTATGCGCGATGATATGATCCCAAGGCATCCTACTCAACTCTACGAAGCATTTTCATATTTATTAATTTCAGTGATTTTGTATAGCCTTTACAAATCAGAAAATATCAGAATTAAAAATGGACAATTATTTGGTCTCTTTTTAATACTGCTATTTTTGGCTCGTTTTATTATTGAATTCTTTAAAGAAAATCAAGTAGCTTTTGAAGATAGCCTTACTTTAAATATGGGGCAATGGTTGAGCATTCCGTTTATAGTAGCAGGCGCAATATTAATTCTTTGGAAGAGAAAATATCTCAAAAGCTAATGCCTCAAATTCATTATTAATTTTTATCTAAAGCTTTTTCTATAATAGAATTACAGATATTCATTTTTCAAAAATCCTTATAAAAATCATAAAACCTACTTAATAGATAGGTTTTATGATTTTATAGATAAAATCTTGTAGCTGAATTTCTTTTTTCAGATTATAATTTGTCTATTTGTGTTTTAGTTTAACATTCTCTACTCATAAATCTATGAAAATCAAACATCTTATTAACCTATTAGTTCTATCGGGTTTATTCTTTATTTCGTGTAAATCAAAAACAGCAGAAATATCCAAGTCAAATATAACCGGTGAAATTGCCGAAAAAGCAATGATAGTTTCTGCCAGAAAAGAAGCTTCAAAAATAGGTGTTGATATCATGAAAAAAGGCGGAAATGCTTTTGATGCTATGGTGGCTACAGAGATGGCTTTGGCAGTAAGTTACCCGTTTGCCGGTAATTTAGGGGGCGGTGGTTTTATGGTTTATCGTACTGCCGATGGCGAAATAGGTACCTTAGATTATCGCGAAAAAGCACCATTAACCGCTTCAAAAAACATGTATTTAGATGAAAATGGAAATGTAATTGATGGTAAAAGTACGTTAGGAGCTATGGCCTCTGGAGTTCCGGGAACCATTGCAGGAATATTCAAAGCATATGAAAAATTTGGGAGTTTACCAATTCAGCAATTATTAAAACCAGTCATTGAATTAGCCGAAAAAGGAGTCGTGGTAACCCAAAAGCAGGAAGAGCGTTTGCAAAAATATCGCGAGGTTTTGCTACAAGTAAATCAAGATTCTATTCTTTTTACTAAAAATTATTCAGAAGGAGATACTATTAAAAATATCGCTTTAGCTAATACTTTAAAACGAATTGCTACTAATGGTAGAAATGAATTTTATGGCGGCGAAACCGGAGAAAAAATGATCGCTTTTCTACAAAAACAAGGCGGAATTTTAACGGAAGAAGACTTGAAAAAATATGAGGCTAAATGGCGAAATCCGGTTCGTATTCAATATAAAGATTATCAAATAATTTCTATGCCACCTCCTTCTAGTGGCGGAATTGTTTTAGGACAGATTCTAAAGATGATCGAACCATTTCCGTTAGAAGAATACAATCAAAATTCAACAAAATATATTCAGGTTTTAACTGAAGCTGAGCGTAGAGCTTACGCAGATAGGAGTTTTTATTTAGGGGATTCCGATTTTTATGATGTACCACAGGACACATTATTATCACAACAATATTTAAGTGATAGAATGGCTAATTTCAGTTTTGATGAGGCTACTGCTTCTTCAGCAATAAAACACGGTACCATAAACGGTTACGAGAGTAACGAAACCACTCATTATTCAATTGTAGATGAAGAAGGCAATGCGGTTTCAGTAACAACTACTTTAAATGGCGCTTATGGTTCCAAATTATACATTCCGGAATTAGGTTTTTTTATGAATAATGAAATGAACGATTTCAGTCTAAAACCTGGTGTGCCTAATATGTTTGGTTTAGTAGGAGCTGAAGCCAATGCGATTGAACCAGAAAAACGAATGTTGAGTTCCATGACACCTACCATTATTGAAAAAAACGGAAAACTATGGATGGTAGTAGGCTCACCTGGAGGTTCTACCATTATCACTTCAGTATTACAAACATTTTTAAATGTTGCTGAATTCGATTTATCGATGCAAGAAGCCGTTGCAGCAAAACGTTTTCACCACCAGTGGTTACCAGATGAAATTATGATGGAACCCGACGGTTTTGAGGAAAAAATAATAGAAGAGCTTCAACAAAAAGGATATCATATTAATCAAAAAGAATCTAGAATTATCGGTAAGGTAGATGCTATAAAAGTATTGCCTAATGGTGATTTAGAAGGAGGCGCCGACCCCAGAGGTGATGATACCGCTATCGGCTTTTAATTACTTACTAAACTAAAAAAACAAAAAAATGAACAAGATTTTTACCCTACTCTTTTTGCTTATTGGCAGTAATATACTCGCACAGCAAGAAAATATTACGGGAAATGTAACCGATGAAAATTCTGAGCCTTTACCGGGCGTAAGTATTCAGCTTAAAGGAACACAAACCGGAACGGTAACCGATTTTGACGGAAATTTTAGTATTGCAGCTGAATTAGGAGAAACACTGGTTTTTACTTTTGTAGGATTTGAAAAAAAAGAGGTTGAAATTACCCAAACTAAATTAAATGTACAGTTGGTAAACGGTACCAATTTAGAAGAAGTGGTTTTAGTAGGTTCAAGAAACCGAAGTAGAACGGTTACTGAATCTGCTGTGCCGGTAGATGTATTGGATGTAGAGGAGCTTCAGGTTTCAGTACCACAGGTAAATGTAAACCAGATTCTAAATTATGTAGCCCCTTCATTTACGTCGACAACCCAGTCTTTATCAGATGGGACCGATCATATCGATCCGGCTTCGTTACGGGGTTTAGGGCCCGATCAGGTATTGGTGCTAATCAATGGGAAACGTCGTCATACTTCTTCTTTAATTAATGTAAACGGAACTTTTGGTAGAGGTAGTGTTGGGACCGATTTAAATGCCATTCCTGCTGTAGCCATCAAACGAATTGAAGTATTAAGAGACGGCGCTGCAGCACAATACGGATCGGATGCAATTGCAGGAGTTATAAATGTAGTTTTAAAAGATGAGGTAAATACCCTTAATTTTAATGTAACAACCGGCGCAAATGTA
Organism: Zunongwangia sp.; assembly: GCF_048269745.1. Lineage (NCBI taxonomy): Bacteria > Pseudomonadati > Bacteroidota > Flavobacteriia > Flavobacteriales > Flavobacteriaceae > Zunongwangia > Zunongwangia sp. Next base: position 50,951 of record NZ_JBLXIB010000001.1, on the reverse strand, counting down.
TCTCGAAATGCGAATGAACAAACCGGTGGGATAGATGGCGAAAGCGTTAATGTAGCAGCGAGCTACGGAATTGCATTAGGCGATAACGGTGGTTTTATAAATTTCTCTGGAGACTTTGATTATCGGGATTCGTATAACCGAATGAAAGCCTGGGAAGGTGATATTTTTAATGCTTACAATGCAGTTGAGTGGAGAGCTAACCAAGACAATGCCGATATTAGTAATTTGTCTAATCAGCAAATTCAAAATTACGCGCAGCAGGTAGATTATTTTTCTAACGATTTTAAAAGTGAAATAGCTCAAGCTACAGATCGTAGTGCTTTACAAAATCTTTTAGGGCGAGATGTTACTGAAGAAGAATTGGCTGCACGTGGTTTAAATCGATCTGATTTCAATATGCGCGTAGGACAATCGGAATTGAGAGGCGGTCGTTTCTTTGCCAATTTTGCATTACCATTAGATGATAACGGAACCGAGTTGTATGCTTTTAGCGGGCTTAGCTCTCGTAAAGGAAATGCAGCAGGTTTTTATAGATTACCAAATCAAAGTCGTACGTACACACCTTATTACATTAATGGATTTTTACCGGAAATCAATTCTAAGATTACCGATAAATCTATTGCAGCCGGAATACGTGGAAAAGTTGGAGACTGGGATGTAGACTTTAGTAATACTTGGGGAGAAAATGAATTTATGTATATCATTTCAAATACTTCTAATGCTTCTTTAGAAGGAACCAGCCCAACCACTTTTGATGCTGGCGGATTTTCTTTTTCTCAAAATACGACCAACCTTGATGTTTCTCAGTTTTTCGATGGTTTGTTTGAAGGTTTCAATGTAGCTTTTGGTGCCGAGTATCGATTGGAAAATTATAATATTATTGCTGGTGAAGAAAAGTCTTATACGCAATATACCGAAGATGGAACTATTATTACGAACTCCAGCCAGCAACCGGCAACCGATTTCTTTGGGAATCCTAGAGCAGGTGGAGCACAAGTTTTCCCTGGTTTTACCCCAGATAATGCAATTTCTAGACAACGAAATAGTGTAGCTGCATATGCCGATTTTGAAGCAGATGTAACCGAAGATTTTCTGTTAACTTTTGCCGGAAGATTTGAAAACTATTCTGATTTTGGATCGACCTTAAATTTTAAAGTAGCTTCCAAATATAAACTTACGGATAACTTAAATTTACGAGCTGCGGTAAACACAGGCTTTAGAGCACCATCATTACACCAAATTTATTATAACTCTACTTCTACTGTTTTTGACGATTTTGGAGATCCGGTACAAGTGGGAACATTTTCTAATGATAGTAGAGCTGCTAAATTGCTGGGCATTCCAGATTTAAAAGAAGAAACCTCGAAAAGCGCCAGTTTTGGAATAACTGCTAAAATCCCAGATGCAAATTTAACCATTACAGCTGATGCTTATTTTGTAGCGATAGACGATCGTGTGGTTTACACAGGCCGTTTTAGTGATGACGATCCAGATTCTGAAATTAGTCAGATTCTTAGAAGCGCGAATGCAGAATCTGCTGCATTTTTTGCCAATGCGATCGATACAGAATCAAAAGGACTGGATGTGGTAATTACACAAAATATATTTTTTAATAATGGTTGGAAACTGAAAAACGATTTGGCCGGTACTTTTACTCAAACTAAAAGAGTTGGAGATATTCATGCTTCTCCTTTATTACAAGGAAAACTAGATACTTATTTTTCTGAAGACAATCGTATTTATTTGGAAGAAGCCGTCCCCAGAACAAAGATTAATTTAACCAATGTACTTACAGTAAATGATTTTAACTTCTTCCTTCGTAATGTCTATTTTGGTGAGGTAACACAGCCTTCTAATACTTTTGCCAATCAAGAAATTTACTCAGGAAAAGTAGTAACCGATCTTTCTGTAGGCTATAATTTTGCAGAATCGGTTAATCTAACAATAGGAGCTAATAATTTGTTTGATTTATATCCCGATAAAAATAGAATAGAAGATAACCGAAGTAGCGGAAGATTCGACTGGCCTAGAAATGCCCAATTTGGTATAGGCGGGCGTTATCTTTTTGCGAGATTGCATCTTAATTTAGATTAATCAAAGCGCTAATAGCTTGCTGGGATCAGTTATTTTATACAGTAAACCTCACAGTTTTCAAATCTGTGAGGTTTCTTAATTTAATAAGTTTTCAACTAATATTATCGAATGTAGCATTCAAAATGCGCCATTTTAAGGCTTGATTTTTTAACTGAAATTTTCACTATTATCAATTCTAATTTGTAACAATAAAGCAATCTATATACTATTTCTAATTAAGGGATTTTTGATATAAATTATAAAGAATTTTAATTTCTTCTGCGTTTAAAATTCCGTCTACCTGCTCTTTTTCCTGAAGAAAATGGATTTGAAAGCTTTTAATTGCGGCATCTAGATCGTCTACGTTATATCCAATAATTTTCAAAGCTTCAGCAATATCAAAATTAGACGGAATTACGTTTGGAAATAGATATTTATCGAGAATTGGAATTCGCTTTTTCAAAGCAGGATAGATATTGTCGATTTTCAGTGGCTTTTCTGTAAAAAATTGATACTCAAACTGGATATTTTCGATACTGTCTTCATCATACCAGATTCCGTATCCTTCTTCAGCCAAACTTTTCCAAGGAAAGTTGGCACTCGGATCTACTTTTCTTCCCGGAGCAATATCTAAATGGCCTATAAAGTTTTCAGTAGGAATTTTATAATCTTCTTTTAGTTGTTTTAAAACCGCAAGTAAACTTGAAATTTGAGCATCAGAGAATTTTTCTTTGCCATTATTATCAAGTTCGATACCTATAGAAGATGAATTTAAATCGGTAGTATGCCCCCATTGGCCAATGCCACCATGCCAAGCACGATAATAGTTGTTGAGCATATGGAAAACTTCTCCATCATCTCCAATAACATAATGTGAACTTACCTGAGTTCTGGGAATCGTAAATGTGTTTAAGGTTTGAATCGTAGAATCCTGAGCGGTATGATGGATAACTACAAAATTGGGTCGTCGAAGATTGAAATTAGTAGTTCCCACAGGATACTCACCATAATTGAGTGCGGATTCGTTCTGGTTTTCTTCAAGTGGAAACTTGCTAAGTTCTTTTGCATAGGCTTTCGCCTTTTTTTTATAAAATTTATTAGTAGTTCGGTATGGGTTTGATGAACATGCAACCATCAAACCCAAACCTCCTAAAATCAAAAATTTTCTAAAATAAGTCATTGTTGCGTTTTCTAACCAAAATACATAATATTGATTATAAAAGAACTAGAATTTCCAACGAACAAAAGCTTCCATAGCTTCATAATTGGCTAAACCAAGATTGTGATATTCTAATGCTGTTTCGCTGTTTCTTTCTTCGGCACGTACCCAAAATTCACGTTCATCGTCACCTGGGAAAACTGGAGTGTCTTTTTGTGACTGGTGCTTAAAGATGGCTTCACGTTTTCTGGCTACTTCTTGCGGAGAAAGTGGAACCGCCATTTCAATAGAATGAATATCAAATTCCTGCCAAGCCCCACGGTACATCCATAACCAGCAATCTTTAGTCCATTCTTCGGTTTTTCGAAGTCGGTTCATGGCTTCAATAATAATATTGAAACAAACTACGTGTGTACCATGTGGATCGGCAAAATCACCGGCTGCAAAAATTTGATGCGGTTTTACTTGTTGAAGTAATTTCATTGTGATTTTTACATCTTCTTCGGTTACCGGGCTTTTTACTTTCTTGCCGGTTTCATAGAAGGGCAATGCCATAAAATGAATATTCTCGTCTTTCAATCCGGCATAACGAGCGCCTGCTATAGCTTCAGTTTTACGAATAAATCCTTTTACATTCATTATCTCGCGTAAGTCGATATCATTAGGACGTTTTTCAGCAATAAATTTATTGATTTTATCGTACGTTTTTTCGAGTTTGCTAGTATCTTCTCCCATACTTTTATTGAAATCGATAGCAAATTCGATATATCTTAATACATCGGTATCCCAAACTGCTGTATTTCCTGAAGTCTGATAAGCAATATGTACATCGTGTCCCTGATCTACCAGCCTTATAAACGTACCTCCCATTGAAATAACATCATCATCGGGATGTGGACTAAAAATAAGCACACGTTTCTTAGCAGGCTCAGCACGTTCAGGACGCTGTGTATCATCAGCGTTCGGTTTCCCGCCAGGCCATCCGGTAATGGTATGTTGTAATTGGTTAAATACATCAATATTTATATTGTAAGCCGGACCTTTTTCGGTAGCCAATTGCGCCATACCATGATTGTTATAGTCTTCATCGGTAAGTTTAAGAATTGGTTTTTGAACTTCATCAGAAAGCCAGATTACTGCTTTTCGAATGAGGTTTTTATCCCAAGTACAATCTTTTACTAACCAAGGAGTGTCAAACCGAGTTAGCTCTGAAGCGGCATCGGTATCTAACACAAATTCAACATGATCGTTTAATTGAAGATAGGTAGCTGGAACATTTCCGGAAATTTCACCTTCAACTGCTTTTTTAATAATGGAAGCTTTTTTCTTACTCCACGCCATTAAAATAATTTCGCGAGCTTTAAAAATAGTCCCAATACCCATGGTTATGGCTTTGGTGGGTACATTTTCTTTCCCTCCAAAATCACGAGAAGCATCACGTCTGGTAAGGTCATCTAGTGTTACTAAGCGGGTACCACTATTTGGAGCCGATCCCGGTTCGTTAAAACCGATGTGGCCTGTTCTACCTATTCCTAAAATTTGTAAATCTAAACCTCCGGCTTTTGTGATTTTTTCTTCGTATTCTAAACAAAAAGCAGCAATATCATCTTTAGCTAAAGTACCGTCTGGAATATTAATATTTTCTCTAAGAATATCGATATGGCTGAATAAATTTTCATCCATGAATTTCACGTAGCTCTGATTTTCATCTGGCTGCATGGGGTAATATTCATCTAGATTAAAAGTAATTACATTTTGGAAGCTTAATTTTTCTTCCTTATGTAAACGCACTAATTCTTCATATACGGTTACAGGAGTTGCCCCGGTAGCAAGCCCAAGTACTGATTTTTCACCTTTTTGTTCCTTTTCTTTTATAATTTTTGCAATTCGGTTAGCTACTTTTTTCGAGGCTATATTTTCGTTATCGAAAACGCTTACCGATAGTTTTTCGAAACGTGTTTCTTCTAAAAGATTTAGTCTGGCCATAAGAGATTTTTTTAACTTAAATGAGATTTAACCAATGCTAGTTGATTTTTAAAAATGCTATTCATAACAGCGATAGTGCTGCCATATAAGCTAGAGTTGTTACCAAGGTTAGATAGCGCAATAGATGTTTTTTCTTTAAGCTGCATCATGCAGTAAATATTAGTAGATTGCTCTATAGGTGTGGTTATAAATTGTTTTGCCTTGGCAATTTTCCCTTCTAAAATAATGAGTTCTGGGTTAAATATTTGAATGAGAACCGCAATTCCTTTACCAAGATTACTGCCAATATCTGAAAGTTGATTTATAGCAAATTGGTCGCCTTTATTGGCTGCATTAATAATAGTATCGGGTTCTAAAGTATCGAGTTCTTCTGATGATAATTGATTAAGTATTGAAGTTTGCCCTTCGGCAAGACCTTCTTTTACTTTTCTTACTAAAGCAAGTCCAGAAGCTTCGGTTTCTAAACAACCTCTTTTGCCACAATAACACAAACGTCCGTTTTCGAGCATTGGGATATGCCCAAATTCTCCTGCAAAACCTGAAATTCCACTTTGTATTTTACCACCCATAATAATTCCTAGCCCTATTCCCCAGTCCATAGAAATTACTAGCGCATGTTGTTTTTGTTGAGCTTTTCCGAAATGGAACTCGGCAAGAGTAGCACTTTTAGCATCATTTAAAATGGCTACAGGTTTATCGAATTTACGCTCAAATTTTTCTCGAAGTGATTCTGGTTCTTGTTCGGTTAGATAATAGGTGTAGTTTTTACCTTCTTCTGAAGATACTAAACCGGGCATACTTATGCCAACTCCCATAAGTTGCTTACTTGAAATAGCTGATTTTTCTAAAAAAGATTCTGAAAAATCGAATAAAAGATCAACAATATTAGAATTCGGAGAAATTTCTGTTTCTAAATGTTTTTCGTTTAGAATACTATGGTTGTTATCAAGTAAAGCTAGTTTTATTTTATAGCGTTCGATATGAATACTTAAAACAAAAAATGAATGATCTTTTAAACCATACAAGTCAGGTTTACGGCCTCCTTCCGATTTTCCTTGTCCTTTTTTTATTACAAATCCTTCCTTGAGTAACTGATTGATGAGCGACATTGAAGTAGGCAAACTAATTCCAAAAGTAGAACAAATGTCTGCGTTAGAGGTGTCGCCATTCAAAAACATATATTTGATAATCTTTGTTTTCTGCAGGTTTTTTTTTAATTCAACATTGCTCATTTTTTTGAGCAAGCTTTCACTAACAAAATAATCTTGTAATAATTTTTCCATAAAATAATTTCCAAAAAAGCCTATAAATCTATAAATATTGAGGCGCTTTTTTAAAAGAATAAAACTTATTCCGATAAATGTATGTAAAATATATGTTCAGACAAATACTTAACTAAAAAAATTATATAAGTTTATTTAGAATTTAAAATTTGAGCTTAAAAAGTAATTTTATTTTAAAATATGCTATTTAAAAATGTTCTTGTACTTTAGAAATTAGAATTATAGATTATGAAACCTTATTTTTTTATCCTTTTTTTTTGTCAGTTTTTACTAGTTAACTCTCAGGAGTCTCAACAACCCGAATTTTTAGAATATACCAACAGCAAATGGGTAGATTCGGTAATGGAACAGTTAACTCCTAATGAAAGGATTGCTCAACTTATTATGGTGGCAGCCTATTCTAACAGAGGCTTAAAACATAAAGAAGAAATTTTAAAATTGATTAAAGAGCAAAAAATAGGAGGACTCATTTTCTTTCAGGGGACAGCGAAAAAACAGGTGCAGTTAATGAACGATTATCAATTAGTTTCAAAAGTGCCGCTTTTAGGTGCTATCGATGCGGAATGGGGTTTAGGAATGCGATTGGATAATACCATCAGTTTTCCCTTTCAAATGGCATTAGGCGCTATTAAAGATGATACCTTATTATATAAGATGGGTGAAGAGGTGGCTCGGCAGATTAAAAGAACCGGCTTACACATGAATTTTGCTCCCGTTGTTGATGTGAACAACAACCCTAACAACCCGGTGATTAATTACCGGAGCTTTGGCGAGGATAAAGAAAAAGTTGCTGAAAAAGGTATTGCGTATATGAAAGGAATGCAGGATGAAAGAATCCTAACAACGGCAAAACATTTTCCCGGGCATGGTGATACCGATACCGATTCGCATAAAGCACTGCCACAAATAAACCATCCATTTACGAGATTGGATACCTTAGAAATGTATCCGTTTAAGGAATTAATTGATGCGGGTGTGGGCGGAGTAATGGTCGCTCATTTAAATATTCCGGCGTTGGATAGTAGTGGCGTGCCTTCAACATTATCTAAGAAAATCATTAGTGGAATACTAAAAGAGAAACTTGGTTTTAAAGGCTTAATTGTAACCGATGCCATGAACATGAAAGGAGTAACTACCGGAAACGAGCCTGGAGTTGTCGATAAAAAAGCGATCATTGCCGGGAACGATTTGTTAGAGTTTACCGAAGATGTTCCAAAAGCTATTGCTGAAGTTAGAAAGGCGATCAATATGGGAATTATTTCTCAAAAAGATATCGACGAAAAATGCCGAAAAGTGCTGGCCGTAAAACAATGGGTTGGTTTAAATAATTATGAGCCTCTAAAAACGGCCAATATCGATAAAGAGCTTAATAACTCTTATGCAAAATATTTGCAGCAAAAATTGGTTGAAAAATCTCTAACCGTTTTAAAAAATGATAACGAAATAATTCCGCTTCGGCGTTTAGATACTTTAAAAATCGCCAGCATTTCTATAGGTGCCGACAAGAAAACCACTTTTCAGGAAAGCTTAGGATGGTATACCAAAATCGATGATTTTCAACTAAAAAATAATGCCACAGCGAGTCAAATTTCCGCAGTAAAAGAGAAATTGAAGGGTTATAATGTGGTGATTGCCGGCTTACACGATCACAGTAAATACCCTAGAAATTCTATTAGATATTCTGCTCAGGTTTTAAAATTTATTGCTGAAATTGCACAAAATGAGCATAGTATTTTTAGCGTTTTTAAGAATCCGTATACGCTTAATAAAATTGAAAATATTGAAGATGCACCGGTTTTAATTGAAGCCTATCAGGATTCTGAATTATCGGAACAAAAAGCAGCACAGCTTATTTTTGGAGGATTTAAAGCCGATGGAAAACTTCCAGTAAGCGTTGGTGATAAGTTTAAGGCAGGGGATGGTATAGAAACCTCAGAAAAGATTCGTTTTTCGTATACTGCTCCAGAAGATGCAGGGATGAATGCCGATTTTCTTCAAAAAGGGATTGATTCATTGATGGAACAGGCAATAGCTAACAAAGCTATTCCCGGTGGAGTAGTTTTAGTAGCTAAAGACGAAAAGGTAGTATTCCAAAAAGCTTATGGTTTACATAAATATAGTGATACCGTAAAAACAAAAGCATCAGATATTTTTGATCTGGCATCGGTAACTAAAATTTCTTCAGCTTTACCGGCTCTAATGAAATTACAAGATGAAGGTAAGTTTAGTTTAGAAGATGGAATCGATGATTATTTACCTTATTTCAGAAATTCAAATAAAGCAGATATTCCTTTTAGGCAAATCTTTGCACATCAGGCAAGATTTAAACCTTGGATCCCATACTGGCAAAATACGTTAAGAAAAAACGGAAGTTATAAATGGAATACCTTTAAAAAAGATTCTTCAGCTCGCTTTCCGGTAAAAGTTAGTGACGATATGTGGCTTCATCGCAATTACAAAAAGAAAATTTATAAAGCCATAAAAAAGTCACCGTTAGAAGATAAAGCTGAATATAAATATTCCGGTCTAGCTTTTTATTTGCTTCCGCAGATTGTAGAAAATTTGAGTGAAGAAGATTATCGTACTTACCTCAATGAAAATTTTTATTCAAAACTAGGAGCGACAACTTTAGGTTATCAACCAACGGAATCTTTTGATCTTTCGAGAATTGTACCTACAGAAAGCGATTTTGAATTTCGGCATAAACCCATTCATGGTAGTGTGCATGATGAAGGCGCGATAATGATGGGAGGTGTTTCAGCAAATGCCGGGCTTTTCTCTGATGCGAACGATTTGGCAAAACTTATGCAAATGTATTTGAATATGGGTGAATACGGAGGAGATCGATATATTGAGGCGTCTACTTTAAAGGAATGGACAACAACGCAATTTCCAGAAAATAACAACCGTCGTGCTCTAGGATTTGATAAACCTAATTTAAAATACAAAGGCCCTAACAATAATACTGCAAAAGATGCTAGTAAGGCTAGTTTTGGGCATACCGGTTTTACCGGAACTATGGTTTGGATGGATCCTGCGCAAGATTTGCTTTTTGTTTTTTTATCGAATAGGGTTTTGCCAACTAGAGACAACCGAAGATTGTATACTTTAAATACGCGTACGCAGATTCAAGAAACTTTATATAATTCGATTTCAGCTTACGAATAGTTTAGTTGTTTTTTAATGAATTTTATAACAAACAGTTATATTTGTCATTAAACTATAAACAACTAACCATTAATGAAGAAAATAACTACTATTCCGGCTTTTTTGTTATTATTTTTTATAAGTCATTTTGCCGAGGCTCAGTATGTAGTAAAAGGTGAAATTGTAACGGATAAACAAGAACCAATAGCTTTTGCCAATGTAGTTTTGTTAAATGCAGAAGACTCTACAACTGTAGTAAAAGGTACGGTTTCCGAGGAAAATGGAGCATTTCAAATCTCTGGCATAAAGCCTAATACTTATCTATTACAGACAAGTTTTATCGGTTTTTCAGAATCTAAGCTTAGGGTAGCCATTTCAGAGAATATTGATATGGGAAAAATTGTTTTAAAGGCAGCTAAATCAAGTTTAACAGAAGTAACCGTTAGTTCTAGGAAACCTAAAATTGAACGAAAAGTAGACCGAATCAGTTTTAATGTAGCCAATTCTATTCTTTCCGGATTAAACACGTTTGATATTTTAAAACGAACGCCCGGAGTAATTGTTAGTCAAGGGCAATTATTGGTGAAAAACCGACCGGCAACTGTTTATATAAACGATCGGAAGGTATATTTATCGACTTCAGAATTGCAACAGCTATTATCGGGTTTAAGTGGAGAAAATATAAAATTGGTTGAAGTTATTACCACGCCGCCAGCCAAATACGATGCTGAAGGAGGCGGTGCAATTTTAAATATTGAAATGTCAAAAAACCCGTCAATTGGTTATAAAGGGAGTATTCAAGCTTCTAATACCCAAGCGACTTTTCCAAAATATCAGGTAGGAACTAGCCAATATTATAAAACGAAAGCTTTAAATGCGTTTGCAAGCTATAATTTTAACGCTAAGAATATTTATAAGAATGATGAAAGTAACGTCACTTATTTTGAACCTAATGGTGCTGAAAATTCAACTTGGTTAGGCAATTTTGAACGAGACACTAAAAATTATGCACATAGCTTAAATACAATTTTAGATTTTACACTCTCTAGCAAAAGTAATTTAAGCCTAAGTGCCAATTTATTATTTACACCAAAAAATAATTCCGATTTAAAAGGAAGAACCAATATTTATAATCCATCCGATAATTTAGATTCACTATTTACCACCGATAGCCGAGTAGAAAATGAAGCTAAAAATCTACAATTTAACGCTGATTTCTCAACAAGTTTAGGAGAAAATGGTAGCACATTACGCGCTCAGGCTAATTATATTCGATATGATGACGATCAAGATCAGGATTTAAAAACCACATATTCTTATATTACTAACGATTTTTTGAGGGAAAATTATATCACAACTTATGCAAAACAAAGTTCAGATATTTATACCGGGCAGGTAGATATTACATCGGCCATTGGAAGTGTTCCGATTGAAACCGGTGTAAAATATTCTGGAGTAACTTCTACTAGCGGATTAGATTTTTATGAAGGATTTGATAGATTATTTAATGATGAGTTGTCGGATGCTTTAGATTACGACGAAAATATTTATGCGGCTTATTTTAGCGGATCGAAAGATTGGGAAAATTGGAGTGTAAAAGCAGGTTTACGAGGTGAGTATACTGATATAACTGGAATTTCAGATAACGAGGGATTGGTGAATTCTCAAGATTATTTCAATTTGTTTCCAACAGTATATGTAATGAAAAGCTTGAACGAATCAAATTCAGTTTCTTTAGAATACAATCGACGAATAAATAGGCCGCGATTCCAAAGTTTGAATCCGTATCAATATTTTATTAACGAGAATAATGTAAAAGTTGGAAATCCCTCTTTAGTACCTGGAATTTCTAATAAAATTAATTTCAATTATACGTATAAAGGAATTTTGTTTTTCGATTTATATTGGGATCGTATAAAAGATGAAACAACAGTTATCTCTTTTCAAGACAATCAAGAAAAAATTCTTCGAACTCTTAATGATAATTTAGATTATACTCAACAATTCAGTTTAGATATAACCTATGCTAATTTTGTAAACTCTTGGTATTATTTATACGGGTATGTGTCGGGTTTCTATATGGAAAATCAGTTTTATGCTAGAGAAAGTGCCGCAGAAGTTTATAAAAATGATATTTTTAGTGCTTTTGTAAATATTCAGAATTATTTTTATTTCCCAGGTGACGGTAGTTTTTCTGGAAATCTAAACTTGTATTATTTACCGAATATATTGGCTGGTTCTTATGAATATGATAAAAACCAATTCGGTTTAGATATTGGGCTTCGAAAAACATTTATGAATAAACGTATTTCTGTTTCTGTAAATGCAGAAGATTTATTAAACACTATGAATATTCCGCTACAAAGCAATTATCTAAATCAGCATAATGGATTTTATGCAAAATCAGAAACTCGACGAATAACTTTCAGTTTTAAATATAAATTTGGAAACTTTAAATTAAGCGATAATAATCGTACGATTGAGGCATCAGAAACTAAGCGTTTACAAGAAAAATCAATACTGTAAAAATACTGAAACACAGGAGTTAAAAACTTCAATCTTATTTTCTTAATTTTGCCTTTTCAAAAAAATAAAAAATTGTGGCAAAAATAGGAGATATAGATGTAGGAGATTTTCCGTTGTTGTTAGCACCAATGGAAGATGTGAGCGATCCGCCGTTTCGAGCATTATGCAAAGAGCAGGGAGCCGATGTAGTATATACCGAATTTATTTCTTCGGAAGGGCTTATACGCGATGCGGCTAAAAGCACTATGAAGTTAGATATTTATGAAAAAGAGCGACCGGTTGGTATTCAGATTTTTGGTGCAAACCTAGAGAGTATGCTACAATCGGTTGAGATTGTTGAAAAATCGGGTCCAGATATTATCGATATCAATTTTGGATGCCCTGTTAAAAAAGTGGTATCTAAAGGTGCTGGAGCAGGGATTTTAAAAGATGTAGATCTTATGGTTTCGCTGACCGAAGCTATGGTAAAGCATACAAAGTTGCCGGTAACAGTAAAAACGCGTTTAGGTTGGGATCACGACTCAATTAAAATTCTTGAAGTTGCCGAGCGCCTACAAGATGTGGGTTGTAAAGCCATCTCTATCCATGGCCGTACCAGAGCACAAATGTATAAAGGAGAAGCCAATTGGCAACCTATTGCAGAAGTGAAAAACAATCCAAGAATGCATATACCGGTTTTTGGGAATGGTGATGTAGATACGCCAGAAAGAGCCCTAGAAATGCGTGATAAATATGGACTTGATGGCGCAATGATTGGACGTGCTAGTATAGGTTATCCGTGGTTTTTTAGAGAAGTAAAGCATTACTTTGAAACCGGAAAACATTTAGCTCCACCAACTTTACAAGAGCGAGTGGGTGCTGCAAGACGGCATTTGCAAATGGCGATAGATTGGAAAGGAGAGAAGCTTGGCGTTTTTGAAACAAGAAGGCATTATACCAACTATTTTAAAGGAATTCCTCACTTTAAGGAATTTCGAATGAAAATGGTTACTAGCGATGACGCTGCCAATGTTTTTGCTGCTTTTGATGAAGTCGAAAAAGAATTTATCGGTTACGAATTTACGCGAGAATAATGAATTTTTATACCTCGTTAGGAAACTGCGAGGTATATTTATAAGTTGTAAAAACTGAATTTAATACACCAAAAACTGTAAATTAGAGTACTTTTTCAGGAAATCATCTAGATATTCTTATAAAACAAAATATGGAGCAATCAGAACAAAAAACAACAAAGAATAAAGTGATACAAGGGATATCTTTCGTAATTACTTTTGTGATTGCTTATTTCGGGGTGCAGTATTTGTTTTCTAATGCTAGTCTTGAAGATCAGCTTATAGATGCAGCACAGGAACTTAATGAAGTTACTCCAAAGAAAATAGATCAAGATACAAGGTTAGATAGTGCATCTACAGTTTCAGACAAAATTTTTAAATACCACTATACCTTAGTGAATTTGGAAAAGAGCGAAGTGAATCTGAACGATTTAAATAATTATATGAAGACCAATCTTACAGAAAGTGTAAAAAATACTCCTGAATTAAAACAATTCAGAGATAATAAAGTTACAATGAGCTATAATTATTACGATAAAAATGGTGTTTTTATTACCAGTATAAATATAACTCCCGCTATGTATCAAAATTAATGATCTACTAAAAGTGAAAATTTATTCTTCTAAAGCTTTTTTACTTCTGCCCGCAGCTAAAAATGATGCAAATAATCCTAAAATTCCGATTGTTAATATCACAATAAAAATATTTTGAAGTTCCAACGTAACCGGATAGGGTAAGTTGGGAGTAATCATAACAAATTGAAATTGCATTTGCAGGATAATTAACACGATAGCACAAATAAGTCCAATTCCTCCTCCAAATGAACACATTAACATACCTTGCGTAAAAAAGATATTTTTGATTTGATTAGGGGTTGCTCCCAAGCTTTGTAATGTTTTAATATTATCTTTTTTATCGAGAATAACCATAATTATAGACCCTATAACATTAAATAAGGCAATAATTAAAACAAGCGTAAATATTAAATATACTGCTAAATTCTCGGTATTTAGCATTTTATAGAGTACATCGTTAAGCTGGGCGCGGGTTTTAATTTCTACGGAATTATCAAAAAACTTCAGAATTCTATCCTTTACATTTTCTTGATTGGCTTGTGGCGTAAGTTTTACTTCTATAGCGCTGAAGGTATCTTCATTTAAGCTTAAGAGATTTTGTGCAAAATTTATATTTGAAAATACGTATTTCTTATTTAATTCAGAATTGATATTATAAATTCCGCTAACTACTACACTTTTTTGATTAAATGCATCTGCCGGATTGGTTATTTGTCCTTTTCCGGGTTTTGGTACAATTAAACGAAGTAAATGATTGTAATTAAAAATCCCAGTATTTAATTTTCTGGAAATATCGTAACCGATTACAACCTGTGGTTCTGTTTTTGTAAACCAAGTTCCTTGAAGCGAACTGTCTATTTTGGTAATTTGGTTATAATGCTCGTCTACTCCTTTTATAAATGCCCAAGCTGTTTTTTGCTGATAATCCAGAAAAACGCGTTCTTCTATAGTTTTACTATATAGCTGAATACCTTCAATTTTAGCAAATTTTTTCTGATCATTTTCAGAGAAAGTCAAGGTTTTGCCTTCGGAAGGGATAATCTTTAAATCAGGATCAAATTCATTCGAAAAAGAGAGGCTGAATTCCTTAAGTCCAGAGAAGCCTGAAAGCACTATAAACAAAGAAAATGAACCAGCAAAAACCCCTATAGCAGCTATAATGGTAATAATATTTATGGCATTATTGCTGCTTTTTGTAAACAGATATCGTTTGGCAATATAATAGGAAAACTTCAAGCTACGATTTTTTCCTTTGATCTAGTAAATCAGGATTCGAGATGGGATTATCTTTTCCTTTAATCGATTCTTCAATATTTTTAATATATTCTAAAGAGTCGTCAATAAAGAAAATAAGATCTGGCATTTTACGTAATTGATTTTTAGTACGCTGAGCCATTTCATGTTTTATTTTTGGCTTAACTGTATTTAATTCCTCTAAAATTTCGTTAGCATGCTTAGGAGGAAATACACTTAAATATGCTTTAGCTACGCTAAGATCTGTTGTTACTTTTACTTTTGAAACAGAAATTAAAATTCCACTAATCCCAGCATCTCTCAAAATTGAATTTAGGATATCTGCCAAATCTTTTTGCAAAACACCACCTATTTTTTTCTGTCTATTTGTTTCCATAACTGCAAAAATAAAACTTTAAATTAAGCTATAGGTTTTTAGATACTAAGAATAAAAAAATATTTGAAAAATAATAAAAAATAGTAAATAGAATTATTCTTTAATTCCTTTTTAATCAGTTAGTTAATTTATTCCTATTATTAGGAGGAATAAATTTTACATATTTTAGTAAAGTAATTGATAAAAATATTTGGCATATATCACGTAATTATCTAAATTTGCGCACCCATAAGTAAAATTATGGACTGGTCCTATAGCTCAGCTGGTTAGAGCACTTGACTCATAATCAAGGGGTCCCTGGTTCGAGCCCAGGTGGGACCACCAGTAAAATCAAGCCTTACAGAGATGTAAGGCTTTTTTGTTTCTATTCGGGTACAACATATGTACAACAATTATTGTGAAAATTACCTGATAAAAAGTTTCTATAAATGTGTATTTTTGTTTAGTAAAACTTTCAAATGGCAACTGCAGAGCAAATAAAATCATTATTACTTTCTCACTATAAGAATGATAGTGATCGTTTTACATCTATAGCTCTTCAGGTTGCTGCACATGAGGCTAGAAAAGGACATATGTCTATTGCCAAAGAAATTAAAGCTCTAATCGATAAAGCTAAAACTGATGGCTTTAAGGTTATAAAAATTAACCCTAATTTAGAGGATTTAGTACTAGTATATTATCCGGAGATAGGTTTAGAGAATTTGGTTTTGTCTGAAGAGATTAGAAATAAACTTTTGAGGATTATCAGAGAATATGATCAAAGAGAAAAAATAACAAAATTCGGTCTTAATATTAGAAGAAAAGTTTTATTATCAGGTTTACCTGGTACTGGTAAAACGGCTACCGCCTCCTCAATCGCAGCTGAATTGAAACTCCCTCTATATGTCGTAATGATGGATAAATTAATGACTAAATATATGGGAGAAACTTCAGCTAAATTAAGACAAGTCTTCGATATGATGGTTTCTAATCGAGGAATTTATCTATTTGATGAATTTGACGCTTTAGGTGCTTCAAGAGGAAGAGATAATGAGATTGGTGAAATGAGAAGAATACTTAATTCTTTTTTGCAGCTGATTGAACAAGATCAATCAGAAAGTTTAATTCTTTGTGCTACTAATCATATTAAAATTCTAGACTCTGCCTTGTTTAGACGATTCGATGATATTATAAATTATAAATTGCCCGATCAAAAAATTATCAAGGAATTAATACAAATTAAATTATTTAAATATCTTGATAATTTTTCACTAGACCCTATAGTTGAAATTGCAGATGGACTAAGTCATGCTGAGATTACTAATGCCTGCAATGATGCTCTCAAAGAAATAATACTAAGTAATAAAAGTAAAGTTTCAGAAGAATTGTTAACTACTATGATTAAAGAAAGAAAAATGAATTTTTTTAATCAATAACATATGTCCAATAATTCAAAACCTCACTTATTTCTTAATAAGACGGTTTATGATAAGCAAAAATACACAGGTAAAGGTGTTCCTATAACAAAGAAAAAACCTAATAAAAATCGCTCCGAACATGGAGAATTCTTATTAGGTGCAATAGGTGAAATATGGGAGAGAAATGATCAGCGGAATCCAAACTTGGATTTTAAAGAAGGAGGAGAATATCTAGTTTTTGAAAATAAATCAGGATTTGATTTAAAGGTCAATTCATTAGATTCAAGCGGACTGAAGCTATTAAAGTACGACTATGACCGAGATAGTGGTAGAAAATTTGCAAGTGTTTATATTAATCCAGAAGCTAGAATTCAATTAGAAAAAAAAATTAAGGATTATCTTGATTATACCAGAAATGGTAAACCTTGTAATCAAGAGTTGGTTGAAAGCATTGATAGGCTTTATAAAGCTCAGATAGAAGATATTTGGAGTGGAGACCTAAACTATTTACCCAAAGATCAGCAAATATGGTGTGAGGTTTGGGTTGATAATGAATCATTAACTTCAGATGATTTTTTTGAAATTCTTACAGTAATATGCACCAACTTTGATATTCCTTTAAATTCAGAACCTATTTTATTTCCTCAGAGAACAATATTTTTAGTTAAAACAAACTTTCATCAATTAGTCGAAATAATAAATTATTTACCATACATCGCAGAGGTAAAAAAAGCTATTGAGTTAAATAGTTTTTGGCTTGATCAAACTATAATTGAAAGAGAAGAGTGGATTGCAGATTTATGTAATAACAGGCTTGCTGTCGTGGATAATAATAATTTTATTACGATTCTTGATTCAGGTGTTAATAATGGACATGATTTGCTCAAAAATGTTTTATTCGATAATGATAGATTATCGGCAGATATCAGTTGGGGAGTTAATGATCAAGGATACAATGGGCACGGTACAAAAATGGCAGGGGTCATAGCATATGGGGATCTTAATGATGTGTTGGGTAGCAACAAATCAATTGAAATCCCGTATCTATTAGAATCTGTAAAAATTTTACCAGCTAATAAAACTAGTTCTGATGATAGTAAAATACCAATAATAACGAAGAATGCAATTAATACAGCTATAGCTAATAACGCTATTGCTAATCGTACTATATGTATGGCCGTTACATCTAAGGATCAAAATGATTTTGGAAAACCATCAGTTTGGTCTGCGACTATCGACCAATTAGCTTTTTCAGGTAATTTTGATGAAAAATTGCTATTTATTATTAGTGCTGGAAATGTTCGGCATGAGGATGATTGGAAAAATTATCCTGAAAGTAATTTAGATTCATCTGTTGAAGATCCAGCTCAAGCTTGGAATGCAATAACGGTAGGTGCTTATACAAAGAAAATTTTCCCTAATAAGACTACGATTGCAAAGAAATTTGAGCTATCTCCTTTTAGTAGGACTTCAAGTTCGTGGGATCCACAGTGGCCAATTAAACCAGAAGTGATATTCGAAGGAGGTAATTTATCAAATTACAATAATGTTCCTGAATGTGACCATGATCTTGAAGTGTTAACTACCTCTAATTTAGGAAGAATTAATCACCTATC
The DNA here is from genome assembly GCF_048269745.1 of Zunongwangia sp. Classification (NCBI taxonomy): domain Bacteria; kingdom Pseudomonadati; phylum Bacteroidota; class Flavobacteriia; order Flavobacteriales; family Flavobacteriaceae; genus Zunongwangia; species Zunongwangia sp. The sequence goes on along the minus strand of NZ_JBLXIB010000001.1, from coordinate 32,507 downwards.
TACTATATGCGCTACAAGTTCAGCAACGGCTTTAGCATCTAAATTTATAGGAGAGTTAAGAAGTGTGTATCCAAATGCTTGGCCAGAGACTTTAAGGGCTTTAATGATACATTCTTCCAGTTGGCCTAAAGAATTAATTAGTCAATTCAAAATAAGCTCTACAAAAAGTACTGAAGCCTTAAAATTGTTGAAAATTATTGGCTATGGAGTGCCAAATTTGGAAAAAGCTAAAAATTGTAATTCCAACTATCTTACCTTTATCTCTGAACAGGAATTACAACCTTTTTCAAAACAAAAGAGTAAAAACTCAACCCAAGATATACATTATTATGATTTTCCTTGGCCAGATGATATTTTGACTGGATTGGGAGAAACTGAGGTCACCTTAAAAGTTACTCTTTCTTATTTTATTGAACCTAACCCAGGAAATAGGTATACTTCAAAATATTCTTATCAATCTTCGGCATTGAGATTTCTTCTTATAAATCCAGATGAAGATTTCGAGAATTTTAAAATAAGAACTAATAAGGCAAATCAGGATAAATTGAAGGCTATATTAAAAAAGGAATCGCTCGAGGATACAGATTTTAATAAAAACACTGGTAACAATAGGTGGGCCTTAGGTGCAGATAATGTATTTAAAGGTTCTGTTCATAGTAATTATTGGAAAGGAATAGCGGCCGAAATAGCTAAGTGTAACAAATTAGCAATTTTTCCTCAAGCTTCTGGATGGTGGAGGGAGCTTAAAAAACAGAATAGAGCAAATGATAAAATGCGCTATAGTCTAATTGTATCTATAGAAACACCTGAGGGTACCAGCGATATTTATACACCAATTGTAAATAAGATTGAATCTGAAAATATGATTAAAGTTTAATTTTAAATTGTAGAAGGTTTTGTACACGAACTAAATGTATATTCTTTTGGTTATATTTAATAAGACAAAAGAATTGATTCATGGAGAAGTTCATTCAGATCTCAGCAAAGGCATTGGCCCAATTGAGGTCTGGATTCAACTATTTTCTGGAAGAGAAAGTTCAGGCTAATTCTACTAATTTAATTCTTTTTCTTCTGTCCTTCTTTGTTTTATTTCTGCTAAGCTTCAGCCTTATTCTAGGTTTTCCAAACATTGCCCAGATTCTGATCATTATTGCAGTTTTAGCAGTGGTTATGCTTGTTCTTCTTGTGGGACTTGCTATTTATTATGAATCTAATAGACATCTTACTAAAGGACATCATAACTTTAAGATCGAACCCATAAACAAAAGCCGTATCCGTTTTGATCTTATTCAGTTGGATAAGGCTTCTCAAAAGGAGTTCCTAAGGCTTATAAAAGGAAAACGGGTAAATCAAAGAATCAATTTTACAATGGGAAATAAAAGTGGAGATTCGGCCAATCATAAGATCCTTTTCGTTCTTTTTGATGAACTATTAGTAGGAGGGATTCAGGATCTTGCTGGTGAACGTAAGCAATATTTTTTTGACTTACTTATGGAATCATTTTTAATGAATAATGCTCCACTTAAAGCCTCCACATTAAAAACCAGTTTTTCGGCATGGAAGGGAGATCAGGAAAAAATAAACTCCCGAAATCAGCGAAAATTAATTAAACAGATGCTGCGGAAAGACTGAAATTCAATTCTATTATTCCTAATTTTTCCAGATCATATACCTATAAGCCTTACTTCTTTCTTCTTTTTTCATCTGACAGTTAGTTTATAGCATAATTAATGAATAATATCTTATTGTTTTAAATTATGGTATTGATTTACAGGTATTTGCTTTCTTAAGTTTGCTTTAGCTAAAATTATAAGAGGCCTCTTATGCAGTTCTAATTTTAAAGTAAATACTTATGAATAAGCAAGAAAAAGTGGTGGATTTACTACAGGAAATTAAAGTACTGTTATCCCATAAGAAAAAAGTTATGAATGTTGAAGACCTATCTGTTTATACCGGACTTTCCAAAAGTAAAATATATAAACTTACCCACCTTCAGCTTATCCCAATGGGGAGCAATCCTAATATTCGTCAAAAGTTTTTTGATAGGGATAAAATTGATGCCTGGCTGTTAGGGGAACCTGATCTATCGGATCAACATATCGAGGAGCAATTCAATAAAACATTATTGAAAAATAAGAAGTAACCTATTCACTTAATTTATTTACTATGAAGAGTATACCATATTTAAGGGTAGGGACTTCGTATTATAAAAAAGTTAAAGCACCTACCATTGCCGGGCACTTCAATGAGCTATTGCTCCCCTGGAGTGTAGAGACCATTCGACAGGATCATGGAAAATCATACCTGAGTAAAATTGCAAAATATGATGGGTTTACCTGTATTCCTGATCACCTAAATTTTAAACCGGTCTATCATAATTTTTATAATATCTATTCCCCCTTAAGTAATATCCCAATGCAGGGTGAACTAATATTTAGCCTAAATTTTGTCCAACATATTTTTGGGTCACATTTTGAATTAGGATTGGACTATCTACAACTTTTATATACCAAACCGGTGCAAACTCTGCCGATTCTTTGTTTAGTGTCTAAAGAACGATCCACCGGAAAAAGTACCTTTTTGAAATGGCTGAAAAGCATCTTTGAAAATAACATGACCTATCTGACCAATGATAGTTTTAGTAGTCAATTCAATGCGGATTGGGCGAATAAGCTACTGATCTGTATTGATGAAGTACTTTTTAATAAAGAGGAACTAACCGAGCGGATCAAATATCTTAGTACCACCAACATTAACAAGTTAGAAGCTAAAGGTAAAGATAAACGGGAAGTGGAGTTTTTTGGAAAGTTTATTCTATGCAGTAATAATGAGGATAACTTTATCAAAATTGATGGTAACGAAACCCGGTTCTGGGTGCTTAAAGTGCCTAAAATCAAGGCTGAAGAAACGGATTATCTCTACCATCTTAACCGGGAAGTTCCGGCCTTTCTGCATTTTTTAAAACATCGTCAATTGCATTCCAAACATCTCACCAGGATGTGGTTTCATCATTCCCAGTTAAAAACACCAGCCTTAAAAAAATTACTTGCCAATAATCGAAACCGGGTAGAAAAAGAACTGGCCACCATTTTACTGATGGGTATGGATCATTTTAATATCGATGACATTCAACTCTGCCCAATTGATGCATTACAATTACTGAATCGGACACGGATTAAAACGGATCTTACCCAGCTTAGAAGACTGCTGAAGAATTCCTGGAAATTGGAGAATCAAAAGAATACGCTTTGCTATCAAAGATTGGTATGGTGGGGGGATGGATCGATTGAGCAGCGGGAAGCAAAAGGCCGCTATTTTAACATTTCAAGGTCGTTTCTGACCGAGAATTTTGATGAATTGATGAACGGGGAAGGCTAAGCCCTGTATTTATAGGGATTTTAGGGTTCATCACTTATTCATCAAATGTTCATCAAAAATAAAAGTGATGAATAAAAGCCTGCTATTGAAAATAAAAATGATGAATTGATGCATTTTTGATGACAGCCTTAGCTCAACAACTATAAGGGCTTAGAAGGGGGTCTCATCAATTCATCAAAAAAATCCAGAAAATAGAACGCTTATGAAAAGAAAGAAAATATGCTGTGAACATGCCCGTAATTTAGACATCGTACGCGTACTCGCTAAATTAGGTCATTATCCCAGCAAAACAACGGTGAAAGAAGCCTGGTTTCTGAGTCCCCTGCGGTCAGAAACACAGGCCTCTTTCCATGTCTCTTATCATAAAAACAGATGGTACGATTTCGGATTGGGAAAAGGTGGAAATTGTCTGGATTTGATTATTGCATTAAGACAATGTTCCATTACTGAAGGTTTACAATTTCTGGCCAATGATCAGCTGCTAACAATTTCAGATTTTAAAAACCCTTCTTTGTCTTTTCATAAGCAGATTTCTAAAAAGGAAAAGGAGGGGATTAAAATTCTTTGTGTTCAGGAACTCTCAAATTTTCAATTACTCCGGTATGCTAAAAAGCGGGGCATCCCTAGAGAACTAATTCGTGAATTGGCCAGTGAAGTTCATTTTGAGTTATATGGAAAACGGTATTATGCCATTGGTCTACAAAATAGACGTGGAGGTTATGAGCTTCGGAATGCTTTTTATAAAGCTTCAAGTAGTCCGAAATCGTATAGCTATTTCCAACAGGATGGAAATGGACTGGTCATTACCGAAGGATTATTTGATTACCTGTCTTTAGCCATTTTAGATCCTGAGCTATTTTTTATCCATGATCATATTATACTCAACTCCCTATCCTTTATTCAGGAAATCATTAAATGCTTTGATGGTTATCCTAATCCTATTTTATTATTCCTGGATCATGATCCTGCCGGAAATCGTATGACTTCCTATTTACTAGAACATTTTGCTCAGGCCATAGACCTGAGATATCGCTTTTACCCACATAAAGATCTTAACGAAAAACTCCGCCATGTTCAACGAGAAAATACCCTTTGAAAATGAAAAGAAATCTTCCTATTCCTTAAGCTTTAAAAAGCTAAAAAAAAGGGAGGGCAAAACGAGGATTTCCAATGATGGGGACACGGGTTCCCATCAAACGGAAAATTCTAATATAGATCCTAATTCAAGATGTGTGTCTGTGGACACAATCTTGATTGCTCCCCACGGTCGCAATGAAAAAAAAGAGATGTTTAAGGGGAAGACCTCCTTAATCAAATTCAGGTGTACACTGTACCAGAAAAAACTACTGAACATTAAGGCGAAACGATCGGGATTGAGCCTGAGTGAATTTTGTCGAAAATCAGCCATGGATCTGCACATCAATGAGCGGATGAGCGATGATCATATTGCCATCTATAAAGACCTGGTGAAATTCCACAACAACTTCAAATCGATCGGGAATATGTTCCGAAAACGGGATCCCAGATTATCTACTGAAGTTTATAAACTGGCTGAGGCGATGAAGCAACATCTTAAAAAACTGGATCTATGATTGGTAAAGGAAAATCCATTAGTCATACCCAGGCTTCCATGAAGTATGGATGGAACCAGGAGAAGCAGGGGGAGATTGTGTACTCCCAAAATATTGTGGGAGATTCCCCGCAGGAAATTAGCCGCGAGTTTGAGCAAATCCAAAAGCTGAATGAGCATTGTGAGCGCAATACGCTGTCGTTTGTCCTGAGTCCTACCATTGAAGATGGACGGACACTAGATCAACGAAAACTTGGAGAACTGACAAAAGACTTTATGCGAGAGATGAAACTGGGCGAGCGACAGGCGATAGCCTTTGTGCATCAGGATAAAGAGCATAAGCATGTACATCTGTATGTGAACCGGATTGATTTTGATGGGCGTGCTTACAAGGATAATTTTATTGGTAAACGTAGTCAGCATGCTGCCGAGCGGGTAGCTCATGAACATCAACTGACCACCGTTCGCCATGTGCAAATGATGCGAAATATTAATTTAACTGATATTCGAAATGAAATTAGACGCCGGCATGAGCTGACCATGAAACAGTTCAAACCGGAAACTTATAAGGCCTATATGCGCGGGATGGAAACCAATGGCGTCAAAGCAATTCCTTTTATCAACAAGCAACAAAAACTACAGGGTTTTCGGTTTGATTTTGATGGGCATAGTCTTAAAGGTAGCGCCGTTCACCGCTCCATGAGTATATCCAATATCGGAAAGCAAATGGCCAGGGAACATGGCATCGAGAAATTTAAAGCACTCAACAAAACAACAAGCTTGGCGAAAAGCCCGGAACCGGTGCAAATCAGCTTAAAACTATTGAAAGAAATCGCACAAAAAGTAATTAAAAAGTCCATATCCAAAGGCATGGATATCGGATATTAAACCTCTGTAATTATGGCAAAAATTGATGAACTATCGGAATTGTTATGCGCTGAACTGGCAAGCTTTGAGCAGCATATGAAACGATTGGAAGAAATTCACTCGCAAGGAATCCACCTGGATACTGAAGAATTGGTACGACAACTTTCAAGCCTGGAAAATACCCTGGATTTTGAAAAGAAGGAATATGACCGGATTTCTACCGAATTATCCAACACCATCAAAGAAGCAAAGATCTATCCGAAATGGGCGCTGGTCGTATTTTTTGTGTCCCTGAGCTTGAATATTATTGGTATAGCGTTTTTGTTATTTAGTTAAGTATCCAATTATAGTGGATACTATAATTCCAGATATCCGAAACATACTCCAGATAAATAGCTATATTTATGAATATATAATGAGTTGTGCCTTATTTTTAACAAGTAATAGATGAATTACATTTACATTAATGGATCTAGTAAAGTTTCCATAAAATACTCCGAGGATAATTCAAAAGTAGAAGAAGTTTATATTGATGATAGTTTAGTAGAATTTGAAGAAGAGGACAAGCAAGATAAGCTCGAATATGCAATAAAAACGAAGAGAAATAAATACCAAAAATTCCTGAATAAGCAATTTGAAAATTTAATTGTTTTAACTGGCGCAGGTTCTTCAGTTGGAATTGGAGAAAAGAATAAGGGAAGACTTTTATCACATTTATGGGATGACACGAAAGAAAAATTAGGTGAAGAAAAACTTAATCATTTCTGTGAATTAGTTAATTACAATTCCAAAGATGAAAATGGAAATTATGTAAAAAATTTAGAAAAATTATTATCGATTGCTAACGCAGCTAAAGATTTTGTTGCTTCTACGAAGGAAATTAATATCCCGAAAACTATAAAAGAAATAGAAAAACTAATTAAATCCAAATGTGAATTAGTTTTACCTAAAGATGCTCCTCACCATACTTTTTTAGAAAAGATAACACGCCGAAAAGTAACGCTTCCAAGAGCAAAAATTTTTAATTTAAATTATGACACTCTTTTTGAACAAGCTGGGAGAAAGGGAAACTTCACAATCATCGATGGCTTTTCATTCTCATTTCCTAGATATTTTAGTGGAAGAAACTTCGATTACGATATTGTATTAAGGGATAAAAGTAGATTGAAAGAAGAAGATAATTTCAAAAAAAGGGTTTTTCACCTTTACAAACCACATGGCTCCGTAGATTGGGAAAAAGTAAAAAAAGACATTATTCAATCTGATAATGTAAAAAAAGCATTAATGATCTATCCAAAAGACAGCAAATATGAAAGCTCATATGAGCAACCATTTTTTGAAATGATGTCACGGTTTCAACAAAACCTAAGGAAAGATAATATTCTGCTAATTTGTATTGGATTTAGCTTTAATGATAAACATATAGTTACTGCCATCCAAGAAGCTCTCGAACAAAATTCAGGATTTCAATTAATGGTTATAAATAAAGGGATTGACACTTCAGATAATTTAAAATGGCTTTTGGAATTAGCTCATAAACATTCCAATATTCTACTAATTGATGAACTTTTCTCAGATTTTGCAGAGCAATATCCTTTGCTAAAATCATATAACCAAGATGAGTATAAAAGAATTACTATTAACCTAAATGACACAGATGGAGAATAGAAATCCTTTTGAGCACAACTATTTCATTGGATATATTAATTACGTTTCAGCACAATTTGTAAAAGTCCACTTTCCTTCCTCCACCCTTCTCCAATCTTTTACATTTAAAGGAGAAAATCTAAATGGTGGATTAGTTGGAAACTTTGTTGTCATTGAAGGAGAACAATTCGGATTTTTAGGTAAGATTCAAGAATTGTCATTGCCTGAAAAAGAAAGATTAGAATTCAGCGAAAAATCTTTCAAGAATAGTGATTTCCACCCGACTGGTAAGATAGAAATATTACTATCTTTTGATTTATTTGAACCTACTAAAATTGATAAGGGTTTAAATGCACTACCTGTTATCGGAGCAAAAGTTTTCGTTTGTTCATCTAATTTTATAAGAAGTTATTTTAGAAAATTCGGAATTAAACATGAGCATTTACAAACTAGTCCAGTTTTTGAACTAGGAAAATTAACTTTTGACAAATCCGCGCCAATTGAAGTATCACAACAAGCGATTTTTGGACGTCACTGTGCCGTTGTTGGCACAACCGGCGGCGGTAAAAGTTATACGGTTAGTAAACTTTTAGAAGGTATTGTATCTAATAACGGAAAAGCTATTATAGTTGATGCTACTGGTGAATATTCTACCCATGATAAAAACAGTTATTCTGATATTCCGGCCACATTATCCACTAATTCCTTTTTTCATTATTCTAACCTTACAGTTGGAGATTTATTCGTCTTGCTAAGACCTTCTGGTCAAGTCCAGCAACCAGTACTTTTAGATGCAATCCATTCATTAAAACTTGTTCAAATTGCTAAAAGAGAAAATAGGAATTTGGAGCAAATTAAAGATGGGATCTTAATTAAAAAACAAGCCTTAAAAAGACCCATATTTGATTTATACAATGAATTCTCTGAAGAAATTGAAAAAAGTAATGCTGATTTCGATATACAAAAATTGACTCAGCAATTAAGAAGGGAATGTGTTTATGACAGTCACAAATTTGGAGAAGATATAACAAGATGGGGCGACTTAGACAAGCGAAAATTTGAAAATAGCACAAGTCTTTTTCTTAGAACAGAGAATCTTATTCAAACTGAATCTTTCAAAAATATTTTTGGGTTTGGAAAGCAGAAAACCGATGAAGGTGAGTTGGCCACTAGGATATCTGATTTTTTAAAAGGGGATAAAAAGATTCTAAGAATCGGTTTCGAAAATGTAGGATTTGATTTTCAAGCGAGAGAAATAGTTGCAAATGCTATTGGGAAATACTTGTTAGAAATGGCCAGAAAAGGTAAATTTAATGAAAAGCCCTTAGTATTATTTGTAGATGAGGCACATCAATATTTAAACAAAAGTGTTAAGGATGAATATTTTGAACTGACGCAATTAAATTCATTTGATTCTATTGCTAAAGAATGTAGAAAATATGGGCTTTTTCTTACAATAGCAACTCAGATGCCAAGAGATATACCTCTTGGTACTCTCAGTCAAATTGGTACATTTATCATACATAGATTAATCAATCATTATGACAAAGAAGCAATAGCTAATGCAAGTTCTTCTGCCAATCGAAATACATTAGATTTTCTACCGGTTTTAGGTGCTGGTGAAGCAATTTTAATGGGAGTTGATTTTCCTATGTCTGTCATGTTAAAAATAAATAAGCCTTTAACTCCTCCTAATTCGAATACTCCACAATTCAAAATTTAAAAAAAATGAAAGGATCGGAAAAACCCTAGCACGCAGATTAAAAGGCGGATTAAAGACCAAAAAATCATGGTACATTTTATTTTGGTCAGCCCATAATTCCTGTATTTTCCAGCCTTCAGATCTAAATTTTCTAAGCTTAATTGTTGTAAATACTGCGTACTTTTAGTGAGTGTCATTAAAGATCTAAACCTCACCTTACGGGTATTCTAATTATCCCAAGTGTACTTACACCAAAAACCTTAGATCGTAGTTAATTTTTAATGACTACATATAAATATTTCTGTTTACCATAATTCCCAGTTTATCTTATCGCGGGAAGGCTTTTGTTGTATATGCTGCGCGCATTTGGTGAGTGCTACTGAGACCTCACCTTACGGGTGTACAAGCACCCTCATTTTTAATTTAATCCACGATAAGTTCTATTCCGGCTTTTTCAGCCTTATATTTTATTTTGGTCATCAGTTCATAGTAATTCCAATTCCTTAAAACAAATCCATTTTCCTTTTTGGCGATCTCCATTTTATCTTCCTGATTTATTAAAATGAGTGTACCTGCTTGCTGTTTGATACAAAAATCAATAAGCATCCGACTGTATACATGCAAACGGTTACCTACATAATTTTTTTCTTTTTCGTGAAATCTTTCTACTGCTTTTGTTTTGCGTTTACGACCTTTTCCTGATCTACAATAGGCAGTAGCATTTTGCACTCTTTTTAAAGCAGCCTGAATGGCTAATCTTCTATATAAAAACTCTTCTCTACTACCAATATTAAGCTTTGCTTTACCAGATTTCACTATAATAGGATATTCAAGAGATAGGGAGGCTTCTGCAATGACTTCCGGTTTTAGGCTATGATTTTCTTTTTCAAGCTCAAATACGGCTAACCAATAAATTTTTCCTTTTTTCAGTTGAATTTTAGAAGCGCAAAGTTTGATTTGGCCGGCTACTACCTGTTCTAGCAAGCTTCGTTTATCCGTATAATCCCTACCTAAATAGGTTTTAAAAGGAATAGAAAATAAACGAAAGCAAAATTCTTTTTTTTCTTTTTTATAGGATAATCCATGAATCCCTATCGTTCCAAATGGAAAAGGAATATCCCTTCTATAATTTGCAAGTGAGCGCTCTCCCATCCTATATTGCACCAAGTTTTTACTAAAATTATTCATGATATTATAATTCATATAGGCTAAAATGTTGGTTGGAACCTCACCTTTAAAAAGATCAGAAACCACCCGGTAGGTACAATTGCTCTTGGAACGATTGAGCATGCCATCTTCAGCTTTCTTATCATCCACCAGCCTATATTTTATCCCTTCAGATAAATAAAAAAAATCCTTAATCATTTCCTGAATATACTGGTGGGAAACAATAAGGTTACCCGCCCTATAGCTTCGGTTCTGCCAACGGTATAGGGTATCAAGAGCCTCTTTTCTTTCTTCTTTGGTACGGGCGTCGACCCGTAGCTGGATCTTTCGGGTAAGTTTTATGGTTTCTTTTCCCATGACTAAGCCGATTGTTGTTGTTTGTGTTTACTTTGTAAAAGCTTATAAGCAGTCACAAATTCCTTGTGGACTTCTTTTTGGGATAGTTGCAGTTCTTCTGCAATAGCCGCAAAAGAATAGTGCATTTCATTCCGTAGCTGTAAGACTTTTTCTTGTTCCCTGGTTATTCTAGTATTTTTCTTTACTTGAATTTGATCAGGTTTTGAACCCAAATTACTCCCGTTATGAATAATTTTTTTAATATCCTCGATCGCTCTTTTCACCTCATTACTGGTATAGGTAATACTGTTTCCCATAACCTGAGCAATGCTTTTATACTGAAAACCGTATTTTAAGCAGAGTTCAATGAGACGTCGTCTTTCTGGGCTGAGTAAAGGAAAAACACGGCTTATCTGATCGAATGCTTTTTGGTGGGCTTCCTGATCCTGTAAATGATGATCCTCTTTTTGGGGATCGTAACCGTGCATATACTCTTGGTAGTTCTCATAATTATCCAACCTGTGAATGTTCCTGTGAAACTTGTTTCTAGAGTTCGTATAGTAAAACTTGCAATTCCTTTTCATCACATAGCGCAAAAAATAAAAGATGTGGTCGGGATCTACTATATACTCTCTTTTTTCCCATAGTTTTAAGAACGTATCCTGAAGAAGGCTCTCAATCACAAATTCATCAGATATGGATTGCTTACCAATCCAAAAGAGCTTACGGTGAAACCTAGAATAAATAAAATCCATGGCATCAGGATGACCTTTCTTTAAAAGTTTAAACTCACGTTCCATAGCCAACAGTTTTTAATATTGGATCGGATCTTCGAAAAGGAACTGTACTAATAAATAATACGAGTCTAGCGGTGTGGTGTATAGTTTTCATAATTTGCTGTGGTTTTGCTTGTCTTTAATTAGTTTATGAAACCATAGGCCTTCCCAAAAAAGCCGGTAAACTTAGGGAAAGGCTTATGCTTGAGGGAAGGCTTTCTGGCTTCTAGCCTAGACTAAATGGCTAATTCATTAAATAGTGGTTTGTTTCTTCTTATAGGTTTGGTTTTGTGTTTATTTCATAATTAAATCAACTCTTTTACTGGCCGAAAAGAATAGTGCTATAGAATTTCTATTTGCAATAGATTCTATATAAATGCTAACAGAAATGTTTAGTGATACCCAAATATAATAAAAACTTACATACAAAGGTACATGTACCTTTGTTAAAAATACAAATATGTCTCTAATTGTATAGTCGATAATTCGACTATGACTAGTAAAATAGAGTTTTATATAATCAATAAAGTAAAGGAAAAGCGAAAAGAAAAAGGGTTTTCGCAAATAGCACTATCCCAAAAATTAGGTCTAAGCGATAGTTTTATTTCTCATGTTGAATCTAATAATCGAAGGGCAAAATATAATTTAAATCACCTAAATGATCTTGCTAGAATTTTAGAATGCTCCCCAAAGGATTTTTTCCCTGATAAAGCTTTATAATAGCCTCTAAAAATGAAAAGATTCATCGTAAGATTGAATATTTTTAAAAATGAGGCTTTTCTAAAATCCTAAATGAATACAAATTTAAAATGAATGGAATTGGAAAAAATTGATTATATAGATAATCTTTTCTTGTCTTATAATTATCAATTGGCGAGACAATCAAATGATAAGGTTAGGGTATATACTCTGAGATATGGAATGTACCATGCAGCAGAATTTATATTATTCGATAAGGAATATGATATTTCTGAAATTAAAAAGGAATATTCAGAACTCGGATTTGCAACTGATGTAAGAATTCTTTCGGAAAATGAAGAAATTGAAGAATATCTGTTTGAAGGTTTTTTTATAAAAACTCCTTTGGGAAATGAATTAAAAAATAGATATAAGCAATTTGTTAACAAACAACTTCAAAACTTACCGGAAGGTAGTACATACGAGTACATAAATAGTTCGTTTGACTTATTACTTCAAGATGATAATCAAAATATTATAGAGGATGAATATTACGATTCTGAGTCGCAGATCAATATTATTGAAAAAATAAATCAATTATTGAGTAATGTGAAAGGTGCTATATTTATAATAATTGAAGCACCTGCCGGCTTTGGTAAAACTTGCACAGCTAATGAGATATTAAATGCCTTTTCACCTAATGAGTGCAAACAACTACCATTTTTTACAGAACTATCAAGAAATAGAGAAGCAAGAGTTTTTAAGCATATTCTTCTAAATGAAATTGATGAGCAATTTCCTAATGGGATAAAACAAAATATAGTTATCGAGCAGATAACAAAAGGAAGAATACCATTAATTATTGATGGTTTTGATGAATTAATTTCAAAGGAAAGTAATAAAGAAGAAGTTGAAAGTATGCTTACTACGATTATTGAGCTTCTTAAAGGTGATGCAAAAATAATTATTACTTCTCGAAAAACAGCGATATTTAATAGTGACGAGTTCTTAAATTCAATTTATGATTCGAAAAATGAGTTTTCTCTTGCAAGATTTGAAATAAAGGAGCCAAAAATTGAAAATTGGTTAGACAGTGATAGAATTGAAGTAATAACAAAAGGTAATTTTCCAGTATCACAAATAGCAAATCCAGTATTACTTGCCTATCTAAGAAATATTGATTTCGACACTTTAAAAGAATATGTGGACAATAAAAATGATGTTACTTTAATTGATAAATATTTTGATTATTTATTAAAGAGAGAGCAACAAAGACAAAACTTAAAACTAAATAGTGAAGAACAATTAAAAATTTTTAGAAAACTTGTTCGATTTATGTCTGAATTTAATATCACGGCTGAATCAAAAGAAACTATTAAAGATTTTATAAAAGACTATAATCAAAAACTCATTCAAGATAGTTTGAAATTATATATAGCTGAAGAAAAGCCTTCAATAGAAGATCTAATAGAAACTTTATCAAATCATGTTTTTTTGGATAGAAAGCCTAATGGGGATGTTGGAATTGTAAATGATTTTATTTTAGGACATTTAGTAGGGGAAAATCTTATCTATGAAAAATACCAAGAGCATTATGATAATTTTGTTGAAATAATTCCTCAAGATTTTGCAATTAAGTCCGTCGATTCTTTTAAAATTCAAAATAAGGAAAATAAAGAGGCACTCTGGCAAATTTATAATGTGGAGGATTTTAATTATGAAGTCACATTCTACTTTGACTTAGACTATAATTTCGGAAAACAACCAGGTAGAAAATATGAAAATTTATATGTATTCGATAGGGAAATATCCAATTTAAAATTTAGTACGGGATGTATGTTCCAGTCATCAGCTTTTTCTTCTATTATATTTTCCAATTGTGAATTTGACTTAAGTAATTTCAGGGATACTTCGTTTCAAAATTGTTCATTTTATGATTGTCATTTAATTAATTCGAGAATAGGTCAACCTTATAGTGATTTTGCACTTTTCGCTTGTGAATCTAATAATAATTTTGTTTCAGATGTTATGTATCTATTCGAAAATAATCAAATCAACTCGGAAACTGGAGACATACTTGAACCGCTTGATGAAGATATGGTTTTAAGACATTTTTTTCAGGTAGATGGCATCAAACCAAGGGCACGAAAATTTTCTTATATAAAGAAATCTCTTTCAGATTATCCAGAAAAAGAAATCAATAAAGTATTTGACTCTTTAAAATCAAAGGGCTTTCTTCATTTTAAAGATGATGTTGGATTTATTACACGTGATGCGATACATTATTTAAAACATAAATAGTAGAGATGATTGAGGGTTTTCAAATAATCGAAAAACAAATTCATCAAAAAATAGTAGATGAATTAAATAAAATTAGTTTACCGCATAGAATATTTTTAAGGACTAAGAATGATAAATCATTAGATGAAAAAATTATTCGAAAAATTAGGGAAGGAAAACCATATACTGAGGGAGGAAAGAAAATACAAGATATCATAGGAGTAAGAGTTGTAACCTATTTTCAAGATGATATTAATTTGGTCAAGAGTATTTTGAAGAATAAATTAAAATTTATAGACGAAGAAATTGACGAACATGAACTAACCGTTTTTAAGCCTAAGAGAACAAATATTATATGTCAGTTTGATAAACATCATAGTGAAATATTTGAAGACATAAAGAAAGCTTCTTCTAATGCTAACTTTAGATTCGTAGATGGCACTTTTGAACTACAGTTAAGAACGGTTCTTTCTGAAGGTTGGCATGAAATTGACCACAGTCTAAGGTATAAATGTAAAACGGATTGGACTGATCACAAAGAGAGTGAAAGGCTATTAAATGGAATATATGCTAGTTTAGAAACCAATGATATAGCTCTAAAAAATCTATTCAGTGAATTATCGTATAAGCACTTTAAAAGTCAAAATTGGGAAGCTCTATTAAGAAGTAAATTCAGGCTTCAGTTTCAAACTGGAAATTTAAACGATAGGTTAATAGAAATTCTTAATAGAAACAATTCTATTGGAAAAAAGATAATTAAAATTGATAGAAATGAATTTTTACTGAAATTATGTTGTTTAGACCTTTCTCTGCCTATAAACTTTAATAATTTGCTCTATCTATTAAATTTTATTGAAATCAACGATAAAGAAATTTTAGATATAACACCTGAAATAATTAAAAATTCAAACTGATTGAAACTACTGCAATAATAGTTCACTCGCCTCATCTAATATTGCTGTATCCAATTCTTTTAAATATGCTTTTGTCGTCTTAACATCTTGATGGCCTAAAGATTCGCTAATAATATCTGTACCAGCACCTTTTTGCTTTAAGCAATTGGCAAAGCTATGCCTGGCCACATAGCTAGTAATAGGCTTATCAATATTTGCAAGTTCTCCTAACTCTTTTAAATCCTTATTAAATTTTTTGAGTGTTTTTCTTTTCCTGTTGTTTAATTGACTAGGTGTTAGGTTTTCATGAAGTATAATAGGAAAGACGTACGAATGGTTATTGCCCTTATAACAATTCAATATTTGTTGTACAGGCGGCAAAATTTTGATTATAAAGTTTCCTTTAGTCTTTGATCTTGTATAATGTATTCTATCGCTGTAGATATTATCCCACCTTAATTTCATCATATCTGCAAAATTCATTCCCCTCGTATAAAAACTAAAAATGAAATAATTTTTGCTATTCAATAAATGTGGTTTGTCATTTAAATCAAGATTTTGAAGTCGATGTATTTCTTCGATTTTGAGCGCTTTTTTTATGGACTTTCCTTTTAGTTTGGAAATTTTGTAGTGCTTAAATGGATAAACTTTTTCATCTATTATATTTCGCTTAATTGCAACATTAAAAATCGCTCTAATGGCACGCATTTTAACTCCAATTCCCCCGCCAGTTCCTCCTTTATTTCTGAGATAAACTTCATATTTATCTAAAAAAGTAGGAGTGACCTCTTTAAAATGAACAGGCTTATTCTTTGCGAATTTCTGAACTGAATTTTTAGTATGGTGGTATACGTCGGCATTTCCCATTCTTCCAGCCATTTTCATTTCTCGAATCAGTTCATCCCAAAATGGAAAAATATTTGAAGCTTCGGGATTAGATTCTATTCTAAATTTATTTTCGAAATCACTTAGAGTGTAAAAATCCTGATTCATTTCTAATTCGGAAATTACAGATAAGGCTCTGTCTTCGATTTTTCCAAGCAATCTATTGGATTTAATTTGCTGATTGTATTTTTTACTAAATCTACCTAGCTTAGAATCCCACTCATTCAAACAAACTTCAAATGGTGTTCTAAAAAATTTTGATTTTCTATCTTTAGTGACACGCAAAAGAATTGGATATTTTCCATTCTTTAATACTGTTTTTCTTAGGATTGTTTTGATTGATGCCATTGTAGAATTATTTATTTCATGTACAACATATGTACAACAAATTGAACATTAAAGGTAAATCAAAGAAAGTAAATGTAAAAGATAAAAAAATTAAATATCTGATTTACAGCAAAATGAAAGTAAATGAAAATTATTCAAGTTGAATTTTTCATTTCTCATAATCAAGGGGTCCCTGGTTCGAGCCCAGGTGGGACCACCAGTAAAATCAAGCCTTACAGAGATGTAAGGCTTTTTTTATTTTCTTATAGCATATATTCAACTTATAATTTAAATTTAGTCTTCTACCAATTCTTCTAAAAACTGTGAAAATTTAATATCCTTAACTTCTAGTTTTTTCCTAATCCTATAGCGGGCCGTTTCAACTCCTCTAACGGAAATATTCAATAAGGGAGCTATTTCTTTATTTGTAAGATTCATTTTTATAAATGCACATAAGCGTAAATCCCTTTGAGTAATATCTGGATAAATTTCTTTTAACTCTTTAAAGAAATTATGATGTATTTTTTCAAAATTCACATCAAATACTTTCATATATTCTTCACCAATTCTATGCTGATTAAGTTTCATTATAACATCTTGTAAGCGTTTTTTTGCAGCCTGAGTCTTTAAGGTCTTTCTAAATTCCTTAAGGTTATAATAGGTTTCAGAAAATATATCTTTTTTCTTGACAAGAACCATTGTGTAATTAGCTAGTTCTTTACTTTTATGAATATTATCTTCCTCTAGTATTTTTTTATCCCGTCTTATTTTTTCTTTTTCCTGTTTTAACTTTAGTTGTTCAATTTCTAGTGTGAGCAATTTTTTTGTTTTTTCAGCACGGGATTTTTCTTTGAATCTTTCTTTTTCTATTTTCTTTTTCACTAACAATATAAGGGTTCCAATAGCAATACATGATAAAAGTATATATGTTAATATTGCTATTTTGGTTTGATACCAAGCGGGAAGAATTTGAAATTCGAAACTAGCTTCTTCACCTTTCTTGCCTAAAAGATTTTTACTTTTAACCTTAAATGTATAATCTCCAGGAGGTAAATGGTTATACTCACTAAAGGGCATTGTGCTCCACGAAGACCATTTTTTATCAATTCCCTCTAGTATATGGGCGTATTGTATTTCAACAGAAGAAGACATGTTAGGTGCCGCAAATTCAAATTGTAAAGTTTTTGTATTATTAGATAATATTGTTTTTTCTCTCTTGTTTAAGGCGAGGTTTTTTTGTTGTGTTGAATCGGTATAAACTACCTTGGTTATTTGGGTTTGTATGGCTTTCGTACTTTCTATTTTATCTAGCTGATAGATGAAAAGTCCATTTGTAGCGCCAATTATTACTTCGTTTTTCTTATAAGGTATAATAGTCTCCATTCCTCTTATTAAATTTCCTTTTAGGCTTGCAAAGAGTTTTTGATGAAGTATGGGAGATTTTTGAAGAATATTAAAATAGCCTACCTCTTCGTCTTGTACAAACCATGCCTTATTATTACTTTGAAACAATTTTCTGGTGTTTTTAGAAGGATCTAGGATGTTATTGAGATAAGGGTGTTTCTCGAATACGTTAGTAGCTTCATTAAAAGTATAAATTCCTGTATTTGTAGTAAAAATAATTTCTCTATTCCATTTAGTTACATTTACATTATAAGGGGATTTTAAACCATTTTGATCTGTATAATGTTCCATGGCAAAAACTCTTTCTAAATTGCGATCTATCTTGACCTTGTAAATTCCTTTATATCCGTGACAAACCCAAAATGTATTATCTGATCCGGCATAAATAATGTCTCTACTAGATTCATCAAAGCCTTGAATTTTATGTTTTATGCTCCAGGTTTGATTACTATACTCAAGTAAGTAAAGTCCATTGTAGTTACAGGCCAGAAATTTGTTTGTTTGATTTGGTAGTGGTATAACTTTCCAAAAGCCTCCAATATTTCCTATTTTTTTTGCACCTGCTCTATTAATTAGTAATAGGCCTTTATCATGACCGACAATTATATCTCCTTTAAATTTTTGAATGGACCAAGCTTGGCCTTCCGTATCTGGGATCTTTATGAAAGAAGGGACACTTTGTGATGAGTTAGGAGAGGGCTTTATGGAGGTATAAACTCCTTTATTGGTAGCTAGGTAGAGATTGTTTTTGTCCATAAATGCATCGTAAACGGCAGCATCTCTAAAAACATGACTCATCGGAGAGTTAAATTCTATAAAATCAAGACCATTATTTAATAAAGACCATACATTTCCATCTGCAGTCATATAAAGATTTAAAACAGAGGAATCATAGCTATGATTTAAGGCATTAGTTTTATCTGTTATCTTTCCTGTATTGTCTAATACTAGTATATTAGAGCTTAGGGTTCCAAGTAAAAAATAGTCTTTATAAGGTATAGCCGAAATTATCCGATCTTTTCTTTCATTTTTAAAAATAGACCCGGTTAATTTTATTTCATTTGAATTTAGATTGCCCACAAAAAAATTTCCATCTCTAGATATTCCAGCAAACTCTTCTTTATTATTTAAAGGCATTATGTTAACGAGATTTTTACCTTCTAGAGCTTCGCTTGAAAATACTTTTTCTAATCTAAGTTGTTGATAGTCAAATTCAAATATGCCATTTCCTAAGTCTTGAACATAGAATCGATCATTTAAAATATAAGAATAAATAAAAGCACCTTTAGAAGAAATATGAGTTGCTTTATTATCACTTACTACAATTAACTCTTTATATGTTCTAAAAATAATGTAATCATCAATTTGATGAATCTCCCAAATATTCTCGAAATTCTGATTTTCTAATTTTAGATCCTTAATAAGTGATACATATTGTGGATTATTTGTTGAGTCCCTTTTTATAATTCCAAATTCATTATAACCACCTGCGTAAATGGTACCATTATCTGTAGTTATCATACTCCTAACAGAAGAGTTATTCGGTAGTTTTATCTTTTTCCATCGCTCACCATCATAAATAATAATACCGTCATTGTTTCCAAAATATAAGTTTCCTTCTAAATCGGTTGTCATCGACCAGAATTGTGCATCTGCCTGAAAATCTGTTCTAGAATAATGTGTGATACTTGGTTTAAATGTTTCTGGAAATATAGCAGATTGAGAAAAGCAACGATAAATTGTAAGAATTAATAATAGGCTAAAAAGTAAATTTTTCATTGTATAGGGTTCAAAATGAATAAAAACGAAATCGTTATCGTTGATCAGAGTTCAAATATATTATTTTAAAACAATTTTTGGCAAAAAAATATTAAGTTTAAAGTTTTGAAAACTAGTAAATTATATTTTAAAACGTTGTATTGACGTATAGCATTAACATATTGGCGTAATTATGGAGTAATGCATTTTTAGTGTTAATTATCATCGAAATTTAATTTTATCGAGCTTTAAAAAATCAATTTATTGTTTATCAGATCTTTTTTTTGATAATAACGCAATATTGAGTTTTGTATTAAAGCGATTAATAATTAATGCTAATTTTTTTATATATGAAGGTAGAAAATTACTTTTTAGTAGTATTGCTTTTTTTAACTACTATAACGTTTGCTCAAGAACCGATTAAGGTAGAAGGAGTAGTTTTGGATGAAAATAGTATTCCATTGCCTGGGGCAAATGTTGCTCTAAAAGATTTATCCATTGGCACAATGACCGATTTTGATGGAAACTTTTCCCTTATGGCTCATCCTGATGATATATTAGTAGTTTCTTTTGTAGGGTATGAAACTGCAGAATATAAAGTAGGTAACCAAACAAAATTTGAAATTGTTATGATTCAGGATGCTGATGCTCTTGATGAGGTGGTGGTAGTGGGTTACGGAACTCAAAAAAAGAGTGTAGTAACTGGTGCTATCTCAAGTGTAGGTGTAGAAGATCTTGAAACTCTTCCAATTAATAATGTAGGTCAGGCATTACAAGGGCGAACATCTGGTGTAACTATTGTTTCCGGTAGCGGACAGCCAGGTTCTGGAGCAACAATCAGAATACGAGGAATAACCTCTTTAAATAATAACGACCCCCTATGGATTGTAGATGGAGTGGTTGTAGACAATGGAGGTATTAATTATCTTAATCAATCTGACATTGAGTCTATTGAAGTATTAAAGGATGCTGCTTCACAGGCTATTTACGGAGCAAGAGCTGCAAGTGGAGTGGTGCTTGTTACTACAAAATCTGGGAAGTCTGGAAAATTAACCATTAATTATAATGGTTTTGCGGGTATATCAGAACCTGCTAATAAGTTAGACCTTTTAAATGCTACACAATATGCGAGATTAAGAAATGAAGCATCTATTAATGATGGAGGAGAAGCTATTTATAATAACCCTGAAAGCTTAGGACAAGGAACTGACTGGCAGGAAACCATTTTTAATAACAGTGCATTTAGGCAAAATCATGAATTTAGCGTAAGTGGAGGAACCGAAAAATCGACATTTTATCTTTCTTTCGGATACTTGGAGCAGGAAGGAATTGTTGCCTCTGAAATTTCTAATTACGAACGCTATAATATAAGGCTTAATTCCACCCATGAATTAGCGGAGTGGTTAACTCTTGGTGAAAATCTTGGGTATTCTAGAGATATTAGTGTTGGTTTAGGGAATACAAATAGTGAGTTTGGAGGGCCGTTAAGCTCTGCCATAAATTTGGATCCAATAACTCCAGTAGTGGTCACTGACCCTTCAATGTTAGATCAGGCACCATACAACCGTGGACTAGCCCTAATAAAGGATGCGAATGGAAATCCTTATGGGATTTCAGAAAATGTTGTTCAAGAAATGACCAATCCTCTTGCCTACATTCAAACACGTCTGGGAAATTATGGATATTCTGATAATATAGTAGGGAATGCTTTTATAGAAGCTCAACCAATTGAAGGATTAAGATTTAGATCTTCGCTCGGGGTAAAACTGGCTTACTGGGGTTCTGAGGCATTTACGCCTATTTATTATTTAAATGCTTCCACTACTACAAATCAAACTTCCTTTAATAGAAGCTCAAACAATAGCCTTAACTATAATTTAGAAAATACTCTTTCTTATAATAAGAGTGTAGATCTGCATAATTTCACCGTATTATTAGGACAAGGAGCTTATCGCGATAATTTTACTAAAGGTTTAAGTGTTACCAAATACGATATTCCAGCAAGTAATTTTGATGAAGGCTCACTAAACTTTGATGTCCCTGATACTGATATTGTTTCCAGTGGTTACGAAAATGTTCCTCATTATGTATCTTCTCTTTTTGCGAGAATTAATTACGATTTTGATGAAAAATATCTTTTTAGCGGAATTATAAGGAGAGATGGTTCCAGTCGTTTTGGTGCCAATAATAAATATGGATATTTTCCTTCTGCATCAGCAGGATGGGTAGCCTCAAAAGAAGAATTTTGGGGAGCAAATAATCCTATAGGATTCCTAAAAATTAGAGGGAGTTATGGAGTAGTAGGGAATGATAATATTGGAGATCTTGCTTATTTATCCACTATAAGCTCCGGAAGAAATTACGCATTCGGAGATCAAATTAGTAATTATGATGTTGGTTATAGTCCAGATGCGCCGGCAAACCCAGATTTAAAATGGGAAGAAACAAGCCAATTGAATATTGGTTTTGAGTCACGGTTTTTACAATATTTTAGATTCCAATTCGATTGGTATAAAAAAACGACAAAAGATATTCTTCAATACCCTAGAATACCTGCTTATGTTGGTGTAATTGGTAATCCGGCAAAAAATATTGGCGATATGGAAAACAGCGGTTTGGAATTCGAACTTAATTTCTCCAGAACTTATGAGGACTTTAGCTTTTCTGTCAATGCTAATGCATCATATTTGAAAAATGAAGTTACTTACCTAGGTGATGGCGGTGAGTATTTAGATGGTGGTGAGGGATTCCAGTCAAGTAGTTATCCTATTACAAGAACCGCTGTAGGACAGGCTGTGAATTCATTCTTCGGATTTAAAACAATGGGCATCTTTCAAAATCAGCAAGAAATTGATAACTATACAAATTCTGGCGGACAGGTAATTCAACCTAATGCTGTTCCTGGTGATTTTAGATGGCAAGATACCAATGATGATGGTACTATATCTGAAGAAGATCGTGTATTTATTGGTAATCCAACTCCAGACTGGTCTTTTGGAATAACCTTGAATGCAGAATATAAAAACTTCGATTTGACTGTATTTGGACAGGGGGTCGCAGGGAATCAAATCTTCCAAGGGCTACGCCGATTGGATATCGCCAATGCAAACTATCAGAAAGAAGCATTAAATAGATGGACAGCAGAAGGTACCTCTAATACACATCCGCGTTTAACTAATAATGACCCCAATAGAAACTATAGCAATCCTTCCGATTTTTATTTGGAAAAAGGAGATTATTTTAGAATAAAAAATCTTCAAATCGGATATACTTTACCAGAAGATGCCATTGCTGCTATAGGCTTGAAAAAAACAAGGGTATACGTGATGAGCGAAAACCTATTGACAATTACCGGTTATAGTGGCTATGATCCTGAGATAGGGGGAGGAGTTTTTAGTATAGATCGTGGGATCTATCCTCAAGCAAGATCATTTATGCTTGGTGCTAATTTCAGTTTTTAAAAAAATAATATAAATATTTGGATATGAAATCTATTATAAAATATATACTATTCTCTATTATTATCACACCGTTCTTTAATTCTTGTAGTGATGATTATTTGGAAGTGAACCCAAAAGGGCAGAGTTTAGAATCTAATTATTACAGAAATGCAGATGAAGCTTATGCTGCCTTAGTAGCGGCTTATGATCCAGTAGGTTGGATATCGGCTAATTATGTTGCAAAAGAATTTGCCTTAAATATTGCTTCTGATGATCATTATGCGGGTGGAGGTAATGCACAAGATGCTAATCCTTTACAAGTTTGGTCTAATTATACTCTTGATGCAGCTACTGGACCACAGGAAGAACTATGGAGGAGGGGATATTCGGGAGTATTCAGGACAAATATTTTACTTTCTAAGTTACCTGATGTAGATATGGATGAAAATTTAAAAGCACGTTATACTGCCGAATCAAAATTCTTAAGAGCATATTATTATTTTGATTTAATAAGACTTTTTAAGCGTATTCCATTGTTTAAAAAGCCGCTAGAGGCAAGTGCTATTAATAATGTACTTCAGGTAGATCGTGAACAGGTTTATGCATTAATAGAAGAAGATTTGTTGGCTGCAATTAATGATCTTCCTCTTACAATTGAAAATAGAGAAACTGAAGCGGGGCGAGCTACTCAGGGAGCAGCAAAAGCTTTACTTGGTAAAATGTACCTTTATCAGGAACGTTTTAATGAAGCAGTGACCCAACTACAGGATGTAAATGGAGAGCCAGGGGGAAATAATATGTACGGCTATAAGCTATTAGATAATTTTGGAGATTTATTTAAAAAGGAAAATCAATTTAATTCTGAATCAATATTTGAAGTGATTCATAGTTCAGCCTCTAATGGAGTTTGGGATTGTATAGGTTGTACTGAAGGTAACCTTCTTAGTGTTATGTCTGCTCCGCGTGGTTACACAGTATTGGAAGAAGGTAGAGGGGCTCCTAATTTTGTTTCTGGATGGGGGTTTAATGTAGTAACCGAAAACTTAGTAGCTGCTTTTATAAAAGAAGATGGTTCTTTTGATGGGCGTTATCCTTTTACTATTACCAATGTTGATAGTTTGGCGCAAGAAGGAATTGTTAATTATGATAAAAGTTATCAAGGGTCTGGCTATTTCTTGAAGAAATTTGCTGGAACAAAGGATGACAGATCCGATGGCGGTGGAAACTGGGAATTAAATTTCCCTAAGAATTTTTATGATATTCGTTTGGCAGATACTTATTTGATGGAAGCGGAAGCTCTTGTGAGAGGTGGTGGAAATACAGGTCGGGCTCAAAAGTTGCTGGATGCAGTGAGAACGCGATCAGGAAATAATGATATGGTATCTGCTACTTTCGAAAATATTCTTAAAGAAAGAAGACTTGAACTGGCTGGGGAAGGCCACAGATGGTTTGATCTTGTGAGAACAGGAATGGCAGCTGAAGCTTTGGAATTTAAAGGTTATATAGAGGGTAAACATAATAAATTGCCCATACCGCTTCAGGATCTTAATAATACGTTATTAGAACAAGATCCGGCTTATCAATAGTTGTTTTTTTTAATTTTTATAGTTATTGAAATAAAATGTTAGATGAAATTAATTTCATCTAACATTTTATTTCAAATAATAGATACTACGAAATGAGACATTTAACCTGGTTTCTTACGCTATTTTTCTTACCATTTAGTTGGCAATCTTTTTCCCAGGGATTTCTGAAAACCGAAGGAATAGAAATACAAAATTCTAAAGGAGAGAATGTACTCCTAAAAGGAATAGGGCTTGGGGGACATATGCTACAAGAGGGCTACATGTTAAGAGTTCCCTATTCAGGACAGCAATATGTAATAAAAGAACATATAGAAGAACTTATTGGTAGCGAAAAGACTAAATCTTTCTATAATGCATGGTTAACAAACTATACTCAGAAAGCAGACATAGATTCACTTAAAAGTTGGGGTTTTAATTCTGTGAGACTTCCGATGCATTATAATTTATTTACGCCTTCTGTGGAAGATGAACCTGTTAGTGGAGAAAACAATTGGATAGAAAAAGGTTTTAAACTGACTGACTCTATTTTAAGCTGGTGCAAAGCCAATAAAATCTACCTTATTTTAGATATGCATGCTACTCCAGGCGGACAAGGCCACGATGTGAATATCTCTGACAGAAACCCTGCTAAACTTTCTTTATGGGAAAGTCCAGAAAATCAAAAGAAACTAATCGCTCTCTGGAAAAAAATTGCTAAAAGATATAGTGAGGAGACTTGGATAGGCGCTTACGATATTATAAATGAGCCTAATTGGAGCTTTGAAAAAAAGAAGAATAAAAATGGTATTGAGGATGAAAAAAATAAGCCTTTAAAAAAACTTATGGTTGAAATTACCAAGGCTATACGTGAGGTAGACAAAAATCATATTATAATTATAGAAGGTAATGGATGGGGAAATAACTATAATGGAATAATGCCACCTTGGGACAATAATATGGTTCTAAGTTTCCATAAATACTGGAATTTTAATAACAAAGCTGCAATAAAACAAATTCTTGATTTTAGAGAGAAATATGAAATTCCTATTTGGTTGGGTGAATCTGGAGAAAACTCTAACACATGGTTTACAGATGCTATTAGCCTAATGGAGGAAAACAATATCGGCTGGTGCTGGTGGCCACTCAAAAAAATGGGCTTTAATAATCCTTTAGAAATAAAAGTGAATAAGGGATATCAAGAGATTCTGGAATATTGGAATGGAAATGCAAAAAAACCTTCTGAGAAAGCCGCATATAAAGCATTTATGCAGTTAGCCGAAAACACTAAAATTGAAAATAATATTTTCCACAAAGATGTGGTAGATGCTATGATTAGACAACCACATTCTACAGAAGTTATTCCTTTTAAAGAAACGATTGTAGATAAAAAGGCACAAATTAAGGCAGCTGATTACGACTTTGGAAAGAATGGAGTTGCTTATAGCGATAAAAAAGTGGCTAACTATCATATTTCTACAGGAGAGGACCGATCAAGTTGGAATGATGGATACACCTATCGAAATGATGGTGTTGATATTTTTAGAAAAGAAAAATCTAAAAAATATAATGATGTATATGTAGGGGATTTTGAAGAAGGTGAATGGTTGCGATATAGTTTTACTGTCAAAAAACCTGCTATTTATCAAATTAGATTTAAAATTTCTTCTTCAGTTAAATCCCGAGCTCTTGTGCTTTTAAATGATAAAGAAATAGGTTCTATAACCAATTCAAATATTTCTGAAGAATGGAGTTTGGTGAATTTAGATAATATTAAAATTTCTAGAAAATCGAATTATTTAAAAATCAAATCACTTGAAGGAAATTTCAAATTAGAATCCATAGAAATTAACTTAAATGAATAAATTATACATTTTTTTCTTCGGAGTGCTATTATTAGCAGGTTGTCAAAAAGATAATTCTGATAAAAGCATTGAAATATGGCTAACCACTTTAGATAAAAAATCCTTGTTGGAAAAAAGAGATCTTCAGATTAGTTCAAAAGAAGATTTTAGCCCAGATGCTACCATTAGCATAGACCCTTCTAAAACATATCAGGAAATTGATGGTTTTGGTTATACTTTAACTGGAGGGAGTGCCTTGCACTTAAATAAAATGAGTGCAGCTGCTCGAGCAGATTTGTTACAAGAGCTTTTTGGTACAGGAAGTGACGAAATTGGAATAAGCTATTTAAGACTTAGTATTGGAGCGTCTGATTTGGATGAAACTCCATTTTCTTATAACGATCTTCCTGAAGGAAAAACCGATGAAGATTTGGAAAATTTTAGTCTGGCTAACGACACCGTGAACCTTATACCTGTACTAAAGGAAATCATTAAAATAGCTCCAGATATCAAAATCCTTGGTTCTCCATGGTCGCCGCCAGTGTGGATGAAAGATAATGTAGATACTCGCGGAGGAAGTCTTAAAGAAGAATATTATCCCGTGTATGCCAACTATTTTGTGAAGTATATAGAATCGATGAAGAAAGAAGGGATTACAATAGATGCTATTACGATCCAGAATGAGCCTTTACATCCGGGAAATAATCCAAGCTTATTAATGAAAGCAGATGCACAAAAGGAATTTATTAAAAATCATTTAGGCCCTACCTTCAAAGAAAATAATATCAAAACTAAAATTATTTTATACGATCATAATGCTGATCGTCCCGATTATCCTATTTCTATTCTAAATGATCCTGAAGCTGCCAAATATGTGGACGGCTCCGCTTTTCATCTTTACGGAGGAAAAATCGATGCTCTTACTGAAGTTCATAATGCACATCCCGATAAGAACCTATATTTTACAGAGCAATGGGTTGGGGCGCCCGGAGATTTTGCAAAGGAAATGGAATGGCATATCGAAAATCTAATTATTGGAGCCACTAGGAACTGGAGCCGAACTGTTCTAGAATGGAACCTTGTAGCGGACGAAAACCAAAAGCCTCATACCGATAGAGGAGGTTGTAAAAATTGTCTTGGTGCGCTCACTATTTCAGGAGACTCTATAATTCGTGAGCCTGCTTATTATATTATTGCTCAGGCTTCAAAATTTGTACGTCCAGGCTCAGTGAGAATTGCCTCAAATGAAGTCCAGGAGATAAACAATGTTAGTTTTAAAACCCCTCAGGGTGATGTTATACTTATAGTTCAAAATAAATCAAAAGAAAAAAAAAGCCTAAAGCTTGAAATGGAAGAAAACTCGTATCAGTTACAAATTCCTGGAAAAGCAGTGGCAACTTTAAAATTATGATTATGAAGAAAAATATTATTGTATCGTTTTTATTGATGATAGGTAGCTTTACTTATTCTTTTGCCCAAAACGATGTTTCCGCTAAAGTAGAAAGCCTGCTAAAAAAAATGAGTCTAGAAGAGAAAGTTGGTCAAATGACACAAGTTACGCTTGATGTTATTGGTGAAGGAGAAGACCGATATTCTAGTTTTGAACCTTTTAATCTGGATAAGGAACAGGTAATAAAAGCAGTTTCGCAATATAAAGTAGGTTCATTTTTAAATACAGCTAATAACCGCGCTTTAACACCAAAAAAATGGTACGAGGTTATTAAGGAAATTCAGGATATCAATAAAGACGAAACTAAGCTGGGTATTCCTATAATCTATGGAGTAGATCAAATTCATGGGGCTACATACACCGCTGGAGCAACGATGTTTCCTCAACAAATCGCTCAAGGAGCAAGTCGTAATCCAGAGCTTGTCGAGAAAGGGGCAGCTATAACCGCTTACGAGACCCGTGCTAGTGGAATTTCTTGGAATTTTTCACCTGTTTTAGATCTTGGAATGGATCCAAGATTTTCCAGAATGTGGGAATCCTTTGGCGAAGATCCATACCTTATTTCATCTCTTGGCGTTGCGATGATAGATGGTTATGAAGGAAAAGATAATACTATTGGTGATCCAGAGCACTTAGCTTCAACTTTAAAACACTTTTTAGGGTATCACGCAGTAACTTCTGGAAAAGATCGTACCCCTTCTTATATTCCAGAAGATGTGCTTCGAGAATATCATTTACCTCCCTTTAAAGCCGCAATTGAAGCAGGAGCTCATACTATAATGGTCAACTCCGGAATTATTAATGGAGTACCTGTTCACGCTAATTATGAACTACTTACTGAATTATTAAAAAATGAACTTGGGTTTGAAGGTTTAGTAGTGACCGACTGGGCTGATATAGAAAATCTGCACCGCCGTGATCGTATTGCTAAAAATGATCGTGAAGCAATAAAAATGGCTATTAATGCAGGAGTAGATATGTCTATGGTACCCTATGAATATGAGCGCTTTTTTGATAATCTTGTTGCCTTAGTTAAAGATGGAGAGGTTAAGGAAGAGCGTATAGATGATGCTGTAAGAAGAATTTTAAAAGTAAAATATGAATTAAACCTGTTTGAAACGCCAGTAACTCATTACAAAGATTACCCTAAGTTTGGAAGTAAAGAGTTTGAACAAGCTGCTTACGATATGGCTGCTGAATCTATTACTTTATTGAAAAATGAAGACAATATTCTTCCAATCAATAAAAGCTCGAAGGTACTAGTAACTGGGCCTAACGCAAATTCTATGCGTACCTTAAATGGTGCTTGGACGTATTCTTGGCAAGGCGAAAAGACAGAAGAATTTGCAGGAGCGTACAATACAATTTTGGAAGCTGTGCAAAATAAAATTGGAGAAGAAAAGGTAACTTATGTGCCAGGTGTAAATTATGTGAAGGATGGTAAATATTATGAAGATGAAAAAGATCAGTTTGACGAGGCTATCGCAGCTGCTCAAGGTGTAGATTATATCTTTTTATGTGTAGGTGAAAATAGCTATACTGAAAAACCTGGTGATTTAAATGATTTATATATTTCAGATAATCAAACGGAGTTAGCTAAAAAACTTGCAGCAACAGGAAAACCAGTGATAATGATTTTAAATGAAGGTAGACCTCGTATTATTAGTAAATTTGAGAAGGATGTAGAAGGAATTATTCAAGTCTATCTTCCGGGGAATTTTGGAGGTGATGCCTTAGCTGATATTTTATTTGGAGATGTGAATCCTTCTGGAAAACTACCTTATAATTATCCTCGCTATCCAAATGCGCTTATTCCTTATATTCATAAGCATTCTGAAGAACAAACTGCCTCTGAAGGCGTATATAATTATGAAGCCGATTATAGTCCGCAATTTTCTTTTGGTGACGGATTGAGCTATACCACTTTTAAAGTAAGTGATTTAAAACTAGAGCAATCTTCAATTAAAAAAAATGAGGAGCTTAAGCTGGAAGTAACAGTTACTAATACTGGTGAGAGAGCCGGTAAAGAAGTAGTTGAAATATATACTTCCGATTTATATGCGACTGAAATTACGCCAGATGTGAAACGATTAAGAAGATTCAAAAAAGTTGATTTACAACCTGGTGAATCAAAAACCTTACACTTTACTATTCCATCTAAAGATTTAGCTTATTTTAATACAGAAGGTAAACCCGTGATTGAAGCTGGTGAATTTGAAATTATGGTAAAAGATCTAAAGCAGAAGTTTGAAATAGAATAATAAGGAAATTAAGATTAAAATTGAAGGGGACGCTAATGTATTAGTTGTTCCTTTCAATGACTATTTATACTTAATTAATTTTATTCAATCGACTAAATTTCAACAAATAGAAAGAAAAAAATTACTAGGCTAAAAATGAAGTGCTAATCGATGTAAATAGAATGAATTTATATATACAGCAATTAATTGACATTTAAGATTTCCTGATCAAATCAGATCTTTATTTGTTATTTTAATTAAAAGATAGATTTACTAACACTCATTTTGCTGCACTCTTCAGGTAAATGATTACTACTATATACCTCAATCTATTTAATGATAAAGGAGATTTTTTGGCAACATAAGAATTTTATCGTTTTATCAGTAAGTCCACCGGTTACAATAACCATTTATTTACTCAGGTTCTCAATATAGTTAATAGTATGCGCGAATACATTAATATAATATGTATTACAGGTTATTTTTAAAATTAGAGAACATCAATTATCTTTTAACACAGAACACAGATTTTGTATCACGGGGCTACCCACATGGCGATTTTTTAATACGATTTGGGTTAGTATGGAACTTTTTTCTATAGATTTCACATTTGTTTAATAAATTGTTAGCACAATATTAAGATTAGTAGTTTTGTATTCACTGGATTTGGGTTCTTTTTCAATGAAAAATCTACAAAAAAGGATTGAATTATCGATTATCGGTAAAATTGCTATTACTTAAAAAAAAGTATTGTTTAGGTAGAAAAAGGGTTTATATTTGCACCCGCTAAGGTTTTTAGCGAGGTTGTTTAAGTTCATTGAGAGAGTAGTGTTGTTAGGGGTTTAGGGTTATATTTATTTAGATAGTCTTTGAAAAAAAACCTTAAAAAAACTTTTGGTAAATGTAAAAAAGAGTTTTACATTTGCATCCGCTTTTAGCGGGAAGTTCTTCGGTTTTATTTTGAGAGGTTGATTAAAAAAAGATTTATTTTTTCTTGTTGAATTAAAAATCTTTTGTATATTTGCAGCCGCTTAACGACGAAGCAAAATTATTGGATTACTGAGAAAGATCGTTGGGGTCAAATATAAGGTTCGACTCCTTAATTTCTAACAAAAAGATGTTAAATATTTATTAGCATCTGAACTAAGAAAGTTCATTGACATATTGAATTGACAAGTTATCATTCTATTGGAATGGTAATAGTGTACATTAAGAATTAAGACTATATAGAAGTCATCTTTTGAGCTTTAGCGAAGAGCAAACATTTATAGTGTTGTTACTATATAAAAGAAACAACGATGAAGAGTTTGATCCTGGCTCAGGATGAACGCTAGCGGCAGGCTTAACACATGCAAGTCGAGGGGTAACAGGAAAAAGCTTGCTTTTTTGCTGACGACCGGCGCACGGGTGCGTAACGCGTATACAATCTACCTCTTACTGAGGGATAGCCCATGGAAACGTGGATTAATATCTCATAGTATTATGAATTGGCATCAATTTATAATTAAAGGTTACGGTAGGAGATGAGTATGCGTCTTATTAGCTAGATGGTAAGGTAACGGCTTACCATGGCAACGATAAGTAGGGGTCCTGAGAGGGAGATCCCCCACACTGGTACTGAGACACGGACCAGACTCCTACGGGAGGCAGCAGTGAGGAATATTGGACAATGGGCGAGAGCCTGATCCAGCCATGCCGCGTGCAGGAAGACTGCCCTATGGGTTGTAAACTGCTTTTACAGAGGAAGAATCGCATCTACGTGTAGGTGTTTGACGGTACTCTGCGAATAAGGATCGGCTAACTCCGTGCCAGCAGCCGCGGTAATACGGAGGATCCAAGCGTTATCCGGAATCATTGGGTTTAAAGGGTCCGTAGGCGGATTTATAAGTCAGTGGTGAAAGTCTTCCGCTTAACGGGAGAATTGCCATTGATACTGTAAATCTTGAATTATTATGAAGTGGTTAGAATGTGTAGTGTAGCGGTGAAATGCATAGATATTACACAGAATACCGATTGCGAAGGCAGATCACTAATAATATATTGACGCTGATGGACGAAAGCGTAGGTAGCGAACAGGATTAGATACCCTGGTAGTCTACGCCGTAAACGATGGTTACTAGCTGTCCGGCCTAATTGAGGGCTGGGTGGTTAAGCGAAAGTGATAAGTAACCCACCTGGGGAGTACGTTCGCAAGAATGAAACTCAAAGGAATTGACGGGGGCCCGCACAAGCGGTGGAGCATGTGGTTTAATTCGATGATACGCGAGGAACCTTACCAGGGCTTAAATGTAGTCTGACAGGGG